>NZ_JAKCMV010000036.1 GCF_021440515.1 Enterobacter asburiae | reverse complement strand
GGTTGCCCACGCGGAAGCGGGCAAACCCGTGACGGGGACCATTGGCGGCAACACCTAAACCGCCACGGTGCAGAGCGATCTGACCTGGACGGTGAACGTCCCGGCCGACGTGCTGGAGGCGCTGGGCAACGGCGGCCTGACCGTCACCGCGAGCGTGACCAACGGCCACGGCAACAGCGGAAGCGGCGAGCGCGATATTGCCATCGACGCGAATCTCCCGGGCCTGCGCGTGGACACCGTGGCGGGCGATGACGTGATCAACAGCATCGAGCACGGCCAGAACCTGATTATCACCGGCAGCAGCGACGGCCTGACGGCGGGCACGGCGCTGACCGTCACCGTCAACGGCAAAACCTATCCGGCGACCGTGCTGGCGGACGGCACCTGGAGCGCGGCGGTTCCGTCTGCGGACGTGGGCGCGCTGGCGGCGGGCAAGCTGGTGATTACCGTTGAAGGCGAAAGCAGCGCGGGTAATCCGGTTTCTATCAGCCACGGCGTGACCGTGGATCTGGCTGAAGTAGCCATCAGCGTCAACGCCATCGCGACCGATGACGTGATTAACGCGGCGGAGAAGGGCGCCGATCTGGTGCTTTCCGGCCTTACCACTCACGTGGAGGAAAACCAGACCGTCAACATTACCTTTGGCGGCAAAACCTACACCGCGAAGGTCGATGCGGACGGCAAGTGGACAACCACCGTACCGTCGGCGGATCTGGCAGGGCTGAAGGACGGCGACGCCAGCGTGCAGGTCAGCGTGACGAACAAGAACGGCAACGGCGCCACGGCGGGACGCGAGTACAGCGTTGACGCCACCGCGCCGTCCGTCACCATCGACACCGTTGCGGCAGACAACACCATCAACCGCGACGAAGCGGCGGCGGGCGTGACCCTTACCGGCACCACCACCGCGGAAGCGGGCCAGACGGTGACCGTGACCCTGGGCGGCAAATCTTATACCGCGCAGGTCGGTCAGGGCGGCGCGTGGAGCGTGAACGTGCCGTCGGGCGATCTGGCGGCGCTCGCGGACAGCGGCTACACCGTGCAGGCAAGCGTCAGCGACGCGGCGGGCAACCCCGGCAGCGCGAACAAGGCCATCACCCTCGACACCACGCCGCCGACCATCAGCTTTAACGCCGTGGCGGGTGACGACGTGATTAACGGCGTTGAGCACGGTCAGGCGCAGATCGTCAGCGGCACCGCCACCGGCGCGTCCGTGGGCGATAAGCTGGTCGTCACCATTGACGGCAAGCAGTACGCCACCACCGTTGACGCCAGCGGCGGCTGGAGCGTGGGCGTTCCGGCCAGCGTTATCTCGGCCCTGGCGGACGGTAAAGTGACCATCAGCGCGACCATTACCGACGGCGCGGGCAACAGCAGCACCCAGACCCACGACGTGTTGGTCAATACCGCCTCGGTGGCGCTGACCGTCAATACCCTCAGCGGTGACGACGTGATTAACGCCGCCGAAGCGGGCAGCGCGCTGGTCATCAGCGGTTCCAGCGCCCAGTTCGCCACCGGCACGAAGGTGACGGTAGTGCTGAACGGCAAGTCCTACACGGCGACCGTTCTGGCGGACGGCACCTGGAGCACGACGGTTCCGGCGGCGGACGTTGGCGCCCTGGCGGACGGTTCGAACTATCAGGTTACCGCGTCGGCGCAGGACAGCGCGGGCAACAGCGCGTCGGCGACCCACAGCGTCAGCGTAGACACCACCCCGCCGGTGGTGAGCATCGCGACGATTTCCGGTGACGATATGCTCAACGCGGCCGAGGCGCAGCAGCCGCTGACCGTTCACGGTTCGAGCAGCGCGGAGGCCGGGCAGACGGTGACCGTCTCCCTCGGCGGTAAGACCTACACCGCGCAGGTGAAGGCGGATGGTACCTGGACGCTGGACGTCCCGGCGACCGATCTTGCCTCCCTGAGCCAGGGGGCGCTTACCGTGACCGCATCGGTCCACGACAGGGCCGGGAACGGTGGCGATGCCACGCACACCCTGACGGTAGATACCGTTGCGCCAACCGTCACCATCAGCACGGTGGCGGGCGACAACATCGTCAACAATGCGGAGCAGCAGGCGGGACAAACCGTCAGCGGAACCACCACCGCCGAGCAGGGACAAACGATTACCGTGACCTTTAACGGGCACAGCTACCAGGCCACCGTGGGCGCGGACGGCTCATGGTCGATCTTCGTGGAAGGGCACGATCTCGTTGGCCTGACCGACGGCAAGTACAGCATAACCGCCTCGGTAACCGATAAGGCAGGCAATCCGGGCAGCGCCGCGCACGACGTGACGCTGAGCGGGGACGTGCCGACGATCGCCATCAGCACCTTTGCCCAGGACGACATCGTGAGCGCCGCGGAGCACGGCACGCCGCTGGTGGTCAGCGGCACGACCAGCGCGCCTGCGGGCCAGACGGTGACCATTACGCTGAACGGCAAAACCTACACCACCACGGTGCAGAGCGACGGCAGCTGGCGCTACACCCTCGGCAGCGCGGACGTGACGGCGCTGGCGGACGGCGGCGCTTACGTGATTAACGCCCAGGTCAGCAACGCGATCGGCAACGGCGCGAGCGCTGACCACACGGTTACGGTCGATTTGACCCCGCCGTCGATGGGCATCAGCATCGACTCGCTGCAAAACGACACCGGCCTGAGCGCGAGTGATTTCATCACTAACGACAAAAACGTGGTGATTAACGGCTCGCTGACGGCGCAGCTTGGAAACAACGAGAAGGCGCAGATCAGCCTCGACGGCGGCGCGACCTGGATTGACCTGACGGTGACCGGCACGACCTGGCGCTACGCCGACGGCCGCACCTTAACCGACGGCACCTACCAGTATCAGGTGCGCGTGGTTGATAACGCGGGCAACGTCGGCGCGACCGACAGCCAGGACGTGGTGCTCGATCTGACCGCGCCTGCGGCAACCACCATCACCGTGGATGCCGTGACGCAGGATACGGGGCTGTCCGGCAGCGACTTCATCACCAGCGATAACCAAATCACGCTGAACGGCACCCTCGGTGCGGCGCTGGGCCGCGGCGAACATGCGCAGATCAGCATTGACGGCGGCAAAACCTGGATTGACGTGAACGTCAGCGGGCTGACCTGGACCTACGTCGATAACCGCACGCTGGCCGACGGTGACTATAACTACCAGCTGCGCGTCACCGACGACGCGGGCAACGTCAGCGCCACCACCAGTCAGGTGGTGACCATTGATACCGTTGCGCCGGACGCCAGCAAAACGGTCTCTATCGACAGCATCAGCGACGACACGGGTCTGAGCAATAGCGACTTCGTGACCAACGACACGTCGCTGACGCTGCACGGCTCCCTCGGCGCGACGCTGGCCGACGGTGAGGGCGTGCAGATCAGCCTCGACGGCGGCAGCACCTGGCAGAACGTCATCGTGGTCGGGAAGACCTGGTACTACGTCGATGGCCGCACGCTGGGCAACCAGACCTACGACTACTGGGTACGCGTCATTGACGCGGCTGGCAACGTGGGCGAATCCGCGCACCAGCAGGTGACGGTCGATACCGTTGCCCCGGACGCGGCCATCACCGTGACCGTGGATAACATCACCGTTGATACCGGGTTTGATAACAACGACTTCCTGACCAGCCAAACGTCGTACACGCTCAACGGCACGCTCGGCGCGGCGCTGGGCAACGGCGAGTACGTTCAGGTAAGCCTCGACGGCGGCGCGACCTGGGTTTACGCGAAGGTGAACGGCACGAGCTGGAGCTACACCGATACGCGCACGCTCGCCGACGGCGATCACGACTATCAGGTTCGCGTGGTGGACCAGGCGGGCAACGTCGGGGCAACCACCTCGCAGGTCGTGACCGTGGACACGAAGGCGCCGCAGTACGGCATCACCATTGACGCCATCAGCGACGATACCGGGCAGTCCGGCAGCGACTTCATCACCAACGATACCTCACTGACGCTGCGCGGCACGCTCGGCGGCGAGCTGGCGAGCGACGAGCGGGTGCAGATCAGCCTGGACGGCGGCGCGACGTGGATCGACGTCACGGTGAACCATACCCAGTGGACCTACACCGATACCCGCGCGCTGACCGACAATGATTACACCTATCAGGTGCGCATCGTCGACCAGGCGGGCAACGTCGGCTCCACCGCGCAGCAGGTGGTGACGGTAGACACCACGCCGCCGGTCACGAAGGGCACCATCGTCAGCTATACCGATACCGACGGTGAACGTACCGGCGTCTTCGGTGAAAACGTCTCGACGGACGACACCACGCCGCTCATCAGCGGCTCCCTGAATCAGGGGCTGGCCGCCGGGGAGATCGCGCAGCTTTATCGAGACGGCGTCCTGCTGGGCCAGGTCACCATGAACGGTGCGACCAGCTGGTACTTCCAGGACAGCGGCCTGCACGACGGTAACCACACCTACGTTCTGCGTATTACCGACGTGGCGGGGAACTACACCGACTCAGACGATTTTGTGCTGAAGGTCGATACCAGCATCCCGACCACCACGGCGACCATTGCCGCTCAGACGACGCCGGACACGACGCCAATTCTGAACGGCACCGTGTCGGCGGCGCTGACCAACGGGGAGTATCTGGTCGTTACCGTTAACAATAAAACCTACACCTCCGAAGCGGGCGGGGCGGTGGTTGTTGACCCGAACCACAACACCTGGTATCTGCAAATCCCGGACAGCGATGCGCTGTCCGTGAAGAGCTACAGCGTGACGGCGCAGGTGAAGAGCAGCGCGGGCAACGGTAATTCCACCGGCACCACCACGGGAAGCATCGTGGTGGGTACCGAAGAGGCGGTAACGCTGGGCTTTACCATGACCAGTGCGGGCACGTCGAACGCCGCGAGCTACATGCTGGATTCGGACGGGCTGTGGACGGTCACGTCGAACCAGCAAATTGCCTCGGCGAATGCCGGCAGCCGCAGCTCGTGGACGGTGGGCAGCAACTTTACGATGACGGGGAACTACACCTCCGGCACGTACGCGGACATCAACCGTGACGGGCTGAACGACATCCTGGCCGAAAGCACCAACTACAGCTACATGCAGCAGCTGATTAACAAAGGTGACGGCACCTATACCTCAACGGCACTCAGCGGCTTTGGGGCGGCGGTCTGGTACGGCGCGGTAGTGGCGATTGATATTCAGGGTGACGGTTACACGGACTTCGTGGTCGGCGATGCGGGCGGCCCGGACTCCAGCACCTTTATGCTCAACAGCAACGGGACGCTGGTCGGCAGCTCAAAGTCCGGGACCTACGTCACCTTTGTATCCGGCTCAACGGTGGGTAACTACAACAGCCTGATTGAAGTCTCCGGCGTCGACTTAAACAACGACGGCAAGGTGGATATTGCCCAGCACACGACGAACGGCAACAACAACTTCGCGCTGTCGACGATGTTCAACCAGGGTAACGGCTCGTTTACCTGGGGGCAGAACTTCATCAACACCATGTACAGCGCCACCGGCTCCGGCGCGGCGACCAACGCCGTCAGCATGACCTGGGGTGACTTTAACGGCGACGGCTACATGGATCTGTACATGAGCATGTACCGCACCTCCAGCGGCACCAACCAGGGCGGTGTCCTGATGCTGAACGACGGCTCGGGCAACCTGCTGGCGGGCACCGCGGTGGGCACGGCGGCCACGGACAAATTCTTGGGCAACGTCAGCGTGGCGGTGGACTGGAACATGGACGGCAAGATGGACATCATCAAGCTGGCCAACAGCGGGCAGTCGTGGCTCTACACCAACGACGGTATTGCTGGCTCGGCGAGCTTCACGGCGTCGAAGTTCAGCACCGCCACCGCCACGCAGGTGTCCGGTGCGGCACGCCTCGACTACGACTGGGACGGCGCGCAGGATCTGCTGATCTTCCGCCAGAACGGCAGCGTGATCCTGGAGCGCAACACCAACAGCGTTGCGCCGGGTACGGCGATGCACCTGAAGATTGTCGATAGCGAAGGGATTAACGCCTTCTTTGGCAACACCGTTCAGCTGTACAACTCGGCGGGCAAGCTGGTGTCAAGCCAGGTCCTGAACGCGCAGTCGGGGATAGGGATTAACGACTCCTCGTCGCTGATCAGCTTCTACGGCCTGGACGCCAATGAGACCTATCACGCGGTGCTGGTGCGGGCGACCAACGGCGTTTCCAGCAACGTGACCTGGGACGGGCTGGAAGCGGGCAACGGCAAGGAAGGCTACGTCCTGACCGCAGACGCGGCCACCGGCGGCCACGGCGGGACGATTGTCGGGACGGGCTATAACGACACCTTCGTCGCGGATGCGGGCACCTATACCTACAACGGCTCCGGCGGCTGGACGACAACGTCCGAGCACGATACCTGGAGCAGCACCGGCGGTATGGACGTGGTGGACTATATCAACGCCGGTACGGGGGTGACGGTGGATCTTGGGGTGACGACGGCGCAAAACACCGGCTTCAATACCTCAACGCTTGTGAATATTGAAGGGGTTGCGGGCTCGAACCACGACGACGTTATTACCGGCAACAGCGGGGATAACCAGTTCGAAGGGCGCGGCGGCAACGACACCTTCAACATCGGCAGCGGCGGTCACGACACGTTGCTCTACAAGCTGATCGACGCCTCCAGCGCCACCGGCGGCAACGGCAGCGACGTGGTGAACGGCTTTACCGTCGGCACCTGGGAAGGGACGGCGGACACCGACCGTATCGACCTGCGCGATCTGCTGACGGGCAGCGGCTATACCGGAACCGGGTCGGCGAGCTACGTCAACGGGGTGGCCACGCTGGACAGCGGCGCGGGCAATCTCAGCGACTACATCCGCGTGGTGCAAAACGGCAGCAACACCGAGATTCAGATTGACCGCGACGGAACGGGCAGCAGCTTTGACCCTACCACCGTGGTCACCCTGAACGGGGTGCAAACGGATCTGGCAACGCTGCTGGCTAACCATCAGCTGCTGGTGGTCTAGTCAACATACCGCGGAGGGCAACCTCCGCGGTACTTTGCCGTTCTTTACAACACTTACAGTAACCATATAAAACATATGGTAATTTTTCGGTTACGTTCGGGAACTGTTCATTTTCGAACCATTCGAAAAGGATATCATTTCAGCGCGTGAATAACGCGCTGGACAGGAAGTAGCATTATGAAAACTCATCCGCTCTATGAGCCGTGGCTTCAGGCCATGCTCATCGTCGCACGGCACTATCGTCTGGACTTCTCTGCGGAGCACGTCCGGGTCACGATCAATCACGAAAGCCACTCCCCGCGCCAGCAGGTGCTGGAGGATATGGCGCGCCAGCTTGGGCTGGGCATGCGGCTGGCTCCGGCGGACTCAACGCTTCTCGACCCCTGGCGCCTGCCGCTGGTGGCCGAATTTACCGGCGGGCAAATCGCGGTCATCAACCGCATGGACAACGACGGCAACGTCAGCCTGCAATTCAGCGGCGACGGCGGGCTTGAAACGGTGCTCACGCGCGAAGAGCTGGGCACGCGTCTGAAGGGGCTGCTGGTGCTCCGTCCTCTGGAATCCACGCCGGACGCGCGCGTGGACGATTACATCAAACCCTACGAGAAAAACTGGTTCTGGCAGCTGGCGCTCAAGGACTGGCGGCGCTATAGCGACATCATGCTGGTGGCGCTGGTCGCCAACGTGCTGGCGCTGTCCGGGATGATTTTCTCCATGCAGGTGTACGACCGCGTGGTGCCCTCCCAGTCCGAAGCGACGCTGTGGGTGCTGTTCGGCGGCGTGATGGTGGCCATCCTGTTTGAGTTCATCATGCGCATGCTGCGGGTACACATTTCTGACGTCATCGGCAAGCGCGCCGACCTGCGCATCTCCGAGCGCGTGTTTGCCCATGCGTTAAGAATCAAAAACGGCGCGCGTTCGAAATCGACCGGGTCGTTCATCGCCCAGATCCGCGAGCTGGAGTCGGTGCGCGAGCTGATCACCTCCACCACCATCGCGGCGATTTCCGACGTGCCGTTCTTCCTGCTGTTCGTCTTCATTCTTTGGATGATCGGCGGCCCGCTGGTGCTGGTGGTTCTGCTTGCGGTGCCGCTGCTGCTGATCCCCGGCCTGCTGGTGCAGCGCCCGCTTGGGCGGCTCTCGAGCGAAGGGATGCGCGAATCTGCCATCCGTAACGCGACGCTGGTGGAAGCGGTGCAGGGCATTGAGGACATCAAGCTGATGCGCGCTGAGCAGCGTTTTCAGAACCAGTGGAACAATACTAACGACGTGGCGGCAAGCGTGGGCATGAAGCAGCGCTGGCTGACCGGCATGCTGCTGACCTGGACCCAGGAAGTGCAGTCTATCGTCTACGCGGTGGTTCTGCTGATCGGCTGTTATCTGGTCATCAGCGGCGACATGACCACCGGTGCGCTGGTGGGGACGTCGATTCTGGCCTCGCGCACTATCGCGCCGCTGGCGCAAATTTCCGGCGTGCTGTCGCGCTGGCAGTCGGCGAAGGTGGCGCGCAAAGGGCTGGACGATCTGATGCAGCGCCCGATTGACGACCCGCAGCACGGCAAAAAAGTGCATAAATCGCACCTGCACGGCCGCTACGCCCTGGAAGACGTCGGGTTTTACTACGATGACGAAGAGAAGTTGAACGTGCTCAATATTGCCCGCCTGAATATCAACGCCGGGGAGCGCATTGCGGTGCTGGGGCGCAACGGATCCGGCAAAAGCACGCTGCTACAGCTGCTGGCCGGCATGCAAGAGCCGCAGCAGGGATCGATCCTGCTGGACGATATCTCCCTTAACCATCTTGATCCGGCCGATCTGCGCCGCGATATGCAGCTGTTGAGCCAGCAGGCGCGGCTCTTCTTTGGCTCGGTGCGCGACAATATCGTGATGGGCAATCCGCTGGCGACCGATGAGGAGATCCATATGGCGCTGACGGTGAGCGGCGCGCTGGATTTCGTGCGCAAGCAGAAAATGGGGCTTAACTACACCATCAGCGAAGGCGGGGCCGGGCTGTCCGGCGGGCAGCGGCAGGCGCTGCTGCTGGCGCGCGCGCTCATCACGTCGCCCAATATTCTGCTGCTGGACGAACCCACGGCGTGGCTTGACGAGGTGAGCGAGAAGCAGTTTATCCAGCATATGAAAGGCTGGCTCGGAAAAAACCGCACGCTGGTGGTGGCGACCCATCGCCTGCCGATCCTCGCACTGGTTGACCGCATCATCGTGCTGGATAACGGCAAAGTCGTGATGGACGGCCCGCGCGACGCCATCCTGCGCGACCACGGTATGGCGCCGATGAAGGCCGCCCCGCAGCGCACGGTGACGATGAAGCCGAAACAGGAGGCCACGGTATGAGCGACTTGACCCGCTACAACAGCCGCCTCCAGGAACCTAAGCTTCCGCGTTCTACGCTGGTGGCGTGGAGCCTTTTCGCCCTGCTGGTGGTCTTTATCGCCTGGGCGAGCCTGTTCCAGCTGGATGAAGTGACCACCGGCAGCGGCAAGGTGGTTCCCTCCTCGCACGAGCAGGTTATTCAGTCCCTTGAGGGCGGCATCATCCATAAGCTGCTGGTTCGCGAAGGGGATATCGTCGAGCGCGGGCAGCAGCTGGCCCAGCTGGACCGCACCAAAACGGAGTCCAGCGTGCTGGAGAGCGAATCTCGCCTCAACGCGGCGATGGCAACGGCGGCGCGGCTGAGTGCCGAAGTGAACGACACGCCGCTGGCGTTTCCCGCCGAGCTGGACGACGACGTGGAGCTGGTGAAGCAGGAAACCGCCCTGTATAACTCGCGTCGCGACAGCCTGGAAAAAGGGATGGCCGGGCTTCGTCAGGGCGCGGCGCTCGTGCAGCGTGAACTTTCGCTGACCCAGCCGCTGGTGAAGCAGGGGGCCGCCAGCAGCGTCGAAGTCCTGCGTCTTCAGCGTCAGAAAAACGAGCTGGAGAACAAAATGACCGAGATGCAAAACCAGTACTACGTGCGCGCCCGGGAAGAGCTAGCGAAAGCCAACGCGGAAATCGAAGCGCAGCGTTCGGTGATGAAAGGGCGAGAGGACTCGCTGACTCGCCTCACCTTTAACGCACCGGTTCGGGGGATCGTTAAGGATATCGACGTCACCACCGTGGGCGGCGTTATTCCGCCCAACGGCAAGCTGATGACGCTGGTGCCGCTGGACGATCAGATGGTTATCGAAGCCAAAATTTCTCCGCGCGACGTCGCCTTTATTCATCCGGGGCAGCGGGCGCTGGTGAAAATTACCGCCTATGACTATTCCATCTACGGCGGGCTGGACGGCGAAGTCACCATGATTTCACCGGATACCATTCAGGACGAGGTCAAGCGCGATATTTATTATTACCGCGTTTATATCCGCACCAGCGACAACCACCTGACCAACAGGCAGGGCAAAACATTCCCTATTTTTCCAGGGATGATTGCCACGGTGGATATTAAGACGGGTGATAAAACCATTCTTGATTATCTGCTGAAGCCGCTTAATAAAGCGAAGGAAGCGTTGCGCGAAAGATAAAAACGACAGCGATCGGTTTCCCGATCGCTGTTGCTATTTTTGTAGCTGTGCTACCTGGGGTTGTCGCCTCTCAACCGGATGAATATTCAGGTAGTGGGTAACATAGGCAAAATAGAGTCCCGCGTAATTTTCAACCAGTTCGATAAAGCTCTGGCACACGTCCAGCGTACCGTCACCGCGATCTTTAAGATAGCCCGCCTCTTCTGCGGATTTAATTATGCGGTGAACGTGAATGCGCGAAACAAAAAATTCTTTTGCCAGTACGCTCGCTGAATATTCAATAGTGGCCCCGCGCGAATTGAGATGCTGTCTCGCCTGGAGGTAGAGATACAGCATAATCATTCTTCCCCCGTCTTTTTCGATAAATAATCCGACTTCAGGAAATATCTTTTTAAACGTTACGCCGCGGAAAAGATATTCTGCCGCGCGGCGGAAGAAGTTATTCCGCAAGGTGTCATTATCGAGAAGATCGACATTAATATTATTGTCCGGGAAAAGATGCTTAACAGGTAAAAATGCCCCCGCCATATATCGCTTGAGTTCATCAAGACCCTTTTGCGTGGGTTCGATTAACACTTTTCGTCGGTCCTCTTCGCTGCGCCAGGTTTTAATACGGTGCGTTGTTTTCAATATGGTAATGATGGCGATGACGCTGTTCGGGCTGGCAATACCGTAGCGTGAGCAAAGCGTCTTGATCTCCGATACGGATGACGCCTGGTTTCCAAACACGAAGCAACACATAGAAAGGACGATATTAAAACGCGATTCCTGGAGCATGACTTTATAAAAAAGAGGCTGTTTCTTATATATAGCATCGTTGCTGTCAAAGTGTTCTTTTATCGCTTCATGGAAGCGGAGGTTCTTTTTTATAAAGTTTCTTCGATGCAGTAGTGCATCAATGGAAACATGTATATCCATAATTTGCCTTGTTAAAAAAAGAAGCGTTCTGTGTATTTGTTCTGCTTATGAATCTAATGTTTTATTATACACGGAATAAATGATTCTTACCTTCGTCTTTACCGAAATATAAATTTTATGCCGCTTAAGCGCATTTTTTTTACACCTCGTGACTCGTCTTTGCTTGCGTTTCTTAGCCGCAGGATAAAATTGCGTTAAAAACGGGGTGAAATAAGCGCAAATATGCACAGGCTTTACCCTGATAGATTTGTGGTTTTTTATTTCTTTTTATTATATAGAATGAATAAAATGACGTTTATTAGGGCTTTTTGTTTGCCGTGATATGGTGCTGAGGTAATTGTTTTGCTAGCATTTTGTTAGCAGGATTGGATAAGCATTCGACATCCTCATTATAAAAAACAAAAACGCACTACTCCTGAGTGGGTATATTTTATTTCTATGATTTCACTCGGATGTATTTCTTTTGTACGCATGCATGACAGGAAAGATAGATGGACAGGAACTCAAAGCATAATACGGTCTCGGTTATTTCTGGCTGCAACTTTGCTTTTACGGGTTTGGCCGGGTTGCTTAAGCGAGATAATATTGCCGTTAAACGCGTGTCTTACGATGTGGAAAATGCCTCCAACGATGAGGTTATGGTATCGCATACAGGCTCCACAACCCGACTGTTTGTTTTCTTTCACAGCGGTGTAGGAAATGTTCTGGAAGTATTAAAGAAGACCGCTAATATTATAAATAACGGCGGGATAAATATTGAGGTTATTGCTTTTGGTCAGGAGTCAACGAGTTGGTTGTACAGAATGTTCGCCTCGCTTGTTACGGACAAAAGGAAATTAAAACAGATTTACGTGATGCCTTTTAAAACAAGGAAAGAGAGTATTTCCTCTGATGATTTCGTTCTGCTTGAGCCGGTGGCCATTCAGGAGGAATTACATCAAGGGTATATTTTTGAGGGGCTAACCGCCCGAGAGCTTGACGCGGCAATTTATTTCTTTCGCGGGTTAACGGTTAAGCAGCAATCTTTGCGTGACGGCATCTCGATTAAAACGATCTATATTCACAGGCATAAGGCGTTGCAGAAGTTGCAGCCCGCAATGCACCGCGTAAACGGCGCGCCGGGCAAGCAAAATGCGCCGCTCCCGGCTCAGAAGACCGTTGCCCACAGGCTGAATTTCACCGATGAACACGTCGATGAAGCGATTGATAAAAATGAGATTTTCCCGGTCTATCAGGCGATAGTCGATGGCCAGATGCGCATCGAGGGGTTTGAGATTTTGCTCCGCTGGCAGCGTGGCAATTCGCTGCTGATGCCGTGCGATTTTCTGCACTATTTACGCAGCCACTATATTTGGCTCAAGCTAACGGCGATTGTCATCAATGCCGCAGTTCGTGCGGTTAATAAATATAAAGGGGCATATTACTTTTCCGTTAATATTCCCGCCGAGCTTGCTTCAGGTAATGCGCTGCCGGGGATGGCAAAAAAGGCGCTCGAACTCCTGCATAACCCCGCGTGGGCCGACAAGCTGGTTTTTGAATTTGCAGAAAATATCGATATCACGCAGGACAAAGATATCGTTAATACCATGGCGCGGGTAAAAGAAACCGGCTGCAAGCTGTATCTTGATGACTGCTTCTCACGGGACCACGTGATGTTCCCGGTAAGGCAAATTCATTTCGACGGCCTGAAGCTGGATAAGGATCTGATCGACAAGTTTGCCGCCAACGAAACCGACTGTAGCCTGTTAAAGGCGCTTATCTATTTTAGCCAGATGACGGGGTGCGCCTGCGTGGCCGAAGGGGTGGATAGCCAGGCAAAATTTGTCGCGCTGGCTGAGATGGGGGTCAACCGTTTTCAGGGCTTCCTTTTCTCGCCTCCGGTAAAAGAGGCGAGCCTGGACGATACGCTACAGCGGTTTAATGAGGTTACGCCTTGTCAGGAAAGCGAGCAGGCCACCTGACCGGCCATCTTACGCCAGCTGCGGCGGCAGGCAGACGCCAATGCCGCCGATTCCGCAGTAGCCATACGGATTTTTATGCAGATACTGCTGGTGGTCATCTTCGGCATAATAGAACGGCATCGCGTTGGCGATTTCCGTCGTCACCGGGCGATCGTCACCCGCTGCGCGCATGGCGTCCTGGAAACGGGTCAGGCTGGCGCGAGCGGCGGCGTCCTGTTCCGGGGTCAGCGGATAGATAGCCGAGCGGTACTGGGTGCCGTGGTCGTTGCCCTGACGCATACCCTGCGCCGGGTCGTGGTTTTCCCAGAACACCTGCAACAGCTGTTCGTAGCTGATGACGGCAGGATCGTAGACCACGCGAACCGCCTCGGCGTGTCCGGTCTGGCCGGAGCAAACTTCGCGGTAGGTAGGGTTTGGCGTGTAGCCGCCGGTATAGCCCGCGGCGGTGCTGTATACGCCGGGCAGCTGCCAGAACAGGCGTTCAACGCCCCAGAAGCAGCCCATCGCAAAAAGTGCGATCTCCATGCCGTCCGGAACGTTGGTCATGGAATGATTGTTTACGGCGTGTAAAGTCGCTACGGGCATTGGGGTGTTCCGACCCGGTAATGCATCTGCCTGTGAAACAAGATGCTTTTTGTCGAATAAACTCACGGTGTGGCCTCCCGGGCAGCGATGTTGCGGTTAAGGTTGTCATGGCGCGTTTAATTGAACACAATAAATACGCTGAATGAGACTAGATTTAATCATAAGAAATATTTGGGTGTTTTACCCGTCATACTTCAAGTTGCATGTGCGTTGGCTGCATTTGCTCACCCCAGTCACTTACTGGAGTAAGCTCCTGGGGATTCGCTCACTTGCCGCGTTACTCGGCCTTTGGCCTCGCCCTTAGGGGCCAGCGCAAGCGCTGTTCAAAACGCTATAAGCGTTTTGTCCTGCAACTCGAATTATTTAGGGTATACACCCTTTTTCAACCCGTGAATTGGGTTTTGGGCTGTAAAGCCGTGTAGCGTCGCGGAGCGGCACTTCATTTTGCTTCCAGGGTGGAAACAAGGATATTCAGGAGAAAACGTGCCAAAGATCCGCCAGTTATGTTTGGTCAGTTTATTGCTGACAAGCGGGGTTGCCAGCGCGGCGAATGTCCGTTTGCAGGTTGAGGGGTTATCCGGGGCGCTGGAAAAAAACGTACGTGCGCAGCTTTCTACGATCGAGAGCGACGAAGTGACGCCGGACCGGCGCTTTCGCGCGCGCGTGGATGATGCAATCCGCGAAGGGTTAAAAGCCTTAGGCTATTACGAACCCACCATTGATTTTGACCTGCGCCCGCCTCCGGCTAAAGGGCGTCAGGTGCTCATTGCCCGCGTTTCGCCGGGCGAACCGGTACTGATTGGCGGCACGGACGTGGTGCTGCGCGGCGGCGCGCGTACCGATCGCGACTATCTCGATCTGCTCAGCACCCGGCCGAAAATCGGCACGGTGCTCAATCACGGCGATTACGATCATTTCAAAAAAAGCCTGACCTCCGTTTCGCTGCGTAAGGGCTATTTCGACAGCCAGTTTACGAAAAGCCAGCTCGGCGTCTCCCTGGAACGGCATCAGGCCTTCTGGGATATCGACTACGACAGCGGCGAGCGCTATCGCTTCGGTGACGTCACCTTTGAAGGCTCGCAAATCCGCGACGAGTATTTGCAAAACCTGGTGCCGTTTAAAAAGGGTGATTACTACCAGTCGAGCGATCTGGCTGAGCTGAACCGCCGCCTGTCGGCGACCGGCTGGTTTAACTCGGTGGTGGTGGCGCCTGAGTTCGAAAAATCCCGCAAAACCAAAGTGCTTCCGCTGCACGGCGTGGTCTCGCCGCGCACCGAGAACACCATCGAAACCGGCGTGGGCTACTCCACGGACGTCGGGCCGCGCGTCAAGGCGACCTGGAAAAAGCCGTGGATGAACTCCTACGGCCACAGCCTGACTACCAGCGCCAGTATCTCGGCCCCTGAGCAGCAGCTGGACTTCAGCTACAAAATGCCGCTGCTGAAAAACCCGCTGGAGCAGTATTACCTGGTGCAGGGCGGCTTTAAGCGTACCGATCTGAACGATACCGAGCAGGATTCCACCACGCTCGCCGTGTCCCGCTACTGGGATCTGTCGAGCGGCTGGCAGCGCGCCATTAACCTGCGCTGGAGTCTTGACCACTTTACCCAGGCTAACGTCACCAACACCACCATGCTGCTCTATCCGGGGGTGATGATCAGCCGTACCCGCTCGCGCGGCGGCCTGATGCCGGTGTGGGGCGACTCGCAGCGCTACTCGATTGACTACTCCAACACCGCGTGGGGATCGGACGTCGACTTCTCGGTCTTCCAGGCGCAAAACGTCTGGATCCGCACGCTCTACGACAAACACCGCTTCGTGATGCGCGGTAATCTTGGCTGGATTGAAACCGGCGATTTTGAAAGAGTCCCGCCCGACCTGCGCTTCTTCGCCGGGGGCGACCGCAGTATTCGCGGCTATAAATACAAATCCATCTCGCCTGAAAACAGCAAAGGCCAGCTGACCGGTGCGTCCAAGCTGGCGACCGGCTCGCTGGAGTATCAGTACAACGTCAGCGGCAAGTGGTGGGGTGCGATGTTTGTGGACGGCGGTGAAGCGGTGAACGATATCCGCACCAGCGATTTCAAAACCGGCGCGGGCGTCGGCGTGCGCTGGCAGTCTCCGGTCGGGCCCATCAAGCTCGACTTCGCGGTGCCGGTGGGCGACAAAGACGAACACGGTTTACAGTTTTACATCGGTCTGGGGCCTGAATTATGAGTTTATGGAAGAAGATAAGCCTCGGGGTGCTGATTTTCATCGTGCTGCTGCTCGGTACGGTGGCGTATCTGGTGGGCACGACCTCCGGCCTGCATCTGCTGTTTAACGCGGCCAACCGCTGGGTGCCGGGATTGGAAATCGGCCAGGTGACGGGCGGCTGGCGCGATCTGCGTCTGAAAAACATCCGCTATGAACAGCCCGGCGTGGCGGTTAACGCGGGGGAATTTCATCTGGCGGTGAAGCTCGGCTGTCTGCGCGACAGCAGGCTGTGCGTTAACGATCTGTCGCTAAAAGACGTTAACGTGGCGATAGATTCAAAGAAAATGCCGAAATCTGAGCCGGTTGAAGAAACGGATGATGGCCCGCTCGATCTCTCCACGCCGTACCCGATTGCGCTCTACCGGGTGGCGCTGGACAACGTCAATATCAAAATCGACGACACCACCGTGTCGGTGATGGATTTCACCTCCGGCCTGCGCTGGCAGGAGAAAAACCTCACCCTGACGCCAACCTCCCTGCAAGGGCTGCTGATTGCGCTGCCGAAAGTGGCCGACGTGGCGCAGGAGGAGATTGTCGAACCGAAGATCCAGAACCCGCAGCCGGAAGAAAAACCGCTTGGCGAAACGCTGAAAGATCTCTTCTCAAAACCGGTGCTGCCGGAGATGACCGACGTCCATCTGCCGCTCAACCTTAATATCGAAGAGTTCAAAGGCGAGCAGCTGCGTCTGACGGGCGACACCGACCTGACCGTCTTTAATATGCTGTTAAAAGTGAGCAGCATCGACGGCACCATGAAGCTCGACGCGCTGGATATCGACACTAACCAGGGCTCCGTCAACGCCACCGGGAACGCGCTGCTGCGCGACAACTGGCCGGTGGATATTACCCTCAACAGCGCGCTGAATATCGACCCGCTCAAGGGCGAGAAGGTGAAGCTGAAAATCGGCGGCGCGCTGCGCGATAAGCTGGAGTTTGGCGTAAACCTCTCCGGGCCGGTCGATATGGTGCTGCGCGGGCAAACGCAGCTCGCCGAGGCGGGACTACCGCTCAATCTGGAGCTGGTCAGCCAGCAGCTTTACTGGCCGTTCACCGGGGAAAAACAGTTCCAGGCGGACGATCTTAAGCTGAAGCTCAGCGGCAAAATGACCGACTACACCCTCTCGTTCCGCACCGCCGTGAAGGGGCAGGGCGTGCCGCCTGCAAACATCACGCTGGACGCGAAGGGTAACGAGCAGCAGGTGAATCTCGACAAGCTGACCGTCGCGGCGCTGGAGGGCAAAACGGAGCTGACCGCGCTGCTCGACTGGCAGCAGGCGATCAGCTGGCGCGGCGAGCTGAAGCTCACGGGCATCAACACCGCCAAAGAGGTGCCGGACTGGCCGTCAAAACTCGATGGCCTGATCAAAACGCGCGGCAGCCTGTACGGCGGAAGCTGGCAGATGGAGGTGCCGGAGCTGAAAATCACCGGCAACGTGAAGCAAAACAAGGTCAACGTAGAGGGCTCGCTGAAGGGCAACAGCTATCTGCAATGGATTATCCCAGGCCTGCACGTGGCGCTGGGGCGTAACACCGCCGATATCAAAGGCGAGCTGGGCGTGAAAGATTTAAACCTGGACGCCACCATCGACGCGCCGAATCTGGATAACGCGCTGCCGGGTCTCGGCGGCACGGCGAAAGGGCTGGTGAAGGTGCGCGGGACGGTAGACGCGCCGCAGCTGCTGGCGGATATCACCGCCAACGGGCTGCGCTGGCAGGCGCTGTCGATTGCCCGCGTGCGGGTGGAAGGGGATGTGAAATCCACCGACCAGATTGGCGGCAACCTGAACCTGCGCGTCGAGCGCATTTCCCAGCCGGACGTGAACATCAATCTGGTGACGCTCGCCGCGAAAGGCAACGAGAAGCAGCACGACCTTCAGCTGAACGTGCAGGGCGAGCCGGTATCCGGGCAGCTGCATCTGACGGGCAGCTTTGACCGTAAAGAGGAGCGCTGGAAAGGAACGCTAGATAACACCCGTTTCAGTACGCCGGTTGGGCCGCTGGTGCTGTCGCGTTCTATCGCGCTGGATTACCGCAACGCCGAGCAGAAAATCAGCATCGGGCCACACTGCTGGACCAACCCGAACGCCGAGCTGTGCGTGCCGCAGACCATTGATGCCGGTGCCGAAGGTCGCGCACAGGTCAACCTCAACCGCTTCGATCTGGCGATGCTCAAACCCTTCATGCCGGACACCACGCAGGCCAGCGGCGTGTTCAGCGGAAAAGCGGACGTCGCCTGGGACACCACCAAAGAGGGGCTGCCGCAGGGTAGCGTGACCCTCTCCGGGCGCAACGTGAAGGTGACGCAGGAGGTCAACGACGCGCCGCTGGCGGTGGCCTTCGACACGCTGAACCTGAACGCCGATCTGCATAACAACCGCGCCGAGCTGAACTGGCTTATCCGTCTGGCCAATAACGGCCAGTTTGACGGCAAGGTGCAGATCACCGATCCGCAGGGACAGCGTAATCTGGGCGGCAACGTGTCTATCCGCAACCTCAACGTGGCGATGGTGAACCCGATTTTCGCGCGCGGCGAAAAGGCGGCGGGGATGCTGAACGCGAACCTGCGTCTGGCGGGGAATGCGCAAAGCCCGCAGCTGTTCGGGCAGATGCAGCTCAACGGCGTGGATTTCGACGCGAACGTGATGCCGTTCGACATGCTGCCAAGCCAGCTGACGATGAACTTTAACGGCATGAGTTCGACCCTTGCCGGGATCGTGCGCACCCAGCAGGGGCAAATCAACCTGAGCGGCGACGCCGACTGGAGCCAGATTGATAACTGGCGCGCGCGCATCGCCGCGAAGGGCAGCAAGGTGCGTGTTACCGTGCCGCCGATGGTGCGTTTGGATGTCTCCCCTGACGTGGTGTTTGAAGCCACGCCGAGCCTGTTTACGCTGGACGGCAGCGTGGACGTGCCGTGGGCGCGCATCGTGGTTCACGAGGTGCCGGAAAGCGCGGTGGGCGTGTCCAGTGATGAAGTTATGCTCAATGAAAATCTGAAACCTGTCGAAGAGAAGAGCGCTGGCATACCGATTAATAGTAATCTCATCGTGCACGTGGGGAATAACGTGCGGTTGGATGCGTTTGGGCTGAAGGCGAGGCTGACGGGCGATCTTAAAGTCGCGCAGGATAAACAGGGGCTGGGCCTGAACGGGCAAATCAATATTCCTGAAGGGCGCTTCCACGCCTACGGTCAGGATCTGATTGTGCGTAAAGGTGAGCTGCTGTTCTCGGGTCCACCGGATCAGCCGCTATTGAATATCGAAGCGATTCGTAACCCTGATGCCACGGAAAACGATGTGATTGCCGGCGTACGCGTCACCGGCAGCGCTGACGAACCGAAGGCGGAGATCTTCTCTGACCCGGCGATGTCGCAGCAGGAAGCGCTCTCTTACCTCCTGCGTGGGCAAGGCCTGGACAGCCAACAGGGCGATGGCGCGGCGATGACGTCGATGTTAGTGGGTCTGGGGGTTGCACAAAGCGGTCAGGTTGTGGGTAAAATCGGCGAGACCTTTGGCGTAAGCAATCTTGCGCTGGATACCCAGGGCGTTGGTGACTCTTCGCAGGTGGTGGTCAGCGGCTATGTACTGCCGGGTCTACAGGTGAAATATGGGGTGGGGATCTTTGACTCACTCGCAACACTCACGTTACGCTATCGCCTGATGCCCAAGCTATATCTGGAAGCAGTGTCCGGCGTAGACCAGGCACTTGATCTGCTCTATCAGTTTGAGTTTTAGCAATGCGAATATTTGTTTACGGCAGTTTACGAACCAAGCAAGGCAACAGCCACTGGATGACCAACGCCCAGTTGCTGGGAAATTACAATATCGAAAACTACCAGTTGTACAGTCTGGGCCACTATCCAGGCGCGGTTCCGGGGAACGGAACGGTACAGGGGGAAGTTTATCGAATTGATAACGCCACGCTCGCCGAACTTGATGCCTTGCGCACCAGGGGCGGTGAATACGCTCGCCGGTTGATCCAGACGCCGTACGGAAGTGCATGGATGTATGTGTACCAACGTCCGGTCGAAGGGTTAACGCTGATTGAAAGCGGTAACTGGCTGGATCGAGACCAGTACTGATAAAAAACAACGCCACCGAAAGGTGGCGTTGTTTTTTGCGCGCTGCTTCGCAGGTTTGTCTGTAAATTATCCCCGCGTTACCTGTTCTTTCGAGCCCCTTTCCGCTTTGCTCATTTGCCTTTACGCCCTGCTGGTATTCACACTTTTTGTCGCGTAGAACATCACTCACGCCTCAACGGGTTATACTATGTATAACTTTTGGAGGCAACGATGCGTATAACCATTAAGAAATGGGGAAACAGTGCAGGTATGGTCATTCCCGGCGTGGTGATGAAAGATCTCGGTTTAAAACCGGGTCAGAGTATGGAGGCTCAGGTGGTCAATAATCAGTTAGTGCTCACTCCGGTGAGTAAACAGTATTCCCTTGATGAGCTGTTGGCTCAGTGCGATCTCTCAGCGCCTGAAACGGGTGAACAGGAGGTGTGGGGTAAAACCGGGCCAGCAGGTGATGAAGTATGGTAAAGCGCCCCTGTTTTGAACGGGGCGATATCGTACTGGTCGGCTTTGATCCCGTCAGCGGTCATGAACAGAGAGGAATAAGCAGGCCCGCACTGGTGCTTTCCGTCAGCGCGTTCAATCAGCTGGGAATGACGCTGGTGGCACCCATTACGCAAGGGGGAAATTATGCCCGCTACGCCGGTTTTAGCGTACCGCTTGCTTGTGAAGAAGGGGATGCTCAAGGCGTGATCCTTATCAACCAGATCCGGATGATGGATTTGGGCGCGCGGCAGGCGAAGCGTATTGGCGTGGCCTCGGATGAAACCGTCGAAGACGTGCTGCTACGGCTCCAGACGATTGTTCAGTGAGGCGCGGCTGGCCGGGTAATGCACACAAAAAAGCCCCGACTCGCGGGGCTTCGTATTCAGCAGTAAGAATTACTTCTTAGCAGCACGCTCGAACGACGCGATGATTTCTGCTTTTGCAGCTTCTGCGTTGTCCCAGCCGTCAACTTTAACCCATTTGCCTTTTTCGAGGTCTTTGTAGTGCTCGAAGAAGTGAGTGATCTGCGCTTTCAGCAGTTCTGGCAGGTCGTTCACATCTTTAATGTGATCGTACTCTTTGCTCAGCTTGGTGTGCGGTACCGCAACCAGTTTCGCATCTTCACCGGATTCGTCGGTCATTTTCAGTACGCCAACCGGACGGCAGCGGATCACTGAGCCTGGCTCCAGCGGGTACGGGGTTGGGACCAGCACGTCAACCGGGTCACCGTCCAGAGACAGGGTGTGGTTGATGTAGCCGTAGTTGCATGGGTAGAACATGGCGGTAGACATGAAACGGTCAACGAACAGTGCGCCGCTCTCTTTGTCCACTTCGTATTTGATAGGATCTGCGTTAGCCGGGATTTCGATAACAACGTAGATGTCTTCTGGCAGTTCTTTACCCGCAGGGACGTTGAGTAAGCTCATGTCTGTATCCTTTAAAATGTATGGTAAACAAGTGGCGAGTATTATAGCCAACTGGCGCTGAATGTCTTCGCTTGTTTTCGCTCTCTCCCGCCCTCGATGACCATTTTCAGTCCCTTCTGATGACAGGAAAATCCATAAACTCAGCCGCATTTTAAATGCTGAAATGAAAGCGATTACAAACTTGTGATTAACGTTTCATTCACTTTTCCGAAGTGTGATGTAACGCAATCCGTTACATCTCGCATTGTCTATAGTTTTCCCGCAGAACATCTTTTAACCAACAATAAACACCCTACGAGGACGTTCATATGTGGAAGCGCTTACTTCTTGTCACAGCAGTTTCGGCAGCCATGTCGTCTATGGCGATGGCCGCACCTTTAACCGTAGGATTTTCGCAGGTCGGCTCTGAATCCGGCTGGCGCGCGGCTGAGACCAACGTTGCGAAAAGCGAGGCCCAGAAACGCGGCATCACGCTGAAAATCGCAGATGGTCAGCAGAAGCAGGAAAACCAGATCAAAGCGGTGCGTTCCTTCATCGCGCAGGGCGTGGATGCGATCTTCATTGCCCCGGTGGTTGCCACGGGCTGGGAGCCGGTACTGAAAGAGGCCAAAGATGCTGAAATTCCGGTCTTCCTGCTCGATCGTTCCATCGATGTAAAAGACAAATCTCTCTATATGACCACCGTTACCGCCAACAACGTGCTTGAAGGCCAGCTGATCGGCGAGTGGCTGGTGAAGCAGGTGGACGGCAAGCCTTGTAACGTCGTTGAGCTGCAAGGCACCGTTGGCGCGAGCGTGGCGATTGACCGTAAGAAAGGGTTCGCTGAAGCCATCGCGAAATCCCCAAACATCAAGATTATCCGCTCCCAGTCCGGCGACTTCACCCGCAGCAAGGGTAAAGAGGTCATGGAAAGCTTTATCAAAGCGGAAAACAACGGCAAGAACATCTGCATGGTTTACGCCCATAACGACGACATGGTGATTGGCGCGATCCAGGCCATCAAAGAGGCGGGCCTGAAGCCGGGCAAAGATATCCTCACCGGATCTATCGACGGCGTACCGGATATCTATAAAGCGATGATCGACGGCGAAGCCAACGCCAGCGTGGAGCTGACGCCAAACATGGCTGGCCCGGCGTTCGACGCGCTGGAGGAATTCAAAAAAGACGGCACGATGCCTGAGAAAGTCACCGTCACCAAATCGACGCTCTATCTGCCGGACACGGCAAAAGAAGAGTTAGAGAAGAAGAAAAATATGGGTTATTGAGCCAGAAATTGCCGGGTGGCGCTGCGCTTACCCGGCCTACGATTCGCGCTTTTGTAGGCCGGATAAGCGTAGCGTCATCCGGCTTGATGCAGGGGAGGAAAACCATGACCACCGCACAACACCAGGAAATCCTCCGCACAGAGGGCTTGAGTAAATTCTTTCCCGGCGTCAAAGCGCTGGATAACGTCGATTTCAGCCTGCGTCGGGGCGAAATCATGGCGCTGTTGGGTGAAAACGGCGCGGGAAAATCCACGCTGATCAAAGCCCTGACCGGCGTCTATCACGCCGATCGCGGCACCATCTGGCTCGAAGGCAACGCCATTTCGCCCAAAAACACCGCCCACGCCCAGCAGCTTGGCATCGGGACGGTGTACCAGGAAGTTAACCTGCTGCCGAACATGTCGGTGGCCGATAACCTGTTTATTGGCCGCGAGCCGAAGCGCTTCGGCCTGCTGCGGCGCAAAGAGATGGAGGCGCGGGCGACCAAACTGATGGCCTCTTACGGCTTCTCCCTCGACGTGCGCGAGCCGCTGAACCGCTTTTCGGTGGCGATGCAGCAGATCGTGGCGATCTGTCGGGCTATCGATCTCTCGGCCAAAGTGCTGATCCTCGACGAACCCACCGCCAGCCTGGATACCCAGGAGGTGGAGATGCTCTTCACCCTGATGCGCCAGCTGCGCGATCAGGGGGTCAGCCTGATCTTCGTCACCCACTTCCTCGATCAGGTTTACGAGGTCAGCGATCGCATTACCGTACTGCGCAACGGCAGCTTTGTCGGCTGTCGCGAAACCCGCGAGCTGCCGCAGATCGAGCTGGTCAAAATGATGCTGGGCCGCGAGCTGGAAACCAACGCGCTTCAGCGCGCGGGCCGCACGCTGCTGAGCGATAAGCCCGTGGCCGCGTTCAGCGACTTCGGCAAAAAAGGGATCATCTCCCCGTTCAGCCTTGAGGTGCGCCCGGGTGAGATTGTCGGGCTGGCGGGGCTGCTGGGGTCCGGGCGAACCGAAACCGCCGAGGTGATCTTCGGGATCAAGCCTGCCGACAGCGGGACGGCGCTGATCAAGGGCAAGCCGCACGCCCTGCGATCGCCGCATCAGGCCTCCTGTCTCGGCATCGGCTTTTGCCCGGAAGACAGGAAAACGGACGGCATTATTGCCGCCGCCTCGGTGCGGGAAAATATCATTCTGGCGTTGCAGGCCCAGCGCGGCTGGCTTCGTCCGATCCCCCGCAAAGAGCAAAACGCGATTGCCGAGCGCTTCATCCGCCAGCTGGGGATCCGTACCCCGAGCGCGGAACAGCCGATTGAGTTTCTCTCGGGCGGCAACCAGCAGAAGGTGCTGCTCTCCCGCTGGCTGCTGACCAAACCGCAGTTCCTGATCCTCGACGAGCCCACGCGCGGGATCGACGTAGGCGCGCACGCCGAAATTATCCGCCTGATTGAAACGCTCTGCGCCGACGGCCTGGCGCTGCTGGTCATTTCGTCCGAGCTTGAGGAGCTGGTGGGGTATGCGGATCGCGTCATCATCATGCGCGATCGCAAGCAGGTGGCAGAGATCCCGCTGGATAAGCTGTCGGTTCCGGCGATCATGAATGCCATTGCGGCATAAGGAGTCACCCGTGATGTCCCGTTCTCTCTCGCAAACCGGGGAGCCGAAGCGCCGCTTCAGCTGGCCAACCGGCACGCCGCAAATCATTGCCCTGCTGCTAGTGCTGGTGGTGGATAGCCTCGTCTCGCCGCACTTCTTCCAGATTATCGTGCAGGACGGGCGGCTGTTTGGCAGCCCGATCGACATTCTTAACCGCGCAGCCCCCGTGGCGCTGCTGGCAATTGGTATGACGCTGGTCATTGCCACCGGCGGGATTGACCTCTCCGTTGGCGCGGTGATGGCGATTGCCGGTGCCACCGCCGCCTCCATGACCGTGGCCGGGCACAGCCTGCCGGTGGTGCTGCTGGCCGCGCTCGGCACGGGCGTGCTGGCGGGGCTGTGGAACGGCATTCTGGTGGCGGTACTCAAGATCCAGCCGTTTGTCGCCACCCTGATCCTGATGGTGGCCGGGCGCGGCGTCGCGCAGCTGATCACCTCGGGGCAGATCGTCACCTTTAACTCGCCGGAGCTGGCGTGGATCGGCAGCGGCAAATTCCTCTACTTCCCGACCCCGGTGATTATCGCCCTGGTAACGCTGGTGGTGTTCTGGCTCTTTACCCGCAAAACGGCGCTCGGCATGTTTATCGAAGCGGTGGGGATCAACATCCGCGCCGCGCGAAACGCCGGGGTCAACACCCGCCTGATGGTGATGCTCACCTACGTGCTGAGCGGGGTTTGTGCCGCCATTGCCGGGGTGATTGTGGCGGCGGATATTCGCGGCGCCGATGCCAACAACGCCGGACTCTGGCTGGAGCTGGATGCGATCCTGGCGGTCGTCATTGGCGGCGGTTCGCTGATGGGCGGGCGCTTCAACCTGCTGCTGTCGGTGATTGGCGCGCTGATTATTCAGGGGATGAACACCGGGATTTTGCTTTCGGGCTTCCAGCCGGAGCTGAATCAGGTGGTCAAAGCGGTGGTCGTGCTCTGCGTGCTGATCGTTCAGTCGCCGCGCTTTATCAGCATTGTTAAGGGGATACGCGGTCATGATAAAACGTAATTTGCCACTGATGATCACGCTGGGCGTGTTTGTGCTGGGCTATCTCTACTGCCTGACCCAGTTCCCCGGCTTCGCCTCCACGCGCGTGATCTGCAACATCCTGACGGATAACGCCTTCCTCGGCATCATCGCCGTCGGCATGACCTTTGTGATCCTCTCCGGCGGGATTGACCTGTCGGTCGGCTCGGTGATCGCCTTTACCGGCGTGTTTCTTGCGAAAGCGATCGGCTTCTGGGGCATTTCGCCGCTGCTGGCCTTCCCGCTGGTGCTGGTGATGGGCTGCGCGTTTGGCGCTTTTATGGGACTGCTGATCGACGCCCTGAAAATCCCGGCCTTTATCATCACGCTCGCCGGGATGTTCTTCCTGCGCGGCGTCAGCTACCTGGTGTCGGAAGAGTCGATCCCGATTAACCACCCGATCTACGACACCCTTTCAAGCCTGGCGTGGAAAATCCCCGGCGGCGGCCGTCTGAGCGCGATGGGGCTGCTGATGCTCGGCGTGGTGGTTATCGGTATCTTCCTCGCCCACCGCACCCGGTTTGGCAATCAGGTCTACGCCATTGGCGGCAGCGCCACCTCGGCGAACCTGATGGGGATCTCCACCCGCAGCACCACCATTCGCATTTACATGCTTTCGACCGGGCTGGCGACGCTGGCGGGCATTGTCTTCTCGATTTATACCCAGGCGGGCTACGCGCTGGCGGGCGTTGGCGTGGAGCTGGACGCGATTGCCTCGGTGGTGATTGGCGGCACGCTGCTGAGCGGCGGGGTCGGGACGGTGCTCGGCACCCTGTTTGGCGTGGCGATACAGGGGCTGATCCAGACCTATATCAACTTTGACGGCACCCTCAGCTCCTGGTGGACCAAAATCGCCATCGGCATTTTATTGTTCATCTTTATCGCCCTGCAACGCGGCCTGACGGTGCTCTGGGAGAACCGCCAAAGCTCGCCTGTCACGCGCGTGAACACATCAATAACAGAGCGATAACACGCTGAAATTGCTTAACGTATAAAGTTATAGCCGGTAGCGGCCGATACTCTTCTTTTATGCCAAGAAGTCTCTCGCTACCGGAAATAACATCATGCTGAAAACGCTATCGATTCGTACCGGCTTGCTCTCTTTACTGGCCGTTATGACCCTTCTGCTGCTGATTGTCAGCGGCATTGGTATTTATGCCCTCACACAAAGTTCCTCTTCGCTTCAGCGCATCAACCACCTTCAGGGTGAGCAGATGGTGCAGCTTAACTCAGGCTATACGCTGATTTTGCGCGCGCGCAACGAGGCCGGTCAGGCCGTCCGGATGATGGAGATCGGGATGCTGGACGATGCGGCGAAATCGGTGAAAACCATCAATCAGGAGTTCGACCAGGCGCAGAAAACGCTCAAGCGCGTGATCGACGGCGGCGTGGCCGATCCCGAGGGGCAGCAGCTTCTCGACAAGGTCGCCGTGAGCCTGACCGCCTACAATCAGCAGGGGATCGACCCGATGCGCAAGGCGCTGAACGAGCAGAGCGCCGACGGCTATTACGATCTGCTGGAGAACCGTCTGATCCCGGTGGCGAAGCAGTTTGATAACGACATGCAGGCGTTCCAGGCCTGGAGCGAAGCGCGCGGTAAAGCGGAAGTGAAGGCCGTACAGGCGAGCAAAACCCGGGTGCTGATCCTGATCGTGGTGGCGGCGCTGTTGACCGCCGCCATTATCGTGCTGGCCTGGCTGGTGCTGCGCCATATGCTGCTCAACCCGCTTTCAGCCTCGATTGCCCAGCTGGAGCACGTGGCGGCGGGGGATTTAACCCATGCCCTCAACGCCCCGGCGAGCCAGGAGTTTAACCGCCTCAACGCGGCCATCGAAGAGATGCGCCAGTCCCTGATGGGGTCGGTGCTGCGCGTGCGCGACGCCAGCTCGCAGATCGATACCGGCAGCCGCGAGCTGACGGCGGGGAACATGAACCTCGCCCAGCGCACGGAATCTACCGCTACGTCCCTTGAGCAAACCGCCGCGAGCATGGAAGAGATCACCGCCACGGTGAAACAAAACGCCGACAACGCCCAGCAGGCGCACCAGATGGCGAAAGCGGTGTCCGATACCGCCGATCACGGCAGCGAAATGGTCTGCTACGTGATTGAAAAGATGCGCGATATCTCCGGCAGTTCGGCGCGTATCGCCGACATTCTTAGCGTGATTGACGGCATAGCCTTCCAGACCAACATTCTGGCGCTAAACGCCTCGGTGGAAGCGGCGCGCGCGGGCGAGCAGGGGCGCGGCTTTGCGGTCGTGGCCGGCGAGGTGCGTAACCTTGCCAGCCGCAGCGCCGACGCCGCGAAAGAGATCCGCACGCTGATCAGCGACTCTCAGACGCACGTCAACGAGGGGAGCGAGCTGGCGCAGCAGGCGGGTGAGACAATGGATGAAATTGCCACCGAAGTGCTGCGCATGACCAAACTGATGCACGAGATCGCTACCGCGTCCCAGGAGCAGAGCCGCGGCATTGAGCAGGTTAACATCGCGGTGAACCAGATGGACGAAACGGCCCAGCAAAATGCGGCGCTGGTGCAGCAATCCTCTGCCGCGACGCGTTCGCTTGAAGAGCAGTCCCGTGAGCTGATGGAGGCGATGGCCTCATTTAAATTAACGGCTCAGGCTGTTTAATTGTCATATCCAGCCCTGGCGCAGTCTGTGCCAGGGTTTTATTTACCGCTGAATTAAACTCGCCAATATTATCGTGAATGTTGCTAATTAATAATTCCAACGAGCTGGTTAAGGCTAATGCTTTATCCGTGGGCTCAAGATATAAACCTTTACGCACAAATAAAGGTTCGGCAAACAGCTGATTAAAGCGCTTTAGCGCCAGACTGACCGCCGGGCGTGACATCTCCAGGCGTACAGAGGCTTTCGCCATGCTGCCGCATCTGACCACTTCGATAAAAACAGGAATAAGATTTAAATCGATGCCGGTATTAGCTCGTGAAAAATTCTTCATCACCATGATGCTCCAGTAATACTTAATTAACTGTTTAAAATAATGCAGGAGTGGCGAATTGAATTAAAGCGTCATTTTTATATTCATTTATACGTTAAAATATATAAATGAGTTGGGGAGCCGTCTGGCTCCCCGTTAAAAAGCGTTATGCGTCCGGGAATTCGCGGATAAAACGCTCAACGTCTTCAACCATATGGTTGTTGCCGACGAAGAACGAGCGGCGCTGGTGCAGGCTTTCCGGCACGATGTCCAGAATACGCTCTTTACCGTCGCTCGCCTTGCCGCCCGCCTGCTCCGCCAGGAACGCCATCGGGTTGCATTCGTACAGCAGACGCAGCTTACCGTCCGGGTGGCTGGCGGTGCTTGGATAGAGATAAATCCCGCCTTTCAGCAGGTTGCGGTGGAAGTCCGCCACCAGCGAGCCGATGTAGCGCGAGGTGTACGGGCGCTGGGTGTTTTTATCCTCTTCCTGGCAGAACTTGATGTACTTCTTCACGCCGTTCGGGAATCGGATGTAGTTGCCTTCGTTGATGGAGTAGGTGTTGCCCTTCTCCGGGAAGCGCATACGCTCCTGGCTCAGGCAGAAGACGCCGAGCGACGGATCGTAGGTAAAGGCGTGAACGCCGCAGCCGGTGGTGTAGACCAGCATGGTCGACGAGCCGTAAACCACATAGCCAGCCGCAACCTGGTTGCTGCCCGGTTGCAGGAAATCTTCTTCGGTCACCGGCGTGCCGACAGGCGTCACGCGGCGATAAATGGAGAAAATAGTGCCGACAGAAACGTTAACGTCGATGTTGGAGGAGCCGTCGAGGGGATCCATCAGAACAACGTATTTTGCGTGTTCGCAGCCTTCGAAAACGACGATTTCATCTTCTTCTTCAGAGGCGATACCCGCCACGATGTCGCGCGCGCGCAGTGCAGCTTTCAGTTTTTCATTTGCGAACAGATCGAGTTTCTGCTGAACCTCGCCCTGAACGTTCTCGGCACCGCTGGCACCCAGGATATCGACCAGCCCGGCCTTGTTGATATCACGGTGGATGATCTTAGCGCCCAGCTTTATTGCCGACAGCAAAGCAGTGAGTTCACCGGTAGCATGAGAGAACTCGTGCTGCTTCTCGACAATAAATTCACCTAACGTTTTCATAACACTTTCCCTGCATCTTGTGTGAGTAGAGCGATCGTATGTTCACTAAAACGACTAAAGCCCAACAATCTTAACAAACATTCAAATAGTCGCGCAGAGGTGAATCGCGCCAGCAGATACGGATTTACCTGAAATGCGTTTCACACCCGCTGACATGTGAGTAAAATGTGCGCCAAATTAAAGAAGGATAGTGACGTATGCGCATTCATATATTGGGGATTTGTGGCACTTTCATGGGCGGACTGGCAATGCTGGCGCGCTCGCTGGGCCATGAGGTGACGGGTTCGGACGCCAATGTGTATCCGCCAATGAGCACGCTTCTTGAGAAGCAGGGCATCGATCTGATTCAGGGTTACGATGCCAGCCAGCTCGATTCAGAGCCGGATTTAGTGATTATCGGCAACGCCATGACCCGCGGTAATCCGTGCGTGGAAGCGGTGCTGGAGCGCAACATTCCGTACATGTCTGGCCCGCAGTGGCTGCACGATTTCGTCCTGCGCGACCGCTGGGTGCTGGCCGTGGCCGGTACGCACGGTAAAACCACCACCGCCGGGATGGCGACCTGGATCCTCGAAGCCTGCGGCTACAAGCCGGGCTTTGTGATTGGCGGCGTTCCGGGCAACTTCGACGTCTCCGCCCGTCTGGGCGACAGCCCGTTCTTCGTGATCGAAGCGGACGAATACGACTGCGCCTTCTTCGACAAGCGTTCCAAATTTGTGCATTACTGCCCGCGCACGCTGATCCTCAACAACCTTGAGTTCGATCACGCGGATATCTTCGACGACCTGAAAGCGATCCAGAAACAGTTCCACCATCTGGTGCGCATCGTGCCGGGTCAGGGGCGCATCATCCTGCCGGAAAACGACATTAACCTGAAACAGACGCTGGCGATGGGCTGCTGGAGCGAGCAGGAGCTGGTGGGCGAGCAGGGCCACTGGCAGGCGAAGAAAACCAACGCCGACGCCTCCGAGTGGGACGTGTGGCTGGACGGCGAAAAGGTCGGTGAAGTGAAATGGAGCCTGGTGGGCGAACACAATATGCACAACGGCCTGATGGCGATTGCCGCGGCGCGCCACGTGGGCATTCAGCCTTCTGATGCGGCCGACGCGCTGGGATCGTTCATCAACGCCCGTCGTCGTCTGGAGCTGCGCGGTGAAGCCAACGGCGTGACCGTGTACGACGACTTCGCGCACCACCCGACGGCAATCCTGGCGACGCTCGCGGCGCTGCGCGGCAAAGTCGGCGGCACCGCGCGTATTCTGGCGGTGCTGGAGCCGCGTTCGAACACCATGAAGATGGGGATCTGCAAAGACGATCTCGCCCCTTCTTTAGGCCGTGCCGACGAAGTGTTCCTGCTTCAGCCGCAGCATATTCCGTGGCAGGTTGCGGAAGTGGCTGACGCCTGCGTACAGCCCGCGCACTGGAGTGCAGACGTGGATGCGCTGGCGGATATGGTGGTGAAAACCGCACAGCCGGGGGATCACATTCTGGTGATGAGCAACGGCGGTTTTGGTGGCATCCATCAGAAACTGCTGGACGGTCTGGCGAAGAAAGCGGCAGCGGCAGAGTAAGCCCCTCACCCCAGCCCTCTCCCCGGAGGGGAGAGGGTGTTTGATTCCCCTCGCCCCTCCGGGGAGAGGGTCAGGGTGAGGGGGGCTTACTCTTCGTTCTCAGACAGCTCGCGCAGATACTGGAAAATCAGGCGCGCGGACTTCGGCGGCTTATTCCCTTCTTTCTCTTTCTTCGCGTTACGGATGAGCGAACGCAGCTGCTGGCGGTCGGCGTCTGGCCACAGGTTTAACACCTCTGGCACCGCGTCATCGCCCTGTTCGATCAGACGATCGCGGATCTGCTCAAGCTTGTGGAACAGCGCAACCTGCTGGTTGTGGCGGTTTTTGAGCTTGTCCAGCGCCTGGCGGATCGGATCGACATCGCGCTGACGCAGCATTTTACCGATCAGCTGAAGCTGGCGGCGACGACCCTCTTTTTTGATTTTCTGTGCAAGTTCAATGGCATCGCGCAGATCCTGGTCAAGCGGGAGTTTATCCAGCGAGTTTTTACCCAGCTCTACCATTTCCGCGCCAAGCTGTTTTAACTCTTCGGCGTCGCGTTTAATTTCACTTTTACTGACCCAGATGATCTCATCATCTTCGTCTTCGATGTCATCACCGGGAACGTCGTCGAGCCAGTCTTCGGGCTGCTTAGTCATGTCAGGCTCCTTAAAAAAAGAGGCTAATGTTACCAGTTAAGATGCGCACTGAAAAACGGTTCTCTGATAGACTTCATTTAACTCTCTCTTACAGTATGGCATTTGCGATGAAAGTAACCTCACAAGTTGAAGCGCAGCGTAAGATTCTGGAAGAAGCCGTTTCCACAGCGCTGGCGCTGGCTTCAGAGAAATCAGATGGCGCCGAAGTGGCGGTCAGCAAAACCACCGGTATTAGCGTGAGCACCCGCTACGGCGAAGTGGAAAATGTTGAATTTAACAGCGATGGCGCACTGGGGATCACCGTTTATCACCAGAACCGTAAAGGCAGCGCGTCGTCTACCGATCTCAGCCCGGACGCCATTGCCCGCACGGTGCAGGCGGCGCTGGACATCGCCCGCTATACCTCTCCCGACCCGTATGCTGGCGTGGCAGACAAAGAGCTGCTGGCGTTCGACGCACCGGATCTCGACCTGTTCCACCCGGCGGAAGTGACGCCTGACGAAGCCATCGAACTGGCGGCGCGTGCGGAACAGGCCTCTTTACAGGCCGATAAACGCATCACCAATACCGAAGGCGGCAGCTTTAACAGCCACTACGGCATCAAGGTATTCGGCAACAGCCACGGCATGTTGCAGGGCTACTGCTCCACCCGTCACTCCCTTTCAAGCTGCGTGATCGCCGAAGAAAACGGCGATATGGAGCGTGACTACGCCTACACCATTGGCCGCGCGCTGGGGGACTTGCAGTCTCCTGAGTGGGTCGGTGCCGAGTGTGCGAAGCGCACCCTATCGCGCCTCTCTCCGCGCAAGCTCTCCACCATGAAGGCCCCGGTTATCTTCGCTAACGAAGTGGCGACGGGCCTGTTTGGTCATCTGGTTGGCGCCATCGCGGGCGGTGCGGTGTACCGTAAATCGACCTTCCTGCTCGACTCTCTCGGCAAGCAGATCCTCCCTGAGTGGCTGACCATTGAAGAGCATCCGCACCTGCTGAAAGGGCTGGCCTCCACGCCGTTCGACAGCGAAGGGGTGCGCACCGAGCGCCGCGACATCATCAAAGACGGCGTTCTGACCCAGTGGCTGCTGACCAACTACTCCGCGCGCAAGCTGGGGCTGAAAAGCACCGGGCACGCGGGCGGGATCCACAACTGGCGCATTCCGGGTCAGGGCTTGAGCTTTGAGCAGATGCTCAAAGAGATGGGCACCGGCCTGGTGGTCACCGAGCTGATGGGCCAGGGCGTAAGCGGCATCACCGGGGACTACTCGCGCGGTGCGGCGGGCTTCTGGGTTGAAAACGGCGAAATTCAGTATCCTGTGAGCGAAATCACCATCGCGGGTAACCTGAAAGATATGTGGAGCAATATTGTGACGGTGGGTAACGATATTGAAACGCGTAGCAATATACAGTGTGGTTCAGTTCTTCTGCCGGAAATGAAAATCGCCGGTCAATAATACCCGTCATACTTCGCGCTACAGATGCGTTGGCTGCGCGCGCTCACCCCAGTCACTTACTGATGTAAGCTGCTGGGGATTCACGCACTTGCCGCGTTACTCGGCCTGTGGCCTCGCCCTTAGGGGCCAGCGCAAGCGCTGTACAAAACGCTATAAGCGTTTTGTCCTGTAACTCGAATTATTGAGGGTATAAGAATGAATTTTTTAATAATAAAAAAGGAAGTGAGCAATGCGTAAACACCTGTTAGCGATCGTCGCCGCCTCAACGCTGGTTCTTGGTTCTGCCGCGTTTGCCGCCGATCTTGAAGACAACATGGATATCCTCAGCGAAAACCTGAAGGTGGTTCAGAAGACGGACAACGCGGCGGACATGAAAGACGCGTTGACCAAAATGCGTAAAGCGGCGCTGGATGCGCAAAAATCCACTCCGCCGAAGCTGGAAAACAAAGCGCCTGACAGCGCCGAAATGAAAGATTATCGCCACGGTTTTGACGTGCTGGTCGGCCAGATCGACGGCGCGCTGAAGCTGACGGAAGAAGGTAAAGTGAAAGAAGCGCAGGCGGCAGCGGACCAGTTCGTGACCACCCGCAACACCTATCACAAGAAGTATCGCTAACAGACGCAGCGTCTGAATGATGAAAGGCGAGGGCAGATGTCCTCGCTTTTTTTATGCGCCGTAATAAGTAAACCCTATCACCGTCACAGTTTTGCGATAACCGCCCCCAACGTTTTCCTTTTTATCCCCCTGATTTACCCACGTAATGCGTGATATTCATCACGTTAAACCAGCGGAATCGCTTTATTCCGCCCATTTCTGTGGCACAGATCACTGCTGCCGCGCCCCTTTCCACTTCGAAGTGGAAAACAACTCGCTACAAACCCGCCACCGCCAGCGTTAGTTTTAACCCAGAGACATTAACGGGGTAAGACGAGTGATTAACGGAGCGGTAATGAACGAGACTGGAGACCTGGCGATGCACACAGAGCAGCTCGCTGACACCATGCTGAAGCAGGTTTATGCCCTGCTCGCCCGGCACGACATCATCCCCAACGCAGTACAGGAGCAGATGCTGACCTCCCACGTTCGCGCGATGGCGCACCGGTCGGTGACCGGCGAGCCGCTGCCGGAAGTGGAAGCAGAGCTGTTCGACGAAATTTCACCGGATTCAATGCAGCTGGCCCGCGAAGTGGTCGCGCAGTTTGGCAATCTTCCTGATGAAGAGGCCTGGCTGCTCTCCGTTCACTTCGAAGTCGCAAAAGACAACCTTTAAGGAGCAACACATGGAACAGATTACAGTCGTGATTGGCGATCGCTTGGGTAAAGGTCAGAAAGTGGCTGCCGGTATCGAAAAAGCAGGTGGACGCGCCGTGGTTGTGCCGGGTATGGCAGCGGATATGAAGCTGGGCGACGTGATGAAAGCGGAAAACGCCACCTTCGGTATCTCCTTCTGCGGCAGCGGCGGCGCGGGCGCTATCACCGCGCAGACTAAGTATGGCTACAAAGCCAAATACGGCATGCGCTCCGTGGAAGAGGGCGTAACCGCCATCAACGAAGGCTGCAACGTGCTGGGCTTTGGCTTTATGGATAAAGAAGAGCTGGGCGAGCGTCTGGTGCAGGCGTGGCAGAAGAAGCACGGCGCGTAAGCATGAAAGAACAGTTCTCAACCACCGTGAGAGTCAAAGGGAAGGGCGACGCCAAAGCGCGCGCCTTTGCCGACGCACTCAACCACGTTCAGGCCGCGGTGATGAAAGCCTCACCGCATATCTTACTGCGTATTGAGCCACAGGATGTGCAGGTCGTTCAGGCGCAAGAAGCGGTGCGTAAAGAAGCCTTTCTGTTCTTCTTTTTGCGCCGGGAAAGACGCACCTACAGCGTGGAGCTGGATGTGACCGTCAACGTGACCGCCATCAATCTCGACCAGGTGGACTTTGTCACGCAACGCTGATTATTCATAAAAGGGCAGACTGATGTTCTTAATTATATTAATAAAATCGCTCATCATCGGCGGCCTGGTAGGCGTCGGCGTTGGGGCCGGGGCTGCACGCATGTTTCATGCGCCTACCACTCAGGGTATGGGCGCGTTTCGTACGTTGGGGGAACTGAACTCCTGTGAAGGGGATCCTGCTTCCCACTTCTCCTTTGGGTTAGGTTTCTTCTTTAACGCCTGGGCCTCTTCCGTGGCCGCAGGTGCATTCACCCAGGACGTTGACCACCGCATCATCCCGAACTGGGGCGCGGCGGCGCTGATGATCAAAAACCGTAACGTCGGCGAAACGCTGCACGATCCGCGCAAAATGGCGATTGCCTGCGGCATCATCGGGATGTTTGTCGTCACCTTCCTTAACCTCACCGCCTCGTCCGTTCCGGCCGCGCTTCAGGTCACCGCCGTTAAGGTGCTGGTGCCTGCTGCCAACCTGCTGGTGAACACCGTGATGCCGGTGATCTTCTGGCTGGCGGCGATCGACGCGGGTAAAAAATCGGGCTTCTGGGCCACCGTGTTTGGCGGCGCGGCGCAGCTGATTATGGGTAACGCCGTACCGGGCCTGGTGCTGGGTATCCTGATCGGGAAAGGCGTTGAAGAGAGCGGCTGGAACCACGTCACCAAAGTGATGATGGTGGCCATCGTCGCGCTGTTCGTGCTGAGCGGCTTCTTCCGCGGCTTCGACATGAAGATGATCGAATCTTTCCATCTGACCGTGCCGAACTGGCTCGACATGATCCACAACTCGCTCAGCGGTAAATAACAGGAGCCTCTACATGGAACAGAATAAAGGTTTTTGGTATGCCGACTGGTCGTTCCCGATCTTCGTTGGCCTGCTCTCCTCCGGCGTGTTCGCCGGGACGCACATGTACTACCTCTACGGCATCGGCGCGTTTAACGAAGTGGCCTTCGTGGCGATGCTGAAAGCGGGTATCGATACCGGCGTGTACGGCGCGGTGGCGGCGTTCGGCGCAAGCTTCCTGTTCGCCCGCATCATCGAAGGCTCGCTGGTCGGTATTCTCGATATCGGCGGGGCGATCCAGACCGGCGTGGGCCTCGGCGTTCCGGCGCTGCTGCTGGGCGCGGGCATCATGTTCCCGGTGACCAACTTCATTGCCGCGCTGATCACCGGCCTGGTGATTGGTCTGGCGATTGGCTACGTCATCATCCTGGCGCGTAAGTTCACCATTAATCAGAGCAACTCCACCTACGGGGCGGACGTGATGATGGGCGCGGGTAACGCCTCCGGCCGCTTCCTCGGGCCGTTAATTATCCTCAGCGCCATGACCGCCTCCATTCCTATCGGCGTCGGTTCGCTGTTAGGCGCGCTGCTGTTCTACATCTGGCAGAAGCCAATCACCGGCGGCGCTATCCTCGGTGCCATGATTTTAGGCTGGCTTTTCCCGGTCGCGCTTTAATCCCTGCGGGCGCTGCGGCGCCCGTCTTATCAGGAGATCCCCATGTTTGATTTACTCCTGCGCCGTGCGCGCCTTGCCGACGATACCCTGACCGATATCGCCATTCAGGACGGAAAAATCGCGGCGCTTGGCGAGATTGACACCCCCGCCCGTAAAACGGTTGAGCTGAACGGCGACGTGTTCGTCAGCGCGGGCTGGATTGATTCCCACGTTCACTGCTACCCGAACTCCCCGATTTACCACGACGAGCCGGACAGCGTCGGCATCGCCACTGGCGTTACCTCGGTGGTGGACGCGGGCAGCACCGGGGCCGACGACGTGGACGATTTTTATGAAATCACCCGCAAAGCCTCCACCGACGTTTTTGCCCTGCTGAATATCTCCCGCGTCGGGCTGATTGCCCAGAACGAGCTGGCGAATATGGCGAATATCGATGCGGACGCGGTGAAGCAGGCGGTAAAACGCCACCCCGATTTTATCGTCGGCCTGAAGGCGCGCATGAGCAGCAGCGTGGTCGGTGAAAACGGCATTACGCCGCTGGAGCGTGCGAAGAGCATTCAGAAAGAGAACGGCGACCTGCCGCTGATGGTCCACATCGGCAACAACCCGCCGAACCTCGATGAAATCGCCGAGCTGCTGAGTTCCGGCGACATTATTACCCACTGCTACAACGGCAAGCCCAACCGCATTCTGACGCCCTCCGGCGAACTGCGCGCCTCCATCACCAGCGCCCTGAAGCGCGGCGTGCGTCTGGACGTGGGCCACGGCACGGCGAGCTTTAGCTTTGAGGTGGCGAAACGCGCCATCGCGATGGGCATTCTGCCGCATACCATCAGCTCGGATATCTACTGCCGCAACCGTATCAACGGCCCGGTCGGGTCGCTGGCGAGCGTGATGTCGAAATTCCTCGCCATCGGCATGTCGCTGCCGCAGGTGATTGACTGCGTAACCGCCAACGCCGCCGACGGCCTGCGCCTGGCGCACAAAGGGCGCATTGCGCCGGGCCTCGACGCCGACCTGACGCTGTTCACCGTGAAGCGCCAGCCGACGGTATTAACGGACGCTGAAAACGACAGCCTCCAGGCTGAACACATTCTGGTGCCGCTTGCCGCGATCCGCGCGGGCAAGGGCTACATGACCGAACAAGGGAGCACGGAACATGCCTTCGATTTATGAGAAGTACCGCTTAAAGCAAGTCATCAACACCTCTGGCCGCATGACGGCGCTGGGTGTCTCCACGCCGCGCCCGGAAGTGGTGCAGGCGGCGATGGACGGCATGAACCACTACTTCGAGATGAAAGATCTGGTGAACAAAACCGGGGAATACATCGCGAAGCTGCTGGATGTTGAAGGCGCGACCGTGGTCTCCTGCGCCTCGGCGGGCATTGCCCAGTCCGTGGCGGCGGTGCTGGTGAAAGACAGCGACTGGCTGCTGGAAAACCTGCACGTCACCCCGATTGAAAACAACGAGATTGTACTGCCGAAAGGCCACAACGTGAACTTTGGCGCGCCGGTCGGGACGATGGTTGCGCTCGGCGGCGGTAAGCTGGTGGAAGCGGGCTACGCTAACGAATGCTCTGCCGATCAGCTGGCGGCGGCGATCACCCCGCGCACGGCGGCGATCCTCTACATCAAATCTCACCACTGCGTGCAAAAAAGTATGCTCAGCGTCGAGCAGGCGGTGGTGGTCGCGCGTAAACACGATCTGCCGCTGATCGTCGATGCGGCAGCGGAAGAAGATCTTCACGCGTACTACCGCTCCGGCGCCGATCTGGTGATCTACAGCGGCGCGAAGGCGATTGAAGGGCCAACCAGCGGGCTGGTGATCGGCAGAACCCAGTACGTCGAGTGGGTGAAGCGCCAGACGGCGGGCATTGGTCGCGCCATGAAGGTGGGCAAAGAGGGCATCCTCGGCCTGACCTGCGCCATTGAGCACTACCTGACGGCGACCAAAGAGAGCGGTGCCGAAATGGTGGCGAAGATGACGCCGTTTATCGACGCGCTCAATACCCTGAACGGCGTTACCGCGCGCGTGGTCTGGGACAGCGCCGGACGCGACATCGCCCGCACCGAAATCAAGTTTGACGAAGCCACGACGGGCGTCGGCACCGGTGAGCTGGTGAATGCGCTTAAGCAGGGTGAATACGCCATCTATTTCCGTGGCTACAAGGCCAACGAAGGGATTATCGAAGCGGACGTGCGCAGCGTGAACGCCGAACAGCTGAACATTGTGTATCGCCGCATTAGCGAAGTGTTAGGACAGGAGAAAAACGCATGAAACTGACCCCCAACTTTTACCGTGACCGCGTGTGCCTGAACGTGCTGGCGGGCTCGAAAGCCAACGCCAGCGCCATTTACGAGGCGGCGGAAGGCCACGTGCTGGTGGGCGTGCTCTCCAAAAATTATCCGGACGTGGCAAGCGCCGTGGCCGATATGCGTGAATACGCGGCCCTGATAGATAATGCGCTCTCCGTCGGCCTCGGCGCGGGCGACCCAAACCAGTCGGCGATGGTGAGTGAAATCTCCCGTCAGGTGCAGCCGCAGCACGTCAACCAGGTCTTTACCGGCGTCGCAACCAGCCGCGCGTTGCTGGGGCAGAACGACTCCGTGGTCAACGGTCTGGTCTCCCCGACCGGCACCGTCGGCATGGTCAAAATCTCCACCGGCCCGCTGAGCAGCACCGCACCAGACGGCATCGTGCCGGTTGAAACCGCGATTGCCCTGCTGAAAGACTTCGGCGGCAGCTCGATCAAATACTTCCCGATGGGCGGCCTGAAGTGCCGTGACGAGTACAACGCGGTGGCGGAAGCCTGCGCGCGTCACGACTTCTGGCTTGAGCCAACGGGCGGCATCGATCTGGACAACTTCGAAGAGATTTTGCAGATTGCGCTGGACGCGGGCGTGAGCAAAATCATCCCGCATATCTATAGCTCGATTATCGACAAAGCCAGCGGCGACACGCGCCCGGAAGACGTGCGCACGCTGCTGGACATGACGAAGAAGCTGGTTAAGTCGTAAAAACAACACCCTCACCCTAACCCTCTCCCTTTGGGAGAGGGCTGGGGTGAGGGGAATCAAACCGCACAGTCCCAGGAGCCACCATGCACACCCGTACCCTGCTTGTCGCTTCACTCTCTTTACTCGCCACCGCCACCGCCGCCGTCGCCCAGACCCAGTACGCCTGGGTAGGCACCTATAACCCCAACGGTGAAGGGCTGTACCGCTTTACCGTCGATCCGCAAACCGGCGCGCTCGGCAGCAAAATGCTGGTGAGCAAGCTGCCGAACGCCGCGCAGCTCACCGCCTCGCACGACGGCAAAACGCTCTATCTGGCAAGCGAGGTGGAGCAGGGCGTGGTGCAGGCGCTGCGCGTGGGCGATAACGGCGAACTGAGCGAGCTGAATCAGGTGGCGTCCGGCGGGGCGGGGCCGGTGTATCTCTCCCTGACGCCGAACGGCAGGCATCTGCTGGTGGCGAACTACGTCAGCGGCACCGTTGCGGTGCTGCCCGTAAAACAGGACGGCAGCCTGGGCGAGGCCACGGATAGTCATCAGGATAGCGGTGAGCCGGGTGCGGCCAAACCGGAAGCCGCGGCAGAGGGCAGCTTTGCCATCAGCGATCATAACGGCCCTCATGCGCATATGATCGCCGCCGATCCGAGCGGGAAGTTCGTGTTTTCAACCGATCTGGGGCTGGATCGGATCTACCAGTACCGTTTTGACGATCGCAGCGGAAAGCTGACCCCGAACGATCCGCCGTTTATCAGCGCCTCGTCAAAAGGGGCCGGGCCGCGCCACTTCGTCTTCACGCCGAAAGGCGACGCCCTGTGGCTGATTAACGAAGAGGCATCCACCCTGACGCATTACGCCATTGACGCCGACGGCAGGCTGAAAGAGGGCAAAACGCTCTCATCCCTGCCGGAAGGCTATAAAGGCACCAGCTTCGCCGCCGGGCTGGCGCTGAGCGCCGACGGAAAACAGCTGTATGTTGCTAACCGTTTGCATAACAGCATCGGGCACTTTACCGTAACAGCGGATGGCACGCTGACCCACCAGGACGATGTCTGGACGCGAGGCGATTATCCGCGCACCCTGACGCTCGATAAACAGGGACGCTGGCTGTACGTCATGAACCAGCGCAGCGATAACATCACCCGTTTCCGCGTCGAAAAAGACGGCAAGCTGCACTTCGAGCCGGACTACACCCCGGTCGGCAGTCCATCCCAGATGGTCATTTCACCTTCACCCTGAGCCGTAAGAGGACAACGACGTGCGATTTCCGAACCAACGTTTAGCGCAACTTTTCGATCTGTTGCAAAACGAAACGCTGCCGCAGGACGAGCTGGCGCAGCGATTATCGGTCTCCACGCGTACCGTTCGTGCTGATATCACCGCCCTGAATGCGCTGCTGGCAGACCACGGCGCACAGTTTATTTTGAGCCGCGGCAATGGCTATCAGCTCAAAATCGACGATGCGGCGCGGTATCAGGCGTTGCAGGAATCTCATCCGCGCGCGCTACGCATTCCCCGTACGGGGCCGGAGCGCGTGCATTATCTGGTGGTACGTTTTCTGACCTCGGCGTTTTCGCTGAAGCTGGAGGATCTGGCGGACGAGTGGTTCGTCAGCCGCGCCACCCTGCAAAATGACATGGTGGAAGTGCGCGAGTGGTTCCACCGCTACAACCTGACGCTGGAAACCCGCCCGCGTCACGGCATGAAGCTGTTTGGCAGCGAAATGTCGACCCGCGCCTGCCTGACCGATCTGCTCTGGGATCTGGCCCAGCAGGACAGCCTTAACCCGCTGGTGACCGAAGTGGCGCTTAACGCGGGCGTGCCCGAACAGATGGCAACGGTGCTGCACGATGCGCTAACCCGCCACCATATTCGCCTGACCGATGAAGGGGAGCTGTTCCTGCGCCTCTACTGCGCGGTGTCGGTGCGCCGCATCAGCGAGGGCTATCCGCTGCCGGAATTCCACGCTGAAGACGTGGAGGAGAACGTGCGCGAGGCGGCGAAAGATATCGCCGTTGCCATTCAGCAGCTGGCGGGCAAAGCGCTGTCGCCGTCGGAGGAGAGCTGGCTGTGCGTTCACATCGCCGCGCGCCAGATCCAGGAGATCGCCCCGAGTGCGATCAACGCCGACGACGACGAGGCGCTGGTGAACTACATCCTGCGCTACATTAACACCCACTATAACTACAACCTGCTCAGCGACGCGCAGCTGCACGCGGATCTGCTCACCCATATCAAAACCATGATCACCCGCGTGCGGTATCAGATCATGATCCCCAATCCGCTGCTGGATAACATCAAGCAGCACTACCCGATGGCGTGGGACATGACCCTGGCGGCGGTATCAAGCTGGGGCAAATACACGCCGTATGTGATCAGCGAAAACGAAATCGGCTTCCTGGTGCTGCATATCGGCGTCGGGCTGGAGCGTCACTACAACATTGGCTATCAGCGCCAGCCGCGCGTGCTGCTGGTGTGCGACGCGGGCAACGCGATGGTGCGGATGATCGAGGCGGTGCTTCAGCGCAAATACCCGCAGATTGAGGTGACGCGAACGCTCACCCTGCGTAAGTACGAGCTGGCCGACGCCATCAGCGAAGACTTTGTGATCTCCACCGCCCGCATCAGCGAAAAAGCCAAGCCGGTGGTAACGATCGCGCCGTTCCCGACCGACTATCAGCTGGAGCAGATCGGCAAGCTGGTGCTGGTGGACCGCACCCGCCCGTGGATGCTGGACAAATACTTCGACGCCGCCCATTTCCGCATTATCGACAAGCCGATTGACCAGCAGACCCTGTTCCGCGAGCTGTGCGAACAGCTGGAACGCGAAGGCTTTGTCGGCGCGGAGTTTCTGGACTCGGTCGTCGAGCGTGAGGCGATCGTCAGCACCATGCTCGGCGACGGCATCGCGCTGCCGCACTCCCTCGGATTGCTGGCGCAGAAAACCGTGGTCTACACGGTACTCGCCCCGCAGGGCATCGCCTGGGGCGATGAAACGGCACACGTCATTTTCCTGCTCGCCATCAGCAAGAGCGAATACGAAGAGGCGATGGCGATCTACGATATCTTCGTCACCTTCCTGCGCGAACGCGCCATGACGCGCCTGTGCGGCTGCGGCGATTTCGCGGAGTTTAAGGCGGTGGCGATGGAGAGTTTGAGTCGGTTTTGAAAGGCGTTATCCAGAATTCGATGTAATGCGAATGTAATGCTAAACTGCATTACACATTCTCATTTCCCGGAGGCATAATGGCCACGCTTAACGTCCGTCTGGATGACAAACTCAAAAACGAGGCTTATGCCGTGCTGGAAAAACTCAATATCACACCTACCGAGGCGGTACGCCTGCTGTTTCAGTACGTCGCGGAAACGGGACGTATGCCGGTGAAAACCGTGACCATCAGCGATAGCGAAGAAGCCCTCATTCAGACAGTCCGGGAGCGACTGGCGGCGCCACAAAAGGGAATTAAGGTCAGTCTGGATGACTTATGAGCTGGAGTTTGATCCGAGAGCATTAAAAGAGTGGCATAAGCTGGGCGATACGGTGAAAGCCCAGTTTAAGAAGAAGCTCGCTGGCGTGTTGCTCAATCCCCGCATTGAGTCGGCTCGCCTGCATGGTCTGCCTGACTGTTATAAAATCAAACTTAAATCGTCAGGGTTTCGGCTGGTCTATCAGGTTCAGGATAACGTGGTGACGGTATTTTTGTCGCCATTGGGAAAAGAGAGAAGTCAGCCGTTTATCAGGATGCCAATAAACGGCTTTAGCGATCACCGTAAATGATGCACAACCTGGTTACTGCTGCCGCGCCAGATAAGCGCCGGGTCTTTTAAATCCTGCACGAACTTGCCGTCGACCAGGACATTAATCAGGTCAACCACTTCCCGTTGTTCGGCATTCAGTTCATCCAGCTTATAACCCGTCCATACCCAGATATCTTTTCCGGCGCACTCGCGGCGGATCCGTTTTACCAGCTTCAGTATATCCGGCACGTTTTGCGGGTGCAGCGGATCGCCGCCGGAGAGCGAAATTCCCTGGCGTTTGATGCGGGTGTCGTTGAGATCCTTGATGATGTTATCTTCCATCTCGGCGGTAAACGGCATCCCGGAGTTCAGCCGCCACGTGCTTTTGTTGTAGCAGCCAGGGCATTCGTGGACGCAGCCGGAGACAAATAGGGTGCAGCGGGTGCCGGGGCCGTTGACGATGTCGACGGGGTAGTACTGGTGATATCGCATAGAAAATGTCCAGAGAATACGAGCGCGCTGATGCCCTCACCCCGGCCCTCTCCCACGGGGAGAGGGGTAGGGTGAGGGGGAGAACACGGCGAAAAACTTAACCGATCTGCCCATTCCCCAGGTGCTTCACGCGGCGTTTAACCTCTTCCTGCTTGCCGGCGTTAAACGGACGGGCGTCCGGGCTGCCGAGATAGCCGCACACGCGGCGGGTGACGGACACGCGCGCCGCGTCGTGGTTGCCGCATTTCGGGCAGGTGAAGCCCTTACTGGTACATTCAAACTCACCGGTAAAGCCGCACTCGTAGCACTCGTCGATTGGCGTGTTGGTGCCGTAATACGGCACGTGCTGATAGCTGTAATCCCACACGTCTTCCAGCGCCTTCAGGTTGTGCTGGATGTTCGGGTACTCGCCGTAGCAGATGAATCCGCCGCTGGCGATTGGGGGGTACGCCGCTTCAAAATCAATCTTGTCGTACGGGTTCACCTTCTTCTCCACGTCCAGGTGGAAGCTGTTGGTGTAGTACCCTTTGTCGGTCACCCCTTCCACCACGCCAAACTCGGCGGTGTCCAGACGGCAGAAGCGATCGCACAGGTTCTCGCTCGGCGTGCTGTACAGGCTAAAGCCGTAGCCGGTCTCTTCTTTCCACTGCTCAACCGCGTCGCGCAGGCGCTGAACGATGGCGATCCCTTTCTGGCGCAGGGCCTCGCTGTCGTACATATGCGTATCGCCAGCCAGCGCGTTGATGGTTTCGTGAATGCCGATATAGCCCAGAGAAATCGACGCGCGGCCGTTTTTGAAGATCTCAGACACGTCATCGTCCGCCTTCAGGCGCACGCCGCAGGCCCCTTCCATATAGAGGATTGGCGCGACGCGGGCCTTCACCCCTTCGAGGCGCGCAATGCGGGTCATCAGCGCTTTACGCGCCAGCGCTAAACGCTCGTCCAGCAGCGTCCAGAAGGCCTCTTCATTGCCTTTGGCTTCCAGCGCGATGCGCGGCAGGTTCAGGCTGATCACGCCCAGGTTGTTGCGCCCGTCGTGGATCTGCTCGCCGTTTTCATCTTCATACACGCCGAGGAAGCTGCGGCAGCCCATCGGGGTTTTGAACGAGCCGGTCACTTTCACGACCTGGTCGTAGTTCAGGATGTCCGGGTACATGCGCTTGCTCGCGCACTCCAGCGCCAGCTGTTTGATGTCGTAGTTCGGATCGCCGAACTTGTGGTTCAGGCCGTCGCGAATAGCGAACACCAGTTTCGGGAACACGGCGGTTTTGCGGTTTTTGCCGAGGCCCGAAATACGGTTGCGCAGAATAGACTGCTGGATCAGACGCGATTCCCAGCTGGTGCCCAGACCAAAGCCAAAGGTTACAAACGGCGTCTGGCCGTTGGCGGTGTGCAGCGTGTTCACCTCGTATTCGAGGGACTGGAAGGCGTCGTAGCACTCTTTTTCGGTACGGGAATGGGCGTAGCCGTCCGCGTCCGGGATCTGCCACTCTTCCGCCGTTTTACGATGCTTGTTGAAGCTCGCGGTCACGAACGGCGCCAGCACTTCATCAATACGGTTAATGGTGGTGCCGCCGTAAATATGGCTCGCGACCTGGGCGATAATCTGCGCCGTCACGGCGGTGGCGGTAGAAATAGACTTCGGCGGTTCGATCTCCGCGTTACCCATTTTGAAACCGTGGGTCAGCATCCCTTTCAGATCGATCAGCATGCAGTTGAACATCGGGAAGAACGGCGAATAGTCGAGATCGTGGTAGTGGATCTCGCCGCGCTCGTGCGCCGATACCACGTCGCGCGGCAGCAGGTGCTGACGGGCGTAGTGCTTGGCGACGATACCCGCCAGCAGGTCGCGCTGGGTCGGGATCACTTTACTGTCTTTGTTGGCGTTCTCGTTGAGCAGCGCGGAGTTAGTCTGCTCAACCAGGCCGCGGATCTCCTGGTTCAGGCGGCCGCGCTTTTCACGCTGGACGTCACGGTCGTGGCGATACTCAATGTAGGCGCGCGCCAGCTGTTTGTACGGGCCCGCCATCAGCTGGTTTTCCACCGCAGTCTGGATCTCGTTGATGTCGACCTGGCTGCGCTCGTTCATCTGGCTGCTGACGATTTCTGCGACGGTGGCGCAATAATCTGCGTCATCGACTCCCGATGCTTTAGCGGCACGCAGAATCGCTTCTTTGATGCGCTCTGATTTAAACGGCACTTTACAGCCATCTCGTTTCATCACATGCGGTGTCATGATCGCTCCATATTAAAAACAGGTTATCCACAGAGGCGGGAAAGTATTCACTGGACTTATTGCCAACCAGACCAGCCACTTCCCCGGTTCCCAACCTCTTTTATCCACAATTCCGGCAAGCTGCGTTGTCGTTTTGTTGTTGGAATAGTAGACGATAAATACAAGATGTTGGGTCGGCCTGCATTTTAAGTGCTACATATAGTGATTTGCATCAAACATGTTTGCGCTTTTTTTGATGCAGAACAAAGTAAAAAGACGAGAGTACAAATGGCGGGCGCTACAGCGGAATGTAAATTATGAGAGGAAAAATCTGGTTAATTATTCAACAAAAACAGTAAAGTAAACCGGGCCTCTCCCTGTGCCCGGCTTATGGATTTACGACTGAAGCCACCAGACGGCCTCAAACGGGCGCAGCGTCATCGCCTGCGGCGCGTTGGCGGTTTCCGCGTAGTTGCTCATTAATACCTGCCACTCGCCGTCGGGGGCGTCTGGCTGCCATGAGTGGCACTCGCGGCTGAGGTTGGCCGCCACAATCAGGGTCTGCCCCTGCCATTGACGACGGTAGCACCACAGCGCCGGGTGGTCGGGCAGCAGATCCTGATAATCCCCCCACGTCAGCACCGGCTGCGTTTTGCGCAGGGCAATCAGCGCCTGATAGGTGTAGAAGACCGAGTCCGGATCGCTCAGCGCCGCGCTGGCGTTGATCTCCGGGTAGTTATCGCAAAGCCCGATCCACGGCTCGCCCGCGGTAAAGCCCGCGTTTGGCGTGGCGTCCCACTGCATCGGCGTGCGGCTGTTGTCGCGGGATTTGCTGGCGAGAATACCCAGCAGCTCGTCCGCTTCACGGCCTGCGGCGCGCAGCTCGTGGAACATATTCAGGCTCTCCACGTCGCGATAATCGGTGATCTGACCGAAGTGCGGGTTGGTCATCCCCAGCTCTTCGCCCTGATAGATATAGGGCGTGCCCTGCATGCCGTGCAGCACCATCGCCAGCATTTTCGCTGAGGGGACGCGATACTCGCCCTCGTCGCCAAAGCGCGACACGATGCGCGGCTGGTCGTGGTTACACCAGAACAGCGCGTTCCACGCCGTGTTGTGCATCCCCTGCTGCCAGTGGCTGAACAGGGTTTTCAGCGCCACGAAGTCGGGTCGCGCCTTCGTCCATTTCAGCCCGCCGGGGTAATCCACCTTCAGATGGTGGAAGTTAAAGGTCATCGATAGCTCGCGCCCGTCCAGCGCCGCGTACTGCTGGCAGTTCTCTAATGAGGTCGAGGACATCTCGCCCACCGTCATCAGGTTACGCGGGATAAACACGTCGCGGCTCATCTCCTGCAAATACTCGTGCACGCGCGGCCCGTCGGTATAGAAGCGACGGCCGTCGCCGATCTCGTCGTTCGGGAAATCCTGATTTTTCGAAATCAGGTTAATCACGTCCAGACGCAGGCCGTCCACGCCGCGATCGGCCCAGAACTCGCACACCTTTTTCAGCTCGGTGCGCACGTCCGGGTTTTCCCAGTTGAGATCCGCCTGCTCGGGGGCGAAGAGATGCAGATAATACTGCTCGCTGCACGCGTCCCAGCGCCAGGCGTTGCCGCCAAACTTGGAGAGCCAGTTGTTCGGCAGCGCGTCCGGCGTGCCGTCGCGCCAGATATAGAACTGGCGATACGGGCTCTCTTTTTTCAGCGATTCGCGGAACCACGCGTGCTGGGTGGAGGTATGGTTCAGCACCATATCCAGCACGATGCGGATGCCGCGCTCGTGCGCCTGGGCCACCAGATGGTCAAAATCGTCCAGCGTGCCGTAGGCCGGATCGATGGCGGTGTAGTTCGCCACGTCGTAGCCGTTATCCACCTGCGGGGAGATGTAGAACGGGGTCAGCCAGATGGCGTCAACGCCGAGGGTTTTCAGGTAGTCGAGGCGCTGGGTGACCCCGCGTAAATCCCCCGTGCCGCAGCCGGTGGTGTCCTGAAAGCTTTTTGGGTAAATCTGGTAGATGACGCCGTTTTGCCACCAGTGGGGAAGCGTGTTCATAGTGAGTTCCTGCAAATGCGAAGGGGCGCAACTGCGCCCCGAAAGTGAAGTTAAACGATCTGAAGCGTGCCCTGGCGGAATTTACGCTGGTAAACCACGGTGGTCAGTATCATTGGCACGATAATCGCGACCGCCATGGCCATGGCAAACACCTGCCAGAACGCGGGCTGGATGGAGAGGATGCCCGGCAGGCCGCCGACGCCAATACCGTTCGCCATTACCCCGCTCAGGCCGCAAATCAGACCCGCCAGCCCGGAGCCAATCATCGCGCACAGCATCGGGAAGCGGTATTTCAGGTTGATGCCGTACATCGCCGGTTCGGTCACGCCGAGGTAGGCGGAGATGGCCGCGGGGACGGAGATTTCACGCTCGTTATGCTTACGGCTGACGATGATAATGCCGGTCACCGCCGCCGCCTGAGCGATGTTGGAGAGGGCAATAATCGGCCAGACCGGCGTGCCGCCGAGGCTCTGGATCATCTGCATATCAATCGCCAGGGTGGTCTGATGCACGCCGGTGATCACCAGCGGCGCATACAGGAAGCCAAAGAGCGCGGCACCGATTGGCGCGAAACTGCCGGTCATCAGGTGACGCACCGCGTAGGCCACGCCGTCGCCAATCATGCGGCCAAACGGGCCGATAAAGGCGTGGGCAAGGAACACGGCAATAATCAGGGAGCAGACCGGCACCACCACCAGATAGAGGTAATCCGGCACGATGCGCTTCAGGCGCGTTTCGATAAAGCCCAGCGCCAGACCCGCCAGCAGCGCCGGAATAACCTGCGCCTGATAGCCCACTTTGGCGATGGTAAACAGGCCGAAGTTCCAGACCTCCGGCACCTGTTGCCCAAGTAAGTAAGCGTTCATTAACTGCGGAGAGACCAGCGTAATGCCGAGTACGATACCCAGAATCGGCGTGCCGCCCATCTTGCGCACCGCCGACCAGCAGATGCCAACAGGCAGGTAAAAGAAGATGGCTTCGCCAATCAGCCACAGGAAGTCGTAGATGCTTTGCAGCGCCGGGTACATCTGCGCCAGGGTTTTGCCGTCGCTCATCGGCACGTCGCCAATCACGTTACGGAAGCCCAGAATCAGGCCCCCGCTGATCAGCGCAGGCAGGAGCGGGAAGAAGATTTCCGCGAAGTGGGAGATCAGCTGCTCGTGCCACTTCATATTCTGGCGCGCGGCCTTCTTCGCCTGCTCTTTATTGGCAGAAGAGTGCCCGGTTGTCGCCAGCAGAGCCTGATAGTAATCGCCCACTTCGGTACCAATCACCACCTGGAACTGCCCGGCGTTGGTGAAGCAGCCTTTTACCATTTTCAGCTCTTCAATGGCCTTCGGATTGGCTTTGGCCGGATCGTTAAGCACAAAGCGCAGGCGGGTAATGCAGTGGCTGACGGTAGCAATGTTTTCGCGCCCGCCGACCAGCACGATCAGCTGGTCGATATCTTCTTGTCTGACTTTACTCATCATGAAACCTCATGACTGATTGATAGGGGTTATGACCTGAGCGCAAGCCTACTCCTTCAGCGTAACGGCGAAAATGGGAACGTTCCCGAAATCGGGCGAGGATCACAATAATCCGCTTTTGAGGGTTAAGAGAGGTGGGCGGGGATCACTATCTGGCGCGGCTCTGCGCGGCCGTTAATCTGCTCGATAAGCTGCGTGGCGGCCTGACGGCCCGACTCGGCGTAGCCCGGATCGACGGCGATGATTTCCGGGTGCAGGAATTTCATCAACGGCGTGCTACCGACGCTTGCAATCTGGAGGCTGTCGATGCGCTGTTCCTGTAAATACTTGCTCGCGCCAAGCGCCAGCGTATCGGTGGCGCAGACCAGCGCGGTGGTTTGTGGGGTGAGGACGCTGGCGACCTGTTCATAACCCTGCTTCATGCCCAGCCCGGGCAGCGAGGCCACGGCGGGCAGGTTATGCTGTTTACAAAACGCCAGATAGGCTTCGTGACGGCGTTTGCCGGTGGTGACGTCCGCGTGCGGCACGCCAAGATAGCTGATGTGACGATGCCCTTTATCGTACAGGCGCTGCATCAGGGTAATAATCGCCCCTTCGTCGTCGTAACAGACGGAGGCGAAGCCTTTCGCATCGCGCGCCAGCAGCACCAGCGACGGCTTCCAGGGCTTGAGCATCTCTTCTTTCAGGCCGGTAAAACCAAACAGCACCACGCCGTCGATATTGCGGCGCTGTAACATGCCCAGGTGCTCTTCCACCATCTGCGGCGAGAACTGGCTCTCCATCATGATCGGATCGTAACCCTGCTCGTAAAAGGCGGGCAGCATGGTCTGAACGGCCAGGTTTTCTGAGAGGGAATCCAGACGCGACACGATAATCGCCACCACTTTGTCGCTCTGCCCACGCATCGCGCGCGCGGAGCGGGAAGGGGAAAAACCGTGCTGATTCATGACCGCCTCGACGCGTTCCCGCGTGCGCTCGCTGACCCCGCTTTCGTTATTCAGCACGCGCGACACGGTGGATTTCCCCACGCCGCTTAAACGCGCGATGTCTTTAATCGTAAGGCGGTTTTGCATGTTGTATTCCCTGTGACAACGACAAAGTGGTCAATTGAGCCCAATACCTTATACACAAAATCATTCGAGTTGCATCAAGGCGGCAAGTCTGAGAATCCCCAGGAGCTTACTCGAGTAAGTGACTGGGGTGAGCAGACGCAGCCAACGCAGGGGCAGCTTAAAGGATGACGTGTATAAAGCGATTTCGCTATGGGCAAAGTCTGGTTTACGTTCGGTTTATTTGCCCGGGGTTATGATAACGCCCGATTCGTCATAAACGGTACGGTTAAATCCGTATACTGCGCGGCGACACTGACTTTTACTTACCGGAGGCTTAATGGATCCCGATCCCACACCTCTCCTGAACGGGAGAACCCCTTCTATCCGGTAAGCCAGCCTGTTGCTGTCTCACCGGCGTGAGGCAGTAACGTCCAGACGTTCCTGCTTGAAAAATTGAGTGCCTCTCAGGTACGGCGTTGCCACGCCTGAAGGAAATGCTGCGTCCGCCCTGGCGGATGCGGAGGAATGACTATGCTGAAAAATATTACCCGCCAGCTGTTTGCTCAGCTGAACCGCCACCTGCCACACCGTCTTGTGCGGCGTGACCCTATGCCTGACGGCAAAAACCTGAGCAGCGCGGCCATTCCCGCCTCGCTGACCGAACGCTGCCTGAACGTGGCGGCAATGGATGAAAACGAAGTCTGGCGCGCGTTCGGCGGCCATCCCGAAGGGCTGAACGCAGCAGAGGTTGAAAAAATCCGCGCCAGAGCGGGCAGCAATCGCATCCCGGCACATAAACCGGCCCCCTGGTGGGTACATTTGTGGATCTGCTATCGCAATCCCTTCAACCTGCTGCTGACGGTGCTGGGCATTATCTCCTATTCCACCGAAGATCTGTTCGCCGCAGGGGTTATCGCCCTGATGGTGGGGATCTCAACCCTGCTGAACTTTATCCAGGAGGCCCGCTCGACCAAAGCGGCGGACGCGCTGAAAGCGATGGTCAGCAACACCGCCACGGTCTCGCGCGTGATTAACGATCTGGGGGAAAACGCCTGGCTTGAGCTGCCTATCGACCAGCTGGTGCCGGGCGATCTGGTGAAGCTGGCGGCCGGGGATATGATCCCGGCGGATTTACGCATTATTCAGGCCCGCGATCTGTTCGTGGCGCAGGCATCGCTGACCGGGGAATCGCTGCCGGTAGAAAAGGTCGCCCGCAGCCGCGACCCGCAGCAGGTGAACCCGCTTGAGTGCGATACCCTGTGCTTTATGGGCACCAACGTGGTGAGCGGCACGGCGCAGGCGATCGTCATGGCTACCGGGGGTAACACCTGGTTTGGACAGCTGGCCGGGCGCGTGACGGAGCAGGAAAGCGAGCCGAACGCGTTCCAGAAAGGCATTGGCCGCGTCAGTATGCTGCTGATCCGCTTTATGATGGTGATGACGCCAATTGTGCTGCTGATCAACGGCTACACCAAAGGCGACTGGTGGGAAGCGGCGCTGTTTGCGCTCTCCGTGGCCGTGGGGTTAACGCCGGAGATGCTGCCGATGATCGTCACCTCCACGCTGGCGCGCGGGGCGGTCAAACTCTCTAAGCAAAAGGTGATCGTCAAACATCTCGACGCCATTCAGAACTTTGGCGCGATGGACATTCTCTGCACCGATAAAACCGGCACCCTGACCCAGGATAAAATCGTGCTGGAGAACCACACGGATATCGCCGGGGAAACCAGCGACCGCGTGCTGCACTGCGCCTGGCTGAACAGCCACTACCAGACCGGGCTGAAAAACCTGCTCGACGTGGCGGTGCTGGAAGGGGTAGACGAAGAGTCGGCCCGCACGCTCTCCGGCCGCTGGCAGAAGGTGGACGAAATCCCGTTTGATTTTGAGCGCCGCCGCATGTCCGTGGTGGTCAGCGAACAGCCGGACGTTCACCAGCTAATCTGCAAAGGGGCGTTACAGGAGATCCTCAATGTCTCTACCCAGGTGCGGTACAACGGTGACATCGTCCCGCTGGACGACGCTATGCTGCGCCGCATCAAGCGCGTCACCGATAACCTCAACCGCCAGGGGCTGCGCGTGGTCGCGGTCGCCAGCAAATTCCTGCCTGCGCGTGAGGGGGACTATCAGCGCATCGACGAATCCGATCTGATCCTCGAAGGGTACATCGCGTTCCTCGATCCGCCGAAAGAAACCACCGCCCCGGCGCTGAAGGCGCTGAAGGCGAACGGCATTACGGTCAAAATCCTCACCGGCGACAGCGAGCTGGTGGCGGCCAAAGTGTGTCATGAAGTGGGGCTGGACGCGGGCGACGTGGTGGTGGGCAGCGACATTGAACACCTTTCCGACGACGAGCTGGCGGCGCTTGCCCGGCGCACCACGCTGTTTGCCCGCCTGACGCCGATGCATAAAGAGCGCATTGTCACCCTGCTGCGCCGTGAGGGGCACGTGGTGGGCTTTATGGGCGACGGTATCAACGATGCGCCCGCACTGCGCGCGGCGGATATTGGTATTTCCGTGGACGGCGCGGTGGATATCGCCCGTGAAGCGGCGGATATCATCCTGCTGGAAAAGAGCCTGATGGTGCTGGAAGAGGGCGTGATCGAAGGGCGTCGCACCTTCGCCAACATGCTCAAGTACATCAAAATGACCGCCAGCTCCAACTTCGGTAACGTCTTCAGCGTGCTGGTGGCGAGCGCGTTTCTGCCGTTCCTGCCGTTCCTGCCGATGCTGCCGCTGCATCTGCTGATCCAGAACCTGATGTACGATGTCTCTCAGGTGGCGATCCCGTTTGATAACGTCGACGACGAACAGATCCAGAAGCCGCAGCACTGGAACCCGGCAGATCTTGGGCGCTTTATGCTGTTCTTTGGGCCGATCAGCTCGATCTTTGACATCCTGACCTTCTGCCTGATGTGGTTTGTGTTCCACGCCAACACGCCGGAGCACCAGACCCTGTTCCAGTCCGGCTGGTTCGTGGTGGGGCTGCTGTCGCAAACGCTGATTGTGCACATGATCCGCACCCGTCGTATTCCGTTTATCCAGAGCCGCGCCGCGTGGCCGCTGATCGTCATGACCGGCATCGTGATGGCGCTCGGGATCGCGCTGCCGTTCTCGCCGCTGGCAAGCTACCTGCAACTCCAGGCGCTGCCGCTCAGCTACTTCCCGTGGCTGGTGGCGATCCTCGCGGGCTACATGGTGCTGACCCAGATGGTGAAAGGGTTTTATGCCCGCCGGTATGGATGGCAGTAAAACATACCCTCACCCTAACCCTCTCCCAAAGGGAGAGGGAACGATTACCCCCTCGCCCCTTTGGGGAGAGGGCCGGGGTGAGGGGATACGTTTCCTCTCAAATTCAACAACCTGTGATCTCCGTCATGCCATTCGCTTGACGACAAATTGAGCGCATGTTAACAGAATGTTTTGCCTTTTTTCGGCCCGTCAAATAAGGAACATTCATGTTACGGTACAGCCTCTTAACCGCCGGGCTCCTGCTCGGCACCTCCGCGCTGGCGGCACCCGCTGGCGATCTCCCGTTAATGCCCTGGCCTGCAAAGGTTGAACGTCCTGCCGCGCAGGGTGCGCTGGTGCTCACTGACGACATCTCCGTCAGCGTCAGCGGCGACGATCTGGGCGATGCGGTTACCCGCCTGCGCCAGCGCCTCGCGCTGCAAACCGGCTGGACGCTCAAGCCGCAGAGCGCGACGCCGGATAAACCGACCATCCGCATTACCGTTGCCAAAAAAGTGAAGCCGCAGCCCATGCCGGACAGCGACGAAAGCTACACGCTCACGTTGGACGCCAGCGGCGTAAACCTCTCTGCCAATACCCGCTTCGGCGCGCTGCGGGGCATGGAAACCCTGCTCCAGCTTGTTCAGAACGGTGCGGAAAACACCTCGGTGCCCTGGGTCACGATTCAGGACGCGCCGCGCTTCCCGTGGCGCGGGCTGCTGCTCGACTCTGCACGCCACTTCGTGCCGCTGGAAGACATCAAGCGCCAGATTGATGGCATGGCCGCCGCCAAGCTTAACGTTCTGCACTGGCATCTGACCGACGATCAGGGCTGGCGTTTTGCCTCGGCGCGCTATCCAAAGCTGACCCAGCTTGCGAGCGACGGCCTGTTCTACACCCCGGAGCAGATGCGCGAGGTTGTGCGCTACGCCACCGCGCGCGGCATTCGCGTGGTGCCGGAAATCGACATGCCGGGGCACGCCTCGGCCATTGCGGTGGCGTACCCGGAGCTGATGAGCGCGCCGGGGCCGTACGAAATGGAGCGCCACTGGGGCGTGCTGAAGCCGGTGCTGGATCCGACTAAAGACGCGACCTACGCCTTTGCCGACGCGATGGTCGGTGAGCTGGCGGCGATCTTCCCCGATCCCTACCTGCATATCGGCGGGGATGAGGTCGACGACAGCCAGTGGAAAGCGAACCCGGCGATCCAGCAGTTTATGCGCGACAACAAGCTTGCGGACAGCCACGCGTTGCAGGCTTACTTCAACCGCAGGCTGGAAACGATCCTCGAAAAACACCGCCGCCAGATGGTCGGCTGGGACGAAATCTTCCATCCGGATCTGCTAAAAAGCATTCTGATCCAGTCCTGGCAGGGGCAGGACGCGCTGGGACAGGTGGCGCAGCAGGGCTACAAAGGGATCCTCTCCACGGGCTTTTACCTCGATCAGCCCCAGTCCACGGCCTACCACTACCGCAACGAAATCGTGCCTGAAGGCTTAAACAACGTGGATGCGATCGGCGACAGCGACAGCGCCCAGACCTGGGCCTTCTCCATGCCGCGCCTGAAGGGCAAGCCGGTGGAGGGAAGCTTTACGCTGGTTAAGGGCGAGTCCGGCTGGCGCGGGTTTATCGATTTCGCCGGGAAATCGCGCCGCGCCGTTAAGGATATTGAATGGCGCAGCGACGACCAGGTGACCTTCACCGTCGACACCTGGATGGGCGAAACCCGCCCGGTGGTCACGGTGTCCGACAACGCCCTGAGCGGCTATTTCCTGGTGGGCAACGCCCGCTATCCGGTCAGCGGCAAGCCGCTTGATGCGGTACCGAAGGGGATTGCACCCGTGGTGCCCGATGCCGCGCAGCAGGCAAATCTGCTGGGAGGTGAGGCCGCCCTGTGGGCCGAAAACGTGGTTGCGCCGGTGCTGGATATCAAACTCTGGCCGCGCGCATTTGCGGTCGCGGAGCGGCTGTGGTCGGCGCAGGACGTGAACGATATCGACAACATGTACACCCGCTTGCAGGCGATGGACGTCTGGACCACGGTCTCCGTGGGGCTGGAGCAGCATAGCCAGCAGCAGGCCTATTTCACCCGTCTGGCGAATAACGGCGACACGCTGCCGCTGCAAATCCTCGCCCAGGCGCTGGAGCCGGCGCAGTATTACACCCGCCAGCACCTCAAGTTCCAGGCCGGCAATTACCATCAGTTTGAGCCGTTAAACCGCCTCGCCGACGCGCTTAACGCCGAGAGCAGCACCGTGCGGCAGATGAACAAGTGGGCGTCGCGGCTGGTGAGCGATGCGGAAGATAACGAAAGCGCGGAGGCGCTGCGTCATATCTTCAACCGCTGGCAGAACAATACCAGCGACGCGCTGGCGCTCAGCGACGGCAACTATCAGCTCAAAGCGATTAAGCCGGTGATTCAGGAGGTGGATAAACTGGCGTCGATTGGCCTGAGGCTGACCGATCTGGTGGCGCGGCAGGGCACGCTGGATGACAAAGAGATTGCGTCGATTCAGAGCGAACTGGATAACGCGGCGAAAATTCAGGATGAGGTGGTGATTGCGGCGGTCTATCCGCTGGAAACGCTGCTGCGCGCAACCAGGAATCAATAAAAAAGAGCCCGGTGGCGCTTTATTTACCGGGCCTGCTCACATTGCAGGTCCGGCAAATAAAAGGCCACCGGGCATCGCTTCGCTAACTTAGTTTTTCAGCGTCCACGCCATTGACCAATGGGAGCCAACGCCTGGTTCGAACTGGTTAGCGCCAGCTGCGTACTGTACGCAGTAGCCGCTGTATGGCGCTTTCTTACACTGGTAAGTTTTGCCATCTTTAGGCTGGAACACAACGGTGCCTGATTTATAGGACGCGATGCTCTGTGGGAAGGTGTAATCGTATTTGCCGGTGGTGCCGCTTGAGGCTTCGTTTTCCAGCATCATATCGATAACGTCCTGAGCAAACAGGGTGCCGTCTTTGTTGGTCGCGTAGTATTTCAGCATGTGGTGGCCCGCAGTCACGTTGGTCAGGTTCATGGTGAGATCCTGATTCGCGTTGTTCATATCCTGCTTCACATAGCCTTTCTCTGCGCCAGCGTGGTTCATTACGCGCGCTTCCAGGTTCACGTTACCCTGGGTGTTGACGTGGAAGGTTACGGTCGCATTGCCGTTCGCCACTTTGCTGAAGCGGACGTTAGTGACGGCGATATCTTCGCTCACCTGAGTCTGCTGCTCTTCATAAGAGATCGCGACAGATTTCAGGGTGCTGCCATCTTTCACGTACACGTTGTTCGCGCCGTGAACCGGGTTAACCACACCGCTTTCGTCTTTCACGCCTACACGCACATCGCTGTGAGCGGCATTAATCGCCTGCGCCAGATCGTAAGACCACTGGCTTGCATTGCCCTGAGAGGCGGATGCGATGGTCATTTCGGTGCGCATGGAGGTCACTTCGCCGTTTGCATCGAAGAAGCGAGCGATAACTTTGTCGCCTGCGTTGATGTTGTTACCGGAAATCTGACCGTTCAGGGTTTTGGTCCACTCAGACACTGCCGCAGGAGTATCATCCGGAGTGACGTTGCCGCCGTTACCGAAATCTACGTCAATTGCCTGGTAGAAGCTGTTGGTGGTATCGGCAATTTCCCATACCGCGTAAATAACCTGGTAGCCAGTACGTTCAGGAACATTACAGGTCATTTCCTGACGCGCGGCTGGCGCCTGGCCATTTCCGTTAACGGTACAGAATGGCGTGGATTCAAATTGATCGCGGGTCAGCGGTTTATTTGGATTCCAGTCTTGCTTGGTAATATACCAGCGCCAGTTTACGGTTTTATGTGGCGCAGTGTGATACCAGGTAAAGGTATTTTTACCGGCAGTAATAGGGGTTTTCGTCCAGGCATTCAGGCTCTGTTTATCAAGCTGAGAGTATTGGGAAATACCCGCTGAAGCCAGCTGGCCGTCCGGTGGCAGTGCACCGGTAGGGAAGCCGGATGTACGCTCAACGCTCTGCGGTTCATATTGAACGGTACCGCAATCGATATTTTTGCCGAGCTTACACATATACGCACGGCTGGCTGGAGATTCAACATAACCATGTGCTAAAGCCGATGAAGCAACCGTGAGTGTGGCAAGTGCCAGTGCAATTTTAGAAAGTTTCATTTTTAGTCCATTAGAGGGGTTAGAAAACGCAGCGATTTTATTAATGGACCGGGATAAACGTCATCTAATGGACAGAGTAAAAATATTTAAAATAAATTACCTGATGATTTAATTAAAAAAAGGCAGCCGCTGGCTGCCTTTAATAATATAAAAAATGTATTAGCGACGAACGGCAATCGCTTCAATTTCAATTTTCACGTCTTTCGGCAGACGGGCCACTTCCACGCAAGAACGCGCCGGGAAAGTAGCGTTATGTTCGTTGAAGAACGCTTCGTAGGTGGCATTAACGGTGGCGAAGTCATTCAGGTCTTTCACGAAGACGGTGGTCTTCACGATATCGCCCACTTTCAGCCCGGCGGATTCCACGATAGCCTGCACGTTTTCCAGCGACTGACGCGCCTGCGCCGCGACGTCATCCGGCACCGCGCCGGTTTTCGGGTTCACCGGGATCTGGCCGGAAGTGATAATCATGCTTCCCAGATCAACGCCCTGAACGTATGGACCGATAGCGGCTGGTGCATTTTCCGTCGCGAGTACTTTGCTCATGTTTTCTCCAGAATTACAGCGTTAAGAATGTTCCCCGGCATTATAACAGCCGGGAATTCATTACCAACCTCAATTAGTTGGCCAGCACCACATAATGAGAAAACTCTTTTTCGCAGTATTTGCATTTGAGCGCGATGTCGTTGGCGCGTTTTTTCACTGCAAAGCTGGATGAAACCGGCTCGGCGTGGCTGATGCAGTTGCTGTTCGGGCAGACCAGCACGCTCTCAATGCGATCCGGCAGGCTCGGGCGGGATTTGCCCACTACTTCGTACTCGTCAATGCGGTTCACCGTGGCGTCCGGCGCGTACAGGGAGAGCTGGTTAACCTGCTCGTCGGTCAGGAAGGTGTTCTCAATTTTGATCAGGTCTTTACGGCCCATCTCGCCGGACGGCAGGTTCAGGCCGATGGTGATGCGCTGGTCGGTTTCGGTCAGTTTGAACAGCGTCAGCAGCTTAAAGCCCACCTGCGCAGGGATGTGGTCAATCACGGTGCCACGCTTGATGGCTTCAACCTGGAGTTTGTTATCGTGTGTCATTGTCGTTTCCCCTTACAGTGCCAATTCGCGATTCAGAACCAGTGCCAGTAACGCCTGGCGAGCGAAGATGCCGTTTCCGGCCTGCTGGAAGTACCAGGCGTGCGGCGTTTTATCCACGTCGGTGGCGATCTCATCGATGCGCGGCAGCGGGTGCAGCACCTTCATGTTGGCGCGCGCGCCTTCAAGGTCGCTGGCGCGCAGCACGAACTGCGCCTTCACGTTGGCGTATTCGGACGGATCCAGACGCTCTTTCTGCACGCGGGTCATATAGAGAATATCCACCTGGCTCATCACCTCTTCGATGCTGGCGTGCAGGCTCCACTGCATGCCTTTCTCGTCCAGCATATCGAGGATGTACTGCGGCATGGCCAGCGCGTCCGGGGCGATAAAGTAGAAGCGGTTGCCGTTAAATTTCGCCAGGGCCTGGGTCAGCGAGTGGACGGTGCGGCCATATTTCAGATCGCCGACCATCGCGATATGCAGGTTTTCCAGGCTGCCCTGGGTTTCCTGAATGGTGAACAGATCCAGCAGCGTCTGGGTTGGATGCTGGTTCGCGCCGTCCCCGGCGTTAAGCACCGGAATACCGCCGGAGAACTCGGTCGCCAGGCGGGACGCGCCCTCCTGCGGGTGGCGCATCACAATCGCGTCCACGTAGGTGCTGATAACCGAAATGGTATCCGCCAGCGTTTCGCCTTTTTTACCCAGCGAGGTGTTGCTGCTGTCCGAGAAGCCCACCACGCTTGCCCCCAGGCGATGCATGGAGGTTTCAAAGGAGAGGCGCGTGCGGGTTGAGGCTTCGAAGAAACAGCTCGCAATGACCTTGTGCTTGAGCAGCTCGGGTTGCGGATTCGCTTTCAGTTTTGCCGCGGTTTCCAGAACCAGTTCCAGCTCTTCGCGGCTGAGGTCGTTTATGGAAATGATGTGTTTTTGATAAAGCGGATTCATGTTTATCTCCTGACGCCGGGCAAAAAAAAGCCCCTCAAATGAGGGGCTCTGGGAATAGGTTGAGCAACGGGAAGAAAAACGGCAGGCCAGCGTCTGATTTCAGACGCGGTAGAACGTTATGTCGTACACGCTTGACCATGCTTCCTCCCGGCAAATTGTCGGGCATTATACGCACCCCGATGTCCGGATCAAGCGATTTAATGCACGCTTTACTCAATGCAAACGGTTCTTTATGAATATCAATTCATTTTAAGTAAATAATTAATGTGCTTATGCACCAGTGCGGTACGCTTCACCACGCGCGGCGCGACCCAGACAATACTGCTCCCGGCCACCACGCCTAAAATGTCCGGCAGCTGGTGGTAATCCAGAATACGCGCCACCGCGCGGCCATATCCGGCGACGGTGTGGATAAGGATAAACTCGCTGTTATGCTCCACGCTGACCACCATTTCAGAAACGGTTCGCGCGGCGTCGGGGGCAGGGCGCAGTTGAGGATCCAGCGAATAAATCTTTAGCCCTTTGGCATTTCGAATTTTTATGACGCCGAGCATCCTGAGCAGGCGTGAAACGGTAGACTGGCTGATGGTGTCGAAGCCACGATCTTGCAGGTCGCGGCGGATCTCCTCCTGGGAGTGATAGCTCTTTTCTGCAATCAGGCGCTGGCAGACCCTGAGCTGGAGTTGCTCTTTTAGGGAGTATTCTTCGTAGTCCATCGTATTTCCCATATCAGTTCCCGAAATAACCGGCGGCACCGCACCCGCCCGTAGGCCGGGTAAGCACAGCGCCACCCGGCACGTTACATAAGTGCGCCCAGGCTCAACGCCACCATAATCACCACCGTCAAAATGCCCAGCAGCGGCGCAACCCACTTCAGATAACGCACGTAGGGAACGCGGGCAATCGCCAGCCCGCCCATGACCACCGCCGAGGTGGGCGTGACCAGGTTAACGATGCCGGAGGCGGACTGGTACGCGGTGACCACCAGGTCGCGGTTGACGTTAGCGAAATCCGCCAGCGGCGCCATGATCGGCATCGTCAGAACGGCCAGGCCGGATGAAGAAGGCACAAGAAACGACAACACCACCTCCAGCCAGTACATCACGTTGATGAACGCGACGGTCGGCAGCCCGCTCACCAGCCCCTCGGCGCTGTGCAAAATGGTGTGGGTAATCATGCCCTTATCCATGATCACGACGATACCGCGCGCGATGCCGATGATCAGCGCGACGCCCAGCAAATCCCGCGCGCCGTTGATAAAGGTCGAGGTCAGCTCCTCTTCGCTCATGCGGGCAATCAGGCCGACGATAATGGCGCTGGCGAGGAACACCGCCGAGATCTCCGCCATCCACCAGCCGAGCACCGCCACGCCGTAAATCATCACCGCGAAGGCGAGGGCGAAAATCACGAGGATGACCTTGCGCACCGGGGTAAATTCCAGCGACTGCTCGCCTTTATTACCGAGGAAATGGGCGAGGTTCTCCTGCTGTTTATCCGCCACGATCGACAGGGAGGGATCTTTACGCACCCTGCGGGCGTAGCGCATCACCCACGCCACGCAGATTACCCAGCCAATCACCAGCAGCGCCACGCGCAGGGCGATGCCGTTGGTGAAGGGGATGCCCGCCGCGTTGGCGGCGATCACCGTGGCAAAGGGGTTGATGGTCGATCCGAGCGTGCCGATCCCCGCGCCGAGCAGCACCGTGGAGGCCGCCACCACCGGATCGAAGCGGGCGGCCAGCATCACCGGCACCAGCAGGGTGTAAAACGGCAGCGACTCTTCCGCCATGCCGTAAATCGTGCCGCCTGCGGCAAACAGCGCCATCAGGATCGGGATCATCCACTCTTCGCGACCGCGCAGGCGGGTGGTGACCCGCTCGATCCCCGCATCGATCGCCCCGGTTTTGGTGACGATCCCCAGAAACCCGCCGATGATCAGGATAAAGAGCGCTACGTCGATCGCCCCGGCCTGACCGGATTCCGGATCGTACAGCCCGGCAATCGGCGCCATCAGCACCGCCACCAGCCCCTGCGGATGCGCCGCGACGTGCGCATAGGTTCCGGCAACCGGCACTTCCTTGCCGAGCGCCTCGTTCATCGCCATGTGATACTGCCCGGCTGGCACAACCCACGTCAGCACGGCGACCACGGCAATCAGAAAAAAGAGAATGGTGTAAGCCGAAGGAAACTTGAACTTGCCCATGGTGTTCTCCTTAAAACCCGGCGCACGCGCGGCGCGCCGGGCGGGGGTTAGTCGCCGAGCGTCGCCACCATCACCGCTTTAATGGTGTGCATCCGGTTTTCCGCTTCGTCGAAGACGATAGAGTTCGGGGATTCAAAAACCTCTTCGGTCACCTCCAGCCCCTTCAGCCCGTAGGCCATCTCGATTTCACGGCCCACTTTGGTGTGCTCGTTATGGAACGCGGGCAGGCAGTGCATGAACTTGACGTCCGGGTTGCCGGTGGCTTTCATCACCTCCGCGTTAATTTGATACGGCTTCATCAGGCTGACGCGCTCGGCCCAGGCCTCCTTCGGCTCGCCCATCGACACCCATACGTCGGTGTAGAGGAAATCGGTGCCGCGCACCCCTTCTTCCACGTCGTCCGTCAGGGTGATGCGCGCGCCGGTCTCTTTGGCGATGGCGCGGCACTGCTCCACCAGCCCCGCCTCCGGCCAGAAGGATTTCGGCGCCACGAGGCGAATATCCATCCCCATTTTGGCCGCGCCGACCATCAGGGAGTTGCCCATGTTGTTACGCGCGTCGCCAAGATAGGCAAAGCCCAGCTCCGGCAGGGTTTTGCCCGGCGAGTGCTCCAGCATGGTCATCAGGTCGGCGAGGATCTGCGTCGGGTGGAACTCGTCGGTCAGGCCGTTCCACACCGGGACGCCCGCGTACTCGCCCAGCTCCTCGACGATCGCCTGCCCGTAGCCGCGGTATTCGATGCCGTCGTACATGCGGCCCAACACGCGGGCGGTGTCTTTCATCGACTCTTTATGGCCGATCTGCGATCCGCTTGGGCCGAGATAGGTGACCTGCGCCCCCTGGTCAAACGCGCCCACTTCAAAGGCGCAGCGGGTGCGGGTGGAGGTTTTCTCGAAGATCAGCGCGATGTTTTTGCCGACCAGCGTTTGCTTTTCGCGCCCGGCTTTTTTGGCCGCTTTCAGTTCGATAGCGAGGTCGATCAGGTACTGGATCTCCGTCGGGGTGTAGTCCAGCAGTTTGAGGAAGTTGCGGTTTTTCAGGTTAATGGTCATGGGTAAATCCTTTTTAAATTGTTTGCTGTCTGATGCCCTCACCCCGGCGTTATATTCCCTCTCCCTCTGGGAGAGGGTTAGGGTGAGGGGATAAAGGGGTTAGTTGCGAATCAACGTACCTTTCTCACCTGCCAGAATGTCCGGCCCGTCGGCCAGCGCGCCGATCCCGGCGATACCGTGGCAGGCTTCAACAAACTCCCGGCAGGCGGTGACCTTCGGCCCCATCGATCCGGCGTCAAACTGCATCTCTTTGAGTAGCTCCGGCGTCACCTGCGCCAGCGGGCGCTGGGTCGGCTTGCCCCAGTCGAGATATACCGCGTCGGCATCGGTCAAAATCAGCAGGGCGTCGGCCTCAATCTGGCGCGCGAGCAGGGCCGCCGAGAGGTCTTTGTCGATCACCGCCTCAATGCCGTGATAGCCGTTGCCGTTCTCCACCACCGGCACGCCGCCGCCGCCGTTGCAAATCACCAGATGGTCGCGCTGGATCAGCGCCGTAATCGCGTCGCTCTCCACGATGCGTTTAGGCTGCGGGGAGGGCACCACGCGGCGGACGTAGCGGCCGTCGGCCTTAAAGGTCCAGCCTTTTTCCGCATGTAATGCGCTGGCCTGCTCCTCGCTGTAGACCGGGCCGATGTACTTGGTCGGATTACCGAACGCCGGGTCGGCAGGGTCCACTTCGACCTGCGTCAGCAGCACGCTCACCTCGCGCTGGGGCAGCGCGTTTTTAAGCGCCTGCTGGAGCATGTAGCCGATCATTCCCTGGCTTTCGGCGCCGAGGACGTCGAGCGGGTAGGGCGTCACCTTGTCGTAGGCGCTGTTTTGCAGCGCCAGCAGCCCGACCTGCGGCCCGTTGCCGTGAACCAGCACCACGCGCCACTGCTCCGTTAAGCCCGCGATGGTGCGGGCGGCTAATGCGATGTTCTGGCGCTGGATCTCCGCTTCTAGCGGTTCGCCGCGTTTGAGCAGCGCGTTCCCGCCGAGGGCCACAACCAGAGTGGGTTTTCGTTCCATGATGGCTCCTTTAAATTCCGTCACGTTCCAGCGGGCAGCTCATGCAGCGCGCGCCGCCGCGACCGCGTCCCAGCTCGTCGCCGGGGATCGGCAGCACGGTAATGCCCGCCTTGTCGTACTTCTCGTTGGTCCAGACGTTGCGCTCGTAGCCAATCACCACGCCGGGGCGGACGGTCAGCACGTTGTTGGCGTCGTTCCACTGCTCGCGTTCGGCTTCAAAGGCATCGCCGCCGGTGGTGATCAGGCGCACCTGGTTAATGCCGAGCGCTTTTTCGATGGCGTGGAGCAGGTCGGTTTCCTGGGTGCGCAGCAGGCCGCCGCGTCCGTCCGGGGTGAGCGTCCAGCACTGGGCATCTTTGCGCACCACTTCCGGGTAGACGGAGAAGGTGTCGACGTCGATGTGGGTCATCACGGTGTCGAGGTGCATACAGGAGCGGTGTTTAGGCAGCTCAACCGCAATCACCCGCTCGGCCTGACGGTGTTTAAACAGGCTGTTGGCGAGGAACTCCACCCCCTGCGGCGTGGTGCGTTCAGAGAGGCCGATTAATACCGCCCCGCGTCCAATCACTAATACGTCGCCGCCCTCTAAGGTCGCGTGGTCATAATTAATATTCTCGTCGCCGAAATACTTAATAAAATCGCCGTCGGCAAATGCCGGGTGCCAGCGATAAATCGCGCGAAGATTATTGGTTTCACGCTGACGGGCAGGTTTCGCCATCGGATTAATCGATACGCCGTTATAAATCCAGCACGAGGTATCGCGGGTAAATAAATGGTTGGGCAGCGGCTTCATAATAAAATCATTTGCCGTGTGGGTATCCACAACCATATTTTTAATGGCAGCGGGAATTTCACCGTAGGTTAATCCGCCGCTCAAACGCCGCGCCAGTTCACGGTGCGGCATATCCGCCAGCCAGCCGCGAACGTCCCCGGCAAAGGTTGGTCCGAGGCGATAATCGGAGATTTGCGTATCCAGCAGCCAGGATTTGGCCTCTGCAATATCAAGGGTTTGCGTCAGAAGGTCGGTTAACAGCAGGACTTCCACACCCTGCTCGCGCAGCGTGTTTGCGAACACATCATGTTCCTCACCCGCACGTTCAACCGACAGCACGTCGTCAAATAACAGCTCCTGACAATTCGACGGGGTTAAGCGTTTTAAGCTGAGATTGGGGCGATGCAGCATCACGCTGCGCAATTGACCAATTTCAGAACCGACGTAATGCTTTTCCATAATTATTCCTTTAACTTTTTTTTCAGAATAAACAGGGCCGGGTCATGTATTTTAATTAATGACATGACGGAGTATCTCAATTGATTTCACGGCTTATAGTAGGCGGCTTGCTATTTGATATTGTGATGTTGCTCACGCGGAAACGGGATATTAAGCGTTTCTTTTAATATGCATGATGCGTATCAGATAATGATTAATTAGCTATTTCCGGGCAGTGAATAACTACGCGCCGTTCTTTGCGTTTATTTGTGGTTGTTATTATTTTGTAGAATGTAATCCTTTGAAATTTAGATTTAAGGTATTGATATTTAAAGATTTGTTTTTGCGCGGAGAATGGCTATGCAAAAAACAGCATTAATTATTTTTGACTTAACGGAAATCAATAAATAATTAGTGGATAGTTGCGCAGATAAACAAAAGAGCAAAACGTGAGGTGGGAAGGAGTTTTGTGATTAGCTTTTGGTAATCAGCACGTTAACGCAGCGTCGAGAAATTCATTCGCTGAGGTTATGCATAACCGCTGCATAATTGCCTGCCAGCGTTTAACAGATAATTAACAGGTTTTCCGATAAACATGCGCTGACGCAAATCTCCTGGAAAAAGTGGTGGTATGGCAGTGGGAATTCTCGTATAAAAGATAAAAATGAAACAGTGTTTTACAATAAGGATTGAATCATGATCGCAGGCAATATCCACCATCTCCAGTCCTGGCTGCCGGAAGAGCTGCGCCAGGCGATTGAACACGTTAAGGCGCACATTACCGACGCCACCCCGCTCGGTAAACACGATATCGACGGCAACCGCCTGTTTTATCTGGTGTCCGAAGACACGACCCAGCCGTTTGCCGAGCGCCGCGCCGAGTATCATGCGCGCTATCTGGATATTCAAATCATTATGAAGGGCCAGGAGGGGATGACCTTCAGCACCCTGCCGCACGGCACGCCGGACACCGACTGGCTGGCGGACAAAGACATCGCGTTCCTGCCGGAAGGCGAGCAGGAGAAAACCGTGGTGCTGAGCGAAGGCGATTTCGTGGTGTTCTATCCGGGGGAAGTACACAAGCCGCTGTGCGCGGTGGGTGCGCCAGCGAAGGTGCGGAAAGTGGTTGTGAAAATGCTGGTCAGCTAAAAGGGTTGTCTCCCTCTCCCCGTGGGAGAGGGCCGGGGTGAGGGCACCAGACCGCAGAGGACTAAATCACCCCCCAAGCGTCGCCACCATCACCGCCTTAATCGTATGCATCCGGTTTTCCGCCTGATCGAACACGATGCTCGCCGCCGACTCAAACACCTCGTCCGTCACCTCCATCCCGCCGTGCAGATCGAACTCTTTCGCCATCTGTTTGCCGAGCGTGGTCTGGTCGTCATGGAACGCGGGCAGGCAGTGCAGGAACTTCACGTTCGGGTTACCGGTCAGCGCCATCATCTGCGCGTTCACCTGATACCCGCGCAGCAGCGCGATGCGCTCCGCCCACTTATCTTTGGCTTCGCCCATCGACACCCATACGTCGGTATAAATAAAGTCCGCGCCCTTCACGCCCGCCGCCACGTCTTCCGTCAGGGTGATTTTCCCGCCGGTTTTCTGCGCCAGCGCGCTGCACTCCGCCACCAGGCTCTCTTCCGGCCAGCAGGCTTTCGGCGCCACCAGACGCAGATCCAGCCCGGTCAGCGCCGCCGCTTCCAGCATCGAGTTGCCCATGTTATTGCGCGCGTCGCCCGCGTAAACCAGCGTCATCTCGTTGAAGGCTTTGCCCGGCAGATGCTCCTGCATGGTCAGCAGATCGGCTAACAGCTGCGTCGGGTGGAACTCGTTGGTCAGCCCGTTCCACACCGGCACGCCCGCATATTCTGCCAGCGTTTCAACCACTTCCTGCCCGTGGCCGCGATACTGAATGCCGTCGTACATCCGACCCAGCACGCGCGCGGTGTCCTTAATTGACTCTTTATGCCCAATCTGGCTGCCGCTCGGCCCTAAGTAAGTGACGCGCGCGCCCTGGTCAAATGCGGCAACTTCGAAAGAGCATCGTGTACGGGTTGAGTCTTTTTCGAAGATGAGCGCGATATTTTTACCGGTAAGCTTTTGTACTTCCTTGCCATTTTTCTTATCCGCTTTGAGCTGCGCGGCAAGGGACAGCAGAGAGGTGATCTGTGCAGGGGTGAAATCGAGCAGTTTCAAAAAGTGTTTTTTATGTAAATCGGACATTTTATCCTCGCATGGCTAGTGCCATTTATTGAATTAAAATTCAATTTATATGTGTAATTATTCATTTGCAACCCCGTTTCACAAATCTTTCTTACAAAGGTGGAGGCAAACACGTCCGTGTGTGAAAATAGAAGTATCTGCCGCACTTTAAAGAGGAATGAGCCATGGCAAACCCGGAACTACTGGAAGAGCAACGCGAAGAAACGCGTCTGATTATTGAGGAACTGCTGGACGACGGCAGCGATCCGGACGCGCTGTACACCATCGAGCACCATTTCTCTGCTGACGATTTCGAAGCGCTGGAAAAGCTGGCGGTTGAAGCCTTCAAGCTGGGTTACGAAGTGACCGAGCCGGAAGAGCTGGAAGTGGAAGAGGGCGACACCGTCATCTGCTGCGATATTCTGAGCGAAGGCGCGCTGAAGGCAGAGCTGATCGACGCACAGGTCGAACAGCTGATGAACCTGGCCGAGAAGTTTGAAGTGGAATACGACGGCTGGGGAACCTACTTCGAAGATCCGAACGGTGAAGACGGCGAAGAAGGCGAAGACGAAGATTACATCGACGAAGACGACGACGGCGTGCGTCACTAAGCGTTTCAGGCGGTGGCGCGCGCCACCGCTTTTTCAAGGCAGAAAAATGGACTACCCGCAGATACTCGCCCCCGTACTCAACTTCCTCCAGTGCCCGACCCCGCAAGCATGGATAGATAAAGCCCGCAACCCGGCTAACCTGCCGCTGCTGCTCACCGACCACATGGTGTGCGAGCTTAAAGCCGCGCAGACCGCGCTCCTGCTGGTGCGTAAATATGTCGCCGATGAAAGCGGTGCCGACGCGCTGCTTGAGTGGCTCAAACCTTACGAACAGTTCACCTTCCGCGATGGCCCGGAGCCGGACTTTGTCGCCCTGCACAAGCAGATTGGCAAAAGCGTGATGCCGAAAACCGACGACCCGTGGGGACAGGCGCTCATCGACAGCATGGTGCTGCTGATAAAAGAGGAGCTGCACCACTTCTGGCAGGTGCGCGAGGCGATGCTGGCACGCGATATCCCGTACGTCAAAATCACCGCAAGTCGCTACGCCAAAGGGATGCTCAAGGAAGTGCGGACTCACGAACCCCTGACGCTCATCGACAAGCTTATCTGCGGCGCCTACATCGAAGCCCGCTCCTGCGAGCGCTTCGCCGCGCTGGCGCCGTTCCTCGACGACGATTTGCAGAAGTTCTATCTCTCGCTGCTGCGCTCGGAAGCGCGACATTACCAGGACTATCTGACACTTGCCCAACAGGTCAGCGACAAGGATATCTCATCCCGGATACAGCTTTTTGGCGAAATTGAAGCCACACTTATCTCAACACCGGATAACGAGTTTCGCTTTCACAGCGGCGTACCGGTGTAAACCGGCATAGCTAAAGGATAAGGATGCGAGATGAATAAAACGTGGATCCGTATTGTCGTTGTCGTCGTTCTGGCCGCTGTCGTGGCGTTCTGGGTCTATTTCGACAAACAGCGCCAGCAGCAAAACCCCGAACAGCAGATTGATACCACCCTCAACGCGATGCCCGCCTGGCAGGTGCTGAAAGAGCAAGAGCCTGCGATGCAAAAGCGTATTCGCGATCAGATAGTCACCATGCAAAAAGCCGGCGAGCCTGAACAGCACATCATCGACGTGATACAGCCGCAGATCCTCAGCCTGCAAATGGCGCGCCTGCAAAACGCGCCCGATGCCAACGTGGTGGATTATATGAAGGCCAACATGGAGCAGACCGCCGCCATTCAGAAGGTGAGCGACGACGCCTGTTTCCGTTTTCTCTATCCCGGCGTGAAGGGCGGCGTAAACCCGATGCGCGTGCTGGATAAAGCGCTGTTGCAGCGTCGACTGCACGCCGATGCCGACATGATGCGCGCGGCCTACGGCAAAAACCGGCACACCGTCACCCCGGCCGAGCGCGAGGCCGCCGTGAACGACGTGCGCCCGATTATGAAATCGCTGGCGGATAAATACGGCGAGGACATCCAGCTGCTGCAAATGCCGGAGAAGGCGGTGGGCAAAGAGAAGCTCTCCTGCGATATGGTGCAGGACATGTGGGCGAACGTGCTCATGCTGCCGGAAGACAAGGCGGCAGGCGTGATACGCCTGGCGGTATCGGAACTGGACTAACGGCTTACGCTGGTTTTTTGGACACTTAGCGCAGGTTTAGCGCGTCGCTGCTTGCATGGCGGCGCGCGACAGGTATAATCCACAACGTTTCCGCATCCCCTTCAGTGCCGAAGTGGCGAAATCGGTAGACGCAGTTGATTCAAAATCAACCGTAGAAATACGTGCCGGTTCGAGTCCGGCCTTCGGCACCAAAAGCATGTAAATGGACCTCAACTGAGGTCTTTTTTTATGCCTGAAATCCGCGTAGCACAAGACTTTCCACGATTTTCACCTCAACTGAAGTCAATCTGAGTTACCCCACATCAACATGCTTGTGAGTATAGAACCGAGTATATATGCTGGTTCGATATTGCTTATATACTCACGGCAGTACTATGGAAGGATAGCCGCTATGGCACTGACAGATACTAAGGTTCGTTCTGCTAAATCTGAGGAAAAAGAGTATTCACTTGTTGATGGTGATGGCATGTTTTTGCTGATTCACCCCAATGGCTCAAAATATTGGCGTTTCCGCTTTCGCTTCGGTGGTAAACAGCATTTGATGGCGTTCGGCGTTTACCCGGATGTTTCGCTGGCTGATGCCAGGAAGAAAAGGGAAGAGGCCAGAAAGCTGGTAGCTGCTGGTATCGATCCTCGTGAGCATAAACGTGCTGTGAAAGAAGAGCAGGCGAAAGAGATTATTACTTTCGAGAAGGTTGCCAGAGAGTGGCTCACTACCAATCAGAAATGGTCGGAAGATCATGCTAATCGCGTAAAAAGGAGCCTTGAGGACAATATCTTCCCGGCAATTGGTACTCGCAATATTGCTGAACTGGGTACCCGCGATTTGTTGATTCCCATCAAAGCCGTAGAGGTATCTGGACGTCTTGAGGTGGCTTCCCGTCTTCAACAGCGCACCACGGCCATCATGCGTTATGCAGTGCAAAGCGGGTTAATTGATTACAACCCGGCGCAGGAGATGGCGGGGGCGGTAGCTTCCAGTAATCGGCAGCATCGTCCGGCACTGGAGTTAAAGCGCATCCCTGAGTTACTTGAGAAAATAGACGGCTATACCGGCAGGCCGCTAACCCGCTGGGCAACGGAACTCACTCTGCTTATTTTTATTCGTTCCAGTGAGCTGCGTTTTGCTCGTTGGTCAGAGATCGATTTTGAAACGTCAATGTGGACCATCCCGCCTGAGCGAGAGCCTATTCCCGGCGTGAAACATTCTCAGCGGGGATCAAAGATGCGTACACCGCATCTGGTGCCGCTTTCAAAGCAGGCACTGGCGATCCTGAAGCAGATAAAACAGTTTTGTGGTGATAAGCATGAGCTGATTTTTATTGGCGATCACGATCCGCGTAAGCCAATGAGTGAAAACACCGTAAACAGTGCTCTGCGGGGGATGGGCTATGACACTAAAGTTGAGGTTTGCGGCCACGGCTTCCGTACAATGGCTTGTAGTTCGTTAATTGAGTCAGGGCTATGGTCGAAGGATGCGGTCGAACGTCAGATGAGCCATATGGAACGCAATTCGGTGCGGGCGGCGTATATCCATAAAGCGGAACATCTGGACGAACGCAAGCTGATGTTGCAGTGGTGGGCTGATTTTCTGGATGCGAACAGGGAGAAGGGGGTTACGCCGTTTGACTATGCGAAGATCAACCGGGGTAATGGAGATTGAGTTGTTTGAAAGTGGACATTCGAGCCTAAATTAAAGCTGCTGACTTATCAAATGAGGAGTTGGTCGGTAGGGTCAAATAGCCGAGTTTTCACTGAGGCAACACTTTCCATTGGGCCTAAGCGGCAGGAATGCGCCATGTAAGCCTAAATCTAAAGTCACGATTACTGAGAAAACGGGAATGGGCTCTTGATTGGGCCCTTCGTAATGAAAGTACAACAATTCGGCTACCATCAGGAGTGAAATGCTGTTCCTCAAGTTTTAATCTGATAACTACTTGAATATAAATGATTAGATTTCTTGCGTAAAATTGATAAATGTACTGGTGATGAAAGAAGCAATACCTTAATGTTATCGGTATAAAGGGGTTTGATTTCTTGTAAAGAGAGTATCAGTATGAATTTTAAGAAAAAACTCGAAGAGCATTTTAAGCAGTTCGAAGCATCCCCAGTGTTATTTGTTGGCTCCGGAGTGTCTCGTCGTTACCTTGGTGTGCCATGTTGGCAAGACCTTTTGAAGCATTTTGCTGAGGCGATTGGGGAAAATCATATAAAATTAAAAACAAAATCTAATGGTGATTTACCCGAATATGCACAATTATTGGTGTCGGCATACGCTGAGAAATGGTGGGATACTGAAGAAGGACAATTAGCATTAAGTGAAAAAGAACAGGAGAAAACTTTCATTAACGAACAGTCTCCTTTGAAATTGTCAATATCTAAATATATTGAGAATGCACATAAAAATATTATAGATAATGATGAGTTAAAACACGAAATTTCTCTTTTTGCGAAAGCAAATATTGATGGGGTTATTACCACAAACTGGGATGTTTTTCTAGAAAGCCTTTTCCCGAAATTTACAACCTTTATAGGTCAGGATGGATTGATTACTGGCAGGAGCCACGGTATTGCTGAAATATATAAAATACATGGTTGCTGCACTGAGCCTAACTCATTGATTTTAACATCAAGTGACTATGATAAATATAGAAAGAAAAACCCTTACCTATCATCTAAGTTATTAACTATGTTTATAGAGAGGCCTGTTATTTTCTTAGGCTACTCTTTAACAGATGAACATATAGCTGAAATCCTGGAAGATATAGTTAGTTGTTTTCCTGATGCCAGTTTGGATTTTTTACAGAATAAATTATTGTTTGTTGAATGGAAACCTGAACTTGGAGAGGCTGACATTAGTGACTCTGTTATTCATAAAAAAATACCAGTAAAATATGTTCAGGCACCATCTTATAAAGAAATATTTGAGGTGCTGAGTGAAACTAAAAAAAGGATTCCAGCACATTTATTTCGAATGATAAAAGATGAGCTTTATGAGTTAGTCTTAACTGATGATCCGAAAGGAAAATTATATGTGAGAGATTCAGAGAAAATTGAAGAAGGGGTCAGTACAACGGAGTTTGTTGTGGGATATGGTGCTATTTCGATGGTAAAAAAATCGGAATCGATGGCAGCTAAAGGATTGGTTGGACTGGAACGTGTAGATCTTATCCGGGAAGTTGTTTTTGAAAATGGACATTATGATTGGGAATGTGTTGTTAATGATGTTCTGCCAAATATATGCAAAGGCAATGCGCGCATTCCTGTTTTTCACTTCTTAAATCACGCTAATTTAATTAATCACGATGGGAGTATAATTAATGAAACAGAACTCTCAGGTGGAGTACTATCACGATTAAAAATTACTCCAGTAAGTTTTCAATCCCAAGGATGGGATAAACGACGTTCTGAAACCGTTCCTGAAGTTAGAATTGGTGTAAATGAGTTATATCTTGCTTATGATTTCGGTTTCTTTTTAAGAATGATGCCATATATGGAACCGGGTTTAATCAAGCGTGATATAGAAGAACTTCTGAAAATTTTGAAAAAACATATTGATGAAGCAATGAGCGCCCAAACTTTGTCCAGTAATTTTTGTCGATTAGTCTGCGTGTACGATTATATAAAAAATAGCAATAGGATTTAAGAATAAGGTGTCGTATAAATTAACGACACCTACAATAAAAATTAATATATTTTTTCTTATAAATGATTAATTAATTTTTTGTTAATAGCATTAGACAGCAAAGTCAGTGAGATTTCATCACTATATTTGTCGTAAATTAATGTATTTAATTTATTATATATCATTTCAAATTTTCTCTGAAT
>NZ_JAKCMV010000035.1 GCF_021440515.1 Enterobacter asburiae | reverse complement strand
CGCCTGTGCGCCGACGCCTTCCTCGATAAAGAAGGGGAAGCAACGCTCGCATTTTGCGACCGTCAGAACGTTGTGCTGGCTGAAATGACCTTTACGCTGTGCCAGTTTGAAGGTAAATCGACGCTGTTTATCGGCGGCCTGCAAGGGGCAAAAGCGCACGTCCCGCACGAGCTGATCCAGGGGGCGACCAAAGCCTGCCACGGCCTGTTCCCGAAACGCCTGCTGGTTGAGACCGCCATGACGCTGGGAAGCGCGTTCCCGGTGGAGCAAATCGTTGCGGTGAGCAACGGCACCCACATCTACCGCAGCTGGCGCTATCGCAAGAAAAAAGAGGGAAAACTGCTGGCGGATTACGACAGCTTCTGGCTCTCCATCGGCGGTGAAAAGCAGGACAACGGCAACTTCGCGTTACCGCTGACCATGCCGCGCAAGCCGATGGAAGAGATCGCGAGCAAAAAACGCTCCGAATATCGCCGTCGCTACGAGCTGCTGGATAGCCTGGCAAACCAGACTACCCTCGCCACCCGCAGCTAATCGGCCCTCCCGCGCGCCAGCCACAGCACGCGGGAGAACATTTTGCGCAGCAGCCCCGGCACGGACTCAACGCCCCGTCGCGCCGCTTCCGTTGCCACTTCTATCGCGAGATCGGGTTTCGACGAACGATGAATGGCTTTGGCGATCACCCGACGCATGTTCATCGGCACATCCACGGGGATCATCGCCACGCGATGGAAAACGTCATCAAACCCCTGGCGATACATAAAGTGTTCCATATCCATCGCCGGAAGCGTGGTTAAATGGTCCCGCTCCTCTTCCCGCACGTTGTTCAGCAGACCGCGCACCGTTGAGGCATATTTCTTGCCCGCCTCGTCGCCGTCTACCAGCACATGCCACTCGATGCCCATCCGGCGCGCGAATTTGATCAGCGGTTTTAACCCCGACTGCGCGAACTCGATGACCTTGATCCCCTCGGCGTCAAAATGGTGTCCACACTGGCGCGCCAGCTCGTTGATGACCCAGGTTTCGGTTTCCCCCTCCACCAGCAGCCAGCAGCGGGCAAAGAGCGACGAGGCGCGGTTAAAGCGGATATGAAAGGCAATGCGACGCCCATCTTCCGCGCTCAATCCGCCCGGCCCCAGCCGATAGGCGGTCACGCGGGACGATTCACGCACCAGCCGACAGACGTACTCGACGGGCGTTAACGAGAGCAGTTCGCCGGAGTTGGTGGTGGCGATCCGTTGCAGGGGCAGCAAATTCAGCAGATGCCAGGCCACGGAAAGCATAATGGGGTGCAGGCGGGTTTCGGGATCTTCCACCAGCAGCAGCGGGCGCGCATCGCGATCCAGCCGGACGGTGCCTTTGGCCTGCAACAGCGTGGAAAATAACCCCAGCAGGATCACCCGATGACTGCGCCCGCCGGGCTTGTCGATCATCCTGTTGATGATGTCGAGATAGCGCCAGCTTCGCTGTTCATCGTGGGAACGGCGGCGCATCAGACGGTGCCGGGACTGCGACGTGCCCTGCTCGGAAAAGTAGTGCTCAAGCAGTTGTACCATGGCCGACAGCCCCTGGCGGATCTGGCCGTCGGTTAAATTTTGCGGACGGGAAACCAGCTCGCGGGCGAGGAAATCCAGCTCGCGCGCGGTGACTTCAACATCCGGCGCGGTGGGCACCGTGCCGTTACGGATGCGGCGCATAAAGCGGGCGTCGCGCAGGCGCAGCACCGGGGAGAGGCGGATAAGATGGCTCGCCAGCTCGTCGATGTTCTCCAGCGCGATCGGGTTGCCCTTTTCATCGAGAAACTCGCGCAGGGTCAGTACGCTGTCGTTGTCGCCCAGCTCCCCTTCCAGACGGTAGAAGATGCGGTGATAGTCGTCTTCGCAGGGCACCCAGCACGGCGACATGGGGCGGAAACGGCGCACCCGGTGACGCCCCGGCTCGGCCTCGCGAAAGGTGAGAATAATGTGCAGGTGTTTTTCGCGCCCCTGGACATCTCCCGGCGGAAACCAGAAGTCGTCGCGCACAAAGTGGTACAGGTCATCTTCGGGTGATAATAACAGGGTCAGCGCATCCAGCAGGCTGGACTTACCCCAGGCGTTTTCGCCTATCAGAACGTTGTTCTGCTCAAGCATCAGCGACAGGCGGTTGATACCGCGAAATCCGACAATTTCCACACGTTCGAGAAGCATAAATCCCCCGCGCAATGGCCACTTTTTCCTTCAAGTTGTCAGGAGTATAGCGGGAGGCGGCACGACATAACACCGGGAGACACCACGAAAATTCCGAGGCCAGACGATAAATTAAGAATTCAGAGCCTAAGTTTCGTTTGAAATAACCAATATTGAACAAGATACTCGCGTCCGCAAACTGGACTATGCTTTTTTTACCTCCGGTCTGAACAAGGAATGACATCACATTGCCTTAAATCAAATTTATCGAATTTATTTAAGTGGCGAAGGGATGTTATTGGTTTTTAAAATAATGGCTCTTTGAGTCGTCATCCCTTTATGGCGATAAAGCCCGTGCGCAGGACGCGTGCGGAATTTTATGATTGAGGTGGTTATGTTTAGAAAATTAGCGGCCGAATGTTTTGGTACATTCTGGCTGGTATTTGGTGGTTGCGGCAGCGCCGTTTTAGCGGCAGCTTTCCCGGAACTCGGTATTGGTTTTGCCGGTGTCGCTCTGGCATTTGGTTTAACGGTATTAACAATGGCGTTTGCCGTCGGCCATATTTCCGGCGGTCATTTTAACCCGGCGGTAACGTTAGGCTTATGGGCTGGCGGTCGTTTCCCGGCTAAAGAGGTCATTGGCTATATTATTGCGCAGGTTGTTGGCGGCATTATTGCAGCGGGCATTCTGTATGTGATTGCCAGCGGTAAAGCCGGCTTTGACGCAGCGGCCAGCGGGTTTGCATCAAACGGCTTCGGCGAGCACTCCCCTGGCGGTTATTCCATGCTCTCTGCTATCGTGATTGAAATTGTGCTGACCGCAGGCTTCCTGCTGGTGATCCACGGCGCAACCGACAAACACGCCCCGGCAGGCTTTGCGCCAATTGCTATCGGCCTGGCGCTGACCCTTATTCACCTGATCTCTATCCCTGTCACCAATACCTCCGTTAACCCGGCGCGTAGCACCGCGGTGGCTATCTTCCAGGGCGGCTGGGCATTGCAGCAGCTGTGGCTGTTCTGGGTGATGCCAATTATCGGCGGTATTCTGGGCGGCGTGCTTTACCGCACTCTGCTGGAAAAACGCGATTAACGATTTTCCCCCCTCTCCGTGTGGGAGAGGGCTGTACATACTGGCCGGGTAAGGCGTAGTCGCCACCCGGCTTTTTTATGTCGCTTTACCTGACAGCCTTTATTGGGTAGTGTCTTGGGCGCTTAACAGATACTCAAAAGGATCGGCTGTTCATGTTTTCAGGACTCCTCATTATTCTGCTGCCCCTGATCGTGGGCTACCTTATTCCACTGCGTCGTGAATCTGCATTAAGACTCATCAATCGATTTCTCAGCTGGATTGTTTACGTCATTCTTTTCTTTATGGGGATTAGCCTGGCGTTTCTGGATAATCTGGCGTCCAATTTATTGGCCATCCTGCATTATTCTGCGGTCACTATTGTGGTTATTATGCTGTGCAATATTGCCGCACTGTTGTGGCTCGAACGCACTATTCCGTGGAAAAATCATCATCATCAGGAAAAACTCCCCTCGCGTATTGCGATGGCGCTGGAATCATTAAAACTGTGCGGCGTGGTGGTACTCGGTTTTCTGCTGGGACTGACCGGTTGGGCATTATTGCAGCACGCGACAGAAGCGAGCGAATATACCCTGATCTTCCTGCTGTTCCTGATCGGTATTCAGCTGCGGAACAATGGCATGACGCTGAAGCAGATTGTCCTTAATCGTCGGGGAATGATCGTTGCCGTGGTGGTGGTCGCCAGCTCAATGGTCGCCGGCGTAATTAACGCCTTTATTCTCGATCTGCCGCTGAAAACCGGGCTGGCGATGGCGTCCGGTTTCGGCTGGTATTCCCTGTCCGGTATTTTGATGACGGAATCGTTCGGCCCGGTGATTGGCAGCGCGGCCTTCTTTAACGATCTGGGGCGCGAGCTGCTGGCGATTATGCTGATCCCGGGGCTGGTGCAGCGCAGCCGTTCTACCGCGCTGGGGCTGTGCGGCGCCACCTCGATGGACTTCACCCTGCCGGTCTTACAGCGTTCAGGCGGCCTTGAAATGGTGCCCGCCGCTATCGTCCACGGCTTTATTTTAAGCCTGCTGGTGCCGATTATGATGGCGTTTTTCTCCGCATAATACCCCGCTGGCGGTAGGGCTCCTGCCGCCAAAATTGCGCTAAATCAATCTCCCTTTAGTTTGTAGCAGAAAGCACTTTTCTCCGTGTAGTCACAGGCATAACCTTAAACATGTATTTTAAATATAACTTTAACAGGTGTGACTATGTTCTGTGTGCAATGTGAACAAACTATCCGTACCCCGGCAGGCAACGGCTGCTCTTACGCGCAGGGGATGTGCGGTAAAACGGCAGAGACCTCAGATCTCCAGGATCTGCTGATTGCCGCCTTGCAGGGGCTTTCCGCCTGGGCATTTAAGGCTCGCGAATACGGGATTATTGACCACTACGTTGATAGCTTCGCGCCGCGCGCCTTCTTCTCTACGCTGACCAACGTTAACTTCGACTCCCCGCGCATCGTCGGTTACGCCCGCGAAGCCATCGCCCTGCGCGAAGCGCTGAAAGCCCAGTGTCTGAACGCCGATGCCGGCGCGCGCGTTGATAACCCAATGGCGGAACTTCAGCTGGTGGGCGACGATCTGGGCGATTTACAGCGCCAGGCGGCAGAATTTACCCCGAATAAAGACAAAGCGGCGATTGGCGAGAACATTCTCGGCCTGCGCCTGCTGTGCCTGTACGGCCTGAAAGGTGCGGCGGCCTATATGGAACACGCGCACGTGCTCGGTCAGTACGACAACGACATCTACACCCAGTACCACAAAATCATGGCGTGGCTCGGCACCTGGCCTTCCGACATGAACGCGCTGCTCGAGTGCTCAATGGAAATCGGCCAGATGAACTTCAGGGTGATGAGCATTCTGGATGCAGGTGAAACCAGCACCTACGGCCACCCGACCCCGACGCAGGTGAACGTGAAGGCGACCGAAGGCAAGTGCATCCTGATTTCCGGTCACGACCTGAAAGATCTCTATAACCTGCTGAAGCAGACCGAAGGCACCGGCGTTAACGTCTATACCCACGGCGAAATGCTGCCCGCGCACGGCTATCCTGAACTGCGTAAATTCAAACATCTGATCGGGAACTACGGCAGCGGCTGGCAGAACCAGCAGGTTGAGTTCGCCCGCTTCCCTGGCCCGATTGTGATGACCTCTAACTGCATCATCGACCCGACCGTGGGCGCGTATGACGACCGTATCTGGACCCGCAGCATCGTCGGCTGGCCGGGCGTGAGCCACCTCGAAGGCGACGATTTCGGTCCGGTTATCACCCAGGCGCAGCAGATGGCGGGCTTCCCGTACAGCGAAATCCCGCATCTGATTACCGTTGGTTTTGGTCGTGAAACGCTGCTCGGCGCGGCGGATTCCCTGATTGACCTGGTGAGCCGTGAAAAACTGCGCCACATCTTCCTGATCGGCGGCTGCGACGGCGCGCGCGGCGAGCGTAACTACTTCACCGATTTCGCCACAAGCGTGCCGCAGGATTGCCTGATCCTGACCCTGGCCTGCGGTAAATACCGTTTCAACAAGCTCGACTTCGGCGACATCGAAGGTCTGCCGCGTCTGGTGGATGCGGGTCAGTGTAACGACGCCTACTCCGCCATCATTCTGGCCGTCACTCTGGCCGAAAAACTGGGCTGCGACGTGAACGACCTGCCGCTCTCTCTGGTGCTCTCCTGGTTCGAGCAGAAAGCGATTGTGATCCTGTTGACCCTGCTCTCGCTCGGCGTGACCAACATCGTTACCGGCCCGACCGCGCCTGGCTTCCTGACGCCTGACCTGCTCGCCGTGCTGAACGAGAAGTTTGGTCTGCGTTCCGTGACCACCGTTGAAGAAGATATGCAGCAGCTGCTGAGCGCGTAAGGAGCGATTTATGACGATGCCAACCTCACAATGTCCGTGGCGGATGCAGGTTCATCACATCCATCAGGAAACGCCGGATGTGTGGACGCTGTCGCTGCTGTGCCATGACTATTATCCGTACCGCGCGGGCCAGTATGCGCTGGTCAGCGTGCGCAATTCGGCGGAGACCCTGCGCGCCTATACGATCTCCTCAACGCCCGGCGTGAGCGAGTACATTACGCTCACCGTCCGCCGCATTGATGACGGCGCGGGCTCGCAGTGGCTGACGCGCGACGTGAAGCGCGGGGACTATATCTGGCTGTCTGACGCGCAGGGTGATTTCACCTGTGATGACAAGACTGAAGATAAGTTTCTGCTGCTGGCGGCGGGCTGCGGCGTGACCCCGGTGATGTCAATGCGTCGCTGGCTGGCTAAAAACCGTCCGCAGGCGGACGTGCAGGTAATTTTCAGCGTGCGTTCACCGGAAGATGTGATTTTTGCCGATGAATGGCGCAAGTATCCGGTGACGCTGGTGGCGGAGCACAACGCGACGCACGGTTTTGTCTCCGGTCGCCTGAGCCGCGAGCTGCTGCAAAGCGTGCCGGACATCGCGTCACGCACGGTGATGACCTGCGGCCCGGCGCCGTATATGGATATCGTGGAGCAGGAAGTAAAAGCGCTCGGCGTGACCCGCTTCTATAAAGAGAAGTTTTTCACTCCGGTAGCGGAAGCGGCGACCAGCGGGATTAAATTCACCAAGTTGCAGCCTGCGCAGACCTTCTTTGGCCGCGTCGGGACCACGCTGCTGGACGCGCTGGAAAGCAACAAGGTGCCGGTCGTGGCGGCCTGCCGCGCGGGCATCTGCGGATGCTGTAAAACAAAAGTGGTCTCCGGTGACTACACCGTAACCAGCACCATGACCTTAACGGATGCTGAAATCGCCGACGGTTACGTGCTGGCGTGTTCGTGTCATCCACAGGGGGATCTTGTTCTGGCGTGATGTCGCCTGTTGCCGGGTGGCACTGCGTTTACCCGGCCTACATTGTCCATGCAGGCCGTAGGCCCGGTAAGCGTTAGCGCCACCGGGCTTTTTTGCCCTATCGCCACGCAGGATCTTTGCCCAGCGCGTAACGGCCTGCGCCTAAAAACGCCACGGCGAGCGAGCCAATAAAGAAATAGACCAGGCTTTCGATGGCCCATGCGCCGACCGCGTCCAGCGCGAAGGTTTTGCCGGTTCCCACCATCAGCCACGCCACGACCATCGTGAAGGCCAGCACCAGCGCCGCCGGGCGGGTGAAGAGGCCGACGATAATCAGGATGGGTGCCACCACTTCACCGATCAATACGCCGTAGGCAATAAAGCCCGGTAATCCTTTTGCCACCAGCATTCCGCTGATAAACCCCACGCCGCCGAAAAGCTTGTGTAATCCGTGAAACAGCATCAGTCCGCCGACGGCAAGTCGTAACAAGAGTTTGCCAAGATCGTCGCACGCTAGCTTTTTATTAACAGCAATTAACATTGATTTAACCATTTGAAATTATTCCTGTTTTTACCCGAGGTTTCACCAGATTATGCCGAATAGTTGAGAATGAAAAGCGCCATTTATCAGAGGGGTAAAACGGGCAATACGGGGACTTTCATCTAAGCTTGTAAGCGTTATCACAAATCGGAGATGGACAACCATGAAACAAACCGTAGCGGCATACATCGCGAAAACGCTCGAACAGGCTGGCGTAAAACGTATCTGGGGCGTCACCGGCGATTCCCTCAACGGCTTAAGCGATAGCCTGAATAAAATGAAAACCATCGAATGGATGCCGACGCGTCATGAAGAGGTCGCCGCCTTTGCCGCAGGCGCAGAAGCGCAGCTGACGGGCGAGCTTGCCGTGTGCGCAGGCTCGTGCGGGCCGGGAAACCTGCATTTGATTAACGGTCTGTTTGACTGCCATCGCAACCACGTCCCGGTGCTGGCCATCGCCGCGCACATTCCGTCATCAGAAATCGGCAGCGGCTATTTTCAGGAAACCCATCCTCAGGAGCTGTTCCGCGAGTGCAGCCACTATTGCGAGCTGGTTTCATCCCCTGAGCAGATCCCACAGGTGCTGGCGATTGCGATGCGTAAAGCGATTTTGAATCGCGGCGTTTCGGTGGTGGTGATCCCCGGCGACGTGGCGCTCCAGGCCGCGCCGGAAAGCGCCAGCACCCACTGGTATCATGCCCCGCAGCCGGTAATAACGCCCGCAGAAGAGGAGCTGAAAAAGCTGGCGCAGCTGCTGCGCTACTCCAGCAATATCGCCCTGATGTGCGGCAGCGGCTGTGCGGGCGCGCATAAAGAGCTGGTGGAATTTGCCGGAAAAATTAAAGCGCCCATCGTTCACGCCCTGCGCGGGAAAGAGCACGTCGAATACGATAACCCTTACGACGTGGGCATGACCGGGCTTATCGGGTTCTCCTCCGGTTTTCACACCCTGATGAACGCCGATACCGTCGTTTTACTCGGCACCCAGTTCCCGTATCGCGCCTTCTACCCTACGGACGCAAAAATCATCCAGATCGACATTAACCCCGGCAGCATTGGTGCCCACAGCAAGGTGGACGTTGCGCTGATCGGCGATATCAAATCCACCCTCGCCGCCCTACTCCCGCTGCTGGAAGAGAAGACCGACCGTAAGTTCCTCGATAAAGCGCTCAGCGACTACCGCGACGCGCGTAAAGGGCTGGACGATCTCGCCAAACCGAGCGACAAAGCCATTCACCCGCAATATCTGGCGCAGCAGATCAGCCACTTCGCCGATGACGACGCCATCTTTACCTGCGATGTCGGCACGCCAACGGTCTGGGCGGCGCGCTACCTGAAAATGAACGGCAAACGCCGCCTGCTCGGATCGTTTAACCACGGCTCGATGGCAAACGCCATGCCGCAGGCGCTGGGTGCGAAAGCCACCGCGCCTGAACGTCAGGTGGTGGCGATGTGCGGCGACGGCGGGTTCAGCATGCTGATGGGGGATTTCCTGTCGGTGGTGCAGATGAAGCTGCCGGTTAAAATCGTGGTCTTCAACAACAGCGTGCTCGGCTTTGTGGCGATGGAGATGAAGGCCGGGGGCTATCTGACCGACGGCACCGAGCTGCACGACACCAACTTCGCCCGCATTGCCGAAGCCTGCGGCATCACCGGTATTCGCGTGGAGAAAGCCTCTGAGGTCGACGAAGCGCTCCAGAAGGCCTTCTCCATTGACGGCCCGGTGCTGGTCGACGTGGTTGTCGCCAAAGATGAGCTGGCGATCCCGCCGCAGATCAAGCTGGAGCAGGCCAAAGGCTTCAGCCTGTATATGCTGCGCGCCATCATCAGCGGTCGCGGCGACGAGGTGATCGAACTGGCAAAAACCAACTGGCTCAGGTAAAACATCTGGCAATGCCTTTTAAAACTTAAGGACTTGCCATGATAGACCTGCGTAGTGATACCGTAACCCGCCCGAGTCGCGCCATGCTCGAAGAGATGATGGCCGCCCCGGTCGGGGACGACGTTTACGGCGATGACCCGACGGTCAACGAGCTTCAGCGCTATGCCGCAGAACTCAGCGGTAAAGAAGCCGCCCTGTTCCTTCCGACCGGGACCCAGGCGAACCTGGTGGCGCTGCTCAGCCACTGCGAGCGCGGCGAGGAGTATATCGTCGACCAGGGCGCACATAACTACCTCTACGAAGCGGGCGGCGCGGCGGTGCTGGGCAGCATTCAGCCGCAGCCGATCGACGCCGCTGCCGATGGCTCCCTGCCGCTGGATAAAGTCGCGGCAAAAATTAAGGCCGACGACATTCACTTCGCGCGGACAAAACTCCTGAGCCTGGAAAACACCCACAACGGTAAAGTGCTGCCACGCGACTACCTGAAGGCGGCGTGGGCGTTCACACGCGAGCGCCATCTGGGGCTGCACGTCGACGGCGCACGCATCTTTAACGCCGTGGTGGAGTACGGCTGCGAGCTGAAAGAAATCACGCAGTACTGCGACTCGTTCACCATTTGTCTCTCAAAAGGCTTAGGCACGCCCGTTGGCTCGCTGCTGGTGGGCAACGCGGAGTACATCAAGCGCGCCAACCGCTGGCGTAAAATGACCGGCGGCGGAATGCGTCAGGCGGGAATTCTGGCGGCTGCCGGGCTGTACGCGCTGAAAAACAACGTTGCGCGCCTGAAAGAGGATCACGACAACGCCGCCTGGATGGCCGCGCAGCTGCGTGAAATTGGCGCGGACGTGATGCGTCACGACACCAACATGCTGTTTGTGCGCGTTGGCGACGACCACGCCGCTTCGCTTGGTGAATTTATGAAGTCGCGTGGCGTGCTGATCAACGCCTCGCCGGTTGTGCGTCTGGTGATGCATCTGGACGTCAGCCGCGAGCAGCTTGCCGAGGTGGTTAGCCACTGGCAGGCATTTTTACAGCGTTAATAAGGAGCGTAACGTGCCGCAACGAATTCTGGTGCTTGGCGCCAGCGGGTATATTGGTCAGCACCTGACAACGGCGCTCAGCCAGCGCGGGCATCAGGTTCTGGCGGCGGCACGCAGCGTTGAGCGTCTGCAAAAGCTGGAGCTTCCCAACGTCACCTGCCACAGCGTGGATCTCAACTGGCCGCAGCGTTTATCCGCGCTGCTGGACGGGGTGGATACGCTTTACTACCTGGTTCACAGCATGGGCGAAGGCGGCGATTTTATCGCCCACGAGCGTCAGGTGGCGATGAACGTGCGTGACGCCCTGCTGCACTCCCCGGTGAAGCAGGTGATCTTTCTAAGCTCGCTACAGGCTCCCGAGCACGAACAGTCTGACCATCTGCGCGCGCGCCAGCTGACCGCAGAAACCCTGCGTACCGCCAATATTCCCGTCACCGAACTGCGTGCCGGGATTATCGTCGGCGCGGGCTCTGCCGCCTTCGAGGTGATGCGCGATATGGTCTACAACCTGCCGGTGCTCACCCCGCCGCGCTGGGTGCGTTCGCGCACCACGCCGATTGCGCTGGAAAACCTGCTGCACTATCTGGTGGAGCTGCTGAATCATCCGGCTGAAGAGCATCGCGTGCTGGAGGCGGCGGGCCCGGAGGTGCTGAGCTATCAGGAGCAGTTTGAACATTTTATGCGGGTGAGCGGGCGTCGACGCTGGCTGCTCCCCGTCCCCTTCCCCACCCGCTGGATCTCGGTGTGGTTTTTGAACGTGATTACCTCCGTGCCGCCGACCACCGCGAAGGCGCTGATCCAGGGGCTGAAGCACGATCTGCTGGCCGACGATCGCGAGCTGCGCGCGCTGATCCCGCAGCCGCTGATCCGCTTTGACGATGCGGTACGCCAGACGCTCAAAGAAGAGGAGAAGCTGGTGAACTCCAGCGACTGGGGCTATGACGCGCAGGCGTTTGCCCGCTGGCGTCCGGAATACGGCTATTACCCGAAGCAGGCGGGCTGCACCGTTAAAACGCAGGCAAGCCTTGAGTCGTTATGGGACGTGGTGAACCAGATCGGCGGCAAAGAGCGTTACTTCTTTGGCAATATCCTCTGGCAGACGCGCGGCACGATGGATCTGCTGGTGGGGCATCGGCTTGCGAAAGGTCGTCCTGCGCATCCTTACCTGAAGGTGGGCGATAGCGTCGACAGCTGGAAGGTGATTATCGTGGAGCCGCAAAAGCAGCTGGCGCTGCTGTTTGGCATGAAAGCGCCGGGGCTGGGGCGGCTCTGTTTTACGCTGAAAGACAAGGGTGACCACCGGGAGCTGGACGTTCGCGCGTGGTGGCATCCGCACGGAATGCCGGGTCTGTTCTACTGGCTATTTATGATCCCCGCGCACCTGTTTATCTTCCGCGGGATGGCAAAACGCATCGCGCAGCTTGCTGAACAACATGAAAATAAGTTCTAAATAAAACTCTTATTCTTTCACCTTTCCCATTGCATAAGCGCGTAATTCACGGAAGAATGCGCACGAAATTCTTTTTCAACACAGTGGATCGATATGAAGGTACTGGTTACCGGTGCGACCAGCGGCTTGGGCCGAAACGCGGTCGAGTTTCTGCGCAACAAAGGCATTAGCGTCAGGGCTACCGGTCGCAACGAGGCGATGGGTAAACTGCTGCAAAAAATGGGCGCAGAGTTTGTCCATGCCGACCTGACCGAGCTGGTCTCCTCGCAGGCAAAAGTGATGCTCGCCGGAATCGATACGCTGTGGCACTGCTCCAGTTTTACCTCCCCGTGGGGTACTCAGGAAGCGTTTGATCTGGCAAACGTCCGCGCCACCCGCCGTCTGGGGGAGTGGGCCGTCGCCTGGGGCGTGCGCAACTTTATTCATATCTCCTCCCCTTCGCTCTATTTCGATTATCACCACCATCGTGATATTCAGGAAGATTTCCGCCCGGCGCGGTTTGCCTGTGAGTTTGCCCGCAGCAAAGCCGCCAGCGAAGAGGTGATCGATCTGCTCGCGCAGTCCAACCCGCACACGCGCTTTACCGTCCTGCGCCCGCAGAGCCTGTTCGGGCCGCACGACAAGGTATTTATCCCGCGCCTGGCGCAGATGATGCACCACTACAAAAGCGTGCTGCTGCCGCGCGGCGGCGATGCGCTGGTGGATATGACCTATTACGAGAACGCGGTTCACGCCATGTGGCTGGCAAGCCAGGCCGACTGCGACCATCTGGTTTCCGGGCGCGCCTATAACATTACCAACGGTGAACCCTGCACCCTGCGCAGCATTGTGCAGCGGCTGATTGACGAGTTGCAGATCCAGTGCCGCATTCGCTCCGTGCCGTATCCGATGCTGGATATGATCGCCCGCAGCATGGAGCGCTTTGGCAACAAATCGGCCAAAGAGCCTGCGCTGACGCACTACGGGGTATCGAAGCTTAACTTTGATTTTACGCTGGATATTTCACGCGCGGAAAATGAGCTGGGGTATAAACCGATTGTGACGCTCGACGACGGGATTGTGCGCACGGCAGCGTGGTTGCGGGATCACGGGAAATTGCATCGATAATCAGACGGGTGCGGCCTGATGCCCTCACCCTGACCCTCTCCCACGGGGAGAGGGAACAAACACTAAAACGGCAACCCGAAGGTTGCCGTTTGCTTTTTATAATGCCGTCCAGGCGTCAGCCCATGCCAGGCCTGCACCTGGTTCATAGTATGCCGGGGCATTGTTACACCAGCCGCTGTATGGGAACGGTTTGCACTGGAACAGTTTACCGTGGTTGTTCACGATATCGCCCGCGTTGTACTTGCTGTTCGCACTCCATGCCGCGTAGTTGCCAGAGGTGCCTTCATCCTGAGATGGGGTCGCCGCTTTCGCTTTCACGTTCAGCAGGTAGGTGGTGGTGCTGCTCAGTTCGCCATCGCTAACGGTCAGGCTGATTTCATACTGCTGTGCAGTCGCAGATTCTGGCGCGTTGAAGCTGACAACCGCTTTATCTTCGCCCGCCACGGTATGGCCGTCCTGGGAACGCCAGGTGTAGGTCAGCTTGTTGCCGTCTTCGTCAGTAGAGCCTTCCGCGCTCAGGGAAACCTGCGCACCGGCTTCTACCGCACCGATTGGACCGGCGATCTGTGCCACTGGCGCATGGTTAACCACGGCTGGCGTTTCGTCCGGTACCGGGGTCGGCGTTTCGTCAGGCGTTGGCGTGACCGGCGTTTCATCTTCAGAAGGCGTTGGGGTTGGCGTGACCGGGGTTTCATCCGGGGTCGTCGCTGAACCGTCATCGTTCACGATGTTCACGTTATAGAACTTCTGAACGCACTTGGTGTAGTCACCCTCTTTAAAGGCGCTGAATGGCGTCTGGTAGCCCACCAGCTGGCAAGAGTAGGTCTTACCGTCTGGCGTATCACCGCTCCATCCCCAGTCCTGTTCCCAGTAAATTTTCAGGGAGCCGGCGCCGCCTTCATCGAACTGTTTCATGTTGGCGCAGCCAAGCACTTCGTCAGCCGGAACAGGCACTTTCAGGTAGTTGGCGAACTCTTTGTAGTACTTGATACGGTTCTGAGACTGGGCAATTTCAGTCGGGCCGCCGCACTCAACGCCGCCGTTGATGATCTGGGTGGTCACGCCGAAGCCAGGGACCAGGCCGTTCGCTTTATCGTGATCGTTTGGCTGCCATGTACCGTCGATAACCTGCAACATGCTTGGTTTTGGCGGCTGTGGATAGGCGAAGAAGAAGATTGCACTCGCCAGGTTCAGCCAGGTGTCAGCCACCAGCTCGGGTTTTTCGAGCAGCACTTTTACGTCGCCGAACATGGCTTCAGAGAACGGGCCGTAGTTGTAGTTGTAGGACAACTGCTTAGCGCCGCGACCGAAGTAGCTCAGGAAATCGCCGTCTTTGTCCTTGCCGCAAGGCCAGGTCTGACCCTGCCATACGCTTGGGTTACATTCGCCGTTATAGCCGCCCTTCTGGCCTTCGCTCCAGCCCATTTCGCGGATATAGACCAGCGCCTGACGCCATTCGGCTTCCGGACGCCAGCTTTCGTGGCCGCCGGTTTCCTGCGCAAAGTGGGCAAACATGGTTGCCAGCTCTTTACGGCAAATCGCTTCGCTGTTGCGGCCGTCTTTATAGGTGTCGCACAGCGCCGGGAATTTACCCACCGCCTTCAGGAAGTTGCTGTAGCTATAGTCTTTCGCGCGCAGCGGGAACAGATATTCCCAGTCGCTCTCTTTCAGGATGCCTTCAACGCGCTTCACGTTATCCGGGTTAGAGGCTTTACCTGGCTCGATCTGCTCAACGGCGGCGTTGTCCAGCGTGCGGATCGTGTCTTTTACCGATTTCATCAGCGGGAAATTGGTAAGCTCTTGTTCCTTTTTCGCCAGATCGCTGGCTTTCATGGTGTAAGGTTCGCTGCTGGTCGCCTGCAACGTCGCAGCCTGAGCCATAAACGGTGCAACACATGCCCCCGCTACGAGAATGCTCAGCAATGTCCTTTTCGTCATTTCAAATAATCCTGTTTATAAGCAACAATGGTTAATGCATTCCCGGCTTATGTATTATTCCTTTAATACATAAACCTGAGAAAGCGGTTCTTTTTTCACTTTCTGAAGAACACCTCCTGGTACTCTTCAAAAAATAAAAATCACTATTCGTAAGCCTGCCGTGATTTAATTTGCTGGTACTTCGTCCACACCTTATGGGCATACACCATACGCTGCGGATAATTCTCTTTTTTCAGTCCGGCGTTATAGGCCCCGACCGCCTCCCAGTTATAGCCATAGACTTTTATCATATTGGATAATATTGATGCGCCGACCATAATGGAGGTGCAGGGTTCGGTCATTAAGCGATATTCATCAATACCGTGGCGTTCTAATTCACTAAAGTGGGAGCTGTTAATTTGCATTAACCCGACATCGCGTGAACCATCGTGATTCCAGCCCACCGCGTGGGGATTCATGCCCGATTCCACCTTTGCAATTGCAAATAACAGGTAAGGATCGATATGGTAATAATGCGCGGCTTTATCCCAGCAGTTTGCCATCGCACTTTGGCTAATAATTAATAATAAAAAGATGAGGCGTTTCATTTAATATACCTGCTAACTGATTTATCCCATTCTCTCCTTGCGCACTACCGTTCTTTTTTTAGTTATTGACCGCACCCGAAGCGGGGTGCGGTCAAGGATTACGGGCGGATATCACACCCGTAAAGGTTCAGAAGATTATTTGCAGTCTGCTGACTTGCCTTCTTTCACCCATACATCGCTGTTGCCTGGTTTGTCACCCTGCGTCCACCATTTCGCGCGGTATACGTTACCTTCGAAGGTGGTGGTGTCGCCGCCGTTATAAACCATCTCAGCGCGCCAGTTGAATTTCACCTGGCTGACCAGTTCCCATGCGCCTTCACCGAATGCCGGCTGGTTGCCCTGAGTCCAGTATTTCGCTTTCCACACCAGGTTATCGAAGCTCACGGTGTCGCCGTTGTTGTAAACGGTGTTTGCACTCCACGCAGCATATTTGCTGGCGTTAGCATCCACTGGCGCATCGCAGCTGTTGGTCGCATTATCTTCGTCTGCTGGCTTGTTACCTTCATCTGCCGGGGTGTTGTCTTCGTCAGCCGGAACAACCGCTTTCGGATTCACAGTCACCTGCACGTTAGACTGCACGCTGGTTTTACCATCAGAAACAATCACGCTCAGCGTATAGGTAGAGGCATTGCTCACTTCTGGCGCGGTAATACGCACGTTTGCGCTGTCGGTGCCGGTCGCGTTCATGTCAGCCGGTACGCTCCAGCTGTAGGTCAGCGCGTCGCCATCTGGATCGGATGCCTGAGCATGCAGAGAAACAGTTTCACCCGCTTCAACGGTTACCGGATCCATTGCATTGATAACTGGAGCCTGGTTTGCTTTAGGCGCTTTGTTAACAACCTGCACGTCAATAGAGCTGCTCAGACCTTTCGCGTCAGTCACGGTCAGACGGAAGACCATGTTCTGGTCGCTTACCACAGCAGGTACGCTGAAGGTTGCTTTCGCTTTGGTGCTGTTGGTCAGGGTCACGGACGTACCGGAAACCTGGGTCCATTTGTAGGTCATCGCATCGCCATCCGGATCGGTGGAGGCAGAGCCGTCCAGCGTCACGGTAGCCGGGCCGGTTACGGTCAGGTCGGTCGCAGATGCAATTGGCGCATGGTTGGTTTCAACCGGGTCAACTGGCGCGGAGCTGCCGCCCAGCAGGCTTTCGTTCATCGCGTTCAGGATGTCGCCGTTGTCAGATTCGATAGACCATGCGAACAGACCACCGAGGTTTTTGTTCAGCACGTATTTGCCTTTCGCTTCAACAGAACGGGCGTTGTCGTAGCTGATCAGCTCGCCGGTAGACTTGTTGAACAGGTACGGCGCTTCTGCTGCGGTGTCGTACTTGTATTCCCAGCCTGGTTTGCCCAGCATTTTGTTCACGATATCGCGATAATCCAGGATGCCTGGTTCCCATGAGCCAGGGATTGCGCCTGTCGCGGTGCCGGTGAATGGATTGTCGCCGGTATAACCGTGAACGCCAGTCCAGCCGCGGCCGTACATCGCTGCACCGACGACCACTTTGCCTGGCTGTACGCCCTGCTCCAGCATCGCTTTCACCGCGTTGTCGGTGGTGTAGTTGGTGTCTGGTTTCCAGGAGGCACCGTACAGCGCAGCCTGGTGGCCGAGATCCGTGTTGCTCCACGCACCGTAGTAGTCGTAGCTCATCAGGAAGATGTGGTCGATGTACTGCTGTGCAGTGCCGTAGTCCACGTCTTCAATCTTGTCTTTACCGGCACCGATCGCGGTGGTCAGCTCATAGGTACGGCCTGTTTCAGCAGACAGTTCGTTGAGCATGGCGCGCAGGTCGTGCATCAGCGCGGTGTAGGTGGCTTTATCGGTAGCCGGGTTACCCAGCTTAGCGTTCTCACCGCCGCCGCCCGGGAATTCCCAGTCGATATCCACGCCGTCGAACACTTTCCAGGTTTTCAGGAAGTCTTTAACAGAGGCAACGAAGCGGTCACGCAGCACTTTGTTGTCCATCTGGAAGAACGGGTCGGACAGGGTCCAGCCGCCAACGGAAGGCAGAATTTTCAGGTCCGGATGGGCTTTTTTCATTGCCATCAGCTGACCGTAGTTACCTTTGTACGGGTCGTCCCAGTTGGACACGCCGGACTGAGGTTTTTGCAGCGCAGCCCACGGATCGTGGATAGCCACGGTGTAGTCCTGACGGCCCGCACAGGCGCGTTTCAGAGACTCAAGCGCGCCGGACGATTTTGCGCTGTCGTTGATGCCGTCGCCGCCACAGATCGGAATGAAGCCGTACAGCAGGTGGTTAAGGTTCGCTACCGGGATTTTATCCGCAGAGAAGTTACGGTCGTATACGCCCCACTCAGGGAAGTAAGCACCCACAACTTTGTCGGTGTGTTTGGAGAAGGTTTTGTTGTTTTCGTGCAGCGTAGTGTTCATCGGCAGCAGGTGGCTACCGTCGGTATCGGCAACGATAATCAGCTTGCTGGCGCTCTTAGAGCAGCCGCTGTCGTTACAGAGTTCAACCTGCTCCTGATAACGACCGCCTTTCTTCACTTTAAAGGTCGCAGAGCCCGCTGCGCTACCCGCACCGGTCCAGACTGTCTGGCCGTCCAGCAGGACTTTTGCAGACGTTGGGGCATCACCGCTCCAGACGTTCCACTCCACCTTCACATCCACACCATCGTTGTGAACTTTAACAAGGTTGTTGTAGTCCTGGGCTGCCTGGTCAACTTCCACCAGCGCAAATTTGTCATTGCCGGAAGAAATAAACGGCGTACCTGGTGCTGCTGCAAATGCTGAGCTTGTGGCCGCAGCAATAAACAGCGCCAGATATTTAGGCTTCATAAAATTCATTTTTATTTCCTGATAAATTTCAACGTGAACGATTAATACCCATGACTTCCTTGAGTTCATGGAATAAGTTTTAAAGACTCAATCTAGAAAATACTTTGTGACCCGTAATAAAAACCTTTGTCGTGTGGCATTCCTCCATTTAAAGACACAAGATCATATTCCGTCTGGCTTCTGTCGATAATATTACATGGAAGGTTCCCACCGCTCATTTCATTTCCCTGTCGAAAAAAAGCGATAAAAAACTTGACCCAAATATTCAGAATGTGACAGCAAAGGCCTGCATAATGAAAACAACAATGCCTGCCAAAGATAAATAAGGACCGAAAGAGATAGTTTGGTTATTTTTATTTAAATTACCTGATGCCAGATAACCCATAATGCCGCAAAGGGCAGCAATTAATTCGATAGACGGTAATGCCTGCCAGCCGCACCAGGCGCCCAGCGCCGCCAGCAGCTTAAAATCGCCGTAGCCCAGCCCTTCGCGACCGGTGGTCAGGCGAAAGCCCCAGTAGAGAAGCCAGAGCGAAAGGTAGCCCGCCACGGCGCCGAACAGCGCATCGCGAAGCGACAGCGCGCTGCCCAGCGCGTGAATAAGCAGCCCGGCCCACAGCAGCGGCTGCGTCAGGCAGTCGGGCAGGAGCTGGTGTTTCCAGTCAATCATGGCCAGCGGCAGCAGGAAAGCCGCCAGCAGCCAGAGGGAGAACAGGGTTTCAATGCCCGGCACGCACCAGGCGGTGATGCCGAAGAAGATCGCGGTGAAAAGCTCAATCAGGAAGACCTGAAGAGGGATAGCCGTACGGCACTGGCGACAACGCCCGCGCAGCACCAGCCAGCTGAGCAGCGGGATGTTCTCCCAGGCGGAGAGTGAATGCTGACACACCGGGCAGTGGGAGCCGGGAAAAAGCAGGTTGCCGCATCCCTCCTCTTCCATCACCATCGGCGGGACACGCTCTGCCACCACGCCCAGAAAGCTGCCGGTTATCGCACCTAACACCGCACTCATCATGGGGAACCCAACCGGGTACACCTCCCGAATCAGTGCGAGCGTGTTCATGCTAACGTCTTCCAGGTCAGCTGAATTTCCGCTTTCACATCGCTGATATGGTCAACGGGCGTAAGGTTCATCTTTTGCAGACGCACCCCGGAGGTCTGGTTGATTTCACGCAGCCAGTTTTTTAATTCATACACGTTAACGCGACCGACCACGAACGACAGGGTCTGCCCCTCCTGACGCACGTCCGTCAGGGATAAATTAATTTCATGGGCGCTATTTTCAATGACGCTGCGCGGGTTATCCGTTTTAAAACGAAGCATCTGGAGATGATTTTTATCTATTTCCGTACGCATCCAGTTCAGCGTTTCTTTCTGGCGTGCCAGCGTTGTTTTACTGCCTTGAATCATATTATCCAAAGGGATCACTCCTGCGTAATAAACTACCGCGCAGCACATCGACGCTGCGCATATTTTTAAAATCACTTTTTCTCTGGCGCTGTAATGTTGGTAACGCGCTTTCAGCTGCGCGATTCTCTCTTTCATTTATGTTTCCCTGTCACGATGGCGGTGAACGGAGCCTCTTTTGAAACAGGCTGCACCGTGAAGTCAAAGTTTGGGCTGGTCTGATTCACAAACGCCTGGAGCGCCTGCTGGTTCTGCGCGCTGACGCTGAGGGTCAGGGCGTTTTGCGTCGCATCGTATTCCACCTGGCTGATTTCCATCGCCGGAACCGCCTGCTTAGCTTTTTCCAGCTCGTCGATTTGCAGGAAAATCCCTTTAGGCTGTTTCTTCATGTTCTGACCGAAGTGATATTTGATGTTGGTCTGCTGGCGCATACTCGGGAAATGGTGCTGGTAGACCTGCATGATCTCCTGCTGAACCTGGTTTTCCTGCTGCACCAGCATCCACGCCATTGCGCCGCGCGGCCCGATCAGCAGGCCCAGCGAAAGAAGACCTGCGGCCACCATCGCCACCTTCAGCCCTTTCGTCAGCCCGTTATTCTCGCCTCGGGTGCTGAACGCGCCTTGCAGCAGATTGACGCGGCTCGCCTGCCACTGGGGCTGAATGAGCACCAGCGGGTGCTGCCACGCAAGCGTTTCATCCACCTCAATGCCCGCAGGCACGTCGCCGTAGCAGCACACCTCACCCTCGCCGGTTTTCTGCATCAGCAGCGGCAGCAGTGTGCTATCCACCTCACACGCCGAGGCCGGAGACAGGCGCAGCCAGTAGCTCTCTTCAAGCGGGACCAGGGTGCTGCCGCCCGCCGATACCGGCAGCAGCCAGGCGTCGGGTACGGCCTGGATCACGGTCAGCCCGGCGTCGGCAAAGCGGTCGATCCACTGGCGCAGGCGCCCGGCGTCAATCGCCACGGCGTCCACCTCGCGCCCTTTTTTGTTGAGCACCGTCCAGTGAAGGTTGTCCACGTCGCCAATCAGCGTCTCTTCCGCCATCCAGGAGAAGGCCGTCGTCTGGGAGGCCATGCCCTTTTTCGGCAGCGTGAAGTGACGGAAGATCGTTTCGCTTGCCGGGATCAGCAGGCAAACCCGCGACGCCAGAGCATGTTCAGCCAGCGTGCTGAGTCCCGCGATATTCTCCAGCGAGGCAACCTGCTGACTACCGGACTCGCACCACCATAATTTCCCGTCCTCGCGGCTGTCGGGACGAATAAAAAGCACCTGTTTCATAGATATCGACTTTTGTTATTCAATCATTCGGTAACGACGCTGCCACGTCACGATCTCACCGGCTTCGTTATTCACCTGAAGCTGGCTGACCACAAGCAGCGTTAAATCGTCAGTGTTGCCGGTATAGTCAACGCGGAAATATCGGCTGTTGATGGCCAGCTGTTCGGCCACCAGGGGTAAATCATCTTTCAGCTGCGGGAAATTCTGTTCCAGCAGCTTGCTGAATTCTTCCAGGCTTTCCCAGCCCGCCTCGGGGCGTGAGTCAATCAGGCGTTTCGCGTCATCTTCCGTCAGTTTTCCCGGGAAGATCGCCGCCAGCACCCCGGCCTGTTCGGGCTTAATGGTATTGACGTCAATCTTGCTGGCCGCGTCCGGCAGCGCGCACAGCAGCTTGCTCGCTTTGGCGTACGCCTCCGCCGGGAAGGCGGGCAGAAGCTTGATTTCGGCAATGTTGCGCATCATCTGGTTCGCAGGCTGGCGCGCCGGGGCAACGCCTGCATAGGCATCGCTCTCCGCGCCCTCTTTTGCGGTGGTGGCGTCCCCGTCAAGGTAATCCACCAGCTGCAAATAGACCTCTTCGGCGGTGGCCTGGCTTACGCCGCTGTCGGTCAGGATCTGCTCGACAATGCGCTCTTTACGCGGTTTTTCCACCACTGCCGTGGCGTCCTGCGTCTGTGGCGTGGGATCCGCCGCCAGCAGGTTGTTCACGTTAAAGCAGTTCTGCGCATCTTCGACCTGGCTTACCACGGTGTAGTTATCGCCCTGGGTTTCCAGCGGCTGATGCCAGTCGCCATCCAGCGCAAGGGCTTTGCTGTCGCCGCTGGCCTCGGTTTGCAGCAGATCTTTCACCGCTTTTTCCTGCGCCTGTATCGCCCAGCGCAGCTGCTGCTGGCTCACCTGGTAGTGCGTTTTTTGCAGGTTCCGGCAAAACTGCTGGCTGATTTTGGCGGCCAGCGCCGACATCATGACCAGCAGGATCAGCACCACCAGCAGGGCAACGCCCTTCTGTTTATCTGTTCGGCTCATGGCTGTGCTCCTGGCGCGGCCTGGGGCGCCTGCGCGGGCGGCGAACCGGCGGCGGCAGGGTTGGCCTGTGCCGGGTCGGCCTCTTTTTTCTCCGGCGGCGCGGCCACCGTCACGGCGGGCATGTCTCCTGGTGTGGTAAACACCCAGCGCCAGGTATCGCCGTTTTCCATCGTCAGCAAGGCTTCCACGCCGTCAGGCTGGTGGCTGCTGTCGGTCCAGCTTTTCTGCCAGCCCTTGCTGTAAAAGCGCCACGCGATGCTCTTCACGTCGTTTACGATCGGCACCTCTTCGGGCTTCACGTTTTCCGGGCCATCAATGGCGGGCCAGATATCGCGATACAGACGCCCCTCTTCCAGCCGCCAGCGCACGCGCTCCAGCTGGACGCTGCCGCTCACGCCGTTCAGCGTGGTCATCTCGATGGCGTCGTCGGTCTGGACAAAGACGTCCGATTCATTACGCGGCGCGCGGGCCTGAAGCTGGAAGAAGTCACGCTCCATCAGGCTCCAGGCGCGCTGCACCTGATTAAGCTTTGCCGCACTGGCATCGGTGGCAGAGCTGGTGCGCATCGCGCCGTCCAGGATCTGCCAGGCCAGGGTGCTGATCACCGCAAAAATGGTCAGGGCGATCATGATCTCCAGCAGGGTAAAGCCACGCTGGCGTCGCGTCTTTTTCACTTGCTCACCTTCTCTGCTGGCGGAATGATTTGCAGGGCGATGACCGGCTGGCTTTCGTCGCCCTCTGCATAGACGCGCACTTCGCTGGCCCAGACGTTACCGGCGGTTTTGACCCGCTGCTTGTGCCAGTTCCAGGCGCGCCCGCCCATGGTTTCTGTTCCCTGCTCGTCGGCGTCGGGGAAGTCGCTTTTGCTGAGCTTCGCTTCCGCCAGCAGGTTTTCCGCCACCCAGCTGGCCTGGAGCGTTTCACCGAGACCGTGGGTAAAACGCACGTTCAGGGAGACGGAGTTCATCAGCGCCAGCGCGGCGGTGGAGAAGATCACCAGCGCCACCATCACCTCCAGCAGCGTCATCCCCTTTTGCTTTACCTTGCGTTTAGTCATCGTTCTCTACCGAAACGGGAGCCGCGCCCTGCGACACCACGCGGAAATGGTGTTGTTTGTCGTAGCTTTGCAACGTCAGCGTGAAGCGGCCAATCTCGCCATCCGGTAAAAAAACGATTTGCGGCTCGGCGTCCGTGGTGGCGGCCAGCCGCTGCGGAGAGAGCGAGACGTGCATCTCTTCAGGAAAATCGCCTTTGGTATTAATTCGCCCGGCGGATAATGGCACCCAGCGACGCTCACCGTTAATGCTCTTGAGCGTCACCAGCTGATATTTATCCGTGCTAATCACTAACCCGACGATATTTCCGTCCATCACTGCACGGTCTGAACCATAATCCACAAGGGCTTTTAACTGCTGGCCAAATATATCCGCACCGCTACGCGAGGGAATTGTTGAGACCACCATCATGGCGCAGCTGGCAAATATCACCAGCGCCAGGATAATTTCCAGCAATGTAAAGCCGCGTTGCTTTTTCATTATTTCGCGTTTTTATCGAGGGACCAGTTAGTGATGTCATCGGCGGTATTCGCTTCGCCGTCCGGGCCGGCGGAAAAGACATCTACCGCACCGTGTTCACCCGGGCTTACCATCAGATAGTCGCTGCCCCACGGATCCTGCGGCAGGCGGCGAATGTAGCCGTCCGCGCGGTAGCCGTTCGGGATTGGCGCGATTTCAGGCTTAGTCACCAGCGCCTGCAAGCCCTGCTCGGTGGTCGGATAACGGTGGTTATCCAGCTTATACATATCCAGAGAGCCTTCGAGGGCGACAATATCGCTGGTCGCTTTCTGGGCGTCGGCTTTCTCTTTGTTGCCCATTAAATTTGGCACAACCATACTGGCGAGCACGCCGAGAATAACAATTACCACCATTAATTCGAGCAAAGTGAAGCCCGCCTGGCGAGCCAGGTTTTTACGTTTTATAGCCATTGATTTAACCTACCATATTATTAAGTTGCAGAAGCGGTTGTAATATTGACAGCACGATGAATAAAACAATCGTTGCCATGGATACCACCAGCGCCGGTTCAAATACCGACAGCGTTAAAGTAATTCGATGTTGTAAAGCCGATTCCTGGTTTTCAGCGGCGCGATCCATTAAGTTGCCTAATTCACCGCTCTCTTCACCGGAGGCAATCATATACAGCATGGTCGGCGGGAATAATTTCGCCTGTTCCAGCGCCGCATATAATGACGCCCCCTGGCGCACGGTGTCGGCGGCCTGCTCCAGTACCTGGCGGGCGTAGAGATTTTCGATACCGTCCATTGCGATATACATCCCTTCCAGCAGCGGCACGCTGCTCGCCTGCAAAATACTGAGGGTGCGGATATAACGGGCGCTGTTGATGGCGCAGACCAGCTTCTTAATCGGTGAACCGTTGACCAGCCAGCTGTTCCATTTGAAGCGGTTTTTGCTGTTTCGCACCCAGGCTTTAAACCCGACAACCGCCCCGGCCAGGCTTCCGGCGATATAAATCCCGTAGGCCTGCAAGAAATCACTCACCGCAATCAGCGTGCGGGTGGTGATCGGCAGCTGCTGTTTCATGTGGGTGAACTGCTCGATAACCTGCGGCACCACCGCAACCAGCAGAATGCTGATTACCGCGATGGCGACCACCGTCAGGGTGATCGGGTAGACCATCGCCTGCGTCAGCTTACTTTTCATCTTCTGACGCTGCTCGTTGTACTCCGCCAGCTTCTCCAGCACGTCGCCCAGGTGGCCGGTTTTCTCCCCGGCCATCACCAGCGTGCAGTAGAGCTTGTCGAAGGTGCGTGGAAACTGGCTAAAGGCGTCGAAAAGCGTATGCCCTTCCACTACCTTTTCGCGGATCTCCACCACCATCGCCGCCAGCTTTTTGTCTTCCGTCTGTTTGGAAATCGCCTTCAGCGCGCTTTCCAGCGGCAGCGCGGCGTTCACCAGCGTCGAGAGCTGGCGGGTAAACATCGACAGCACCGGCGTGGAGAGCTTCGCCCCGGTGGCGGCTTTCCCCGCCACCGCTTTTTCACGGGTTTCAGTGATGCTGACCGGCATCAGCTTTTGTTCGCGCAGCGTCTGGCGAACCTGCTTTTGCCCTTCGGCCTGCAAGGTGCCGCGCCGGGTTTTCCCCGCTGCGTCCGTCGCCGTCCATGCGTAGAAGGCCATTACTCGTCCCCTCCACGCTCGGCGGTGACGCGCATCACCTCTTCAAGTGAGGTCACGCCGCTAATCACCTTCAGCAGGCCGTTTTCACGCAGGCTGTACGCCTGCTTAAAGAGCTGCGTTTCGATAGACATTTCGTCTTTATCTTCATGAATAGCGCGACGCATGGTGCTGTCGACCACCAGAAATTCATGAATACCCGCACGCCCCTGATAGCCGCTCTGGCGGCAGTGTTCACACCCGACCGCGCGATAAATCGCCTTCGGCGGCGCGTCCATAAAGCTGAACAGCACCTTTTCATTGTCGTCCAGCGGACTGGTCGTGCGGCAGTGCGGACACAGGCGACGAACCAGACGCTGGGCAATGACGCCGAGCAGCGATGAACCAATTAAGAATGACTCCAGCCCCATATCGCGCAGACGCGTAATCGCCCCGGCGGCGCTGTTGGTGTGCAGCGTAGACATGACCAGGTGACCGGTCAGTGACGCCTGCACGGCAATCTGCGCAGTCTCGCCGTCACGGATTTCACCGATCATCACCACGTCCGGGTCCTGACGCAAAATGGCGCGCAGCCCGCGGGCAAAGGTCATGTCCACGCGCGGGTTAACCTGCGTCTGTCCCACCCCTTCCAGCTCATATTCAATCGGGTCTTCAACGGTCAGGATGTTGCGTTCGTGGCCGTTCAGCGCCGACAGAATGGCGTACAGGGTGGTACTTTTACCGGAACCCGTTGGCCCGGTGACCAGGATAATGCCGTGCGGGCGGTCTATCAGCCCTTTGAGTTTTTCCAGCTCTTCATCAATCAGGCCGAGCTTGTTGATATCCGGCTTGAGATTACTTTTATCGAGCAAACGCATGACCACGCGTTCGCCATACTGCGACGGAATGGTGGACACACGCACGTCGATGGCTTTGCGGCCAATGCGCAGTGAAATACGCCCATCCTGCGGCAGGCGCTTTTCCGCGATGTCGAGTTTTGACATCACCTTGATACGCGAGACCAGCAGCGGCGCGAGCTTACGCGCCGGTTGCAGCACCGGGCGCAGCACGCCGTCAACGCGAAAACGGATGCTCAGCGTGCGCTCGAAGGTTTCAATGTGAATATCCGACGCGCCGTCTTTAACCGCCTCGCCGAGAATGGCGTTGATCAGGCGGATCACCGGCGAGTTTTCGTCGTTATCCAGCAGATCCTCGTTGTCGGGGATCTCCTCGGTTAACGCCATCAGATCGATATCCGCATCCATGTCGTCAACCAGCTGCTGAGAAACGCCGCTGTTCTGCTGCCAGATTTTCCCCAGCATCTCGTCAAACGCCTCGGGCGTCAGGGTGACGGGAACGAAAGAACGCTCCAGAACCCGGCGCATCTCCAGCAGAGCAAACGCCGGGACGTCTTCGCGGACGTACACCTCGTCGTTGTAAAACAGGATACCGTTGTCCTTTGCGTAGCTACTGCTGCACAGATATTTACTCAGTTCGTTCACGTTACGCCCCCGCCCTATTCTTTAAACGGATTGCGGGTCGCCGCAGACGTGGTGCTGGTTTTCACCGGCGCAACGCTGCTGGTTGTGCCCGGAAATGCTGGTAGCACGGCGTTATCAGTAGGCTCCACGATGCCGAGCTTCTTCTCTTCAAGACGCTGCTGCTGGCGCGCGCGCATCTGGTCGTAACGCTCTTTGGACGCCGCGCTGTAGTTATCGTCGTCACGCAGAACGGTGGTGTGGATAAACACCATCAGGTTGCGCTTGGACGTATCCTGCGAGGTGTAGCGGAACAGCTGTCCCACCAGCGGAATGTCGCCCAGCAGCGGGACTTTCGACACGTTCTGCTTGGTGACGTTTTCCATCAACCCGCCGAGCACCACGGTCTGGCCGCTGTGTACCATCACTTCGTTATTGATGGTACGGGTGTTGAAGGTCGGGCCGAGGCTCGCATCTTCGGTGGCGCTGGCGTCAACGCTGGACACTTCCTGCTCGATCTTCAAGTGGATCATGTCCCCGTCGTTGATCTGCGGAACGATTTTCAGCTTGGTCCCCACGGTTTTACGCTCAACCGAGTTAAACACGTTGTCGCCGCTGGTGGTCTGGGAGCCGGAAAGGACCGGAACGTCCTGACCCACGTTGAAGGAGGCTTCTTTGTTATCCAGCGTTACCACGCTTGGGGTCGAAAGAATGTCGTTCTTGCCGCCGGTAGAGAGCGCGGTCATCAGCGCACCGAAATCACCGTTAAAGAAGCCGGTCGCCAGGCCGGTAAAGCTTGCGCCTTTGTTCAGGCCCGCTTTCACCTGGCTTATCGGTAAGCCGGTTGAGCCAAACTGTACGCCACCGTGTTTACCGGTCCACTGCACGCCGAGGTCGAGGCCGTTGCCGTCCTGAACTTCCGCGATAATCGCTTCAACCAGCACCTGCGGACGACGGATATCGAGCTTGTCGATCACCTTCTCCAGCGAGTTCATAACGTTTGGCTGAGCGGTGATCACCAGTGAGTTGGTGGACTCGTCGGCGGTAATGTTCAGGTCGGAGCTTGGGCTGGCGGTTTTGCTTTTAGCCACGCCCGGCTTGTCTTTCAGCTGCTCGCCAATGCCGGTCAGCACCGGAACCACCTTGCTGGCGTTGGCATACTTGAGGTAGAACACGCGGGTGTTTCCTTCATTATTCTGCTCGCGATCCAGCTGGCCGATGAGCGTACGGGTACGCGCGCGCGCGTCTGCCGTGCCGCTAATAACAAGGCTATTGGTTTCGTCGTCGGCCACCACTTTGGTCGCCAGCTGCGGCGCGTTTTGCCCTTTCTGCTCTTCGTTGTTAAGGTTATTCAACATATCCGAGAGCTCTTTGGCGGACGCAAAGCGCAGCGGCACAATCTCACGGCGCTGCATCCCGGAACGGTCCACGCGCTCAACCAGATCCACCAGGCGGTTGATCACCGAGGCTTTACCGGTTAACAGCAGCACGTTAGACGGCTCGAAATGCACCACGTTACCGATACCGGACGCATCGTTCAGCTGACGCAGCAGCGGGGCCAGTTCGCGCACGGGCACGTTTTCCATGCGCACGACGCGGGTGATGATCTCATCGCCCTTGCCCGGGTTTTTGCTGTCGGCAACGGGCACGCCCGCCGTGCGCGCCGTGCTTGAACGCACCACCTTCACCATACCGTTGTCCATCGGAATAACCGACAGACCGTACAGATCCAGTACGCTCAGGAAGAACTGATAATATTCGTCTTCCGACAACACGTTATAGGTTCTGACCGACACCGTGCCCTGAACGGAAGGATCGACCAGAATGGTTTTATTCAGGTTACGTCCGACCGTATCAATAAATTCGCGGATATCGGTATTTTTAAAACTGGCGCTAAAGTTAGCTGCTAACAGCGAACTGGAATATAACGACAATGCCGTCAGCGCCACGCATGCCCAAGGAAATTTCTTCATGTTTGTACACTTGTTAATTGTTTAGAACATTAACCCGAATATTTTCCAGGTGAGCGTGGCGTCTTACGACGACCTCCGCTTCTTTCATTTTTGACCAGTTGGCGATAATACTTTTCGCCTGTGCTGCTTCGGTCATATCGACAGCGTTGATTTTTACCACCACATCATCTTTCTGAAGCCCTGAATGGCTGTAGAATGACGAGGCGTTCCTTGGGTTGAGGTTATAGCCTTCCAGTTGGCCTTTTTCGACTAACGGCTTTAACACCAGATAATCATCAAGATGCAGACTGTCAGCGCCCGCATCTTTCGTCGATTTGGTTACCGGGCCGCTTTCAACGCCGCCCCTGAAATAATCCGGTTTTTTTAAGGCTAATACCTGCTCGGTGCCTTCATAATTAACCACGACGTTGTCCTGATTAATTTCCTCTATATAGGCATCGTTAAATCCGCTCAGGCTTTCCCCCTCGCGGTAGCTCTTCTGCCCGCCGGGCGTCTTAATCACGGCAAAGGAGAGCCAGGCCTCGTCACTGCTGACAATACCTTCAATTTCTGCGGCCAGCGGCGCTTTTACCGCGGCGGGCTGATTGCTCTGACGTACTGCGGCGGTAAATAAACCGAAGTTATTATCAGTACGGCGGTTTTTTTGTGGCTTCTTATCAGCGTTCGCCAATTTGGTTGAGACTTTTTTATAATCTTTAAAGATCACATACCCTTGCTGCCCACAAAAAATCAGCAATACAAACATTATGCAGGGCGTAATCAACCGGGAAAGAAATGAGAACCTCATTATTCATCTGGCCTTTAGCAAACCGAAAATAAGCAGCGTCGTGCTGCGCCAATTTGTGCTGCAAATAGTAAATATTCGGCGCTTTATCGACCACTTGCTTCGCCATTAACTTTCATAAAGAAAATAGTTGACCGTTAAAAAACGTGATGTTAGGGCTGGCTGACAGGTTATTTTTACCCTGAATGCAAATTGACCAGGATCGCGCTTTCCCTTACTTTTCGCCCCATCGCAAGTCATGAGAAGAGCCGGTAAGTCGTTATGTATCAGAGTCACTTTAATTTCAAAACTCCGCCATTCAGAAAGGTCACCCGTCCATCGGGTGATTTTTTCGTGCCTTATCACCAGGATGTGTTCAACCTGCTTAAAGAGAAAACACAGCAGGCGGGTATTACAGGACTCTTTTGCCACGACGCGCAGCTGCTCGGTCAGTTTAGCGATGCATTGAAAGCCAATAGCCTGGCGGTGCTGGCGATTAATGCATTTCCAAAACTGAGCGCCAGCAGCCTGCTCTACAAGCTCAACCCCGGCACGAAAGAGAGTCATTCCCGCATTCAGGCCGTTGACGCTGTGCTGCGTCAGTGGCAGGACGCCTCTTCCCGTAAGAGCAGCCGCAAAGTGCTGGTGATTTCGCACGTCGAAGCGATGAAAGAGAACTGTCGCGACGTGCTGGCCATGCTGCTGACGCGCGCGCAGGAGCTGGATTTCGCCTTATCCATTGTGCTGATGGGTGACGCGGATCAGGACGCGGCGCTGATGACGCAGTCCGGCCTTCAGGAATATGTCCACACGCGCCACACGCTGCGCGCGCTGACCTGCCGTGAATATCTCAACTACGTGCAGGCACAGTGTGAAGAACACGGCGCGGATAAATCCCCGATTGCTCCGGCCCGCGTGCGCAAAATGCACGCGCTGACCAAAGGCCACGTCTGCAAATTCAACGAGCTGGCGCATCTGTCACTTCTCGCCACGTGGACCGAACGTGCCCCGATGGTGGGACCACATCATTTACGCCTGGCGGCCGGTGAAGCGTTGCCTGCGAAAAAACGCGGCAAGGGTCTGGCAACCGTCGGGCTGTTTGCCTCCGTGCTGTTTGCCGCCTGCGGCTGGTACATGACCTCGGCCATCAACGCGAAGCTGCCCGTGCCGCTGCCGGTTCCGGCGAGCTGGCACCACCAGACGCCGAAGGTGAAAGCCCCGGCTGTGCCTGCCATCGACGATGAGATGGTCAACCAGCCTGACGCCATGCATCAGCTGTATGAGATGTGGGGATACGATGCGTCGGCGGAAGATGCCCTGTGCCAGAACGCGGCGAAGGTGAACCTGATGTGTAAACAGGGTAACGCCTCGCTCGACGCACTGGCGAAAGAGGGTTATCCGTGGATCGGTGAGCTAAAAACCGGCAACCATCTTAACTATGCCGTGGTCGCCCGCGTTGGGACAGATTCACTCGATCTGTTGTTGAATAACCGCACCTGGCAGGTCAGCCGCAAATGGTTTAACCAACATGCCACCGGCAGCTACACGCAGCTGCATCGCCTGACGCCGGACGGTAAAGATGAAATTAGCGCCGCAAGCGGCAGCAAAGATTTAACCTGGCTCGACCAGCAGCTGAGCCAGGCCCTGTCCCAGCCGGAAACGCACGCCCAGACCTGGACGGCGGAGATGATGAAACGCACCCGTGAGTTCCAGCAAAAAATGGATCTGCATGTGGATGGGATCCCGGGCGAAGACACCCTGATGCAGCTGATGCGTGATACCAACTCCACGCCGAGCGTATTGCTCCAGGCATCACACACGTCAGCTGACGCGAAAACGCAGGAGAAAAATTCATAATGTCCACGATATGTCTCGCGGCTCAGCGCAGCTATGCGACGGGAGAAGCGGTGTGGTTTTCATACCGCCTTCCCAGCCTGCAAAAAATCTTCGGCATTCTTCTTTTATGGATGGCAGGCCTTTGCACCATGCTTGTTGCCGGGGTTTACGCCCACGTTTACTGGAATATGCGCCACCCTGCACCGCCGCCGCAGGTAAAAGTGAGCGTCGCAAAACCGGAAACCCAGCTTTCAGATATGCATTACGTGTATGTGAGCAAACCGTTCCCGCATCCGCAGCCCAAACCGGCGCCGGTGCGACCTTCTGTACAGGAAAGTTTACCGCCGATGCAGGATTTGCCGATTAACGACGCCGACGCCGACTGGCAGCAGGCACCGGATGGCGATATGCCTCGCGATATTCAACAAGAGGTCCCGCACGACACGTCGCGCGATACCTTACCCGGCACCGAGGCGCACGCAGCGGCAAGCGATAACAGCACGGAAGAGAGGGATACTAACGACGATGCGTCACTTAAGGCACTCTTTGAGCAGGCTTTAAAAGAACAACAGAAAGATTTTGCGCAGGGAAAAATGCCCGCGCCGCCCGTTGACGAAACGCAGGATAATTCACAACAAAAATGGGTTCATCAGGACGTAAAAAAATCCCCTTTCACTGAGAAAGGGGATCGGCTGGAATAATTAATATTTCTCTGGCAACGTTGTCAGGTTAAGGAGTCGACCCTTTTCCACCACAATATATTGCCCTTTTTTCAGATCGGAGAGAATTTTAATAATGGTGCTACGGGCCAGGTTAGTGTATTCCTGAATATAATCGTACACGTTAATATCACGCTGATGATTAACAATCAGTTCGTTAATTTCTAATAAAAATTCGCGAACCACCGAGTAAGCGCTACGGGCGACCAGCACATCGTCACGTTTGCTTAACATGCAGATATACCAGGAGAGAACTTTGCTTAGCTCAGCCCAGAGATTTTTTTCGGTCATCAGGCGGCAGAACTCATCTTTCCTGATGGCACGTACCACGGTGGCTGCACGCACCAGACCGTACATGTGAGAAGAGTTATAGAAGATAGCGGACAAACCGAAAATGCACTGGCCTTGCAGCGTAAACATGCAAAGTTCGTCAGACTCACGGCGGAATTCAACTTCACCGCTGACGATAATATGAATATATTCGGAATCCGACGTAGAGATTTTCTGCCATTTCTTTAAGGTTTTTTCTTCATAACCTGAGGTTGCAGAAATAATCGCTTCCATTTCACTATGAGGACGCAGTTTTTTACCGTAGATGCTTAACATTGTTATACCCGCCTAAGATGATTAATTTTTTTAAAGTGTAGAAACCCTTGTTGGAAACGTAATAACCAACAATCAGTTTAAATTTATTGTGCTATTAACAGGAATGAGAAACTTACCTTTGCCATTCACTGCTGCTATTAATTAGCAAGCTATGTGTCTATATTAATCGCGGGTAATTTTAAGTCAATTTAGTAAAAAAGAATTGAGATTGAATCTAAGATTAACCTACTAAATGTTAAGATTTAGACTTAGATAAGTCTGCAAAAAGCATGAGAAAGGTCTAAGATTCCGGGGATCCCGAAGGATCACCCCTGCCCGTATTTTTCAAGCAAAGCCTCGGCGATAGCCTGGGTTTCGGCATCGGCTACACCATCCCAGCGCTGCGGGCGGAAATGCATCTGGAAGGCGGTAATGACTCTTTTCTGCTGCTGCGGCGTCGCGAAAGCCGGGATCTCATAGCCGTAGCGGGATAACAGATCGAGGAGCGCGGCGGTCTCCACCGGCTGATAAGGCGGGCGACCGTTCAGATAAAAGCTCACGCGAGCGGGATCGGGCCAGGCGCCGATGCCCTGCTGCGCCAGCGCGCGCCACGGAAACAGCGGGCCGGGATCGTCTTTGCGCTGGGGCGCGATATCCGCATGGGCCACCACGTTCTCGGGCCGGATGTTGTAGCGGGCGATGATGTCTTTAGCGAGCGGTACCAGCGCCGAAATTTGTGCCGGTTCAAACGGCGCGAAGTACTTCGTTGCGCCCGCTTTCTGCCAGCCCCGGTTTTCCAGCTCAATGCCAATAGAGGTGTCATTGATACGGTTAGTGCCGCGCCAGAAGCTGATCCCGGCGTGCCACGCCAGCTCGCTCTCCGGCACCAGCTGCCAGATGCGCGGTTTGCCCTCGGGCGAAGGAGGAATGGCGGGGATCAGATAGTGTGAACTGACGTTTTTGTCGGTGAGCGTTGCCAGCGAGCTGTCAAAATCATCGGCGGTGTAATGGATCACCAGCACCTTTATACGCGGATACGCCGCCTGCGCCTGATGGCGGGTATCCAGTTCATACGCGCCTTTATCGACAATGCCTTTTTCCGTGGCGCACCCTGCCAGCAGCAGCGCCAGCAGGAGGGGAGATAACAGACGCTTCATCGACGGGTTTTCACCGCCGTGCCGCTCACGCTGACCATCAGCATGCTGGCGTCTTTACCCACGGTTTCATAATCGATATCAATACCGACAACCGCATCTGCGCCCAGCGCCTTCGCCTGCTCGCCCAGCTCTTTAAAGGCGATTTCCCGCGCTTTACGTAACTCTTTCTCGTACGCGCCGGAACGGCCGCCGACGATGTCGCGAATACCGGCGAAAAAGTCGCGGAAGATGTTCGCGCCGAGAATGGCCTCGCCGGTGACCACGCCGCAATACTCGGTAATCGGCTGTCCTTCCAGGGTTGGGGTTGTTGAAAACTGCATGGTTCTCTCCTTCTTTAGCGTTCAATGCCTTAGGCACTGCATTATCGGGTCGTTACGCTATGATTGAAAGGATAGTTAATAAATAAGGAAATCAACATGCGCTACTCTGCTTTAACGCTTTTAGTGCCATGCGCGCTGGTGCTCAGCGCCTGCACTACGCCGGTCACGCCAGCCTTTAAGGATATCGGTACCCGCAGCGGCCCCTGCATAGAGGGCGGCCCGGATACCGTGGCGCAACAGTTCTACGATTATCGTATTCAGCACAAGAATAACGATCTGACCGCGCTGCGCCCCTACCTGAGCGATGGTCTGGCAAAACTGCTTAACGATGCGTCACGCGATCCGCAGCATAACGCTCTGCTGAAATCCGATCCGTTCTCCAGCCGCACCACGGTTCCGGACGGCGCGGAAGTCTCCAGCGCCTCTACTATTCCTAATACCGATGCGCGGAACATTCCGCTGCGCGTGAAGCTGACCCAGGGCACCCAAACCTGGCAGGATGAAGTGCTGATGATCCGCGAAGGGCAATGCTGGGCCGTTGACGATGTGCGCTACATCGGCGGCAGCGTCCACGCACCGGCGGGCACGCTCCGCCAGTCCATTGAGAACCGCTGAATCATCACCTGAATAAATGTTAACCCCGTAAAATGTCCGGCATTTCTGGCGGAATGCCGACATTTATTCTCGCCGCCATTGGGCTCCGCTATTTTGTGCTATGTTTAGAGGGTAATACGGGTTATATTTAACTTTTAACGCAGAAATATTGCATAACTATTCTGTCAACGGTACTATCTGCGGCCTCAATTGCTATAGATTGCCTGGATGAGTAAAGACTGCCCCGATGAGTATTCAACTAAACGGCATTAACTGCTTCTACGGCGCACACCAGGCGCTGTTCGACATCACGCTAAGCTGCCCTGAGGGCGAAACGCTGGTTTTGCTCGGCCCAAGCGGCGCGGGTAAAAGCTCCCTTCTGCGCGTTCTTAACCTGCTTGAAATGCCCCGTTCGGGCACGCTGGCAATTGCCGGTAACCACTTTAATTTCGAGAAAACCCCCTCAGATAAAGCCATTCGCGAGCTGCGTCAAAACGTCGGTATGGTTTTCCAGCAGTACAACCTGTGGCCGCACCTGACCGTGGTGCAAAACCTGATTGAAGCGCCCTGCCGCGTGCTCGGCTTAAGCAAAGAGCAGGCGATGGCGCGTGCGGAAAAGCTGCTTGAGCGTCTGCGCCTCAAGCCTTACAGCGATCGTTATCCGCTGCACCTGTCCGGTGGTCAGCAGCAGCGTGTGGCCATTGCCCGCGCGCTGATGATGGAACCGGCCGTTCTGCTGTTCGATGAACCGACTGCCGCACTGGATCCGGAAATTACCGCCCAGATCGTGAGCATCATCCGTGAACTGGCGGAAACCAATATTACGCAGGTGATCGTGACCCATGAAGTCGAAGTGGCGCGGAAAACCGCCAGCCGCGTGGTCTACATGGAAAACGGTTATATCGTCGAGCAAGGTGATGCGAGCTGCTTTACCCAGCCGCAAACCGACGCCTTCAAAAACTACTTGTCTCACTGATTTGCCAGGGGAAATGATAATGAAAAAAGTATTGATCGCCGCACTGCTTGCCAGCGTCAGCCTTTCCGCTACCGCAGCCCAGACCATTCGTTTCGCGACCGAAGCGTCTTATCCTCCGTTTGAATCTATCGATGCTAACAACAAGATTGTCGGCTTCGACGTGGATCTGGCTAACGCCCTGTGTAAAGAGATCGACGCGACCTGTACCTTCAGCAACCAGGCGTTCGACAGCCTGATCCCAAGCCTGAAGTTCCGCCGCATTGACGCGGTAATGGCCGGCATGGACATCACCCCCGAGCGTGAAAAGCAGGTGCTGTTCACCACGCCTTACTACGATAACTCCGCGCTGTTCATCGGCCAGAAGGGCAAATTCACCGCCGTTGACCAGCTGAAAGGCAAGAAAGTGGGCGTGCAGAACGGCACCACGCACCAGAAATTCATCATGGATAAGCATCCGGAAATCACCACCGTTCCGTATGACAGCTACCAGAACGCGAAGCTGGATCTGCAAAACGGTCGTATCGACGGCGTGTTTGGTGATACCGCGGTAGTCACCGAGTGGCTGAAAGCGAACGACAAGCTGGCGGCCGTGGGCGACAAGGTGACGGATAAAGACTACTTCGGCACAGGCCTGGGTATCGCCGTTCGTCAGGGCAACACTGAATTGCAGCAGAAATTCAACGCCGCTCTCGAGAAAGTGAAAAAAGACGGCACCTACGAAACCATCTACAAAAAATGGTTCCAGAAGTAATTCCTGATGAATGAAATTTTTCCTTTAGCAAGCGCCGCCGGGATGACCGTCGGCCTTGCCGTTTGCGCACTGGTTATCGGCCTCGTGCTGGCGATGTTCTTTGCCGTGTGGGAGTCAGCCAAATGGCGCCCCGTCGCATGGGCAGGCTCGGCGCTGGTCACCGTGCTGCGTGGACTACCGGAGATCCTGGTGGTCCTGTTTATCTATTTCGGCTCGTCACAGCTGCTGCTGATGCTGTCGGACGGCTTCACCCTTAATCTGGGTGTGGTGCAGATCCCGGTACAGATGCAGATTGAAAATTTTGACGTCAGCCCGTTCCTGTGCGGCGTGATCGCCCTCTCCCTGCTCTACTCCGCCTACGCTTCGCAAACCCTGCGCGGCGCGCTGAAAGCGGTGCCTCAGGGGCAGTGGGAATCCGGCCAGGCGTTAGGTTTATCGAAAACGGCTATCTTCTTTCGCCTCGTGATGCCGCAGATGTGGCGACACGCGCTGCCGGGGCTGGGTAACCAGTGGCTGGTGCTGCTGAAGGATACCGCGCTGGTGAGCCTGATTAGCGTGAACGATTTGATGCTGCAAACCAAAAGCATCGCCACCCGTACCCAGGAGCCGTTTACCTGGTATATCGTGGCGGCGGCTATCTACCTGGTGATCACGTTGCTGAGTCAATACATCCTCAAACGTATTGACCTGCGCGCAACGCGTTTTGAACGGAGACCAGGCTGATGCTGGACTATTTACCCGAGCTGATGAAAGGGCTGCACACCAGCCTGACGCTGACCGTGGCGTCTATCATCGTGGCGCTTGTTCTGGCGCTCATCTTTACCATCATCCTGACGCTGAAAACGCCGGTGCTGGTGTGGATCGTTCGCGCTTACATCACCCTGTTTACCGGTACGCCGCTGCTGGTGCAGATCTTCCTGATCTACTACGGGCCGGGCCAGTTTCCGACGCTGCAAGAGTATCCGGTCATCTGGCATCTGCTCTCCGAGCCGTGGCTGTGCGCCCTGATTGCGCTGTCCCTTAACAGTGCCGCCTATACCACGCAGCTGTTCCACGGTGCCATCCGCGCGATCCCGGAAGGACAGTGGCAGTCCTGCGGCGCGCTGGGGATGAGCAAGAAAGACACGCTGGCGATCCTGCTGCCTTACGCCTTTAAACGCGCGCTCTCCTCTTACTCCAACGAAGTGGTGCTGGTGTTCAAGAGTACCTCTCTGGCCTATACCATCACGCTGATGGAAGTCATGGGCCACGGGCAGCTGCTCTACGGGCGTACCTACGACGTGATGGTGTTCGGCGCGGCCGGCGTGGTCTATCTGGTGGTGAACGGCCTGTTAACCCTGATGATGCGCCTGATTGAGCGTAAAGCGCTGGCCTTTGAGCGCAGAAATTAATCAAACAAGTGCATAAAACTGTACTCTGAAAGCGGGCAACCTGATGTGTTGCCCGCTTTTTTTTATTCCATAAACAATATTTAATCGTTTTTATTGCATATAAATTCAATCACTGGCATTGTACGTCAATGCCGCAGACACGGCGCATCATGACAAGATTGACAGACGGGAGCTTCAAAATGAAAAAGTTAGTTCTGGCCGCATTACTGGCAACCTTCGCCGCTGGCGCAACTGCCGCAGACAAAATCAATTTCGGCGTTTCAGCCACCTACCCACCGTTTGAGTCGCTGGATGCCAGCAATCAGATCGTCGGTTTTGATATCGATCTGGCGAAAGCGCTGTGCAAACAGATGCAGGCCGACTGTACTTTCACCAACCACGCGTTCGACAGCCTAATCCCGTCCTTAAAATTCAAAAAATACGACGCGGTGATTTCCGGCATGGATATCACGCCTGAGCGCAGCAAGCAGGTATCGTTCACCGACCCGTACTACGCCAACTCGGCGGTCGTGATTGCGAAGAAAGGCGCGTACACCAGCTTTGACCAGCTGAAAGGCAAACGCATTGGGATGGAAAACGGCACCACGCACCAGAAATACCTCCAGGATAAGCATCCTGAAGTGAAAACCGTGGCTTACGACAGCTACCAGAATGCGATTATCGACCTGAAAAACGGCCGTATTGATGGCGTCTTTGGTGATACCGCCGTGGTCAACGAATGGCTGAAAACCAACCCGCAGCTTGGCACCGCGACCGACAAAGTGACCGATCCACAGTATTTCGGCACCGGTCTGGGCATTGCGGTACGTCCGGATAACAAAGCCCTGCTGGAAAAACTGAACGGCGCGCTGAAGGCGATTAAAGCTGACGGAACGTACCAGAAAATCAGCGAACAGTGGTTCCCGCAGTAAGCGTTTTTGCCGGGTGACGGCGGCGCCTTATCCGGCCTACGGGGGAGTTGTAGGCCGGGTAAGCG
>NZ_JAKCMV010000034.1 GCF_021440515.1 Enterobacter asburiae | reverse complement strand
GGAGGGGGCGCGACGGCAGGGGCGGGAGCCGGACGGGGGGCTTTTTCTTTCCCTTCCGTTAAAATCGGCAGCCCTGCACGGTCAATTTCGGCTTTTAGTTCAGGGTCTTTACAGCCGCTGACGCCGACAATGCGAAGTCCGGTTGCGGACACCGCCTGCTGGAGAAGCGTCCAGTTCACAGGAGCATCAAGACCGGCAACGTTAACGACGACGGGGGCGTGCTTCAGAAAAGCGGGAGCCTGCGCGATTTTGTCTTCTAACGCCTGACGAATAACCTCGGGTTTTGCATCATGCAAATGAACCACTGATAAGGTGAAGCTACTGCCTTTAAGCTCGATGGGCGTGTTTGACATCCTGGCCTTACTCAATTTGCTATTAACCGCAACGCAGTCGTTACGATATTCCGAAGAGTACCAGGCATGTTATAGTCAGGAGTATATTGAGGCAAGCCACCACCCATTATTTCAGAGTAAAAACATGTTTTGTGTGATCTATAGAAGTACCCGCCGCGACCAGACCTACCTTTATGTCGAAAAGAAAGACGATTTTTCCCGCGTGCCGGAAGAATTAATGGCAGGCTTTGGTCGTCCACAGCTGGTAATGCTGTTCCCGCTGGACGGGCGTAAAAAACTGGCAAATGCGGATCTGGAGAAAGTTAAATCAGGATTATCTGAACAAGGCTATTATTTACAGCTTCCGCCACCGCCCGAGAATTTATTAAAACAGCATCTTGAAGGTCACGGAACAAAATAACGCCGGGTGCGCTCGGGAACAACACATCAACCGTTTAGGGGACGTCAATGTATCAACATCATAACTGGCAAGGTGCGTTACTGGATTATCCCGTCAGCAAAGTTGTCTGCGTCGGCAGCAATTATGCAAAACATATTCAGGAGATGGGCAGCGCCACGCCGGAAGAGCCGGTGCTGTTTATTAAACCCGAGACCGCGCTTTGCGACATTCGCCAGCCGCTCGCGCTGCCGCAGGGCTTAGGCTCAGTGCATCATGAAGTCGAGCTGGCGGTGCTGATTGGCGGCACGCTGCGCCAGGCCTCCGAAGAACACGTTCAGAAAGCCATTGCCGGATACGGCGTTGCGCTGGATCTGACGCTGCGCGACGTGCAGGGCAAAATGAAAAAAGCCGGGCAGCCGTGGGAAAAGGCGAAAGGGTTTGATAATTCCTGCCCGATTTCCGGCTTTATTCCGGCCGCCGAGTTTTCCGGTAATCCGCAGGACACGCAATTAGCCCTGAAGGTTAACGGCGAAATCCGCCAGCAGGGCAGCACCGCCGACATGATCCACAAGATCCTGCCGCTGATTGCCTACATGAGCCGCTTCTTTACCCTCAAGCCGGGTGATGTGATCCTGACCGGCACCCCGGAAGGCGTGGGCCCCCTTGCCAGCGGTGACGAGCTGGAGGTCAGCTTTGACGGCCAGTCGCTGAAAACCCGCGTGCTGTAAAAGCATCTTGCCGCCTGCGAAAGGCGGCAAAACTTGCATCAACGTGCCAGACTCGTTATAAGGTGCGCTTTCTTTTGACGTGTGGACATCCTGATGAACGAAACCCCTTTCTGGCAACGCAAGACGCTCGATGAAATGACCGACGTGGAGTGGGAGTCGTTATGTGACGGCTGCGGGCAGTGCTGCCTGCACAAGCTGATGGATGAAGACTCCGACGAGATCTATTTCACCAACGTCGCCTGCAAACAGCTGAACATCAAAACCTGCCAGTGCCGCAACTACGAACGTCGCTTCGAGTTTGAGCCGGACTGCATCAAGCTGACCCGCGACAACCTGCCGACCTTTGAATGGCTGCCGCATACCTGCGCCTACCGCCTGCTCGCCGAAGGCAAAGGGCTGCCTGACTGGCACCCGCTGCTGACCGGTTCGAAAGCGGCGATGCACGGCGAGCGTATCTCGGTGCGTCACATCGCGGTGAAAGAGTCCGAGGTGCGGGACTGGGAAGATCACATCATGAATCACCCCAACCGCTGAAAAGAGAAAACCCGCCGAGGCGGGTTTTTTATTGTTGTGCGGCCTGATGCCCTCACCCCAACCCTCTCCCACGGGAGAGGGGGCAAAAACTAAAAACGGCAACCGAGGTTGCCGTTTTGCTTTTACCTTCCGAACAAATCGCGTTTTTTAGGCTTGAACGGCTGGGCAATCAGCACCAGCAGAGCCACCACGAGGAAGGCGGCGAAAATCCCCACCAGCCACTGCGGCATCTCCAGGGTCAGGAATTCCCACTGGCGAACGGAGCAGTCGCCGGAGGCCACGAACACCTGCGGCAACCATTTATCCAGCGGCAGCCAGCTCGGGAAACGGGCGGCAAAATCGCAGGTCATAAACGGTGACGGATGCAGCTGCATCATGGTGTGCTGCCAGGACAACTCAAGGCCTTTCCAGGCGCTGTAAATCCAGATAGCGATACCGGCATAGCGAAGCGGGGTGTTTGGCGCAATCGCCCCAACCAGACCCGCGCCCATAATGCCGAACAGCGCGCAGCGCTCGTAAATACACAGCACGCAAGGCTTCAGACCCATACCGTGCTGGAACCACAGAGCGACCAATTCCAGCGCAAAGGCGGTCAGGGCCATTAACAACCACGCTCCGCGACCGCGAGAGCACTGGTTTAAAAATCTCAACATAATCATTTCCCTGGAACATGCTTAGAAAGCGCAGTGTAAACCAATTCGATTTCTGCGCCACCTGGGCCGTGCGAAATAAAGCGTAATCGGATGTTTATCATGCGAAAACGCAAACGGGCAGCTAACTGCCCGATATGACTGACTTACTGCGCCGCGATTATACCTGCCTGGACTAACCATTGCGTATACGGAATGAGAGTAATTTTGACGCAAAACAATCCTACAAGCGTCAGGACCAGCGTGTAAGGCAGCGCCATCCACACCATCCTTCCATAAGAAAGTCGTATGAGTGGGGCGAGGGCGGAGGTCAGCAGGAACAAAAAGGCCGCCTGGCCGTTCGGCGTGGCCACCGACGGGAGGTTGGTGCCGGTATTGATCGCGACCGCCAGCAGTTCGAACTGCCCGGCGCTAATCGCCCCGTGCTCCATTGCCGCTTTCGCTTCGTTGATATAGACCGTGCCGACAAACACGTTATCCGAAATCGACGACAGCAGGCCGTTGAAAAGATAGAAGAGCGTCAGCTGGGCGTCAGGCGCGGCCTGAAGCACGTAGGCAATAATCGGCGAGAACAGCTGCTGATCGATAATCACCGCGACCACGGCGAAAAACACCGTCAGCAGGGCGGTAAACGGCAGCGCCTCGGTAAAGGCTTTGCCGATAGCATGTTCATCCGTCACGCCGGTAAAACTGGTTGCCAGAATAATCACCGACAGCCCGATTAGCCCCACCTCCGCAAGATGAAACGCGAGGGCCGCGATAAGCCAGACGCCGATAATGCCCTGCGCCACCAGGCACAGCGTGTCCTGGCGGGTGCGCTGGCTGCGGCTTTGCTGGTCAAATTTGTGCAGCTCCTGGCGTACCGGCTCGGGCAGCTTCGCGCCGTAACCGAACACGCCGAAGCGCTCAAGCAGGTAGCAGGTCAGCAAGCCGCAGAAGAAGACCGGCACGCTGACCGGCGCCATGCGCAGGAAGAACTCACCGAAATGCCAGCCTGCGGCTTTGGCGATAATCAGGTTTTGCGGCTCGCCGACCATCGTCATCACGCCGCCGAGCGCGGTGCCCACGCCCGCGTGCATCATCAGGCTGCGCAGAAAGGCGCGGAACTGTTCCAGCACGTCGCGATGGTCGTTATCCACCTGGCTGTCGTCGTGCATATCGTCGCTCTGGCGCGAAGAGGCCACGCGATGATAAATCCCGTAAAAGCCGACGGCGACGCTGATCACCACGGCGACCACCGTCAGCGCGTCCAGGAAAGCGGAAAGAAACGCCGCCGCGATACAGAACGCCAGCGACAGCAGCGCTTTTGAAGGAATGCTCAGCAGCAGGCGAGTGAAGATAAACAGCAGCAGCTGCTTCATGAAATAGATGCCCGCCACCATAAACATCAGCAGCAGAAGCACTTCAAGATTCGACGCCAGCTCTTCTTTCACATGTTCGGCGCTGGTCATGCCGATGATGACTGCCTCAATCGCCAGCAGGCCGCCCGGCAGCAGCGGGTAGCATTTCAGCGCCATCGCCAGGGTAAAGATAAACTCCACCACCAGCAGCCACCCGGCGGTAAACGGGCTGATGATAAAGATAACGGGATTGACGATCAGAAAGACCAGCAGAGAGAGTTTGTACCAGTCTGGTGATTGGCCTAAAAAGTTGCGCCACAGTGCGCGCCCAAATGATATTTCCACGACGAACATCCTTCCCCGTCAAATTAAACAAAGTTCTAGTATACGCATAAATGGTGTCGGGCGCGGGAAGAAGGGCGGTTTGTAAATTTCACAAAAATGAAACGGCGATCCCTTTTTCTGGCTCCGCCGCGCTATCTGCCTTTCCGAGCCTCTGGTATGATGAGTCCAATTTGCTAAAGCTGTGTAATGGAAATCTCACTATGGTCATTAAGGCGCAGAGCCCGGCGGGTTTCGCGGAAGAGTACATCATTGAAAGCATCTGGAATAATCGTTTCCCCCCTGGATCCATTCTTCCCGCTGAACGCGAACTCTCTGAACTGATTGGCGTCACCCGCACCACGCTGCGCGAAGTGTTACAGCGTCTGGCGCGCGACGGCTGGCTGACGATCCAGCACGGTAAACCGACCAAAGTGAATAACTTCTGGGAAACGTCCGGGCTGAACATTCTTGAAACGCTCGCTCGCCTCGATCACGAAAGCGTGCCGCAGCTGATTGATAATCTGCTCTCCGTGCGTACCAACATCGCGACCATCTTTATCCGCACCGCGTTCCGCCAGCATCCACAGGATGCGCTGGACGTGCTGGCGAGCGCGAAGGCCGTTGAAGATCACGCAGACGCGTTCGCGACCCTCGACTACAACGTCTTCCGTGGTCTGGCGTTTGCCTCCGGCAACCCGATTTACGGCCTGATCCTCAACGGGATGAAAGGGCTGTATACCCGCATTGGTCGTCACTATTTTGCCAATCCTGAAGCCCGCAGCCTGGCGCTGGGGTTCTATCACCGCCTGAGCGAGCTGTGCTCCAGCGGCCAGCACGATCAGGTCTATGAAACCGTGCGCCGTTACGGCCGTGACTCGGGTGAGATCTGGCACCGTATGCAGAAAACCCTGCCCGGTGACCTGGCGATCCAGGGGCGCTAAAAGAAAAAACCTCTCGACAGAGAGGTTTTTTTTCAACCAAAGCACAAGCCTGTAGGCCGGGTAAGGCGTAGCCGCCATCCGGCAAAGCCCCACTAAAGCGTATTCAACCGCGCCGGGCAGCGCTCCAGCAGCTCCACGCTGCCGTCTTCATTTTGCTGCTCCAGCAGCACGTCAAAACCCCACAGACGATGCACGTGCTTCAGCACCTCTTTACGCCCCTTGTCCAGCGGCGCGCGGTTCTGCGGAATATAGCGTAGGGTCAGGGAACGATCGCCGCGCAGATCCACGTTCCAGACCTGAATATTCGGCTCCAGATTGCTCAGGTTGTACTGGGACGAAAGGCGCGAGCGGATCTCACGGTAGCCCTCTTCGTTATGAATGGCGGAGATCTCCAGGAAGTTATTGCGATCGTCATCCAGCACTGTGAAGAAGCGGAAATCACGCATGATTTTCGGCGACATAAACTGGCTGATAAAGCTTTCATCCTTAAAATCGCGCATCGCGAAGTGAAGCGTTTCCAGCCAGTCGGATCCGGCGATATCCGGGAACCAGTACTTATCCTCTTCGGTCGGCGACTGGCAGATACGTTTAATGTCCTGGAACATGGCAAAGCCCAGCGCATACGGGTTGATACCGCTGTACCACGGGCTGTTGTAGGCGGGCTGGAACACCACGTTAGTGTGGCTGTGCAGAAATTCCATCATAAACCGCTCGCTGACTTTCCCTTCGTCATACAGATGGTTAAGGATGGTGTAGTGCCAGAAGGTCGCCCAGCCTTCGTTCATCACCTGGGTCTGCTTCTGCGGATAGAAATACTGGCTCACCTTGCGCACGATGCGCAGGATCTCACGCTGCCACGGCTCCAGCAGCGGGGCGTTCTTCTCCATAAAGTAGAGCAGGTTCTCCTGCGGCTCGGACGGATAGCGACGCGCCTCGGCGACCGTCTTCTCCTCTTCCCGCTTCGGCAGGGTGCGCCACAGCATATTCACCTGGCTTTGCAGATACTCCTCGCGGCTTTTCTGCCGGGCTTTCTCCTCCTGCAACGAGATCTTCTGCGGACGTTTATAGCGGTCAACGCCGTAGTTCATCAGCGCGTGGCAGGAGTCGAGCAGCTTCTCCACCTCATCCACGCCGTAGCGCTCTTCGCAGTCGGTGATGTATTTGCGGGCGAAGATCAGGTAATCGACGATTGAGCTGGCGTCCGTCCAGCTGCGGAACAGGTAATTATTCTTGAAAAACGAGTTATGCCCGTAGCAGGCGTGCGCCATCACTAGCGCCTGCATGGTAATGGTGTTCTCTTCCATCAGATAGGCGATACACGGGTTAGAGTTAATGACGATTTCATACGCCAGCCCCTGTTGCCCGTGCTTGTAAAGCCGCTCTGTTTCGATGAATTTTTTCCCGAACGACCAGTGGGGATAGTTAATGGGCATCCCTACGCTGGAGTAAGCATCCATCATCTGTTCGGAGGTAATGACTTCAATCTGGTGAGGATACGTATCGAGGCGATACAGTTTTGCCACCCGGTCTATTTCCGCCAGGTAGACATCCAGCAGTTCGAAGGTCCAGTCGGGTCCATCGCTCAGACGTGTGCTGTCCTTAGATATGGAATCAATAGTAGCCATTAGCGCGCCCTCGTTGTGGGTGCTCTCTCTGTCTGGAGAGCCTCTTTTCAAGCATAGAACACCCCATTCAAAAGGGCGCTGGCGCAGAAATTATTTCTTTGCGATTTCCCGTTTTTGATGCGGGTGAAAAGGGCGGTCTCGCAGGATTTTCTACTGGCTAAAAATGACGCGCAGCAGGAGATCCCAAATACGCCCCATCCCCGCCAGTAGGGGAAGATGTGAGATAAGTCACCATAAAAAAGTCGTATGTTGAATAATATTTTCAACTAGGTTATCAATCTGTAATTAGAAGATTGTTCTTTTGCACATAATGGAGTGGCTATGCGTGTTGTGATACTGGGAAGTGGTGTCGTTGGCGTGACCAGCGCCTGGTATTTAAGTCAGGCGGGACATGAGGTTACCGTTATCGACCGGGAGCCTGGCCCGGCACTCGAAACCAGCGCGGCGAACGCCGGGCAGATCTCCCCGGGCTACGCCGCGCCGTGGGCGGCACCGGGCGTTCCGCTCAAGGCAATCAAGTGGATGTTCCAGCGCCATGCGCCGCTGGCCATCAGCCTCGACGGCTCTCAGTTCCAGCTCAAGTGGATGTGGCAGATGCTGCGCAACTGCGACACCCGCCACTACATGGAAAATAAAGGCCGCATGGTGCGCCTGGCCGAATACAGCCGCGACTGCCTGAAGGCGCTGCGCGCGTCGACCGGTATTGAGTATGAAGGCCGTCAGGGCGGGACGCTGCAACTGTTCCGCACCGCGCAGCAGTATGAAAACGCCACCCGCGATATCGCGGTGCTGGAAGATGCCGGGGTGCCGTACCAGCTGCTGGAAGCCAGCCAGCTGGCGCAGGTGGAACCGGCGCTGGCGGAAGTGGCACACAAGCTGACGGGCGGCCTGCGCCTGCCGAACGATGAAACCGGCGACTGCCAGCTCTTTACCCAGCGTCTGGCGCAGATGTGCGAGCAGGCGGGGGTCACATTCCGCTTTAATACCTCCGTCGACAAGCTGCTGTCGGAAGGGGACAAAATCTACGGCGTGAAGTGCGGCGAAGAGGTGATTAAAGCCGACGCCTACGTGATGGCCTTTGGCTCGTACTCCACCGCCATGCTGAAGGGCATTCTCGATATTCCGGTTTACCCGCTGAAGGGCTACTCGCTCACCATTCCGGTTAAAGAAGAGAGCGGCGCGCCGGTCTCCACGATTCTGGATGAAACCTACAAAATCGCCATCACCCGCTTCGATAACCGCATTCGCGTGGGCGGGATGGCGGAGATCGTGGGCTTCAACACCGAGCTGCTGCAACCGCGTCGCGAAACGCTGGAGATGGTGGTGGGCGATCTCTTCCCGCGCGGCGGGTTTGTGGAACAGGCAACCTTCTGGACCGGGCTGCGTCCGATGACCCCGGACGGCACGCCGATTGTTGGCCGTACGCCGTACAAAAACCTGTGGACCAACACCGGGCACGGGACGCTGGGCTGGACGATGGCCTGCGGCTCCGGGCAGTTGCTGAGCGACCTGCTTTCCGGGCGCACGCCGGCCATTCCGTTTGACGATTTAAGCGCCGCGCGGTATCAATCGGGGTTTATCCCATCGCGTCCACAGCATCTGCACGGCGCACATCAATAAGGAGTCGTCATGTCCCGTCCTGTTCAGGCTCAGCTGGATTTGCAGGCGCTGAAGGATAACCTCCAGATTGTCCGCCGGGCAGCACCTGGCGCACGCGTGTGGTCGGTGGTCAAAGCCAACGCCTACGGTCACGGTATCGACCGGATCTGGAGCGCGCTGGGTGCCACCGACGGCTTCGCGTTACTCAACCTGGAAGAGGCCATTTTGCTGCGCGAGCGCGGCTGGAAAGGGCCGATACTGCTGCTTGAAGGCTTCTTCCACGCGGACGATCTGCCGCTGCTGGATAAGTACCGTCTGACCACCAGCATTCACAGTAACTGGCAAATTAAGGCGTTGCAGGACGCGAAGCTCCATGCGCCGCTCGATATTTATCTTAAGGTCAACAGCGGGATGAACCGCCTGGGCTTTCAGCCCGAGCGCGTTCACACGGTCTGGCAGCAGCTTCGCGCCCTGAAAAACGTCGGTGAACTGACGCTGATGGCGCACTTCGCGGATGCGGAAAAGCCCGACGGCATTGACGATGCCATGCGGCGGGTAGAGCAGGCGGCGGAGGGGCTTAACTGCCCGCGCTCGCTGTCCAACTCTGCGGCGACCCTGTGGCATCCGGAAGCGCATTTTGACTGGGTGCGTCCGGGGATTATTTTGTACGGCGCGTCCCCGTCCGGCCAGTGGCAGGACATCGCCAACAGCGGCCTGAAGCCGGTGATGACCCTGCGCAGTGAAATCATCGGCGTGCAGACCCTGAAGGCGGGGGACACGGTGGGTTACGGCAGCCGCTACCGCGCCAGCGGCGAGCAGCGTATCGGCATTGTGGCGGGCGGTTATGCCGACGGATATCCGCGCATCGCCCCGAGCGGCACCCCGGTGTGGATCGATGGTGTGCGTACCGGCACGGTAGGCACGGTGTCAATGGACATGCTGGCGATTGATTTAACCCCTTGCCCGCAGGCCGGGATCGGTTCGCCGGTAGAGCTGTGGGGCAACGAAGTCAAAATTGACGACGTGGCCTCTGCGGCGGGAACGGTGGGGTATGAACTGATGTGCGCGCTGGCACCGAGAGTGCCGGTTGTGACGGTGTAACGTGTTTGTGTGCCGGGTGGCGCTAACGCTTACCCGGCCTACAACGGCTTAAAACCGGTTATTACTCCGGCTCCTCTTCCATCGGCCTGACGCCGACCTTACGCACCGCGTTATCCTCTTTCTCGGCTACCGTCCAGATCATCCCGGCAAACTCCACCTGGTCACCGACAACCGGCGCGGCGCCCAGCAGCTGCTGGATAATTTCACCGAGCGTCTGCTGTTTGTCGCGATACTCCAGCCCCTCGTCCAGGCCGTAGATCAGCGCCACGTCGGCAAACTTGGCGTTGGCTTCCAGAATAAAATCACCGAAGAAGCGCTGGTCCAGCGCCACCGGCGGCGACTGGCTAAAGAGCTTGCCGAGCGCGGGCAGGTCGCGCTCGCGGCCAATCACGCAGAGAATATCCCCTTCACGAAGACGGGTGCTGCCGGTTGGGTGCAGCAGCACGTTATCGCGGAACAGGGCGGCGATACGCGTTTCTGAAGGCATATGCAGATCGCGCAGGGAAGCGCCCACGCACCATTTGTCGGCGGAGAGCTGGTAGACAAACTGCTCCCACGGATTTTCAGGGTGAATGTCCAGCCCCACGCGGGAGACCGGCCAGCCGACCGGCGGCACCACCACTTTCGCTTTCTTCGCCGCCCAGCCGAGCGACGTGCCCTGGAACAGCAGCGACACCAGCACCACGAAGAAGGCCACGTTGAAGAACAGGCGGGCGTTGTCCAGCCCGGCCATCATCGGGAAGACGGCGAGGATAATCGGCACCGCGCCGCGCAGGCCCACCCAGCTGATAAACACGCGCTCGCGCAGGTTAAACCCGCGGAACGGCAGCAGCCCGGCAAACACCGACAGCGGACGGGCAAAGAAAATCATCCACGCCGAGAGGATCAGGGCCGGAACGGCGATAGGCAGCAGATCGGACGGCGTCACCAGCAGGCCCAGCACCAGGAACATGCCGATTTGCGCCAGCCACGCCAGCCCGTCAAAGTTCTGCAAGATGGCGTGACGGTTGCGAATAGGGCGATTGCCCAGCAGGAAACCGCACAGGTAGACCGCCAGAATGCCGCTGCCGTCCAGCGCCGTGGTCACGGCGAAAATCAATATCCCGCCGCTCAGGGCTAGCAGCGGGTACAAACCCGCAGGCAGGGAGATTCGGTTGATCATCTGCTGGAGCAGATAGCCACCGCCCAGGCCGATAATAATCCCGAGGCCGAACTGCTGGATGATATGCCAGGCGAAAATCCAGCTCAGGCCGCTTTCGTGCTGCTGGATCATCTCAATCAGGGTGATGGTAAGGAACACCGCCATCGGGTCGTTGCTGCCGGATTCAATTTCCAGCGTCGAGCCCACGCGCTCGTTCAGCCCTTTACCGCCCAGCAGGGAAAACACCGCCGCGGCATCCGTTGAACCGACAATCGCGCCGATCAGCAGCCCTTCCATAATATTCAGGTTGAACAGCCACGCCGCCATCATCCCCGTTAACCCGGAGGTGATTAGCACCCCGACGGTCGCCAGCGACAGCGCCGGGCCCAGGGCCACGCGGAAGGAGCTGGCCTGGGTGCGCATCCCGCCGTCGAGCAAAATCACCGCCAGCGCGAGGTTACTGATCATATAGGCGTAAGGGTAGTTATCGAACGGGATACCGCCGATGCCGTCGACGCCGGCTAGCATGCCGATGGCGAGGAAAATCACGAGAATGGGTATGCCAAGACGCGATGAAAATGAACTTAATAAAATACTACAGGTTACAAGGACGGAACCCAGAATGAAGAGACTGATTATCGCTGTGGCATCCAATGTTGTCTTACTCCCACCTTATAGCTGAATCTGTTATTAAAAACCCTAACATATTATCGACGGAAACAGCGTTTTAATAAGGAGATTTAACGCTTATTTATGCCTTTATGACCGGATGACCGCTAATTGTTAGCGTTGTGCCTGAATTATGATGATTTAATGTCCCATGCGCGCCCAGCGGCAGGGTAACGGTGCGCTGTTCGTGACCAAAATCCAGCCCGCTAATCACCGGAATATCCAGTCGTGAGCGGATAAAGTCGATCGTGGTCTCCAGATTATAACCCGCATCGTAATCGTTAGGCGCAGAACCGCTGAAACTGCCCAGCACGATAGCCGACTGACGACCCAGAATTCCCGCGTGATAAAGCTGGAGCAACATGCGCTCGACGCGGAACGGGTGCTCGTTGATATCCTCCAGCACCAGGATCCCGTCTTCAATCTGCGGCAGCCACGGCGTGCCAATCAGCGATACCAGCATCGCCAGGTTTCCGCCCCAGATCTGCCCCTCACACGTCCACTCCGGGCCGTTGCCCTGCCATTCAATGCTGAAGGTTGGATTTTGCAGCGCGCGCCAGAAATGGTCTTCGGTAAACGCGTTCAGCTCCGGCGCGCCGAAGTTGCCCGCCAGCATTGGCCCGCTAAAGGTGATGACGTTGTGGAGGGCGAGCAGCCCCAGCTGGATGACCGTGAAATCGCTGTGCCCGCAGATGAGCAGCGGATCCTGCTGCTGACGCTTCGCCAGCCCCGCCCAGTCGATGCTCTCCAGCAGGCGGCTTGCGCCGTAGCCGCCGCGCACCGCCAGCACGATGGTGTTCTCCCCGCTAAGGTTCACCAGGCCGTTGATATCGCTCAGCCTTTGCGCCTCCGTTCCGGCAAAGCGCTGCTGGCGGCGGGGTACAATCGTCTGATTTTCTACCCGGTGGCCGGATTCCAGTAAGCGCTGGATGCCCCGCGCGGCGGCGTCCTGATTAATGCAGTAGCCTGACGGCGCGACGAGATGAAACTGAGACATGGCAATTCCTTGCTGAATGAGAAACTAAATGCCTATATGATGCCGCCTGTACGTGCCTCGCTTCAAGGGGCAGAGTCACCGCGACGAAGGCTATAAGGATAGATGACGTGAAACTGAGATGGTTTGCTTTTTTGATTGTGTTGCTTGCTGGCTGTAGTTCAAAACATGACTATCAAAATCCGCCGTGGAACCCTGAAGTGCCTGTGAAGCGGGCGATGCAGTGGATGCCAATCAGCGAACAAGCCGGTAAGGCCTGGGGCGTCAGCCCGCGTCTGGTGACGGCGATCATTGCGGTGGAATCGGGCGGTAACCCGACGCTGGTCAGTAAATCCAACGCGGTGGGGCTGATGCAGCTTAAGGCGTCAACGGCCGGGAAAGAGGTGTATCGCTATATGGGCTGGAGCGGGCAGCCGTCCACCAGCGAGCTGAAAAACCCGGAGCGTAACATCTCCATGGGTACCGCCTATCTGAGCATTCTTGAGCACGGCATCCTGAAGGGAATTGAGGATCCGGAGGTGATGCAGTACGCGCTGGTGGTCTCTTACGTAAACGGCGCGGGCGCGCTGCTGCGAACCTTCTCGTCGGATCGCAAAGAGGCGATTGAAGAGATTAACGGCATGGACAAAGACGAGTTCTTTGACCACGTTGTGAAAAACCATCCGGCACCGCAGGCGCCACGCTATATCTGGAAAGTACAGAAAGCGATGGACGCCATGTAATGCCTTGTCGGGCGGCAGTCACGCTGCCCGACGCCATCACAGCACTTTATTCGCGCGTTCGCGCGCTTCGCGTTCCAGTGAGAAAATGATGCGCTGTAGTTCGCGCTCGGCGGCGGGGCCGACGTTCAAAAATCGAAAGCTCAGCCGCGGGGTCGTTTTCGTTTCGTTTTTACCGTCGACCACTTTACGCTCGCTGATGGCAATCAGCTGGGCATCAAAAAAGAAACGTCCCCAGCCGCCCATATCCAGTTCTATCTGCGAAAAACGCATCCCTTCGACCAGCCCGTCGGGCTTAGCCGCGTCCATCAGCGCGCCCATGCCGCCGAGCGAGAGATCGAACAGGCGAAAGCGAAACTCTTTTTTATCCGGCATTTTGGCCTTGCAGAAATAGGCCGGGTGCAGCGGGGCGCTGATACGGAAATACTCCCGGCGCTGCACAAACCAGAGGTTGGTCGGCAGCGCGGTGATAAACGCGGGCAGCCCCTGGTATTCACCCTGTTCCAGCCGCGGCAGCACAAACTCCACCTTCGCTCCGTGCGTTTCCGCCAGCACCGAAATATTTTCGCCCCGGAGGGCGGCGCGGTTTTCAGACGCCTGGCTGCCCAGGTCGATCACCAGGCGCTCCGGCGAGGCATCGAGGATTTTGCTGATAAACTGGCTGGAGGCCCAGCTAACGCGCAGCGGCACCCCGCCTTTTTGCAGATCGCGTAATACCCCTAATACAGCCAGCGGATTTTGTTTCAGGAACTGCTCACTGTAATTACTCACGCCAGATGGCTCCTCGATATGTGACAGACTGTCATGGAGTTATCGGCAGCCTGAAATGAAACTTAATACAAACCGGTGAATTTTTCGCGCCCGTATTGATTTGCTAATAGAAATGAGAATAATTAGCGTTCCCAATATCAAGTGATAATAAGAAGAGACCATGAATTCCTCACGTTTTGCGTTATGCGCGTTGGCAGGAGCCGTGACGCTGGCCTTACAGGCACAGGCCTTCGCCGAAGAAACGACGATGCTGGTCACCGGGGCGGAGCAGGGTAGCGAGCTGCCGGTCTGGACCAACAGCGCCACCAAATCAGCCGTGGCGGAGAGTAAAACCCCGCAGACGATCAATACGGTATCGGCGCAGGAGATCGAACAGCGCCACGCCAGCTCGGTAAACGAAATACTGCGCTATGCGCCGGGCGTGTCGACGGAGGTGCGCGGCAACACGTCCTACATGAGCGAATACAAAATCCGCGGCTTCACGGTCGATCAGGAATTTTATAACGGGCTTCAGCTGCCCTATAACGTCACCGGCAACACCAAGGCGCGTATCGATCCGCTGCTGATCGAGAGCGTGGATATTCTTAAAGGGCCATCGTCCGTGCTCTACGGCGGCGGATCGCCGGGCGGGCTGGTCAATATTCAGAGTAAAAAACCGCAAAAAGCGGCGAAAACCGAGCTGGGGTTCACCACCGGCAACCGCAATCTGAAAGAGGGCTATCTCGACTCTACCGGGCAAATTGCCGACAGCGACTGGAACTACCGCCTGCTGGGCAAGGCGACGGAGAACGACGACCAGCCGCACACCACGCGCTATGAAAACTACCTTGTCGCCCCGTCGGTCACCTGGCAGCCGGACAACAAAACCCGTCTGACTATTGACGCGCTGGCGCAGAACACGCCGAGCCTGTCGCCGTCTAATCCGCTTCCGCTGTCGTATCTGCGCTCGAAATACGCCGACCGCCGCGACTACGCCGGGGATGAGTGGAGCGGCTTTAAGCAGCGCCAGTGGATGCTGGGCTATAGCTTCGAACACGAGTTCGACAGCGGCTGGGGCTTTAACCAGAAGGCGCGCTATTTTGACGTCGATACCCACCAGCGCAGCGTTTACTCAACGGGGACGGGGGCAGAGGTTTACGAACTCAACCGCTTTGCCTATACCACGGATGAAGATCTCCAGAGTTTTAACATTGATAACCAGATCACCAAAACCTATGCGTTGGGTGAATGGACACACCATCTGCTGGCGGGCTTCGACTACCAGAAGATGAACTCCCACTTCCACTATCGTTACGCCTCCGCCACGCCGGGGATCGATATGCGCGATCCTGACTACTCGCAGGTCAGCGAGAGCGCGCTTGGGCTCTACACGGCGCAGAGAAACCGCCTGAGCTATCAGCAAAACGGCTACTACCTTCAGGATCAGGTGGAGTTTGGCGGGCTGAACCTGCTGGGCAGCCTGCGCTATGACGACTACCGCTCGGTGACCACCGACTACCTGCAAAACGGCGATAAGGCCTGGGTGTCGCAAGACAGAGTAACGAAACGCCTGGGGGCGCTCTACGCCTTCGACAACGGTATTTCGCCGTTTATCAGCTACTCCGAAGGCTTCGCGCCGGTTTCTCCGCAGGGCACGCTGACGGCGAAGGACGTCAAACCGACGACCAGCAAGCAGGTTGAGGGCGGGGTGAAATACCTGCTGGCGGACTACGCGACGACCTTTACCGCCTCGGTGTTCAACATTCGCCAGAAAAACGTGGTCACCTCCGATCCGGGCTTCCTGAACTATCGCCAGACCGGGGAAGTGGAGTCCAAAGGCGCCGAGCTGTCGATGGTGAGTCGTCCAACCGATAACCTGACAATTATCGCGAACTACGCCTATACCCATGCGATCAACACCGAAGATGACAAATACAAAGGCAAACGCCCGACCCAGGTGCCGGAAAACGCCGCGAACCTGTGGGGGGATTACACCTTTGATAACACGCCGCTGCGGGGATTGAATATCGGCGCTGGCCTGCGCTACACCGGGCCGATGGAGATTGCCCCGACCAACGACGCGGGCAAGCTCGGCGGCACCACCCAGTACGATCTCGCGGCGTCGTATCGCATGGAGGAGATTTCGCCATCGCTTGCGGGACTGACGGTTAAGGCCAGCGCGCAAAACGTCACCAACAAAGAAACCTTAACCTGCTACGATGCCACCAACTGCTGGATCGGGCGCGACCGCACCTGGCAGCTGGGGGCGAGCTATAGTTTCTAAAATGTCCTGAAATTTCTCGTAATGTTTTGTAGGCCGGGTAAGGCATCGCCGCCACCCGGCTCAACCCCGCTACTGCGCCGCGCTCTTCTGCGGCGCCACCGCATCATTCGCCGCAGGCGGGTTTTCCGGCACGCTGTTGCACGGTTTCTCCTTCGGACACACCAGATCCAGCATCTTCAGCGTCACCCCGTTGCTCCAGCCAAAGCCGTCCTGCAACGGGTACTCGCCGCCGCCACCGCCGGTTCCGGTGCTCGACACATCATACTTCTCCACCAGCTTCTGCTCGCGATCGTAGGTGTGCTGAACGTTTTTCAGGAAGCGCCAGGTCACATCCATCGCCACCTTGTCCTGACCGTAGTTCTGCAACCCTTCCGTCGCCACCCATTGCAGCGGCGCCCAGCCGTTCGGGGCATCCCACTGCTGGCCGCTGTTGATGGTGGTGGTAGAAATCCCGCCCGGTTTTAACAGCCGCGACGAGGTCGCCGCCGCCACTTTATCCGCTCTCTCCTGCGAGGCCGCCTTCACGTACAGCGGGAAGAGGGCGGCAGCGGTCAGCTGATTGCGCACCTTTTTGGTTTTCAGATCGTAATCCGCGTACCAGCCCTCTTTGTCATTCCACAGGTGGCTCTCAATCGCCTTCTGACGCGCGGTCGCCAGCGCCTCATATTTGCTCGCGCTGGCGGCATCGCCCGCGTCCTGGCTCGCCTGTGCCAGCAGTTTTTCCATCTTAAACATCAGGGCGTTCAGATCGACCGGCACAATGCTGGTGGTGCGGATCGTGCCGAGCTTTTGCGGATCGTCCATCCAGCGGGAGCTAAAGTCCCAGCCGGACGCTGCGGCGGAGCGCAGATCGCGATAGATCTCCGTCGCCGGGCGGTTAGGGTTGTTTTTCGCGGTGGTGACGTCATCCAGCCAGGACTCCGGGCGCGGGGTGTCCCGGTCGTCCCAGTAGCGGTTCAGCACCGCGCCATCGTCCAGTTTCACAACGCGTTTGTTGCCCTGGCCTGGCTGGAGCGCGTCCACGCCGTCCATCCAGTAGGCATACTCTTTTTCCATCTGTGGGCGATATTTTTTCAGCGCCTCGCCGTCGTGCGTGGCGAGCAGTTCCACCATCAGCGAGAAGAACGGCGGCTGCGAGCGGCTCAGGTAATAGCTGCGGTTGCCGTTCGGGATATGGCCCCAGGTATCGATCTCATAGGCGAAGTTATCCACCATATCGCTGATTTTGTCCCAGTGACCGCTCTCCGCCAGCCCAAGCATGGTGAAGTAGCTGTCCCAGTAATAGACCTCGCGGAAACGCCCGCCGGGCACCACGTAGGGTTTCGGCAGCGGCAGCAGCGAATCCCATTTACCGGCTTTATCCGTGGCGCGCGTCAGCACCGGCCACAGGCCGTCAATGTGCTCGCGTAAGCTCTGTCCCGCTGGAGGAACATACTTTTCGCCTTCCGTCGGCAGGGTAAAGTTCATCTCCACAAAGTGGCGCAGGTCAAAGCCGGACTGAGTGTGCTGCATACGGTAATCGGCAAGGATCATCAGCGGATCGCTTTTCGGCACCGCGTCGGCAAAGGTTTTTTGATCCGGGAAAAGTTTGGCGCTCTGCACGTCGTTAAACAGAGGGCCGAGCAGAATATCCGGGGACGTCGGCTGGCCGGTTGCCGGCTCGTTAGCCGCCGCGAAGGCGGTAACGCCCAGCAGCGCGCCGCCAAGCGCGAGCTGCAAAAGTGTAGGGTGGCGCATATGAGGTCTTATCATCGGTTCTCTCCTTTATTCGCTGAGCAGCGTGCCCGCTCTCATCAACCACCTGAAAACCTTAGACGAATATTGAAAAATTCGCGTGGTGAATATCCCAATTTTCACAGAACCAGACAATTTACCGTTGCGATGGTAAATGTAATTAACGCTTAAAATATTGACTGGAGGAATAGATGGCAAAAATACAAATATCCACCTCACACCTTTTTTCAGGAAATACGCCTATTTAAATATCAGGATCACATAAAACAAAAAACATAAGCTTTTAGTGAAAAAACATAATGGATTAACCCGCCCCGCTCAGGCGAAATGATTGCCGACAACAGAAACCGGTTTCATAAAAAACAAGAGGGATATCTATGTCGGTTGCAGTAAAAATTCCAGTAAAAGAAAAAATAGGCTATAGCCTGGGGGATGCGGCAAGCCATATTGTATTTGACTCCTCTGTCGCCATTCTTGCCTACTACTACACGGATATTTACGGTTTACCTCCCGCAATAATGGGAACCATGTTTCTTCTGGTGCGTTTATTAGATGCGATAACCGATCCGGTAATGGGTGCAATTGCGGACGCCACCTCCACCCGCTGGGGGCGATTCCGCCCGTGGCTGCTGGCGATATGCGTGCCCTTTGCGGTCAGCTGCGTGCTGGTCTATTCCATTCCCGACTTCACCGAAACCGGGAAAATCTACTACGCCGTCGGGGCCTATATTTTCATGACCCTGATGTACACCGCGATTAACATTCCCTACTGCTCGCTGGGCGCGGCGCTGACCTCCGACCCGCGCGAAAATCTCTCCCTGCAATCCTGGCGTTTTGCCATCACGCCCGTCGGCGGCGCGCTGGGCACGGCCTGTATTCTGCCGCTGGCGGATTACCTCTTCCCCGGCGATCGCGCGACCGGCATTCAGGTGGCGATGGCTATATTTGGCGTGATTGGTTGCCTGATGTTCCTGGTCTGCTTCCTCACGACCAAAGAGCGCGTTCAGCCCATCAAAGAAGAGAATCTCAACATCGCCCGCGACGTGAAGATCCTGTTTCGTAACGACCAGTGGCGCATCTTGTCGGTCTATAACTTCATGATGCTGGTGGCGGTAGTGATCCGCGGCGGGGCGGTGGTGTATTACGTCAACACGGTGCTGCAAAAAGGCGCGGACGTCATCTCTATTTTCATGCTCGGCGGGATGCTGGCCTCGATGTTTGGCTCGGTGCTGGCGCAGCCGTTCGGCACCCGGTTCTGCAAGGTGAAGCTCTCTTTCTGGATCAACCTGCTCAACGCGGCGCTCGGCGTGGCCTGCTTCTGGCTGCCGCTGGAGTTCTGGATTGTGCCGCTGATCGCCCACGTGCTGATCCAGATTGTGCAGGGGGGCAACGGCGCGTTGCAGTGGTCGATGATTACCGATGCCAATAACTACGGCGAGTGGAAAACCCAGCGTCGTATTACCGGCATGAACGTCGCGGCCAATATATTCATTATTAAATTAGGGGTCGCCGTCGGCGGTGCGATATTAGGCTGGGTGCTGGCGTGGTTTAATTATGAATCCAACAGCCAGGTTCAGTCGGAAAGCGCGGTACAGGGGGTAATATTACTGTTCACCCTTATTCCTTCCCTCTTTTATTTACTCACCGCGATCTCTATTAAATTTTATAGCCTGACGGAAAGCGTGATGAACGGCGTGGTGAGCGATCTGAATAAAGGTGAGTTCGCCAAAGAATAATAACGAATGATGTACTCGGCCGGTAATGATGCAGTATTACCGGCTATTCGCTCTGCACGTAGAAGTGAAAAAAAATAAATCACGAGGATGGAATCCATGAGAGTTAAACCTATTGCTCTGGCCATGAGTGCTTTATGTATGCCAGGCGCCTTCGCAGCAAACACACCCCTGACCCTTGAACAAAAGCTGGCAAACCTGGAAGCGCGGCTCGAAAATGCAGAAAACCGCGCGGCACAGGCGGAAGCGCAAATTAAAGTGCTGCAACAGCAGCAAACCGTCACCGCGTCAAAAACCCCCGCAATCGCCGTTGAATCGGCGCAGCCGGTGGCCGCCGACAACGCGCCAAAACTGACGCTTTCAGGCTATGGCGATATTAAATTTTACGGCGACGTGGAATTTAACATGGATGCGGCGAGCAGCACCGGCAGCCTGACCTCCGTTAAAACGTCAGCGAATAAAGACTGGGCGCCGGGCAGCGACGAGCGCTGGGATATCAACGGTCGCCTGCTGCTGGGCTTTGACGGCTATCGTCGGATGGATAACGGCAATTTTGCGGGCTTCTCCGTTCAGCCGCTCGCGGATTTGACGGGCAAGATGAACCTCGATGACGCGGTGTTCTTCTTCGGCACGGAAAACGACTGGAAGGTGAAGGTCGGGCGCTTCGAAGCCTACGACATGTTCCCGCTGAATCAGGATACCTTCGTTGAATATTCCGGTAACACGGCCAACGATCTCTACAGCGACGGGTACGGCTATATCTACATGATGAAAGAGGGGCGCGGGCGCAGCAACAGCGGCGGCAACTTCCTGGTCAGTAAAACCCTCGATAACTGGTATTTCGAGGTGAACACCCTACTGGAGGACGGCAGCACGCTGTTTGTTGACCAGCAGTACCACGGCGCGGATCTCGATAACCAGAAAAACGTCGCCTACGTGCGCCCGGTGGTGTCCTGGCAGAGCGGCGCGTTCTCGACCGCCGTCGCGATGGAGAGCAACCTGGTCAACAACGCCTACGGCTACCGTAATTCATCTGGCAAATGGGTCGACGAGTCCAGCCGTACCGGCTACGGCCTGACCATGACCTGGAACGGGCAGAAGGCCGATCCGGATGACGGCGTGGTGGTGAACTTCAATACCGCCTATATGGACGCCACGGATGAAAATGACTTCACCTCGGGCATCAACGGCCTGTGGCGTAACGTCGAGCTTGGCTATATCTACGCGCACAACGAGATCGAGAAGTTTAATACCGCCAGCTTCAACGCCGACTGCGACAGCGATTGCTGGATAAGCGATCCGGGCAAATACGATATCCACACGCTGCACGCCTCGTATCTCATTCCTGACGTCATGAAGATGAAGAACTTCAATATTTATCTGGGGGCCTACGCCTCATGGATAGAAGGGCATCCAAACAGCGGCGAGGACAACAACGACTCCCGCTACGGCGGCCGCCTGCGGTTTAAGTATTACTTCTGATGCGCAACGGGTCAGACCTCTTCCGGGGTCTGACCCTTCTCCCGTAATCCCCCCGGCGCGTGGCCGACAATCCGCTTAAACGCCCGGCTAAACGCGGCAAGGGAGCCATATCCCAGGCGCAGCGCCACCGTTTCGAGCGGCTGATGTTCATGGCGAATGTACTGCACCGCCAGGCGCATGCGCAGCTCAGTGAGATATTTCGCCGGGGTGGTGCCCGTCGCCGAGAGAAAACGCTCGGCGAAGACCGAGCGTGACGTGCCGGCCTCTTTTGCCAGGTCCGCCACGTTCCAGTTCACGCCGGGCTGCTGGTGCATGGCGTAAATCGCCCGGCTCAGGCGCGGGTCGCGCAGCACCTGCACCCATCCGGTCGCTTTCCCGCATCCGCCTTCCACCCATCCGCGCACGATCAGCGCGGCGACCACGTCCGCAAGACGCGCGAGGATCCCGGCGAAACCCGCCTGACGGGTCATGGATTCGCGCTCCATCGCCGCGAGCAGCGGGTGGATCTCCGGCCAGGTGGTCATCAGACGGCTCACCATCATCACTTCCGGCATCGCCTTGATCAGCGGCTGCATCCCGCCAAGCTCGAAGTCCATACATCCGCTGAATATGATTGTGTTTTCGCTGTCCGGGCACGGCTCGCAGCTGATGGCGCACACCGAGCTGCAAATCGGCTCGCTCGGAAAGGCGCTCACCGGGGTGATATCCGCCTGTTCGTCCGAGAGCAGGGCGTGGGCATTGCCGTTGGGAATAAACAGCGCGTCGCCGCCGCTGAGGGGAAAGGTCGCGCCGCTCTCCATGCGCAGCAGGGCCGTGCCGTGGCTGACAAAGTGAAACTGCGCTTTGCCGGGCGCCTGATGAAACGCCACGCCAAAGGGCGAGCTGGCCTCGATGCGGCGGTATTTCACCCCGGAAAGGCGCATTCCGTGCAGAAGCTCGCTGATTAAATCGGGGGACTGGCTGCTCATCTCATCACTTCCGGACGAATAATCAATAATCCAAGATTATATGTCATAGATCGTCCACCGGGAACTCTCTATGCTTTTGAGACAGTTGTCACAATTTTATAACGGGAGAACAACAGATGAATTCATGTGTCGCGGCGAGCGAGGCCATAGCCCCCGCAAAACCCGCCTGGCGGGCCGTCTATTCACTGGGGCTGGGCGTGTTTGGTCTGATCACGGCGGAATTTCTACCCGCCAGCCTGCTGACGCCGATGGCGGCAAGCCTCGGCGTCAGTGAGGGGATGGCCGGGCAGGCGGTCACCGCCACGGCGCTGGTGGCGCTGGTTACCGGGCTGCTGATCACCTCTGCTACCAAAAGTATCGACAGACGCTGGGTGCTGATGTTTTTCTCGGTGCTGCAAATCATCTCCAGCCTGCTGGTGGCGTTTGCGCCGACGCTGCACGTCCTGCTGCTGGGCCGTCTGCTGCTCGGCGTCGCTATCGGCGGCTTCTGGGCGATGTCCACCGCCACGGCGATGCGCCTGGTGCCAGCGGATAAAGTGCCGAAGGCGCTGGCGGTGATCTTCTCCAGCGTGTCCATTGCGACGGTGGTCGCCGCGCCGCTCGGCAGCTATCTCGGCAGCCTGATCGGCTGGCGCAACGTGTTTATCCTCTGCATTCTGCCGAGCCTGGCGGCGCTGCTTTGGCAGCTGTGGGTTCTGCCCTCCATGAAGCCGGAAAGCAGCGGCAGCCTCGGGACGCTGTTCCGCGTGCTGCGCCGTCCGGGGATGATTGGCGGCATGCTGGCGACGATTTTGATCTTCAGCGGCCACTTCGCCTTCTTCACCTACCTGCGCCCGTTCCTGGAAACGGTGGGGCAGGCGAGCGTGGAGAGCATCTCCCTGATCCTGCTCGGCTTTGGCGTAGCGAACTTTGTCGGGACCTCGATTGCCGGGCATCTGCTGGCGCGCAACCTGCGTCTGACCCTGGCGCTGGTGCCGTTTGCCATGGGGCTGCTGGCCCTGACGATGGTCGCCTTTGGGCATCTGGCGATGCTTGACGGGCTGCTGGTGGCGCTGTGGGGCTTTGCGTTTGGTCTGGTGCCGGTGGGCTGGTCAACCTGGCTTGCCACCACCGTACCGGATGAAGCCGAAAGCGCAGGGGGCCTGCTGGTGGCCTCCATTCAGCTGGCAATCAGCGCGGGCGCGGCGGGCGGCGGGGTGGTGTTCGATCTCAACGGCGCGAGCGGAGTGTTCGCCGGAAGCGGGCTGTTGCTGGTTAGCGCGATGGTGATTGTGCTGATGGGGGTGAAAGTTAAAACCGCGTAATGAACGTAGGCCCGGTAAGCGCCAGCGCCACCGGGCTTTTTTACACCGGGCGCTACAACCCTTTTTTCTCCATCAGCACCGCCAGATCCACCAGGCGATTCGAGAAGCCCCACTCGTTATCGTACCAGGCGAGGATCTTAACCATCCGGCCGCCAATCACCAGCGTGGACAGCCCGTCGATGATGGACGAGCGCGGGTCGCCCCGGTAATCGCTGGAAACCAGCGGCTCATCGCTGTATCCCAAAATTCCCTTCAGCGGCCCGCTGGCTGCCGCCTGGCGAAACGCATCGTTAACCTCTTCTACCGTCACGTCGCGACCGAGCGTGACCGTCAAATCCACAACCGACACCACCGGAACCGGAACGCGCAGGGAATACCCCGTCAGACGCCCGTCCAGCTCGGGGATCACTTTGCCCAGCGCCTTCGCCGCACCGCTGGAGTAAGGCACAATCGACAGCGCCGCCGCGCGCGCGCCGCGCAGATCTTTCTCCGGCTGGTCGTGCAGGGCCTGGCTGTTGGTGTAGGCGTGGGTGGTGTTCATCAGCCCGTGCTCAATACCAAAGGCCTGATGCAGCACCTGCGCGGCAGGGGCCAGCCCGTTGGTCGTGCAGCTCCCGTTGCTGACCACGTAATGCCGCGCCGGATCGTAGCTCTAGTGGTTTACGCCCATCACAATCGTCAGGTCATCGTCCTTGCCCGGCGCGGAAATAATCACGCGCTTCGCGCCGCCGCGGGTGATATGCACCTCCGCCTTGCTGCGTTCGGTGAAGAAGCCGGTCGCCTCAATCACCACCTCAACGCCCACGTCGCGCCACGGAATGTTCGCCGGATCGCGTTCGCTAAAGACGGCGATCCGCTGCCCGTCGACCTGTAACGCCCCGTCCCCCGCCTCAACGGAGGCCCCGAGCGTGCCGAGCAGAGAGTCATATTTCAGCAAGTGTGCGAGGGTTTTGCTGTCCGTCAGATCGTTAATTGCCGCAATCTGAATATCCGGGTTGCCCAGCGCAGCGCGCAGGAAATTACGTCCGATTCTGCCGAAACCGTTAATACCGACCTTAACCATGATGCACTCCTTATTTGATGTCTCTGGAGTGACTGTAGGCGCTGCCCGAAATGGCGTAAACGACAAAAAAGGATCACATTACGCCATCTTGCGGCAGTGGAAGCGCTGGCGGTATTCCCCGGGGGTGAGATGAAGCTGTTTTTCAAATACCCGGCGCAGGTTGATGCTGCTGCCAAAGCCGCTCTTTTCGGCGATACGATCCAGCGGTTCGGCGGTCTGCTCAAGAAGCTGACGCGCGGCGGCGAGGCGCGCCTCGGTGACGTACTTTGCCGGGGAAGCGCCGGTTTCGCGGGTAAAGACGCGGGTGAAGTTGCGCGGACTCATGGCGACTCTTTGCGCCAGATTCTCCACGCACAGGTCGGCGGTGAGGTTTTGCAGGATCCAGGTCTGGAGTTCGTTAATCGGCGCCGACGCGCCCGAGGGGGGCAAATTGTAGCGGCTGAACTGAAGCTGTCCGCCGGGGCGACGCAGGTACATCACCATGTCCTGCGCCACGTCGCGGGCAAGGCTGAAACCGTAATCATCCTCAACCAGCGCAAGGGTCAGGTCAAACCCTGAGCTGACGCCGCCCGAGGTCCAGATTGGGCCATCCTGAATATAAAGCGGCCCGCCCTCGACGGTAATTTCCGGGTAGGCGGCCTGCATCGTGTCCAGCAGCCGCCAGTGGGTCGTTGCCCGGCGGCCGTTAAGCAGGCCGGTCTGCGCCAGCAGCATCGCGCCGCCGCAAATTGAGGCCACGCGGCGGGCATGGGGCGCGGCAAGATGCAGCCAGTCCACCACGGCGGTGCTCTCCTGTTCGTTCATCCCGCGCCCGGTAATGATGATGGTGTCCAGCGGCTCGCGGGGATCAAGCTCCGGCAGGCGGTAGTCCGCCAGCAGGTTTAAGCCAGACTGACCGTGGATCACCTGATGCGGCTGGGTGGTGGCGATAATAATGCGGTAGCAGGGATGCAGCGGGCCTTCCGGGTGCAGCCGGTTGGCCTGCATCAGAATGTCGGCGATACCGGCGGCTTCGAACAGCATGCCGCCGTCGGGAACGATAATCAGGATCTTTTTCATGTCCTGAAAAGTACCTTTATCGCAAAATAAGTCAAGCGGCAGGAGAAGCGACTACCTCGCGCAGCGGCACGTCGTTGCCCGCATTTTCGGCAAAGGATAGCAATTTAACTTCGTTGTTATTTCAGGCGTTTTCGCAGAATGTCAGGGCATTGTCTCTCTGGCGAAACGGCGTCTGAAGGAATGAGTAAATATCTCCACCCGCAACAGCGCGAACATATTCACACGCTCGCCGCGCACCTGATGTGGCGCAGCGAACTGCCCACCTGGCTTTTAATTATCACGATTTATGGCGGCTGGTTTGCCACGCTGGCCTTCTGGCAGATCCTCGGCCTGCTGCCCGCCACGCTGCTGCTTATCTTTTTCACCGCCTGGTATATGTCGCTTCAGCATGAGCTGATCCACGGTCACCCCACGCGCTTTCTCCGGTTTAACCAGCTTTTCGGCACGCTGCCGCTGGCGGTCTGGTATCCCTTCGGCCTGTACCGCGACTCGCATCTGGCCCACCATCGCAACGATAGTCTGACGGTGCCGCAGGACGATCCGGAGTCGTATTACTTCACGCCGGAAAGCTGGGCGCGTTTTCGCCCGTGGCAAAAGCGGGTGATACACCTGCGCAACACCTTTATCGGCCGACTGCTGCTGGCCCCGCTGCTCGATATTACCGACACGCTGGGCAGCGCGGTGGCGGCGTTTCGCCATCTGCACCTGCGGGCGATGGGGATGTGGCTGATGCACGGCGCGCTGCTGGCGGTACTTTTTATCTGGATGGCGCAGCGGGGTTTCTCCCCCGTCTGGTTTGCGCTGGCGGTGAGCTATCCGGCGCTGGCGCTCACTAAGGTGCGCTCTTTCCTCGAGCATCGCACGGCGGACGACCCGCTGGCGCGCTCGGTCATCAACGAAGCCGGCCTGTTCTGGCAGGTGCTGTTTTTAAATCTCAACTACCATTCAGTACACCATGACCTCCCCGGCGTGCCCTGGTACGGGCTGAAGACGATTTATCTTCACCAGCGGGAGGCGTATCAGCAGCGTAACCAGGGGTTTGTGGTCAGGGGATACGGGCAGTGGCTTCGCCAGTTTTGGGCCACGCCGGTGGACGTTACCGCACATCCGGGAGTGAAAAAAGACGATGAGTAACCGACTGGCCTTTCCGATGTATGCCGTGGATCGGGCCGATACCGAGGCGCTGTGGCAGGCGGTTAACCACCTGCTGGCGGCGCGCGGCGTAATACTTAGTGAGCATTACTGTCTGCCCGAGGCGGATCTGCTGGCCCACTGGCAGCAGCCGGATCTGATCCTCAGCCAGACCTGCGGCTATCCGCTGGTGACGCGCATGCCGGACGTGCAGGTGGTGGGCGCTTTTCACTACGCCGCGCCGGGCTGTGACGGCATGGGCTACCGCAGCTTTCTGGTGGCGCGCGATTCGGATAAACATCTTACCGTTGCGGATTTTCGCGGGCGGCGGCTGGTGTGTAACTCCTCAGACTCCCAGTCCGGCTATAACGTGCTGCGCAAACGCATCGCGCCCGAGGTACTGGATCGGTATTTCACCCGCGTCAGCTTTAGCGGCAGCCATCGCCGGTCGCTGATTGAGATTAAGGACGGTAGGGCGGATCTGGCGGCTATCGACTGCGTGACCTGGGCGCTGTTGCAGCGCCACGAGCCGGATGTCGTTGCCGGGCTGGCGGTCATTGAGCAAAGCCCGCTGACGCCGGGTTTGCCGCTGATTACCTCCGGCAAAACGACACCAGACAGGCTCCAGGCGATTCGCGAGGCGCTAACCGGGCTGGTGAGTTTGCCGGAATACCGGCAGGTGTGCGATGCGGTGCTGATCCGCGGGTTTAGCGCGGCGACCCGTGAGGCGTGGTCGCCGCTGCTGGACTGACTACATCTGGCGGATCTCTTTCGAGCGCAGCGTGACGCGGATGGGAACGGACTTGTAGGAGGGCGTTCCGCTCTCTTTGTCGAGGTAATCGAGCGGCACCAGCACGTTGGCCTCCGGGTAATAGGCGCCCACTGAACCCGGCGCAATGCCGTAGGCCACCACGGTAATATCGTCCAGCCGCTGGCGGCTTCCCGGCAGGGCGGTTTCGATATCCACACGGTCGCCGTGCTCCAGACTTAACGCCGCCATATCCCCTTCATTCATAAACAGAATATCGCGGCGGCCAAACACGCCGCGATAGCGATCGTCCAGCGCATAGATGGTGGTGTTGTACTGGTCGTGGCTGCGCAGGGTGATCAGGCGCAGGACGTTATCCCCTTCGCCCGGCGCGTTTTCATCCACGCCGTCAAACACCGAGAACATCGCTTTGCCCGTTGCGGTCGGCCAGACGCGCTCCGTTGGCGGCAGCGGCATTCGAAAGCCGCCGGGCACGCGAATGCGCGCGTTGTAATCCTCAAAGCCGGGCAGGGTTTGTTCGATAAGATCGCGGATGCGGTCGTAGTCCTCCACCAGCGTCAGCCAGTTCACTTTGGTGTCGGGCAGCGTGGCTTTCGCCAGGCCCGCCACAATCGCCGGTTCAGAGCGGATCTGCGGGGAGGCGGGCTTCAGCTTGCCGGACGAGGCGTGGACCATCGACATGGAATCTTCCACGGTGATGGACTGACGCCCGCTCTGCTGCATATCCAGCTCGGTGCGGCCCAGGCAGGGCAGAATATAGGTTTCTTTGCCGACCAGCAGGTGCGTGCGGTTAAGCTTGGTGCCAACGTGAACGCTCAGATCAAGCTTGCCCATCGCCGGGAAGCCGTTCTCGTGATCGGGCATCGCCACCGCAAAGTTCCCGCCGAGGGCGAGCAGCGCCTTCGCGCGCCCGTCAATCATCGCCTGAGTCGCCTGCACCGCGTCATGGCCGTGCGCGGCGGGCGGCTCGAAGCCAAAGACCTCTTTGATGCGGTTTAAGAAGGCGGAGCCGGGTTTCTCGGTAATGCCGACGGTGCGGTTGCCCTGCACGTTGGAGTGTCCGCGCAGGGGACAGATCCCCGCGCCGGGTTTGCCTATGTTGCCGCGGAGCAGCAGCAGGTCGGCAATCAGACGCACGTTCGCGGTGCCTTTGTTGTGCTGGGTGATGCCCATGCCGTAGGTGATGATGGTGGCGTTGGATTTTGCATACGCCCCGGCGACGTTTTTCAGCGCCGCCCGGGTTAACCCGGACTCGCGCTCGATGGCTTCCCAGGCGGTGTGCGCAATATCCTCAGCAAACGCGTTAAAGCCCTCGGTATGGTCGGCGATAAAGGCGTTGTCCAGCGCATCGTCCATCTCCAGCAGATGTTTCGCCACCCCTTTTAGCGCCGCCGCATCGCCGCCCGCCTTCACCTGATAATAGGTTGAGGCGATATCGGTAGAGCCATAGGTCGCCATCTCCACCACGCTTTGCGGGTCGGCAAAACGCTCCAGCGCACGTTCGCGCAGCGGGTTAAAGACGATAATCGGCACCCCGCGACGCGCCAGCTCGTGCAGCGTGCCCATCATGCGCGGGTGGTTCGTGCCGGGGTTATGCCCGATGGAGATCACCAGCTCGGTTTTGTCGAAATCATCCAGCGATACGGTGCCTTTACCGATGCCAATGGAGCGCGGCAGGCCGGTGCTGGTGGCTTCGTGGCACATGTTGGAGCAGTCAGGGAAGTTATTGGTGCCGTACTCGCGCGCGAAAAGCTGGAACAGATATGCCGCTTCGTTAGAGGCTCGCCCGGAGGTGTAAAACTCCACCTCGTCAGGCTCAAGGTCGCGCAGGATCTCGCCGATGCGCGCAAACGCCTCGTCCCATTCGACGGGGCGGAAGGTATCGCTCGCCCGGTCGTAACGCAGCGGGTGGGTCAGGCGACCGTAGCCTTCCAGCTCGAAATCAGATCGCGCCAGCAGCTCGGTGACGGTATTTTTCGCCAGAAACTCGGGCGTCACGCGTTTGCTGGTGGCTTCCCACGTCACCGCCTTCGCGCCGTTCTCGCAAAACTGGAAGGTGGATTTGTGCTCTTTGTCCGGCCACGCGCAGCCGGGGCAGTCAAACCCGTCGGGCTGGTTGGTGCGAAGCAGGGTGGCGGGGGCGTCCAGGGTGTCTATCTGCGTGCGAACGGCGATGGCGGTGGCTTTTAAGGCACCCCAGCCGCCCGCAGGACCGTCGTAATGCCGGATACCGGGGACTGAGCGTTTTGTGGTTTTCATCTGGACTCCGCATAGGTGGGTATCCGATGAAGTCTACATCACTTTATTTAACAAACTAACAACGAATACATATCATCCTGCTACCAGCCGAACGTGGCCGAGCAGTCGACCGTATTGTCCGCGCATCCGCGCTGGCGAATTTGCTCCATATGACGTCCCCCGCTATCTGCACCCGAGACAGAGGCATGAATTTTCTCATTTCCAGGTGTCCCCAGGTTGATATCGTGCGTGTCAGGATCGTATGACTCGCAGGCCGCAAGGCTTAAAGAAAATAAACACAGTGATAATACTTTTACCGGCACGTCTGCATCCCTTTTTATTTGTAAATAATTGATTTTAATAATTATATTAATGGCACTTGGGGAGGCTTTACTGGCGGGGGAGTATAAAGAAATAACGATGAGAGAAAAGCTATGACGATTCTTAAATATAAACGGGGCGCAGTGAAATAACGGGTAAAAAAATCCACGCGATGCGTGGATTTTTAAATGGGGAAGGGGACTTAGACGTTGAACAGGAAGTTCATCACATCGCCATCTTTAACGATGTAGTCTTTACCTTCTGCACGCATTTTGCCGGCCTCTTTCGCGCCCTGCTCACCTTTGTAGGTGATGAAGTCTTCAAACGCGATGGTTTGCGCACGGATGAAGCCTTTCTCAAAGTCGGTGTGGATTTTACCCGCCGCCTGCGGCGCGGTTGCCCCTACCGGGATGGTCCACGCACGCACTTCTTTCACGCCAGCGGTGAAGTAGGTTTGCAGATTCAGCAGCTCGTAGCCCGCGCGGATCACGCGGTTCAGGCCTGGCTCTTCCAGACCCAGCTCGGCCATGAACTCTTCACGGTCTGCGTCGTCCAGCTCGGCGATGTCAGATTCAACGGCAGCACATACCGCAACCACCACAGAGCCTTCCGCCGCTGCGATTTCACGCACTTTGTCGAGGTACGGGTTATTTTCAAAACCGTCTTCGTTTACGTTCGCGATATACATGGTTGGTTTCAGCGTCAGGAAGCTCAGGTATTTGATCGCCGCTTTATCTTCTTCGGTCAGGTTTTTCAGCGCGCGCAGCATGCCCGCGTTTTCGAGCTGCGGCAGACATTTTTCCAGCGCGGCCAGCTCGGCTTTTGCATCTTTGTCGCCGCCTTTGGCGCGTTTCTGCACGCGATGAATGGCGCGCTCGCAGGTGTCGAGGTCAGACAGGGCCAGCTCGGTGTTGATGACGTCGATATCGTCAGCCGGATCCACTTTGTTGTTTACGTGGATGATGTTGTCGTTTTCAAAGCAACGCACAACGTGGCCGATCGCTTCGGTTTCACGAATGTTGGTCAGGAACTGGTTGCCCAGGCCTTCACCTTTGGATGCGCCTTTTACCAGACCCGCGATGTCCACGAACTCCATGGTGGTCGGCAGGATGCGCTGCGGCTTCACGATTTCAGCCAGCTGGTCCAGACGAGGATCGGGCATCGGTACGACGCCGGTGTTGGGTTCGATGGTACAGAACGGGAAGTTTGCTGCTTCGATGCCCGCTTTGGTCAGCGCGTTAAACAGGGTGGATTTGCCAACGTTAGGCAGACCAACGATACCGCATTTGAATCCCATTTCTAAATCACCTTAATATCTTGATTATCAATCCGTTAGCATTAACCGATTGAAGAAAAGTAAATAACTACGCCTATTATACACGTAACCCGGATGCCGCGCGGCAAAAAAGCCGTTACGCGCTGATTATTGCGCTTTGAAAGCGTGCAGGCGATTTGTCGCCTTCGTTAAACCGTCTTTGAGCCAGATTTCGGTGCAACGCGCCGCTTCGTCTACGGCTTCGTCTATCAGTTTCTGCTCAGAAACCGGGGGCTTACCCAGCACAAAACCGACAACTTTGTTTTTATCGCCCGGATGGCCGATTCCCACGCGCAAACGGTGGAAATTCGGGTTATTCCCCAGCTTGCTGATGATGTCCTTCAGGCCGTTATGACCGCCGTGACCGCCGCCCAGCTTGAATTTTGCCACGCCCGGCGGCAGATCGAGCTCATCGTGGGCGACGAGGATCTCGTCAGGGTTAATACGATAAAACGTCGCCATCGCGGCGACGGCTTTGCCGCTCAGGTTCATAAAGGTGGTCGGCACCAGCAGGCGCACGTCGGCACCGGCCAGGTTAATACGTGAGGTATAGCCGTAAAACTTAGGTTCTTCACGCAGGGGAGCACGTAACCGTTCGGCCAGCAGATCGACATACCAGGCGCCCGCGTTGTGGCGCGTTGCGGCATATTCAGCGCCCGGGTTGGCAAGACCGACAATCAGTTTAATCGTCACGTTTTCATTCCTAATGGGTTCCAGATCTGGCGCGTAGTTTACTGTCTGGCGAGCCGGTTGACAAAATTCTGCGACAACTACCGCGAAAGCGGAATAATTCACGCCCTGAACCATTAGAATTTCATGCGCTTCAGTTGCTTATTTGTAAACTTTTGTACGAACGGTGGCCATTATTGTGATCGCCCGCGCAACTCACAAAAGCACCGTTGTCTATACTTTACACACAAGGATTAGGGGCTTTTCCCCTGCGACCCAAAGTTCCGGAGGTGATATATGAAACGCAAAAACGCTTCGATACTCGGTAACGTGCTTATGGGGTTGGGACTGTTTGTGATGGTGGGCGGTGTCGGTTATTCCATTTTAAACCAGTTGCCTCAACTTGACCTCCCACAGTACTTCGCGCACGGCGCGGTGTTAAGTATCTTCCTCGGGGCCGTTTTGTGGCTCGCCGGGGCGCGCGTAAGCGGCCATGAGCAGGTTAGCGACAGATACTGGTGGGTACGCCACTACGACAAACGTTGCCGCCGGGATCAGCATAAACACGGCTAACAGCGTGACGGTTACAGAGAAACGGCTCTTTTCAGAGCCGTTTTTTTTTCGCCGGTTACAGGTCAGCTAACGCCGCCTCCCGGTTAGGATAAAACGCGAGGCGACCCGGAATAGGCTGCACGCCCGCTCGCGCCATGGTGCGCAGCGGCTGAAACTCAAGATTGCTTACCCGCAGCTCGCAGCCTTCCGGCAGGCGCTTCACGAAACGCTGGAAGGCGTCCAGACCGCCCGCATCCAGCACCGGCACCGCATCCCACTTCAGCACCACGATCCGTTTCTCTGCGATGCGCGACTCCAGATCGGTGAACAGCCCTTCGGCGGCAGCAAAGAACAGCGGGCCAATTACGCGCAGCACCAGCACGTCGTCGGGGGTGTCGACATTGACCGGGGCAAGGCGGGTCATCCGCGCAATGCGGCGCATAAACAGCAGCGAGGCCAGCACGATCCCGACGCTGATGGCGATCACCATATCGAACAGCACGGTGAGCGACATGCAGATCAGCATCACGATGATGTCGTCTTTTGGCGCTTTTCGCAGCAGATACACCACCTTATGCGCTTCGCTCATATTCCACGCCACCATCAGCAGCAGGGCCGCCATGGCGGAGAGCGGCAGCCACGAGAGCAGCGGGGCGAGGATCAGCAGGGCGAGGATCACCAGCAGCGCGTGGACCACGGCAGAAATTGGTGACGTTGCCCCCGCGCGGACGTTCGCCGCAGAGCGGGCAATCGCAGCCGTTGCGGTAATACCGCCGAAGAACGGCGCGACGATATTACCCAGCCCTTGACCAATCAGCTCGTTGTTGGCCTTATGCTTTGTGCCGGTCATGCCGTCGAGCACCACGGCGCAGAGCAGGGATTCAATCGCCCCCAGCATCGCCATTGAGAATGCCGCAGGCAGCAGCGCCTGAAGCGAATCCCAGCTCAGTGTGAAGTTAGAACCGGGCAGCTCCCACGGCAGCACCAGCTGGGGTAAAAGCTGCGGAATGCCGCTGCCCTGCGACCCGTCGGCCAGCACGTAGTGGAACTGGGAGCCGATGGTCGCCACGCTGCCGCCCATCAGGTTTACGATCCCCATCACCGCACAGCCCAACAGCAGCGCGGGCAGATGGCCCGGCAGGCGGATACCTAAACGCGGCCAGAGGATCAGCGTACCGAGCGTGACAATCCCGATAGCCGCGTCGCCGACGTTAGCGGTAGGCAGCGCCATAAACAGCGCGCCCACTTTTTGCAGATAATGTTCCGGCACGTGGGGCATTTGCAGGCCGAGAAAATCTTTAATCTGCATTGTCCCGATGGTGATACCAATCCCGGAAGTGAACCCCAGCGTCACGGAAAGGGGGATATATTCTATCAGCCGACCAAAACGGGCCAGCCCGAACAGAATTAAAAAGACGCCGGACATCAGGGTGGCAACCAGCAGCCCTGCCAGGCCAAACTGCTGAGAAACGGGGTAGAGGATCACCACAAAGGCGGCGGTCGGGCCGGACACGCTGAAGCGCGAGCCGCCGGTCAGGGCAATGACAATCCCCGCCACCGCAGAGGTATAAAGGCCATACTGCGGCGCAACGCCGCTGCCAATTGCCAGCGCCATTGCCAGCGGAATGGCGATAATGCCGACGGTTATTCCGGCGATAACGTCACGCAGGAAGCGCGACGAGGTGTATTTCTCTTTCCAGCAGGCGTCGATGAGGGCGCGAAAGGGCAGAACTTGTGAGAGGTTTAGGTTTTTCACAATAATCTATCATCCGTGTGCGCATCATCTGTCATGTGAATGGCAGGTGATAACTTAATAAATCATACAAATAAGCATCAGAGACAAAAAAACCCGCCGCAGCGGGTTTTTTGGCCGTGTTCGATTAGTGTTCGAACATTGCAGAGATAGATTCTTCGTTGCTGATACGACGAATCGCTTCGGCCAGCATCCCGGACAGGGTCAAAGTACGCACGTTTGGCAGCGCTTTGATTTCATCACTCAGTGGGATGGTATCGCAAACTACAACTTCGTCGATAACGGAGTTGCGGAGATTATTTACCGCATTACCGGAGAAGATCGGGTGAGTCGCGTAAGCAAACACGCGCTTGGCACCGCGCTCTTTCAGCGCTTCAGCAGCTTTACACAGGGTACCGCCGGTATCGATCATGTCGTCAACCAGCACGCAGTCACGGCCAGCCACGTCACCGATGATGTGCATCACCTGTGAAACGTTAGCGCGTGGACGACGCTTGTCGATGATAGCCATGTCGGTATCGTTCAGCAGTTTTGCAATTGCACGAGCACGAACCACGCCGCCGATGTCCGGAGAAACCACGATTGGGTTATCCAGGTTCAGTTGCAGCATGTCTTCCAGCAGGATTGGGCTGCCGAATACGTTATCAACCGGGACGTCGAAGAAGCCCTGGATCTGCTCAGCGTGCAGGTCAACGGTCAGCACGCGGTCAACGCCGACGCTTGACAGGAAATCTGCAACAACTTTTGCGGTGATAGGTACACGCGCGGAACGCACGCGACGGTCCTGACGGGCATAGCCAAAGTAAGGGATTACAGCGGTGATACGGCCTGCGGAAGCGCGACGCAGAGCATCGACCATAACAACCAATTCCATCAGGTTGTCGTTCGTTGGAGCACAGGTGGACTGGATGATGAAAATATCACCACCGCGTACATTTTCGTTGATTTGTACGCTGACTTCGCCGTCGCTAAAGCGACCTACGGCGGCGTCGCCGAGGGAAGTGTACAGGCGGTTGGCAATACGTTGTGCTAGTTCCGGGGTGGCGTTACCAGCAAAAAGCTTCATATCAGGCACGAGAAGAACCTCAGGCATGCGTCCAGTGGTGGATAGCGTTTGCCGCAAACTGCGGGGCCTAAGCAAATGCTATCCAGGCGGTGTATTAAAGAGCGCGATGCAACGTCTGGAACAGGGTGACGTTGTCACCGAAACTCAGTCTGCGCCAGAATGGCGTGCTGTAGGGGGGACGTGTTCATCCCTCGCGCTACAAAACCATGCAGCCAAACCGGCGCTTGCTCAAGCACCTGACGAGCGGCGGATTCGGTGTCAAATTCAGCAAAAACACAGGCTCCTGTGCCAGTCAGGCGCGACGGCGCGTATTCTAACAGCCAGGAAAGCACCGCATCAACCTCGCGAAAACGTTTTCTTGCGATATCCTCGCAATCGTTGCTGAATTCACAATTTAATAACGTTTCTATTGACCGCACCGGGGTATTTCTTTTCAGGTTAGGATCTTTAAAGATGACCGGGGTCGGAATGCTGACGCCCGGATGAGCGACCAGGTACCATTTTTCCGGCGGCTCGACCGGCGAGAGGATCTCCCCAACGCCCTCCGCAAAGGCGGCATGACCGCGCACAAACACCGGCACGTCTGCCCCGAGCGATAAGCCCAGCGCCGCCAGTTCATCCGTAGACAGCCCGCAGCCCCACAGATGGTTAAGCGCAACCAGCACGGTGGCCGCGTTAGACGATCCGCCGCCCAGACCGCCGCCCATCGGCAGACGTTTGTCGATGCTGATGTCAGCGCCGCTTCCGACGGGGAGCCGTCCGCTGTCGGAAGCGGCCTTCATCAGCAGACGCGCGGCGCGAACGATCAGGTTATCTTCCTGCTCGACGCCCTCAACGGGCGTAAGCAGGTGAATCTGGCCGTCACGGCGCGGTTCTATCGACATCGTGTCGCCGTAATCAAGGAACTGAAACAGCGTTTGCAGGGTGTGATAGCCGTCAGCACGCTGCCCGGTGATGTACAAAAACAGGTTCAGTTTTGCCGGAGAGGGCCATTGGGTCATCATTTAACGATCCAGTTGTCCATTTTCAGCTTGATGCGCTGGCTGCCCTGGGTCAGTTCCATATTGGAAGGCAGCGACGGCTTGCTGCTACTGTCGTAGCCGTTGTACACCACTTTCCAGGTTTTGCCGTTCTGGGCGTAGCTTACCTGGCTCAGGCGGTACTGGTCGTCAAGAGTGTAGTCTGTGGCATCGCCCGGCAGGCCGAGGATCCACTGGCGCAGGCTGTTCAGCGGGATAGGCATTCCGGTCAGTTTGCCAATCATCTCTTCCGCGTCGGTAGCCGTGTAGTGTTTCCCTTTATTATCGGTGATCTGCGCTTCGCCCGGTTTGGCGATAAGTTCCAGCTCGGTGCTGCCCAGCGGGTTCAGCAGCAGCAGGCGATAGTTATCCTGACCCGTTTGCTGCCAGAAGAAGCGCGCATAAACTTTTTGTTCGTCAGAGAGGTAAGCAAACGCGCCGCGGGTCTGGTACTGGCTTAAATTACGGACGTCCTGCTGGTGCTGACGCCACTGCGGTGAATCAGGGCTTTTTCCCGGGCCTTTTGGCTGGGTGACGGTACATGCGGTCAGAACCAGGGCTGCCAGCGGCAGCAGGCGAATCAGTCGGGTCATAATGAGGACAAATCCTTGAGATACGTTAGAGTTATAGTGGTTAATGCTAGCGTCGATGCTTGCCAGCGTCTACGTTCAAATTATCTCAAAGCGAACCGACTATCGTGATTACGTCATGCCGCCAACGAATATTTAGCGTGAAGTATGACGGAGATAAGCTATTACTCCGAAAGGGGCTGTCTCTTTTATTGATCTCGCGCATCCTGTATGATGCGTCCTGCTAACCTTATTAACGCTGGTACTACTCCCGCTCACATGACCCTTTTAGCACTCGGTATTAACCACAAAACGGCCCCGGTTTCACTGCGAGAACGCGTTACGTTTTCGCCGGACAAGCTCGACCTGGCGCTGGATAGCCTGCTTGCACAGCCTATGGTGCAGGGCGGAGTTGTGCTGTCGACGTGCAACCGTACCGAACTTTACCTGAGCGTCGAAGAGCAGGATAACCTGCACGAAGCGCTAATCCGCTGGCTATGCGACTACCACAATCTGAACGAAGAAGAGCTGCGTAAAAGCCTCTACTGGCATCAGGACAACGATGCGGTCAGCCACCTGATGCGCGTCGCCAGCGGCCTCGATTCGCTGGTGCTCGGCGAACCGCAAATTCTCGGTCAGGTGAAAAAAGCCTTCGCGGATTCCCATAAAGGCCATCTTAAGGCCAGCGAGCTGGAGCGCATGTTCCAGAAATCCTTCTCCGTGGCAAAGCGTGTGCGAACCGAAACCGACATTGGTGCCAGTGCGGTTTCGGTTGCGTTCGCGGCCTGTACCCTTGCTCGTCAAATCTTTGAATCCTTATCCACCGTTACGGTGCTGCTGGTCGGTGCGGGTGAAACCATCGAGCTTGTGGCGCGCCATCTGCGCGAGCACAAGGTGAAGAAGATGATTATCGCCAACCGTACCCGCGAGCGTGCGCAGGTGCTGGCAGACGAAGTGGGTGCGGAGGTGATTGCACTGAGCGACATCGATGAGCGCCTGAAAGAGGCGGATATCATTATCAGCTCTACCGCCAGCCCGCTGCCGATTATCGGCAAAGGCATGGTAGAGCGCGCATTAAAATCCCGCCGTAATCAGCCGATGCTGCTGGTGGATATCGCCGTTCCGCGCGATGTCGAGCCGGAAGTGGGCAAACTGGCCAACGCCTATCTCTACAGCGTGGACGATCTGCAAAGCATCATTTCGCACAACCTTGCGCAGCGTAAAGCGGCGGCGGTTCAGGCTGAAACGATCGTCGAGCAGGAAACCAGCGAGTTTATGGCCTGGCTGCGCGCGCAAAGCGTCAGCGAGACTATCCGCGAGTATCGCGGGCAGGCAGAGCAGGTGCGTGATGACCTGACTGCCAAAGCGTTGGCGGCCCTTGAACAGGGTGGCGACGCACAGGCAATTATGCAGGATCTGGCCTGGAAACTGACCAACCGCCTGATCCATGCACCAACCAAATCTCTTCAGCAGGCAGCCCGAAACGGCGATGATGAACGCCTGACTATTCTGCGCAACAGCCTCGGGCTGGAATAGCGCCCTACACCCATTTTCTATTACAAGGTGCACTTACGCCTATGAAGCCTTCTATCGTCGCTAAACTGGAAGCTCTGCACGAGCGCCATGAAGAAGTCCAGGCGCTGCTCGGCGATGCCGGGACCATTGCAGACCAGGAACGTTTTCGCGCGCTGTCGCGTGAATATGCGCAGCTCAGTGATGTCTCTAAATGCTTTACCGACTGGCGACAGGTCCAGGAGGATATCGAAACCGCGCAGATGATGCTGGACGACCCTGAAATGCGCGAAATGGCGCAGGAAGAGTTGCAGGATGCCAAAGCGCGTTCCGAAGAGATGGAGCAACAGCTCCAGGTGCTGCTGCTGCCAAAAGATCCGGACGATGAACGTAACGCCTTTGTGGAAGTGCGCGCCGGCACCGGCGGCGACGAGGCCGCGCTGTTCGCGGGCGATCTGTTCCGCATGTACAGCCGCTACGCCGAATCGCGCCGCTGGCGTGTCGAAATCATGAGCGCCAACGAGGGCGAGCACGGTGGCTTCAAAGAAGTCATCGCCAAGATCAGCGGCGACGGCGTTTATGGCCGTCTGAAGTTTGAGTCCGGCGGTCATCGCGTGCAGCGCGTTCCGGCAACCGAATCTCAGGGCCGTATCCACACCTCCGCCTGTACGGTGGCGGTGATGCCTGAACTGCCTGAAGCCGAACTGCCGGATATCAACCCGGCGGATCTGCGTATTGATACCTTCCGCTCCTCGGGCGCGGGCGGTCAGCACGTTAACACCACCGACTCCGCTATCCGTATTACCCACCTGCCAACCGGCATTGTGGTGGAGTGTCAGGACGAACGTTCGCAGCACAAAAACAAAGCCAAAGCGCTTTCCGTGCTGGGCGCGCGTATTCGCGCCGCCGAAGTGGCGAAGCGTCAGCAGGCGGAAGCCTCTACCCGCCGCAACCTGCTGGGCAGCGGCGATCGCAGCGACCGTAACCGTACCTATAATTTCCCGCAGGGACGTGTCACCGATCACCGCATCAACCTTACTCTGTACCGACTGGACGAGGCGATGGAAGGCAAGCTCGATATGCTGATTGAGCCGATCGTGCAGGAATACCAGGCCGACCAGCTGGCGGCGCTGTCCGAGCAGGAATAATGGATTTTCAGCACTGGTTACGCCATGCCGCCGGGGAACTTTCGGCAAGCGAAAGCCCCAGGCGCGACGCCGAAATTCTGCTGGGATTTGTCACGGGCAAAAGCCGTACCTTCCTGCTGGCCTTTGGCGAAACGCCGCTGAGCCAGGCGCAGGAGCATCAGCTCGCGGAACTGCTCTCCCGACGTAAAACCGGCGAGCCGGTGGCGCATCTGGTGGGCGAGCGCGAGTTCTGGTCGCTGCCGCTGTATGTTTCTGCCGCCACGCTTATTCCGCGCCCGGACACCGAGTGTCTGGTGGAGCAGGCCCTGGCGCGGCTGCCTGCGAACGGCTGTTCAATCCTCGATTTAGGCACCGGCACCGGGGCGATTGCCCTGGCGCTGGCGAGCGAGCGACCGGATTGCCAGGTCACGGCGGTGGATCTGATGCCCGATGCCGTGGCTCTGGCGCAGCGTAACCTGGCGCGTCTTGGGTTTGATAACGTCACCGTGCTGCAAAGCAGCTGGTTTGATGCGCTCGAACAGCGCACCTTCGGGATGATCGTCAGCAATCCGCCCTACATCGACGAGCGCGATCCGCACCTGGCACAGGGCGACGTGCGTTTCGAGCCGCTGACGGCGCTGGTGGCCGCCAACGAAGGCCTGGCAGATCTTGAGCATATCGTGACAGTGTCACGTCAGCATCTAGAGCCGAACGGCTGGCTGCTGGTGGAGCACGGCTGGACGCAGGGCGAAGCGGTTCGCGCGCTGTTTACCGCCGCCGGCTATCACGCGGTGGAAACCTGTCGTGACTACGGCGACAACGAGCGCCTGACGCTGGGCCAGTGGCGATGAGTCTGTTTAGCGTGTTGCTGTGGGTGCATCTGATTTCCGTTGCCCTGACAATCGGATTTTTCATCACCCGCTACTGGTGGCGCTATCACAACAATCCGTTGATTGACGCCCGCTGGGTGCGCGTTGCGCCGCACTGCATTGATACGCTGCTGTTCCTTTCCGGGGCAGGATTGATGTGGAAGACCGGCTATCTGCCATTTACTGATAAAGGCGCATGGCTGACTGAAAAGCTGTTTGGCGTTATCATCTACATCGTTTTGGGTTTTATCGCGCTTGGACGTCGTCGTCCGCGCAGCCAGCAGACCGGTTTTATCGCCTTTCTGCTGGGTCTGGTGGTGCTGTACATCATCATTAAACTCGCCACCACTAGAATACCGTTACTGGGGTAAGTATGAGGTCCTTAGCCGATTTCGAATTTAATAAAGTGCCGCTTTGCGATGGGATGGTACTGATTTCGGAGATGATCCGTGACGATTTTTCGTCGCAGTACGTCTACGATGAGCTGGAAAGCCTGGTCAGCCTGGCGCGAGAAGAGATCAATATGGCGCGCGAACAGGACTGGCAGTTAGAAAAGCTGGTTGAGCTTTTCTACGGCGAATGGGGCTTTTGCGATACGCGCGGCGTGTACCGCCTTTCTGACGCACTCTGGCTGGATCAGGTTTTAAAAAATCGTCAGGGCAGCGCGGTGGCGCTGGGGGCGATTTTGCTGTGGATTGCGCACCGTCTGGATATTCCGCTGGTGCCGGTCATTTTCCCGACGCAGATGATCCTGCGCGCTGAGTGGCTCGACGGCGAAATGTGGTTAATCAACCCGTTTAACGGCGACACGCTGGATGAGCACACGCTGGACGTGTGGCTCAAAGGCAACATCAGCCCGGTTGCCGAGCTGTTCAATGAAGATCTGGACGAAGCCGACAACGCGGAGGTGATCCGCAAGCTGCTGGATACGCTGAAAGCGGCGCTGATGGAAGAGCGGCAGATGGAGCTGGCCCTGCGCGCCAGTGAAGTTTTACTGCAATTTAATCCGGAAGATCCTTACGAAATTCGCGACCGTGGCCTTATCTATGCGCAGCTCGACTGTGAGCACGTGGCGCTGAACGATTTAAGCTATTTCGTTGAGCAGTGCCCGGAAGATCCGATTAGCGAAATGATCCGCGCGCAGATTAACGCGATCGCGCATAAACAAATTACACTGCATTAATCTTTCCGATTCACACCTGAATAAGGCGATCCTATGAAACAAAAAGTGGTTAGCATTGGTGATATCAACGTGGCAAACGACCTGCCGTTCGTACTGTTTGGCGGTATGAACGTGCTGGAGTCCCGCGATCTCGCTATGCGTATCTGCGAGCACTACGTGACCGTGACCCAGAAGCTGGGGATCCCGTACGTGTTTAAAGCCTCTTTTGATAAAGCCAACCGCTCCTCTATTAACTCTTACCGTGGCCCGGGCCTGGAAGAGGGGATGAAAATTTTCCAGGAGCTGAAGCAGACCTTTGGCGTGAAAGTGATCACCGACGTGCATGAAGCCTCTCAGGCGCAGCCTGTGGCGGACGTGGTTGACGTTATTCAGCTTCCGGCGTTCCTGGCTCGCCAGACCGACCTGGTGGCCGCAATGGCGAAAACCGGTGCCGTTATCAACGTGAAAAAACCACAGTTCGTGAGCCCAGGCCAGATGGGCAATATCGTCGATAAGTTTATCGAAGGCGGTAACGACAAGGTTATCCTGTGCGACCGTGGCGCGAACTTCGGTTATGACAACCTGGTTGTGGACATGCTGGGCTTCAGCGTGATGAAAAACGTGTCTAACCAGTCTCCGGTTATCTTCGACGTGACCCACGCGCTGCAATGCCGTGACCCGTTCGGCGCGGCCTCTGGCGGTCGTCGTGCGCAGGTTACCGAACTGGCGCGTGCGGGTATGGCGACCGGTCTGGCCGGCCTGTTTATCGAAGCGCACCCGGATCCGGCAAACGCGAAATGCGACGGCCCGTCCGCGCTGCCGCTGGACAAGCTGGAACCGTTCCTGAAGCAGATCAAAGCTATCGACGATCTGGTGAAGAGCTTCGACGAGCTGGATACCAGCAACTAAGCACGATGTGTTTCTCAAAACCCGCTTCGGCGGGTTTTTTTACGCCTGTAGAGCCAGATCAGAGGTCAAACGTCCCTTGCAGGGTAATAACGCTGTGACCGCCGACACGGACAATGGGCGTACCGGATGAGGCATCGTAGCCAGAATGCAGCACGCTTGCCCGCCCCATATCGACGCCCTGGCTGACTCGCAAATCCAGCTTTGAAACATTGTTCAGCTGGGCCAGAAGCGCCGTGACGGCTGCGGTTGCGCTGCCCGTGGCCGGATCTTCCGTCATTCTTGGCGTGAACATACGCGCATGCAGATCGCACTGCCGGGTGGGATCGGTTTCCCTGGTGAAGGCGTAAACAGAGACCGCGCCGTCAAGCGGCAAAACCGCACGGAAGCCCTGTAGGTTGGGAACACAGCGGCGGAGTGCCTCCTGGGAAGCGAGTTCAACGACCAGAAAAGGCAAGCCAACAGAGGCGACAACGGGCAGGTGATTGTCGGTTTGAATATCTTCACCGGGCAATGACAAACACGCAGCGACTTTTTCAGGAGAGACTTCGGAGCGGCATGATAACGCTTCAGGAACCTGAATCTCTGCACCCGTCACGTCTCCCTTTTCCTGAAGAAGCCTGACGGGAACCTGTCCTGCGATCTCTTCGAAGACCAGGGTGTCGGGAAGCAACTGCCCGTTTGTCGTGGCTAAACGGGCCAGCACAAACGCGGTGCCGACGTTTGGATGCCCGGCGAAGGGGATTTCACGCGTTGGGGTGAAAATGCGAACCTGCGCGGTATTTTTATCGTCCTGAGGAGGGAGTACGAAGGTGGTTTCACTGTAGCCAAATTCGGCGGCGATCTGCTGCATTTGCCCGGCGTGTAATCCTTCGGCATCTAACACCACCGCGACGGGGTTGCCAAGAAAAGGGGTGTCGGTAAAAACATCGACGACTGCATAGCGTCTTTTCATCGTTATTCCTTGAGTTAACGACCTCAAAAATTAACGGTTTTTTCTCCATAACGCATATGAAATTTTTGCACGTTCAAGCAGGCTTTTTCTGAAGGGCGGTGTGAGGGAAAACCCTCACACCGAAATTGAATCAGGCAAAGATAGTCATCAGATAGGCAATGAACAGCGCCATGTGGGCGGCACCGTTAAGCACGTTTGTGCGCCCGGTGGAGAAAGAGATCTGACACAGCAGCAGAGACGCTACCATCACAATCATTTCTGGCGCACCCAGCGCAAACTGCAATTCGTTACCCGTCATGAACGCAATCAGCGTGACTACCGGCACGGTCAGGGAGATGGTTGCCAGCACCGAGCCGAAGAACAGATTCATGGCGCGCTGCACCTGATTGTTCAGCACCGCTTTCAGGGCCCCCAGGCCTTCCGGCGACAGGATCAGCAGCGCCACCAGGAAACCGGTAAACGCCACTGGCGCGTTCAGCTCTGTGAGCAGCGTTTCCAGCGGGTTTGCGTTCATTTTAGTGACCGCGATAACCGCAATCAGATGCACGATCAGCCAAATAGTATGCCAGATGCTGCTGTGCGCTGACGGCTTGCCGTGGTGCGGGTCGTCGTCGTCACCTTCATCTTCATGCTCATAAACAAACAGGCTCTGGTGCGTTTTGGTCTGGATCAGCAGGAACACGCCGTACATCGCCGCAGAAATTAACGCCACCAGCAGCGCCTGGCCGGTAGTGAAGTTCGCGCCCGGCAGCGCCATCGGGAAGACCAGCACGATAATGGCCAGCGGGAACAGGGCAATCAGATATTGTTTAATGCCGAAAAGATTCATGTACTGAGTGGCGAATTTACGTCCGCCCAGCAGCAGTGAAAAGCCTACCAGGCCGCCGGTCACAATCATGATGATGGAGTAGAGCGTATCGCGCATCAGCGTTGGCGCGGCGTCGCCGGTTGCCATCAGCGCGGAGATCAGGCTGACCTCAAGAATAACCACCGACAGGCTTAAGATTAACGAACCGTACGGCTCACCCAGACGGTGTGCCAGCACGTCTGCATGGCGAACAACGCTAAAGGCGCTGCTTAAAATGCCCACAAGGGCGAGGATGTTGATACCAATGACCACTGGCATTGACTGACTGCTTCCCCAGAAGAGCAGCACTGCCAGTGCAAGGACCGGGAAAATGAGAGATGTCTCCTTGTGGCGGGTCTTAACCGCCTCATGTGCTGTTGTCATGTGCTTCTCCATAAATGCAGGTGCTTGTAATTATAGATAGAATTTTCAGGCCATTATACTAACAGATCCTGGTTAAATACCCATGAATGTTTACTTAATTTTACGGTTTGCGATAAATTTCGTTTGTAATGCGTATAAAACGCTTATATCCATAATTAATGCATATATTACATTGGCTTAATTTAAAGATTCTGGAAGATATCAAAACATACTGGCGCCGTCCGGTATCTTCAACCACACTTAACTGTTTAGCAAAAAGAGAGGTTAGCCATGCCCTACAAAACGAAACAGGAGTTACCCGACAGCGTCCAGCACGTCTTGCCCGCCCACGCGCAGGATATCTATAAAGAGGCCTTTAACAGCGCCTGGGATCAGTACAAAGATAAGGACGATCGCCGGGACGATGCCAGCCGTGAAGAAACCGCCCATAAGGTGGCCTGGGCAGCAGTAAAACATGACTATGAGAAAGGCGACGACGATAAATGGCATAAAAAGAAATAGTGCTGAAATCATTAGCTGCCTTGATTTTGACTTTTCAGGCGGTTCAACTTCCGTCGTATTGCAACTGGCCCGTGAATTGCTTATCGTTGTTCAATTGTTTGCAAAATGAGCAGTCAGGCTATGCCGGGAAGGCGCAATAAAGTTGTCGCAGGGAAGCACGCAGTGGCGGAGGTAGAAAGTGTTAACGCGTGATTTCTTAATGAAGGCAGATTGTAAAACGGCATTTGGTGCTATTGAGGAATCGCTTCTCTGGTCGGCTGAACAACGTGCGGCGTCGCTTGCGGCCACGCTCGCCTGCCGCCCGGATGATGGCCCGGTATGGATCTTTGGCTACGGTTCTCTGATGTGGAACCCGGCGCTCGAATTTGTTGAATCAGCAACGGGCACCCTCCCTGGCTGGCATCGCGCATTTTGTCTGCGCCTGACCGCCGGGCGGGGCAGTGCGTGTCAGCCGGGTCGTATGCTTGCACTAAAAGAGGGCGGGCGCACCACCGGGGTGGCCTATCGGCTCCCGGATGCCACGCTTCAGGACGAGCTGACGCTGCTGTGGAAGCGCGAAATGATCACCGGCTGCTACATGCCGACCTGGTGCAAGCTGGAACTCGACGACGGCCGTACCGTTAACGCGCTGGTATTTATTATGGACCCGCGCCATCCGCTGTATGAAGCCGACACCCGTACCCAGGTGATTGCGCCGTTAATCGCGGCGGCAAGCGGCCCGCTTGGCACCAACGCCCAGTATCTCTTCTCCCTCGACCAGGAGCTGACGCGCCTCGGCATGAAGGATGACTGTCTTAACGAGCTGGTGACGAAGGTGAAAGCGCTGCTGGAAGGGAATCTGCGGACTAACCCGCTGCGACCGGGCTTTGCCTGAGAAAACGCCCGGCTTGCCGGGCGTTCGTTTATGCGGCGACGTAGCTGACCGAGTGCTCAAGCGACTGGCTGTGGCTGTCAATCAGCACGTCCCAGGTGCCGGTATAGGGCACCGTCAGCCAGGCGTTATCATCCTGAACGGTCAGAATATCCGCCTGCGACTGCTTATGCGCCTTCGCACTCATGAGATGAATGCGGCAGCGCTCAGAGCAGCGCACCACCACCGTATCCCCGCCAAACAGCTTCAAACTTGTTTTTACCAGTGCCATAGTTTACCCCGTCAATAGTGCCCATCCCGGACGTGATGTTGTTCACAAATTACTCATGGCATAACACCAAAGGGGAGGGTAACGGATGCTGATTTTGATCAAAAAATGGCATAACGATTAAACAAAAATGACAAAATGCCTGAAACCATTCAGCCAGCGCGCGTTTCTCCCGGAAAACGCGCGCCGACAGAAAATTAAATGCGGAAATGCCCGGCCGTTTCAGCAAGGTCGCCCGCCTGGCTTTGCAGGGCGCTGGCGGCAGCGGCGGATTGCACCACCAGCTCGGCGTTCTGCTGCACCATGCGATCGAGATGGGTCACCGCATGGTTAATCTCATGAATGCCCTTCATCTGCTCGCTGGTGGCGATGGAAATTTCCCGCATAATTCCCGACACGCTGCCGATGCTGGCGCGGATCTCGTTCATGCTCTCCCCGGCCAGATGCACGTAGCGTGAACCGGTTGCCACGCTCTCGGTAGTGGAGTCGATAAGGGATTTAATCTCTTTCGCCGCCTGGGCGCTGCGGCTTGCCAGATTACGCACCTCGCCCGCCACGACCGCAAAGCCACGCCCCTGTTCGCCCGCGCGGGCGGCTTCAACCGAGGCGTTAAGCGCCAGAATGTTGGTCTGGAAGGCAATGCCGTCAATCACGCTGGTGATATCACCGATTTTAGCCGACGCCACTTCGATAGACTGCATGGTGGTTATCGCCTGAGATACCACGTCGCCCCCGCGCGATGCGGCGGCCGAGGCTTTAATCGCCTGATCGTTGGCCTCGGCGGCGGATTCATTCGACTGGGTGACGGAGGCGGTGATCTCCTCAACCGCGCTGGCGGTTTCGCGCAGGCTCGATGCAGCCTGTTCGGTGCGCCCGGAGAGATCCTGGTTGCCTGCCGCAATCTCCTGCGCCGCGTTTTTTACCGACGAGCTGGCGTCGCGAAGCTGCACCATGACCACCGACAGCTTGTCGCTGAAGGCGTTAAAGGCCTGGGCGATTTGCGCCACTTCGTCCTCGCCGCCGTCCGGCAGGCGCTGGGAGAGATCGTTGGTGCCGTTGGCGATGTTATGCATCGCGTCGCGGATCTCCGACAGGCGTCTGAGCAGGCGGGCTATCAGGAAGTGGACAATCGCACCGCTCAGCAGGGCGAGGATCGCCAGCGACAGCGCGGAGGCTTTCAGCAGGGCGCGCATCCCGGAGGTGGCATCGTTATTGTCGAGCGCCACAATCAGCATCCACTGCGTGCCCGGCACGGCGGTGGCAAGCAGGGTTTTATCAGCGCCGTTGAGCGTGCCGTCAACCGGCTCGCTGCGCTTGAGCGCCGCAAAATCGGTGCCTTTGATGGCGTCCGTGAAGGGCTTTAAGGTGAGCGCCGGATCGTTAGCCGCAATGACGCTGCCATCGCTGTTCACCAGCAGGCCGCTGCTCGCAGGCGTTGGATGGATACCTCGCACGTTCGCCACCACGCTGTCCATCGCTACGTCGCCCGCGACCACCGCTTTCAGCGTACCGTTCTCTTTGACCGGCACCGCAAAGGTTACCACCAGTTTCCCGGTGCCCGCGTCAACGTAAGGGGCGGTGACAACCGGGCCGTCGGTGCTGACCACCTGCTGATACCACGGGCGGATGGTCGGATCGTAATCCGCCGGTACGCCCGCCGGGTCGGAGAATTTCGCCGTTTTGCTGGCGTAGCCCACGTAGACGTTGGTAAAGCCGCCCGCCTGGGCGAGCTGCTTAAAGACCGGCACCGGATCGTCGCTCAGGGCCACGGTCTGCGCCGAGCTGATGACCGTCATCTTGCTGTTTACCCAGTCGGCAATCGCCATATTATGGCTGGCGCTGGTGCTGCTCAGGATATCGCGCTGCGACTGCTGGTTATCCTGACGGGTAACCTGAAAGTTAATCACGGTGTTGAGAAGAAGGGCGACGATCAGGCAGCCTGTCGTCGCGGCAATAATGCGGGCACGAATCGATCTGAACATAAGTGAAATACCTGCTGTGTTGTTTCCATGCCTATCGGCACGCGCGCAGGTAAACTTGATGCTGAAACCGCGTCCATAAGAAAATACTATTTTTCGCGGTTGAGTATTAGAAGGTTAATACTTTATCGGCGGACAGCGTCCACTGCGCCAGCTCAACGAGCGTGCCGATCTCCACGCCGTCAATCAGCGGCAGGGCGGTGATCCCGCGCCCGTCGGTGCAGGTTTTGCACAGCTTCACCGGCACGTCCTGGGCGGTGAGGATCTCCAGCATCTGCTGAATGTTATAGCCCTCGGTCGGTTTTTGCCCCTTCAGCCCGGCGGTCACCGCGTCTGACATTAGAAAGAGCTTCAACGCCAGCTCGCTCTCCTGCTCGCGCAGGGCAATCGCCAGGCGCAGGCTGTTGAAAAGGGATTCACTTCCGTAGGCCGCACCGTTGGCGACGATGACAATCTTCTGCATGTTGACTCCTGTTCTGTGAAAAGGCACGGATATTGCTTCGCTCCGTGAAGCGATTTTATCCGGGAGACCCAGTATGACGTTAACGGCAAGCCGTTCTTGCGGCGCAGGCGCATGGTTTCAGCGCGCAAAACAGATGCGTCAGCAGCAGCTCAGCAGGCTGGTACAGCTTGGCGAGCTGGTGAACGGCATCAGCCGTCTGGTGCATATGCTACAGTGCGAGCGCGGCGCGTCAAACGTCTGGCTCTGTTCGCAGGGGCAGCTTTACGATCCGGAATGCAGAGCCAGCCGGGCGCTGGTGGATGAAAACCTGGCGGTGCTGTATCGCCTGCTCGACGCGCAATCCCCTCTGCCCGGCAGCGCCGTGTGCGAACGTATCGCCAGCGCGCTGTTAAGCCTGGAAGGGCTTGTTGCCCTGCGTGACGGGGTCAGCGCTCAGCATATTGCCGCGCCGATGGCGATGGACCACTACAGCCGGATGCTGCGTCAGCTGCTCAGTATCGTACCGCAGCTCAATGACAGCATTGACGATCCGCACATTGCCGGGCGATTTGTCGCGCTCTACAGCCTGATGCAGGGCAAAGAGCTGGTGGGGCAGGAGCGGGCGCTGGGGGCGATAGGCTTTACCCAGGGGACGTTCAGCGACGATATTCGCCAGAAGCTGGTCGACCGCATCGACGGCCAGCAGGCCTGTTTTGAGGTTTTCCTCTCCCGCAGCCCTGCGGAGCTTCAGCATACCTTTACGCTTAACTGCCAGCCCTGTCTGGAAACGGAGCAGCTGCGCCGCGTCGCCTGCACGCGCCAGCCCGCAGCGGATCGCGGCCAGACCGCGCTGACCTGGTTCGCCCGGCAAACGGCGCGGCTGGAGCACCTGCGCACGCTGGAAGAGACCGTGATTGCCGACTTGATGGTCGCCGTTGATGAACGCATGGAGATGGCAGAGTCGGTCCCGGTGAGCGTTCCGGAGCATGACGACCCGCTGGCGCACTACCCGGATAAACCGCTGCTGCCGCTGGTACGCCAGCAGGCGCGTGAGATTGAGCAGCTTTCGCGCCAGCTGGCCTCGCTGCGCGACACCCTGGAGGAGCGCAAAATCATCGATAAGGCCAAAAGCGTGCTGATGACCCACCAGAACCTCAGCGAAGAGCAGGCCTGGTCTGCCCTGCGAAAAATGGCGATGGACACGAATCAGCGCATGGTGGATATCGCCCGCGCGCTGCTGACGGTGAAGCATCTGTGGCAGGTCATCCCAAAGGAGTAGCTGCACAATCAGCGGGCATTTTCTGCCTGATTAAGGTGCGTCAGGCGGCGTTATGCCAGAGAAAGGCCGGCAATACGGGGATTTAAAAGCTGGCATTGCGTTTGCATTATTAAATTCACCATTTTTGACGATGCGCCAACGGCGGTGCATGCGTCTTCGGGATAAAGGCGTCCAGCGGTGCTTCGGCATCGGGGGCGCTTTTTTTTGTCTTTTTTTCAGGAGTGGGCCATGGCGGATGTGACCAGACGGCGATTTTTACAGGCCAGTATGCTGGCGGGAGGTGCCATGCTGTTGCCTGGCGTGATGCAGGCCGCGTGGGCGGCGGGGTCGGATAAACCGGAACAGGAGAGCGTGCGCGTTGGCTTTATCCCGTTGACCGACTGCGCCCCGGTGGTAATGGCGGCGCTGAAGGGATTTGATAAGAAGTACGGCATCACCATTGTGCCCACCAAGGAGGCGAGCTGGGCGGCGGTGCGCGACAAGCTCGTCGCCGGAGAGCTGGACGCGGCGCACATACTCTATGGCCTGCTTTACGGGCTTGAGCTGGGCATCGCCGGAAAGCCGCAGCAGATGGCGAACCTGATGACCCTCAACCACAACGGCCAGGCGATCACGCTGTCGACGGATCTGGCAGAGAAGGGCGTTCGCGATCCCGACGGGCTAAAAAAACTGATTGGCCAGCAGGCGCCGGGCACTTACACCTTCGCCCATACCTTTCCAACCGGCACTCACGCCATGTGGCTCTACTACTGGCTGGCGAGTGCGGGCATCAACCCGTTCGACGATGTGCGCACCGTGGTGGTTCCGCCGCCGCAGATGGTGATGAACATGCGCATCGGCAATATGGTCGGCTTTTGCGTTGGCGAGCCGTGGAACGCCCGCGCGATTAACGACCGGATCGGCTTTACCGCCGCGACCTCTCAGTCTATCTGGCCGGAGCATCCGGAAAAGATCCTCGGCTCGCGCCGCGACTGGGTTCAGAAAAACCCCAACACCGCCCGGGCGCTGGTCAGCGCGGTGCTGGACGCCGCCCGCTGGATCGATGCCTCCCCGGAGAACAAGCGCGAAACCGCCCTGATCCTTTCGCGCCGCGCGTGGCTGAACACCAAAGCGCAGTACCTTACCGGGCGGATGCTCGGCGAATACGACAACGGGCTGGGCCAGCGCTGGCAGGATGCGCACCCGATCCGCTTCTTCAACGACGGGGCGGTGAGCTACCCGTATCTCTCCGACGGCATGTGGTTCTTAACCCAGTTTCGCCGCTGGGGCTTGCTGAAAACCGCACCGGATTACGCCGCGATCGCGTCGCGCATTAACCAGACCGCGGTCTGGCAGGACGCCGCCGCCGCCGTCGGCGGGATCGCCACGCCGTCGTCTCCGCTTCGCAGCAGCACCCTGATGGACGGCACCGTCTGGAACGGCACCGACCCGGAAGGATACGCCAACCGCTTCGCCATTCACCGTAAAGGGGCCTGATTATGCCGCATCTGCAAAACATCCAGTCTGTCGAGGAAAAGCCGCAGAGCGGCGAGGTCATCACGCTGCCGCCGATGCAGGTGCGCCGACGCGCGCCCGTATTTGCCCGCAGGATCAACGCCTTCTTACAGCGCGCGATCCCGGCGCTGCTCGGGCTGGGGCTGCTGGTGTTGCTCTGGCAGCTGGCAGCCATAAACAGCAAAGGCTTCCCCACGCCGCTCAGCACCCTTGATTCGGCGCTGACGCTATTCGCCGATCCGTTTTATCGCGACGGGCCTAACGACATGGGCATCGGCTGGAACGTCCTGGCCTCGCTGCAACGCGTGGGGGTGGGTTTCGGTCTGGCGGCGCTGGCGGGTATTCCGCTGGGCTTTCTCATTGGCCGCTTCACCTTTTTCGCGCGTATGTTTAACCCGCTGATTGCGCTGCTGCGCCCGGTCAGCCCGCTGGCGTGGTTGCCCATCGGCCTGCTGCTGTTCCAGAAGGCGGAGCCTGCGTCGAGCTGGACCATTTTTATCTGCTCGATCTGGCCGATGGTGATTAACACTGCCGAAGGGGTGCGCCGTATTCCGCAGGACTATCTCAACGTCGCCCGGGTGTTGCAGCTCTCCGAGTGGACCATTCTGCGCCGCATTCTGTTTCCGGCGGTGCTGCCGGCGGTGTTAACCGGGGTGCGCCTGTCGATTGGTATCGCCTGGCTGGTGATTGTCGCCGCCGAAATGCTCACCGGGGGGCTTGGGATCGGCTTCTGGATCTGGAACGAGTGGAACAACCTCAACGTCGAAAACATTCTCATCGCCATCGTCATCATCGGCGTGGTCGGGTTGCTGCTGGAGCAGGGGCTGATGCTGATCGCCCGCCGCTTTAGCTGGCAGGAAAAATAAGGAGTGACTATGAAACCGTTAATTCAGGTACAGGCCGTGAGCCAGCGTTTTTCCACCGTCAGCGGCGAGTTTCTGGCGCTGCAAGATGTCTCTTTTGATATTCACGAAGGCGAAACCGTGAGCCTGATAGGCCACTCCGGCTGCGGTAAGTCGACGCTGCTCAACCTTATCGCCGGGATAACGCTGCCTACCGAGGGCGGCCTGATTTGCGACAACCGCGAAATCGCCGGGCCAGGACCGGAGCGCGCGGTGGTGTTCCAGAACCATTCTTTGCTGCCGTGGCTGACCTGTTTTGACAACGTGGCGCTGGCGGTGGATCGGGTGTTTCGCCGCACCATGAGCAAAGCCGAACGCAGGGAGTGGATCGAGCACAACCTCGATCGGGTGCAGATGGGCCATGCGCTGCACAAACGGCCCGGGGAGATCTCCGGCGGCATGAAGCAGCGCGTCGGTATTGCCCGCGCGCTGGCCATGAAGCCAAAAGTGCTGCTGATGGACGAGCCCTTCGGCGCGCTGGACGCCCTGACGCGCGCCCATTTGCAGGACTCGGTGATGAAAATCCAGCAGGAGCTGAACACCACCATCGTGCTGATCACCCACGACGTAGACGAAGCGGTGCTGCTTTCTGACCGGGTGCTGATGATGACCAACGGCCCGGCGGCGACGGTGGGGGAGATATTACGCGTGGATCTGCCGCGCCCGCGCAACCGCGTGCAGCTTGCTGACGACAGCCGTTATCACCATATGCGTCAGCAGATCCTGCACTTCCTCTACGAAAAACAGCCGAAAGCGGCGTAACGGGAGCGACGATGCGTCTGATGATTATCGGCAACGGCATGGCGGCGACGCGTCTGATTTCTACCCTCACCGCGCGCGCGCCGGGCAGCTTCGCGATAACCGTAATCGGTGAGGAGCCGGAGCACGCCTATAACCGCATTCAGCTCTCGCCGGTGCTCGGCGGGGAAAAGCCCGCAGCGGCGATTGGTTTGCAGGATGAAGACTGGTATCGCGAGCGCGGCGTGACGGTGCTCAGGGGGGAAAAGGTGCTCGGCGTGGACGTGCTTAAGCGCGAGCTTCACACCGCCCGCCGCACCCTTGAGTGGGATGAGCTGGTGTTCGCGACCGGATCCACCCCCTGCGTGCCGCCGATCCCCGGCAGCCAGGCGCCGCACGTTTTTACCCTTCGCACCCTTGCGGACACCCGCGCGATTCAGCGCATCGCGGGCCCGGCGGTGGTGCTCGGCGGCGGGGTGCTCGGCGTGGAGGCCGCCGCGGCGCTGGCGTTAGGTGGTGACAACGTCACGCTGATCCATCGCGGTGAGTGGCTGATGGAACGGCAGCTCGACCAGCAGGCGGGGCTGCTGCTGGAGGAGATGCTCGCCGCGCGCGGCGTCCGCTGCGAGCTGGCATCGGGGATCGCGGCCATTAATGACGATTCGGTCATCTTGCCGAGCGGTCGTCAGGTGGCCGCCGCGAGGGTGGTGATGACCACGGGGGTGACGCCCAACGCCGCGCTTGCGCGGGCGAGCGGGATCGCCTGTGACAGAGGCATTCTGGTTGACCCGCAGATGCAGACCTCTGTCCCGCACGTCAGCGCCATCGGCGAGTGCTGCGAGCTGGAAGGGCAGATCGTCGGCCTGATCGCCCCCTGTCTGGCGCAGGCCGACAGGCTTGCCGCGCGGCTGGCAGGGGATGCGATGACGCCCTTTAGCCGCCAGGAGAGCGGAATGCGCCTCAAGGTCACGGGGGTGGAGCTGTTCAGCGCCGGATGCGTCACGGAACGGCCGGGGGATGCGGTCTGGCGCGCGTGGGATCCGCTTACCCGGCACTATCGCCGCCTGTTGATTCGACACGGCACCCTCGCGGGGGTGCTGCTGATGGGGGATTGTCGCAGCGCGGCAACGTTCACCGACTTACTGGCAACGCCTGTTCCTGCTCTCGCGGACTGGCTGTTCGATACATTCACTGCGCAACCGCAGGTTGCAGGACAGAACGCTATGACAAAACCTACTCTGGTGGTGGCTGGACACGGTATGGTCGGCCACCATTTTCTCGAAGATTGCGTTAACCGTAATCTTCACCAGCAATACCAGATTGTCGTTTTCGGCGAAGAGCGCTACGCCGCCTACGATCGCGTACATCTGTCGGAATACTTCGGCGGGCGCAGCGCGGACTCGCTCTCGCTGGTCGAGGGGGACTTTTTTGCCGATAACGGCATCGAGCTGCGTTTATCCCAAAAGATCGTTGCGATTGACCGGGAGGCGCGAGTGGTGCGCACCGCCAGCGGGCACGAAACCCACTGGGACACGCTGGTGCTGGCTACCGGCTCGTATCCTTTCGTTCCGCCTGTACCGGGCAACGATTTGCCGGGCTGTTTTGTCTACCGCACCCTGGACGACCTCGATAGCATCGCGTCACACGCGAAGGGCGCGCGGCGCGGGGTGGTGATCGGCGGCGGCCTGCTGGGGCTGGAGGCGGCAAACGCCCTTAAGCAGCTTGGCCTTGAAACGCATGTCGTGGAGTTTGCGCCAAACCTGATGGCGGTGCAGCTGGATAACGACGGCGCGGCGATGCTGCGTAAGAAAATCGAGGCGCTGGGCGTTGGCGTTCACACCAGCAAAGCGACAACCGGAATAGAGCGTACCGCTGACGGGCTGGTGCTGCGCTTTGCCGATGGCGACCATCTCGATACAGACATGGTGGTCTTCTCCGCCGGGATCCGCCCGCAGGACGCGCTGGCGCGCAGCAGCGGGCTGGTGACGGGCGAGCGCGGCGGTATCTGCATCAACGATCGTTGCCAGACCTCGGATGAAAACGTGTTCGCCATCGGAGAGTGTGCGCTGTGGGAGGGAAAAATCTTCGGCCTGGTGGCTCCCGGCTATCAGATGGCGCGCGTGGCGGCGGCGCGTCTGGCAGGAGAAGAGCAGCGCTTTACCGGGGCGGACATGAGCACCAAACTGAAGCTGCTGGGAGTGGACGTGGCCTCCTTTGGTGATGCCCACGGGCGCACCCCGGGCGCGATGAGCTACCAGTGGACCCACGGCCCGCAGCAGATCTACAAAAAAATCGTCGTCAGCCATGACGGCAAAACCCTGCTCGGCGGCGTGCTGGTGGGAGACGCGGCTGAATACGCGACTTTGGTTCAGATGATGCTTAACGGCCTCAGTCTGCCAGCATCACCTGAAACGCTGATCCTGCCTGCTCTGGCGGGCAGCGCACCGAAAGCGCTCGGGGTGGCGGCCTTACCGGAGAGCGCGCAGATTTGCTCGTGCCACAACGTCAGCAAGGGGGATATTTGCCAGGCGGTGAGCGCTGGAGCTACGGACATCGGGGCCATCAAGCAGTGTACCAGGGCGGCGACCGGCTGCGGCGGCTGTAGCGCGCTGGTGAAGCAGGTCATGGAGTTCCAGCTGGCGGAGCAGGGCGTGGAGGTGAAAAAGGATATCTGCGAGCACTTCCCGTACTCGCGCCAGGAGATCTACCACCTGGTCCGCGTGAACCATATCCGCACCTTCGACCAACTGATTAGCCGCTACGGGCAGGGCCACGGGTGCGAAATCTGCAAGCCGCTGGTCGGCTCGGTGCTGGCCTCTTGCTGGAATGAATATCTGCTCAAGCCCGCGCATCTGCCGCTTCAGGACACCAACGATCGCTATTTTGCCAATATCCAGAAGGACGGGACCTACTCCATCGTGCCGCGTATGCCCGCAGGTGAGGTCAGCGCCGACGGGCTGATCGCCATCGGTCAGATCGCCAAACGCTACCAGCTGTACAGCAAAATCACCGGCGGCCAGCGTATCGACCTGTTCGGTGCCCGGCTTGAGCAGCTGCCGGAAATCTGGCAGGCGCTGGTGGACGCCGGGTTTGAAACCGGCCACGCCTACGGAAAATCCCTGCGCACGGTGAAATCCTGCGTGGGCTCGACCTGGTGTCGCTACGGGGTGCAGGACTCCACCGGGCTGGCGGTCAGGCTGGAGAATCGCTACAAAGGGCTGCGCGCGCCGCACAAGATCAAAATGGCGGTGTCAGGCTGTACCCGCGAATGCGCCGAGGCGCAGAGCAAGGACGTGGGGGTCATCGCCACCGACAGGGGCTGGAACCTCTACCTGTGCGGCAACGGCGGCATGAAACCGCGCCATGCGGACCTGTTCGCCAGCGACCTGGACGATGAAACGCTGATCCGCACCGTCGACCGTTTCCTGATGTTCTATATCCGCACCGCCGATCGTCTGCAACGCACCAGCACCTGGATGGATAATCTGGAGGGCGGGCTCGACTATCTGCGCGAGGTGATCCTCGACGACAGCCTGGGGATCGCCCACGAGCTGGAGCAGGAGATGGCGCGGGTGGTGGAGACCTACCAGTGCGAGTGGCAAACCACGCTCGCCGATCCGGATCGCCTCGCGCTGTTTCGCACCGAGGTCAACGGCGTGCGTGGGGATGACAATAAGCGCTGGCAGGAGATTTGTGGTCTGGAGGACATTCCCGAGCAGGCCGGGATCGGCGCGCGGCTCGGACGTCAATCCATCGCGCTGTTCCGCTTCGGCAAAACCGTCTACGCCCTGGACGATATTGAGCCGGGCAGCCGCGCCCGGGTGCTGTCGCGCGGCATTCTGGGGGATGCCGCGGGCGAACCTATGGTGATCTCACCGCTGTATAAGCAGCGCATTCGCCTGCGCGACGGGCGCTCGCTGGAAAACGGCGAGCCTGCGGTGCGCGCCTGGCCGGTGAAAATTGAGAACGGCAAGGTGTGGGTGGGCAACGACGCGCTGGTGATGCGCGCGGAGGCCTCATGACCGTCACGCGTACCACATGCCCGTACTGCGGCGTTGGCTGCGGGGTCATTGCCACCCTCGAGGGGGAAAACCTGAGCGTTCGCGGGGATGAAACCCATCCCGCGAACCGCGGACGATTGTGCGTGAAAGGCTCGGCGCTCGGGGAAACCACCGGCCTGGCGGGACGATTATTGCGCCCCGAGGTGGACGGGCAGGCCGCGAGCTGGCAGCAGGCGCTCGATACGGCGGGCGAACGGCTTAAGGAGATTATCGACAGATGGGGGCCAAAGGCGGTGGCCTTTTACGCCTCCGGCCAGCTGCTGACCGAGGACTACTACGCGGCCAACAAGCTGATGAAGGGGTTTATCGGCGCGGCGAATATCGATACCAACTCGCGGCTGTGCATGTCGTCGGCGGTGGCTGGCTACAAGCGGGCGTTTGGTGAAGACGTTGTGCCGTGCAGCTATGAGGATGTGGAGAACAGCGATCTGGTGGTGCTGGTGGGCTCTAACGCGGCGTGGACCCATCCGGTGCTTTATCAGCGGCTGGTGCAGGCGCGTCAGGCTAATCCGGCCATGAAGGTGGTGGTGATTGACCCGCGTAAAACCGCCACCTGCGACATTGCGGACCTGCATTTGCCGCTGAGTCCCGGCAGCGACGCGGGGCTGTTTGTCGGCCTGCTGAACCTGATTCAGGGAGCGACGGCGTGGCCGGTTGCGCGGGTGGCGGATTTTTGCGCGCTTGCGCCGGAGGAGGTTGGCACCTTTTACGACTGGTTTATCACCGCCCCGCGTGCCGTCACGCTCTATACCATGGGCATCAACCAGTCCACGAGCGGCAGCGATAAATGCAACGCGATTATTAACGTTCACCTGGCGAGCGGGAAGTTCGCCCGACCGGGCTGCGGACCCTTCTCCCTGACCGGGCAGCCTAACGCCATGGGCGGGCGCGAGGTGGGCGGGCTGGCGAACCAGCTGGCGGCGCACATGAATTTTGAACCGGACGATCTCGACCGGGTGGCACGTTTCTGGGGCAGCGAACGCCTCGCCCGGACGCCGGGACTGATGGCGGTGGAGCTGTTCGACGCTATCGCCCGGGGAGAGGTAAAAGCGGTGTGGATCATGGGCACCAACCCGGCGGTATCGCTCCCGGACAGCCACGCGGTGAGCCAGGCGCTGGCACATTGCCCGCTGGTGATGGTCTCAGAGGTGATGCGCGATACGGACACCAGCCGCTTTGCCCATATCCGCTTCCCGGCGCTCGGCTGGGGAGAGAAAGACGGCACCGTCACCAATTCCGAGCGGCGGATCTCGCGCCAGCGCGCGTTTCTGCCTGCCCCGGGCGAGGCGAAACCGGACTGGTGGATCATCGCCCGGGTGGCAAAACGACTGGGACACGGCGAGGCTTTTGCCTGGCGCCATCCGCAGGAGATTTTTTGCGAACATGCGGCGCTGTCGGCGTTTGAAAACCACGGCGAGCGCGCCTTTAACCTCGGCGAGCTGGCCACGCTGACCCGCGAGCAGTGGGATGAAATGGATCCCCATCAGTGGGATGCGGGAAATTTTCCTCGCAGAAATATCGTGCCCGTCGAGCCGCAGCCGCACGGGGCGGTAACGAACGCCCTTTATCCGCTGCTGCTTAACAGCGGCCGCATCCGCGACCAGTGGCACACCATGACCCGCACCGGGTATGTGCCGCGCCTGATGCAGCACAACGCCGAGCCGTTCGTCGAGATCCATACCGACGACGCCGCGCGCTTTGCGCTCTGCGGCGGCCAGCTGGCGCGGATCAGCTCCCCGCGCGGGGTAATGGTCGCCAGGGTTAACGTTAACGACGGGCAGCGGAAAGGCGAGCTGTTCGTGCCGATGCACTGGAACGGGCTGTTTGCACGGCAGGGGAAGGTCAACGCGCTGGTGGAAGGGCGCTGCGATCCCCTATCCGGGCAGCCTGAAAGTAAACAGACCGCCGTCAGGATAGTGCCGTGGCAGCCGGGCTGGCAGGGGGAACTGTACGCCCGCGAGCTGCCGGAACTGCCGTCTTACGTTCACTGGTGGCGCAAAGTCTCGCGCCTGACGCTGGCAAGCGACACGCCGCTGGTGGCGTGGGTGATGGCGCACTGCACCGCGCAGGGCTGGCAGCTGCAAATCGCGCAAGCCGGGGATCGCAGCAGCGTGCTGGCCTGGCATCAGGGGGCGCTAATGCTGGGCTTCTGGGAAGGTATCTCGCAGCCCCGGCTGTCCCATGATTTTATCGACGAGGCGTTTCGTTCGCCGCCGATGGCGCCGGACGTGCGCCATGCGCTGCTTCACGGTCAACGCCCGGGAGTGCGGGTCGATCCGGGGAGGATAATCTGTAGCTGTTTTAGCGTCGGGGAAAATACCATTCGCGAGGCGATCGCCGGAGGCTGTGATTCCGCCGCCGCGCTGGGGGCAACATTGCGCTGCGGGACGAACTGCGGATCGTGCGTGCCGGAGCTGAAAAGGATGTTTCATCATCGGGTATAAACGTCGGGTGGCGCTGCGCTTGCCCGACCCGTGCGCTGGCGGGCCGGCGCACCCAACCCCGCTTTCAGGATATTCCTGAAATTTGCCCTTAGGCTGCAATTCTTTGCCAATCGCGTTAAGGTATTAAGATTATTCTTCTCATTTCAGGCTCCCTTTTACGACGTTGATGGTTGTCTCTTCCCGCATTTGTTCACTGTTTTTCCTTCTGCTCTGCTGCGGCGGAACCGTTCAGGGTGAGCAGGATCTGCCCGATCTGGGCCTTACAACACCGACTTCCGAAAGAGAAAAGCATATTGCCGAGATGGCGAAAGCCTTTGGCGAAGCCAGCATGGTCGATAACGGCCTCACCACCGGCGAGCAGGCGCGGCAGTTCGCATTTGGCCAGGTGCGCGATGTCGTGAGCGGCGAGGTGAATCAGCAGATTGAATCCTGGCTTTCGCCCTGGGGCAACGCCAGCGTCAATCTGCTGGTGGACGAAGAGGGCAAATTCAACGGCAGCAGCGGAAGCTGGTTTATCCCCTGGCAGGACAATACCCGCTATCTGAGCTGGAGCCAGCTTGGGCTGACGCAGCAAACGGACGGCCTGGTAAGCAACGCGGGCGTTGGCCAGCGCTGGGTCGCCGGGAAGTGGCTGCTCGGCTATAACACCTTCTACGACAACCTGCTGGATGAAAATCTTCAGCGCGCCGGGCTGGGGGCGGAAGCCTGGGGCGAAAACCTGCGCCTGTCGGCCAACTACTATCAGCCCTTCGCCAGCTGGCGCGCGCAGTCGGACGTGCAGGAGCAGCGCATGGCGCGCGGCTACGACGTCACGGCGAAAGCCTGGCTGCCCTGGTTCCACCATCTCAATACCAGCGTCAGCTTTGAGCAGTATTTCGGCGACAGCGTCGATCTCTTTAACAGCGGCACCGGATACCACAACCCGATGGCGGTGAATCTGGGGCTCAATTACACCCCGATCCCCCTGTTAACCCTTTCTGCGGCGCACAAGCAGGGGGAGAGCGGCGTCAGCCAGAACAATCTCGGGCTGAAGGTGAACTACCGCTTCGGCGTGCCGCTGGCGAAGCAGCTCTCCTCGGCGGAGGTAGCCGCTACGCGCTCGTTGCGCGGCAGCCGTTACGACTCGCCGGAGCGGGAAAGCCTGCCGGTGTTCGAGTTCCGCCAGCGTAAAACCCTCTCTGCTTTCCTGGCGACGCCGCCGTGGGATCTGAAGGGTGGGGAAACCGTGATGCTTAAGCTGCAAATCCGCAGTACCCACGGCATTCGTCAGCTGCACTGGCAGGGCGATACCCAGGCGCTGAGCCTGACCTCACCCGCGAAGCGTAACAGCAGCGACGGCTGGAGCGTGATTATGCCTGCCTGGAGCGAGGGCGACGGGGCAAGGAATAGCTGGAAGCTGTCGGTGGTGGTCGAAGACGAGGACGGGCAGCGCGTCTCTTCCAATGAGATCACGCTCTCGGTGGTGCAACCGCTTATCGCCTTACCTGACGACGATCCGCGGTGGAAGCTGCTGCCGGATGAGTGAGGTTAATAAATACGTTCCTGATGAACCCACACTGCCGCTTCGACGCGGGATTTCAGCTTCATCTTCTTGAGCATGTGCTTAACGTGAACCTTTACCGTACTTTCGGTGATGTCCAGACGACGGGCGATCATTTTGTTCGGCAGACCCTGGGCAATCAGCTTGAGAATATCGCGCTCGCGCGGGGTTAACTGGCTCACGTCACGATCGGAGGTGGCGCGGTTGGCGCGCAGGCTGGCGGCAAGCACCGGCGTTAAGGCTTCGCTCAGCACCATCTCACCCGCAGCGGCCTGTTGCAGCGCCTTGAGCAGATCTTCCGGCTCCATATCCTTCAGCAGATAGCCGTCCGCGCCGCGTTTGAGGGCGGTAACGACATCCTCTTCATGGTTGGACACGCTAAAGACCACCACGCGACCGGACAGCGACTTCTCGCGCAGCTTGTCGAGGGTTTCCAGGCCGTTCATGCCGGGCATGTTGAGATCGAGCAGGATCAAATCAGGATCGAGCGCTTCGGCAAGTTCAATACCCTGTTCGCCGTTGCTGGCTTCGCCAACCACGGTGATATCCGGTGCCATACTGACCAGCTGTTTTACGCCGGTGCGTAGCATCGGATGGTCGTCAATCAACAGGATGGATGCCGGTTCCTGATTAGTCATGGTTTTCTCCTTGAGCAGTTATGAGGGGCTTTTCGGGAATAAAGGTGACCACTACTCCGGTGCCACCAGACTCTCCCCGGCGAACCTGGCAATCTCCGCGCAGGCTTTGCGCGCGGTCTCGCATGATAATTAAACCATAGTGGTTAGTTCTCTCGGCATTTTCCGGCACGCCGCAGCCGTTGTCCGTTACCCGAAGCTTCACCTGATTGTCGTGATAGCTGACGGTGACGGTCACTGCCGTCGCCCCCGCGTGTTTAAGCACGTTACTCAGCGCTTCGCGGGCGATTTGCAGTAAATGGATGGCCTGATGCGAGGGGACAAAACGCGGCGGCAGCTGGTAATCGAGCTTCACCGGGAACCCCAGACGGGCGCTAAATTCCTGACAGCTGGACTCCAGGGCAGGGCGCAGGCCCGGCTCGGTCAGCTGCAAGCGGAAGGTGGTCAGCAGTTCGCGAAGCTGTATCCAGGAGGTATTCAGCTCGTTACGTATCTGGCCCAAAAGCTGCTTGCTGCTCTCGGGCAGCCCGTCGTCCTGCATTTGCAGGCAGCTTACCTGCATCTTCATACAGGAGAGCGACTGGGCGATGGAGTCGTGAAGCTCGCGGGCGATAGTGGCGCGCTCTTCCATTACGATCAGCTGCTGCTGTTTTTCCTGATGGCGATCCAGCGCCAGCGTGGCGGTGAGCTGTTCCACCAGGGTATCAACCAGCTGCTGCTGATCGTGGCTCAGATGCCGCCCGGCGGGCAGCGTTGCCAGCAGAATGCCGTACTGGGTGTGGCTGTCGGTCAGACGCCATTTAAGCGTGGTCCCGCTGCCCACCAGCGGCGGCAGGCCGCGCGGGCAGAGATGGCAGCCTTTGTCATCGCAGGACATATCCGACTGGCAGGTAAATTCCTGATGATTCTCTTCGTCCTCGACGTCGTAAACCCGCAGCTCCAGGTCGTGCAGCAGGGTCAGATTTTGCAGGCCGTTAAGCACCGGGGAAAGACGTTCACACAGGGGAACCTGCATATGCAGGCGGCGGTTGGCCTGCCATAGGAACGACAGAATTTCGTTTTTTTGTTCAAGCCCGGCGGTCTTCTCCTGCACCCGTTTTTCCAGCACCGCGTAGCTTTCCGACAGCTCTTCCGACATGGTATTAAGCGCCTGGCCGAGCATCGCCATTTCGTTGCGCCCGCTGATGTGGGTGCGCTGGGTAAAATCGCGCGCCGTCACCGCCCGCGCCATCGCCAGCAGCTGTTTCCACGGATTCAGCAGACGGGCGCGCAGCCAGACGATGGTGAAGATCAGCAGCAGCGCCATAAAGGCCGCCATTGCCCGGTGAACCATCACCACCCGGTCGATGCGCATCTCGGTCGTTTGATCGAAAGAGGAGACCAGGTTATCAATGCGGGAGACAAACCCGGCGACGTCGTGGGATACGGTATCGCCGCTGTGCGCCTGCTTCAGGCCCGGTTTTAGCTGGGAATGCCAGTAGCCCTGAAGCGCCTTAAGCTGAGACTCCTGCCCGTCGCGTATGGCGGCCTGCTCCAGCTCCGGGCTGAAGGCGGTGCGCTCCATCTCGTCAATCAGCGGTTGCTCCGCCTCTGAGAGCGGCACCGAGGCCAGCAGGCGATAACTCTGCATACGTAGCGAGCCTGCCTCGTTAATGGCATGTGCATTACCCTGTACGCCCTGTACCAGCCAGCCAGAGATCGCCATGCCGGTCACGCCGATGGCGGTGGACAGCAAAACGATTAGCGCTAACTGATTAACGAGGGTTAGCGGGGATAAACATCTTTTTAACATAGGCTTGCCTGGCTCCTGACGTGGCCTGCTTGCAGGAATGGCGCTATTTTCATCCATACCCTGGAGTATACCCATACCAATAAAGGATTACCCCTAAATTGCCGGAAGGGTAATGCGCTGGGTAACGGGGGGACGGGGTGCCGTCAGCACCGTGAAAAACCACACCTTTTTTACCGTAAAAGCCTACTCACTAAGGGTGATGACTTTTTTTTCGCCGCAAATCCTCCCACTTTTCCTTTGATTTATATCAACTTACCGTCGCGCTAAAACCCTAATGTTTGCAGCATCATTCGAGAATCAGAGGTGTCTATGAGTCACTCATCCGCTCCCGAAAGGGAAAGTGGTGCCGTTATTACCGACTGGCGTCCGGAAGATCCGGCGTTTTGGCAACAGCGCGGCCATCGCGTAGCCAGCCGAAATCTGTGGATTTCCGTTCCGTGCCTGCTGCTGGCGTTTTGCGTATGGATGTTGTTCAGTGCCGTGGCGGTGAACCTGCCGAAAGTCGGCTTTACCTTTACCACCGATCAGCTGTTTATGCTGACCGCGCTGCCGTCGCTGTCCGGCGCGCTGCTGCGCGTGCCTTACGCGTTTATGGTTCCCGTGTTCGGCGGTCGTCGCTGGACGGCGTTCAGCACCGGCATCATGATCGTGCCGTGCGTCTGGCTGGGCTTCGCGGTGCAGGATACCTCCACGCCGTTTAGCGTGTTCGTGATCATCGCGCTGCTGTGCGGTTTTGCGGGCGCCAACTTTGCCTCAAGTATGGCGAACATCAGCTTCTTCTTCCCGAAGGCGAAGCAGGGCGGTGCGCTGGGCATTAACGGCGGTCTGGGCAATATGGGCGTGAGCGTGATGCAGCTGATTGCACCGCTGGCAATCTCTGTCTCGATCTTTGCCGCGTTTGGCGGCGGTGGCGTTGAGCAGGCGGACGGTTCTTCCCTGTACCTGGAAAACGCCGCGTGGATCTGGGTGCCATTCCTGGTGATTTTCACCCTGGCGGCCTGGTTCTTTATGAACGACCTGTCAGCGTCAAAAGCGTCTCTGAGCGAGCAGCTGCCGGTCCTGAAACGCGGGCATCTGTGGGTCATGGCGCTGCTGTATCTGGCGACCTTCGGCTCGTTTATCGGTTTCTCCGCAGGCTTCGCGATGCTGTCGAAAACCCAGTTCCCTGACGTGCAGATCCTTCACTTCGCCTTCTTTGGTCCGTTTATCGGCGCGCTGGCGCGTTCCGTGGGCGGGATGATCTCCGACCGTCTGGGCGGCACCCGCGTCACGCTGGTGAACTTTATCGTAATGGCCATCTTCTGTGCGCTGCTGTTCATGACCCTGCCGACGGGCGGCGAGGGCGGTAACTTCAGCGCCTTCTTCGGCGTGTTCATGGTGCTGTTCCTGACTGCCGGGCTGGGGAGCGCGTCGACCTTCCAGATGATCTCCGTGATCTTCCGCAAGCTGACGATGGATCGCGTAAAAGCGCAGGGCGGCAGCGAAGAGCAGGCGATGCGCGAAGCGGCGACCGATACCGCCGCGGCGCTGGGCTTTATCTCAGCGATTGGCGCGATCGGCGGCTTCTTTATCCCGAAAGCCTTCGGTATTTCCCTTGACCTGACCGGCTCTCCGGCAGGGGCAATGAAGGTGTTCCTCGTATTCTATATCGCCTGCGTGGTCATCACCTGGGCGGTATACGGACGTCATTCTAAGAAAAAATAAGTAAGTGTGATTATCCGTTACGCGGCCTTCGGGCCGCGTTTTTTTTGGCATTAATAGTTACAACATACTTACCGCTTTTACAGAATCACACGGCGGGTAACACTGTGATGGGCATCGCTTTGCAGCGCCGTCTACCCCTTAATACCTGAGATGTTAAATTTCACATGGCGCTTTGTACGATAAATACAAAATATGCATATAAATCATAAAGTTAAAAAAATAAAAAATCTACCGCTTTGGTGGTATTTGATCTAATACCCCTCCGGTAAGACCCCGCCCGCCTTGATCGTTATCAATTCTCCTCCTCTTTCAGAGCGTTACCTTCGCTGCAAATCAGCAATGTCGATTTAGAGAGCCACAGGCTCCACACAGGAGATACCCGATGAGCAAATTTTTGGACCGGTTTCGCTACTTCAAGCAGAAGGGCGAAACCTTTGCCGATGGGCACGGCCAGGTTCTGGATACCAACCGGGACTGGGAGGATGGATACCGTCAGCGTTGGCAGCATGACAAAGTCGTGCGTTCTACCCACGGCGTAAACTGCACCGGTTCATGCAGCTGGAAGATTTTCGTTAAAAACGGTCTGGTGACCTGGGAAATGCAGCAGACCGACTATCCGCGCACCCGCCCGGATATGCCGAACCACGAACCCCGCGGCTGCCCGCGCGGCGCGAGCTACTCCTGGTATCTCTACAGCGCTAACCGCCTCAAATACCCGCTGATGCGCAAGCGCCTGATGAAAATGTGGCGCGAAGCGAAAGTGCAGCACAGCGATCCGGTTGAGGCCTGGGCTTCTATTATTGAAGACCCGGATAAAGCCAAAAGCTTCAAGCAGGCGCGCGGGCGCGGCGGCTTTGTGCGCTCCTCCTGGCAGGAAGTGAACGAGCTAATTGCCGCGTCAAACGTCTATACCGTCAAAACCTACGGCCCGGACCGCGTGGCGGGCTTCTCGCCGATCCCGGCGATGTCGATGGTCTCTTACGCGTCCGGCGCACGCTATCTGTCGCTGATCGGCGGCACCTGCCTGAGCTTCTACGACTGGTACTGCGACCTGCCGCCTGCGTCACCGCAGACCTGGGGTGAGCAGACCGACGTCCCTGAATCCGCAGACTGGTACAACTCCAGCTACATCATCGCCTGGGGCTCTAACGTGCCGCAGACCCGTACGCCGGACGCCCACTTCTTTACCGAAGTGCGCTACAAAGGCACCAAAACGGTGGCGATCACCCCTGACTACGCGGAAATCGCGAAACTCTGCGACCTGTGGCTGGCACCAAAACAGGGCACCGATGCGGCAATGGCGCTGGCGATGGGCCACGTTATGCTGCGCGAATTCCACCTCGACAAACCGAGCCAGTACTTTACCGACTACGTGCGTCGTTACACCGATATGCCGATGCTGGTCATGCTGGAAGAGCGTGACGGCTACTACGCGGCGGGCCGTATGCTGCGCGCGGCGGATCTGGTGGATGCACTGGGCCAGGAAAACAACCCGCAGTGGAAAACCGTCGCCTGCAACAGCAACGGCGAGCTGGTGGCACCTAACGGCTCAATCGGTTTCCGCTGGGGCGAGAAGGGCAAATGGAACCTTGAGCAGCGTAACGGCACAACCGGTGAAGAGACCGAACTGCGCCTGAGCATGCTGGGCAGCCAGGACGAGATCGCTGAAGTCGGCTTCCCGTACTTTGGCGGTGAAGGCTCTGAGCACTTCAAAAAAGTGGAGCTGGAAAACGTCTTACTGCACAAGCTGCCGGTGAAACGCCTGCAACTGGCGGATGGCTCCACCGCGCTGGTGACCACCGTTTATGACCTGACCATGGCGAACTACGGCCTGGAACGCGGTCTGAACGACGAAAACTGCGCAACCAGCTACGACGACGTGAAAGCGTATACCCCGGCGTGGGCAGAAGAAGTCACAGGCGTATCCCGTTCGCAAATCATCCGCATCGCGCGTGAATTTGCCGAAAACGCCGACAAAACCCACGGCCGTTCGATGATCATCGTCGGTGCCGGTCTGAACCACTGGTATCACCTCGATATGAACTATCGCGGTCTGATCAACATGCTGGTGTTCTGCGGCTGCGTCGGCCAGAGCGGCGGCGGCTGGGCGCACTATGTCGGCCAGGAAAAACTGCGTCCGCAGACCGGCTGGCAGCCGCTGGCGTTCGGCCTTGACTGGCAGCGTCCTGCGCGCCACATGAACAGTACCTCCTACTTCTATAACCACTCCAGCCAGTGGCGCTATGAAACCGTCACCGCGCAGGAGCTGCTTTCGCCGATGGCGGATAAATCCCGCTACAGCAGTCATCTGATCGACTTCAACGTGCGCGCCGAGCGTATGGGCTGGCTGCCGTCTGCGCCACAGCTGGGCACTAACCCGCTGCGCATCGCAGACGCGGCGAAAAAAGCCGGCATGACCCCGGTGGATTACACCGTGAAGTCCCTGAAAGACGGCTCTATCCGCTTTGCGGCTGAACAGCCTGAAAACGGTAAAAACCACCCGCGCAACCTGTTTATCTGGCGCTCTAACCTGCTGGGCTCGTCCGGTAAAGGCCACGAATACATGCTGAAGTATCTGCTGGGCACCGAACACGGTATTCAGGGGAAAGATCTCGGCAAGCAGGGCGGCGTGAAGCCTGAAGAGGTGGAATGGCAGGACAACGGCCTGGACGGCAAGCTGGATCTGGTCGTGACCCTCGACTTCCGTCTATCCAGCACCTGCCTGTACTCCGATATCGTGCTGCCGACCGCCACCTGGTATGAAAAAGACGACATGAATACCTCGGATATGCATCCGTTTATTCATCCGCTGTCTGCCGCCGTTGACCCGGCGTGGGAATCGAAAAGCGACTGGGAGATCTACAAAGGCATCGCGAAGAAATTCTCCGAAGTCTGCGTGGGCCACCTCGGCAAAGAGACCGACGTGGTGACGCTGCCTATCCAGCACGACTCCGCTGCCGAACTGGCGCAGCCGCTGGACGTGAAGGACTGGAAAAAAGGCGAATGCGACCTGATCCCGGGCGTAACCGCACCGCACATCATTCCGGTTGAACGTGATTATCCGGCGACCTGGGAGCGCTTTACCTCTATCGGCCCGCTGATGGAGAAAATCGGTAACGGCGGGAAAGGGATCGCCTGGAACACCCAGAGCGAAATGGATCTGCTGCGCAAGCTCAATTACACCAAAGCGGACGGCCCGGCCAAAGGCCAGCCAATGCTGAACACCGCGATTGACGCCGCAGAGATGATCCTGACTCTGGCGCCGGAAACCAACGGTCAGGTGGCCGTCAAGGCCTGGGCCGCCCTGAGCGAGTTTACCGGTCGTGACCATACGCATCTGGCGCTGAATAAAGAAGACGAGAAAATTCGCTTCCGCGACATTCAGGCCCAGCCGCGCAAAATTATCTCCAGCCCGACCTGGTCTGGCCTGGAAGACGAGCATGTCTCCTACAACGCCGGTTACACCAACGTTCACGAGCTGATCCCGTGGCGCACCCTGTCGGGCCGTCAGTCCCTGTATCAGGATCACCAGTGGATGCGCGATTTCGGCGAAAGCCTGCTGGTGTACCGTCCACCTATCGACACCCGTTCGGTGAAAGAGGTGATGGGCGAGAAATCCAACGGTAACCCTGAGAAGGCGCTGAACTTCCTGACGCCGCACCAGAAATGGGGTATCCACTCGACCTACAGCGACAACCTGCTGATGCTGACCCTAGGACGCGGTGGCCCGATTGTATGGATGAGCGAAGCGGACGCCAAAGAGCTGGGCATTGTCGATAACGACTGGATCGAAGTGTTCAACAGCAACGGTTCCCTGACCGCCCGTGCGGTGGTGAGCCAGCGCGTTCCGGCGGGGATGACCATGATGTACCACGCCCAGGAACGCATCGTGAACATTCCGGGATCTGAAATCACCGAGCAGCGCGGCGGTATTCACAACTCCGTGACCCGCATTACGCCAAAACCGACCCACATGATCGGTGGCTATGCGCAGCTGGCCTACGGCTTTAACTACTACGGCACCGTAGGGTCAAACCGTGATGAGTTCGTAGTGGTACGTAAGATGAAGAATATCAACTGGTTAGATGGCGAAGGTAATGACCAGGTACAGGAGAGCGTAAAATGAAAATTCGTTCACAAGTCGGCATGGTGCTGAATCTGGATAAATGCATCGGCTGTCATACCTGCTCGGTCACCTGTAAAAACGTCTGGACCAGCCGCGAAGGTGCAGAGTACGCGTGGTTCAACAACGTTGAAACCAAGCCGGGCACCGGCTTCCCGACCGACTGGGAAAACCAGGAGAAGTGGAAGGGCGGCTGGATCCGCAAGATCAACGGCAAAATTCAGCCGCGCATGGGTAACCGCGCGATGCTGCTGGGTAAAATCTTCGCTAACCCGCACCTGCCGGGCATCGATGACTACTACGAGCCGTTTGATTTTGATTATCAGACGCTGCATAACGCCCCGGCGGACAGCAAGGCGCAGCCGATTGCCCGTCCACGCTCGCTCATTACCGGGCAGCGTATGGACAAAATTACCAAAGGACCGAACTGGGAAGACGATCTGGGCGGTGAGTTCGAAAAACTGTCGAAAGATCGGAACTTCGAAAACATGCAGAAGGCGATGTACGGCCAGTTCGAAAACACCTTCATGATGTATCTGCCGCGCCTGTGCGAGCACTGCCTGAACCCGGCGTGCGTCGCGACCTGCCCGAGCGGAGCCATCTACAAGCGTGAAGAAGACGGCATCGTGCTGATCGACCAGGACAAGTGCCGCGGCTGGCGTATGTGTATCACCGGCTGCCCGTACAAAAAAATCTACTTCAACTGGAAGAGCGGCAAGTCCGAGAAGTGCGTCTTCTGCTATCCGCGTATCGAAGCCGGGATGCCAACCGTCTGCTCTGAAAGCTGCGTAGGCCGTATTCGCTACCTCGGCGTGCTGCTGTATGACGCGGATGCGATTGAAACCGCGGCAAGCACCGAGAACGAGAAAGATCTGTACCAGCGTCAGCTGGACGTGTTCCTCGATCCGAACGATCCGAAGGTGATTGAGCAGGCGCTGAAAGACGGCGTGCCGCAAAGCGTGATCGACGCGGCGCAGCAGTCCCCGGTGTACAAAATGGCGATGGACTGGAAGCTGGCCCTGCCGCTGCACCCGGAATACCGCACGCTGCCGATGGTCTGGTACGTGCCGCCGCTGTCACCGATTCAGTCCGCCGCCGATGCGGGCGAGCTGGGCAGCAACGGCATTCTGCCTGACGTGGAAAGCCTGCGCATTCCGGTTCAGTACCTGGCAAACCTGCTGACCGCAGGCGATACCCAGCCGGTGCTGCTGGCGCTGAAGCGTATGCTGGCGATGCGTCACTTCAAACGCGCTGAAACGGTTGACGGCACGATCGACACCCGTGCGCTGGAAGAGGTCGGTCTGACCGAAGCGCAGGCGCAGGAGATGTACCGCTATCTGGCAATTGCGAACTACGAAGATCGTTTCGTGGTGCCGAGCAGCCACCGTGAGCAGGCGCGCGACGCCTTCCCGGAAAAAAGCGGGTGTGGCTTTACCTTTGGCGACGGTTGCCACGGTTCAGACACCAAATTCAACCTGTTCAACAGCCGCCGCATCGACGCGCTCGATGTGACCAGCAAAACGGAGCCGCACCAATGATTGAACTCGTCATTGTTTCGCGTCTGCTTGAATATCCGGATGCTGCGCTTGCGCAGCATCAGCAGGAATTTTTCGATGCACTCGCGTCATCTGAAAACCTGGACAAAGAAGATGCCCATCGGCTGGGCGTTTTCCTGCGCGACCTTTTAGCGCGCGATCTTCTGGACGTGCAGGCTGAATACAGCCAGCTGTTCGACCGTGGACGCGCGACCTCGCTGCTGCTGTTTGAACACGTTCACGGTGAATCCCGCGATCGCGGTCAGGCGATGGTGGATCTGATGGCCCAGTACGAGGAGCACGGCTTACAGCTCGACAGCCGCGAACTGCCGGACCATCTGCCGCTGTACCTGGAGTATCTGGCGCAGCTGCCAAAAGAAGAGGCGCTTGGCGGGTTGAAGGATATCGCCCCGATCCTGGCGCTGCTCGGCGCGCGTCTGCAACAGCGTGAAAGCCCCTATGCCGTGCTGTTCGACCTGCTGGTGAAGTTCGCTAACGCCTCGGTCGACAGTGTGAAAGTGGCGGAGAAAATTGCGGACGAAGCCCGCGATGATACCCCGCAGGCGCTCGATGCGGTCTGGGAAGAAGAGCAGGTGAAGTTCTTTGCCGATCGGAACTGCGGCGAGTCGGAAATTTCGGCTCACCAGCGTCGTTTTGCCGGAGCTGTTGCCCCGCAATATTTGAATATCTCTAACGGAGGACGGCACTAATGCATTTCCTGAATATGTTCTTCTTTGACATTTACCCGTACATCGCGGGCACCGTGTTCCTGGTGGGAAGCTGGCTGCGCTACGACTACGGCCAGTACACCTGGCGCGCGGGCTCCAGCCAGATGCTGGATCGCAAGGGGATGAACCTGGCGTCTAACCTGTTCCACCTGGGTATCCTCGGTATTTTTGCCGGCCACTTCCTCGGAATGCTGACGCCGCACTGGATGTATGAAGCCTGGCTGCCGATCGAAGTGAAGCAGAAGATGGCCATGTTCGCGGGCGGTGCCAGCGGCGTGCTGTGCCTGGTGGGCGGTCTGTTGCTGCTAAAACGTCGTCTGTTCAGCCCGCGCGTGCGTGCCACCACCACCGGGGCGGATATCCTGATCCTCTCCCTGCTGATGGTGCAGTGTGCGCTGGGTCTGCTGACTATTCCGTTCTCTGCACAGCACATGGACGGCAGCGAAATGATGAAGCTGGTCGGCTGGGCGCAGTCCGTAGTGACTTTCCACGGTGGCGCGTCTGCGCATCTGGACGGCGTGGCGTTTATCTTCCGCGTTCACCTGGTGCTGGGGATGACCCTGTTTGTGCTCTTCCCGTTCTCCCGCCTGGTGCATATCTGGAGCGCGCCGGTGGAGTACCTGACGCGCAAATACCAGATTGTCCGCGCGCGTCGCTAGTCGGCCGTTTTGACATTAACCCCGCACTCGCGGGGTTTTTTTCGCCCCAGCCCAGATTATTGCCCGCCGCGGCAAACAGGATCAGCACGCCGCCCGCCAGCTGCGTTGCCGTCAGCGTGTGTCCAAACGCCAGGCTATCCACCACGATCGCCACCACCGGGTAGATAAAGGAGAGGGAGCCTACAATCGGCGTCGGGAGCTTCTGAATGGCGCTGTATAACAGCTGATACATGATGCCGGTGTGCAAAATCCCCAGCGTCAGCAGTATCGCCCACGGGAAATCGGCGGAGAACGCGGGTAGCTTCGCCAGCGGCAGCAGCATCACCACGCCCGTTAAGACCTGGATAAACGCGATATGCTGCGGCGCGATGCTTTTAAGTTTACGGGTGATGATAGCGGTAAGGGCATAAAAGAAGGCCGCACCCAGCGCAAGCCCGATACCCGCAAGCCAACCCTGCTGGTGACTGCCCGCCATTTCGCCTGAGAGCAACACCACCACGCCGCTGAAGGCGAGAACCAGCCAGCCCCATTTGACCAGGCTTACGCGTTCGCCCATCAGCATTCCCATCATGACCAGCATAAAGGGCTGGGTGTTGTAGACCACCGTCGACAGGCCAATGGAAATACGCGCGTAGGCACCAAACAGCAGCAGCCAGTTCACGACCAGCGCCACGCCGCCGAGTATCGCCAGCCCCAGCGTAGCTTTGGTTAACGGGCTAAAGGGCTGCTTGCCGAGCCGGATAAACACAAGGAGCGCACCCGCACCGATCAGGCAGCGCCAGAACACCACCTCCGTCACCGGCAGACCGGAGAGCAAAACGAACGCCCCGATGGAGCCTGAGATCAGCATGGCGAGGCTCATTTGCCAGACGCCTGTTTGTAAATCACGCATTGTTCACCTCCAGATTGATGGCTCTATTGTCGACAAAGGCTGTCGCCTTTTACAGAGGTGATGTAAGGTGAAAAGGACGAATGACTTTTTTAAATCAGGTGAAAGCGATGGAATACCTTCTCGATGATATCGACCGACGTATTTTGGCCTGTCTGGTTGAGGATGCGCGGGTGTCGCTTAAAGCGTTAAGCGGGCAGGTAGGCCTGACGTCACCCAGTACGGCAGAGCGCTTAAAGCGGCTCGAAGAGCGCGGGGTGATCCAGGGGTACGGCGCACGGGTAAATTTAGCGGCGCTGGGTTATACCTTACAGGCGTTAGTGCGGGTGAGGCCGCTACCGGGCCTGTTGCATAAGGTGGATAAGTATATTCAGGCGATGCCCGAGTGTATTGAGAGCGATAAGGTCACCGGAGAGGATTGTTTTGTGATCCGGCTGGTGGTGCGCTCAATAGCGCAGCTTGATGAGCTGCTGGATGGTCTGGCGGAGCACGCCCAGTGTAATACCTCGATAGTGAAGAGTTCACCGGTTCAGCGCAGGTTGCCGCCGATCTAGCCGCTTTTTGCCGGGTGGCGGCTGCATTATGGTTTTGTAGCCCCGGTAAGCGTAGCGCCACCGGGGAAAACAGGTGCGCTCGAATCGAACCTTAGTCGAAGCTTCTCATCCTTCCCTGCATCGGAAGTTCATGGTGCTTTGTGCGGTGAGTTAAACAAGAACGATATGAGAGTGATGGTGGTGGGGGAAGGATTCGAACCTTCGAAGTCGATGACGGCAGATTTACAGTCTGCTCCCTTTGGCCGCTCGGGAACCCCACC
>NZ_JAKCMV010000033.1 GCF_021440515.1 Enterobacter asburiae | reverse complement strand
AGCGCCCGCCCGCGTCGTATTCGTTTCATCGCCAGATGGCAGTGCTGCGCAATATTTGGTTAAGCAGGTTGCACTATAGAGTTAAGGTGAACTGCCGCTAAGACATCCCGGTGGTTCGATCCGAAAATGGGGCTTACTGTTAGGATGGTTAGATGTTTAGGTTATTTCTCTGCTTTATTTCCAATTTGATTGGCAGCATATAAATAATGCGATAATTAATTGAAGCCAAAAGAGCACGGCTTCTTAAGTGCTTAGCATAAAATTGGAGAGGATTGGGAGGAAGATTGTAAATGATTTTCATCAATACAAGCAGGAGGAGTTAATTAATTATTGTTTAGAGGTGATTAAGATTATTTAACTTTACATAATTATGAATTTTAATATCGCAAATCTCAATGTATAAGCAGAAAAATCCAAATTAACATCATCTAGTCACATTACCTGACATGGAGCTTGGGATATGTTTGGCATTAAGGTTGGAGTTTGATTCGAAGCGCTGCTTGTACAATGGCAATCAAAAATTCCGGGGATATAAATTCCCCCGGATTATTTTAAAGTTGATTCAAATTTCTTTTATAAAAGTCTGGAGATTGTATTTTATACAACTTGCTACATTGTTTTTGAAATTATTATGACAGAGATTTCCTGATTTCACTACCATTCGCCATCATATTCAATTGTAGCTTCAAGTGCGCTTCGTAACCAGTCCCAAAAGTTTTCGTATTCCCTTACATTTTCATATCCTTCACTAGCATAGTCATGAATAACAATGATTCTTCCATTTTTATTTTTTTCCCAACAGGCGACGTCATCATTTCCATCCATGCGAGCAAAAGGGATCAGTTCTCTCGTGGGATATCGTTTTCTTAGACCTTCATATCTTATTCTTAAGATTTCATTTTCCATAATGATCCAAGGATCAAAGTCAAGTAATCCTTGCTTGAATATCCTCTTAAAAGAATCAGGATACGAAAACCATTCAGGTAATTCATTTTCTGTCAATAACTTTTCCATATCAATCTAGTGCTCCTATAATATTAGAGCCATTAGGATAGTGATTTCTGTATCCTGCTGATTGTTTTCCAATACGTAAATCAATTGCTTCTCCCCACGTAGAAGGAGTCCCTTTCTTAGTGGTAAACCTGCCAGCAAGGTCCGGAGGTAATGTATCAGAAGCATTATGGATGCGGGCTGCAACTTTAATACCGGCCCTTGATGCGGCTAATACACGTGTATTATCAATTGTTGTTAATTTACCATCAGCCATCCTCACAACATCGATGGGATCGCCTCTCCAGCCGTTAGTTTTCATACTTTTTACTAACTCAGCAGTACCATTTACAGAATTTTGACTAAAACGAATTTCACTTGGATCTAATTGTCGAATATTCGCTTTACATAATCCTAATGGATCTATGTATTTCAGCGGATTCGACACATATCCATAAGGATTAATCCCACCATCCAGCCCAATCGGATCCGCACACAAATACTGACCCGAATCAGCATCATAGTACCTGAAACGGTTGTAGTACAGCCCTGATTCCGCATCTTCGTACTGCCCCGGAAAACGCAGGCGGCACGCAGGTGCATCCGCTTTCTGGCGGCCCGTTTCCCGGCCCCACAACTGCTGCTCGCCGCGCCACGCGAGGGCACCGTCTTCACGCAGCAGCTCCTGAATGCGCCCGAGGGTATCGGTCACCGCATAGTGCAGCTCCCCGTTCTCATGGCGCGCCAGCGGCGTGAAGCTGCCCGGCTCGTATATCCAGCGGATAGCGTTTTCATATACCGGCGTTCCGTCCGTTCCTACCGGGATTTCTTCAGTCAGCTGGTCGCCGTTCCAGTGAAAATCGGTGCCCGGCCTGTCCCGGTTGATGCAGCGCTTGCTGATGCGCCGTCCGAACGGGTCATACCGGTATGCCAAGCGCTCTCCCTCAGGCGTTTCCAGTCCGGTGAGCTGGCTTTTTGCATCCCAGCGGTAGCCCCCTTTGTCGACCTGTTTTTCCACCAGACGGCCGTTGACGTCGTATTTCCATGTGGTCCGTTCGTCGCGGATAACCCGGACGAACCTGCCGGATTCGGGCATTCCGCTGTCAGGGTTGATGCGGGAGGTGGTGTGCCGCCACTCTTTACAGTGATGCGACGTCACCCGGCCATGCGTCTGGCGCTGGTGCGCCTCGCTCTCCATCACCGCGTTCAGCCAGGTCTGGCGCCCGGCGACGTTGAGGTTTTTATCGTAGGTGAAGCGCTCTTCCCGCACGGGCAGGGTGCTGCCGGTCCAGGTGGCGTGGCTTATCTGGTCGTTCAAGGTGAGGCTGTTGACCATCGTACCCCGAAGCGAATCGGTCAGCATCGTCAGGTTGTAGGCTTTGTCATACAGCCATTCCCGGCGCAGGGTGGCGTCCCCGGTCTGCTGCTCGGCCAGCAGCCCCGCAGGCGTGTAGCGCTGGCGCAGGCTGAACCCGGCGTCACTCCGGCGGGTCAGCTCCTGGCCGCTCGGGTCGTGTTCCAGGGTCAGCGGGGCGTGGTCGTTTAGCTGCCATGAGGTGAGCTCGCCCGTCGCCCTGCGGGTAAAGCGCTCGGTGATGCCCGCCGTGGTGCGCTGGGTGATATAGCCCAGATCAGCATCGTGGCGTAATGTGCTGATGCAGACAGTCACGAGGTAAAGGAGTTGCGCGAGCGGCTTTATCAGGCTAAATAAGTGGTTAAGGGGATTAAGGAGATAATTTTTTGGTGGATTAAACGGGAATTAGGTAATAAAAGCCGGGGAAGTTTAATTTTTTTCCGGCTTTTATAGAAGCCTTTTAATATAAATTAACTCGTTCCTATAGAAAAATTATCTTACCTTCCCTGCGATCATGAGCTCTATCTTATTGTATATAAATAAGCAAGCTTCATCTTCATGGATAAATTCAGTTAAGCCAGTACGACAACCTCTTTCCGTATAATATACAATCCATTTTCCATTGTAATAATCCAGGCATAGTTTCTCATTTGGCAATCCACCATCTAAAGAGTACAATGATTTAGATATCTTTTCTGACTCTAATTTTTTAGACAATTCAATTTTTTTCATTTATTTAAAGCCTCCCAAGCTTTCCATTATTAATGAGATTAATAACTGAATCAGGTAATTCATATTGTATGCCACCGCCTTCGTAACCGAACCAGGGGGCAGCCTCACCAGAAGTAACTGTTATTGGCTCCGTGACTTCATAAACATTATATGGTTTTCCATCTGTACCAGGTTTCAATGATCTTGCTCTATATGGAACACCTTGTGGTGATGTAAAAGTCCCATATTCACTGCCATACCGATCAATTTTTGTTCCAGGTAGTAATGTAAATTGAGTAGGATCACCTGAAAGGCCTCTATTTGGTGGCCATTCATTGAAATTTTAAAGTTAGAGGACTCTCTGGCATTTCTGCTGGCATTTATATTGTCTAATATTTTCTGCCTATTAAATAGATCTTTGCATAATCCCAACGGATCTATATATTTCAGTGTATTCGGTGCATACTGATAAAAATCAATGCCTCCCGCCAACCCCACCGGATCCGCACACAAATACTGACCCGAATCAGCATCATAGTACCTGAAACGGTTGTAGTACAGCCCTGATTCCGCATCTTCGTACTGCCCCGGAAAACGCAGACGGCACGCAGGTGCATCCGCTTTCTGATGGCCCGTTTCCCGGCCCCACAGCTGCTGCTCCCCGCGCCACGCGAGGGTGCCGTCTTCACGCAGCAGCTCCTGAATGCGCCCGACGGTATCGGTCACCGCATAGTGCAGCTCCCCGTTCTCATGGCGCGCCAGCGGCGTGAAGCTGCCCGGCTCGTATATCCAGCGGATGGCGTTTTCATACAGCGGCGTCCCGTCCGTCCCGACCGGGATTTCCTCACACAGCTGGTCGCCGTTCCAGTGAAAATCCGTGCCCGGCCTGTCCCGGTTGATGCAGCGCTTGCTGATGCGCCATCCGAACGGGTCATACCGGTATGCCCAGCGCTCTCCCTCAGGCGTTTCCAGTCCGGTGAGCTGGCTTTTTGCATCCCAGCGGTAGCGCCACAGAAGCGGGCGGTAGCCGCCTTTGTCGACCTGCTTTTCCACCAGACGGCCGTTGACGTCGTATTTCCATGTGTTCCGTTCGTCGCGGATGACCCGGACGAACCTGCCGGATTCGGGCATCCCGCTGTCGGGGTTGATGCGGGAGGTGGTATGCCGCCATTCTTTATATTGATGCGACGTCACCCGGCCATGCGTCTGGCGCTGGTGCGCCTCGCTCTCCATCACCGCGTTCAGCCAGGTCTGGCGCCCGGCGACGTTAAGATTTTTGTCGTAGGTGA
>NZ_JAKCMV010000032.1 GCF_021440515.1 Enterobacter asburiae | reverse complement strand
GAACGTTACGCCAGTCACAAAAACGCGATTGATTGATGTGCCGGTTCGTTCCGGTCAGCGCATTTATGCACCAAACTGTGATCTGATTGTGACAAGCCACGTCAGCGCTGGCGCTGAACTCATTGCAGACGGCAATATTCACGTTTACGGTATGATGCGTGGACGTGCGCTCGCAGGTGCAAGTGGCGATCGGGAAGCACAAATATTTTGTAGTCACCTGACGGCGGAACTGGTTTCCATCGCAGGTGAATATTGGCTGAGCGATAAGATCCCAGCTGAATTTTATGGCAAAGCGGCTCGCCTGCTTTTGGCAGACGACGCGTTGACCGTTCAACCGTTGAATTGATCCCTTTTTAACAAGGAATTTCTATGGCACGCATTATTGTTGTTACTTCGGGTAAAGGAGGCGTTGGCAAGACCACCTCCAGCGCGGCCATCGCTACTGGTTTGGCCCAGAAGGGAAAGAAAACCGTCGTTATCGACTTCGATATCGGTCTGCGTAACCTCGACCTCATCATGGGATGTGAGCGTCGCGTCGTATATGACTTCGTGAACGTCATTCAGGGCGACGCCACCCTCAACCAGGCGCTGATTAAAGACAAGCGCACCGAAAATCTCTACATTCTCCCGGCTTCCCAGACGCGCGATAAAGATGCCCTGACCCGCGAAGGCGTGGAGAAGGTGCTCGACGATCTGAAAAAGATGGAGTTCGACTTCGTGGTCTGCGACTCCCCTGCCGGTATCGAAACCGGTGCCCTGATGGCGCTGTACTTCGCTGATGAAGCGATTATCACCACCAACCCTGAAGTGTCGTCCGTGCGCGACTCTGACCGAATTCTGGGTATCCTCGCCTCCAAATCCCGCCGTGCGGAAAATGGCGAAGAGCCGATTAAAGAGCACCTGCTGCTGACCCGCTACAACCCGGGCCGCGTGAACAAGGGTGACATGCTCAGTATGGAAGACGTACTGGAGATCCTGCGCATCAAGCTGGTTGGCGTTATCCCGGAAGATCAGTCCGTGTTACGCGCTTCCAACCAGGGTGAGCCGGTTATTCTGGATGCAACGGCAGACGCGGGTAAAGCCTACGCTGATACCGTCGATCGCCTGCTGGGAGAAGAACGTCCTTTCCGCTTCATTGAAGAAGAGAAGAAAGGTTTCCTCAAACGCCTGTTCGGAGGATAAGTTATGGCATTACTGGACTTTTTTCTCTCGCGGAAAAAAAGCACCGCCAACATCGCAAAAGAACGCCTGCAAATTATCGTTGCGGAGCGTCGTCGTAGCGACGCCGAGCCACACTACCTGCCGCAGCTGCGCAAAGACATTCTGGAAGTGATCTGTAAATACGTGCAGATTGACCCGGAGATGGTCACGGTACAGCTGGAGCAAAAAGACGGGGATATTTCGATTCTGGAGCTGAACGTGACGCTGCCAGAAGCGGAAGAGTCGCGTTAATTCGTTTGTGGTTTTGTAGGCCGGGCAGGCATCGCGCCGCCCGGCACTTCCCCGGTGGCGCTGCGCCTGCCGGGGCTACAATGCTTTAGCGTGGGTAGCCTTCCAGCAGCGTATTCAGACGATCGGCCATCAATTCACCGCGCCATCCCGCCATCAGTTCCGGCAGCCCGTTTTGCGGCTTCAGCTTCCAGTGCCAGTTCAGCAGCTGGTTAATCTGACGACGTGATGCCAGCAGCTCGGCCCCGAGCTTACTTTCCGCCGCCACCTCCTGCACCAGCGCCTTAATCTCTTTGAACGCTTTGCGATAACCCGGCATATCCATCAGGTTCAGCAGCGGTTCAGGCAGGTTTTCTTCCGGCATCTGCTGGGCTTTCTCCACCAGCGACAGCAGGGTTTTACCGTGGAAGCGGATCTCGCTGCCGGACAATCCGATGCTGTCCAGCTCGCCGAGGCTGCCCGGCATATAGCGCGCCACCGCCCACAGATGCTCTTCACGCACCACAAAGTTCACCGCCAGATCGCGCTCGCGGGCCTTGCGCAGGCGCCAGTCGGCCAGCAGCTGCAAACAGGCCAGCTGACGGGTGCGCAGCTGCCAGGCGTTGCTGATGTCGCGCCAGGCCTCATTCGGGTCGAGCACTTCCTGACGACGCTGCTGGGTCATACGGCATTCGTCCAGCGCGGCGGAAAGCCAGCCGGAGGCTTCCGCTTCTTTCATCAATTGCCCGACAATCGGCAGCAGGTAGAACACGTCTGCCGCCGCGTACTCCAGCTGACGTTCGGTCAGCGGGCGCGCCAGCCAGTCGGTGCGGGATTCGCTTTTATCCAGCGCGATGCCGGTGTACTCCTCCACCATCGCCGCAAAGCCCCAGGAGAGCGGGCGATTGCTGAACGCGGCGAGGATCTGGGTATCAATCAGCGGCTGCGGCATGATGCCAAAGGTGTTGAGAAACACTTCCAGATCTTCACTGCCCGCGTGCAGGTATTTGGTGACCTGAGTATCGAGGAGTAAATCGCGCATAGGCGACCAGTCGGTTATGCCGAGCGGGTCAATCAGCGATACGTGTTTGCCGTCGTACATCTGAATCAGACCCAGCTGCGGGTAGTAGGTCCGGGTGCGGACAAACTCGGTATCCAGGGCGATGGCAGGATAGTTGCGCGTAACCTCGCACAGCGAAGCCAGCTCGTCGTTGGTGGTGATCATCTGGTAATTCAAAACGGTTTCTCTTTGGTTAGCGCCCATAAAAAACGCCGGCTTAACCGGCGTCTGGGGCGATTAGCGTGAAGCTTATGCCTTATTGTCTACTTTGGCACGGGCTTCGTCACGTAATTCTCGTCGTAATATCTTCCCGACGTTGGATTTCGGCAGCTCGTCGCGGAACTCAACCAGCTTCGGCACTTTGTAGCCCGTCAGATGGCGACGACAGAAGGTTATCAGCTCTTCCTCGGTCAGGGATGCCTCTTTTTTGACCACAAAAATCTTCACCGCCTCCCCGCTGCTGCCGGACGGGACGCCCACGGCCGCCACTTCCTGCACGCCGTTGTGCTGCATTACCACGTCTTCAATTTCGTTTGGATAGACGTTAAAGCCGGACACCAGGATCATGTCCTTTTTACGATCGACGATGCGCAGGAAGCCTTCGTCGTCCATCACGGCGATATCCCCGGTGTGCAGCCAGCCGTCTTTGATGATTTCGTCGGTGGCATCCGGACGCTGCCAGTAGCCCAGCATCACCTGCGGGCCTTTCACGCACAGCTCGCCCGGTTCACCCGGCGCAACCTCGTTACCCTCGTCGTCCACCAGTTTGGCTTCAGTTGACGGCACCGGCAGGCCGATGCTGCCGCTGTGATAGTCAATATCGTGCGGGTTAACGCTTACCAGCGGTGAACATTCGGTTAAGCCGTAGCCTTCCAGCAGATACTGCCCGGTCAGCTTCACCCAGCGCTCGGCAACGGCCTGCTGGACCGGCATTCCGCCGCCCGCAGAGAGGTGCAGCGTCGAGAAATCAAGCTGCTGGAACTCTTTGTTATTCAGCAGCGCGTTGAACAGGGTATTCACCCCGGTCATGGCGGTGAACGGGTATTTCGCCAGCTCTTTCACCAGCCCCGGAATATCGCGCGGGTTGGTGATCAGCACGTTCTGGCCGCCCAGCTCGATAAACAGCAGGCAGTTCATGGTCAGCGCGAAAATGTGATACAGCGGCAGCGCGGTGATCACCAGCTCTTTACCCGGATGCAGCAGCGGCCCGTAGGTGGCATTCACCTGCTCAAGGTTCGCCAGCATGTTGCGGTGCGTCAGCATCGCCCCTTTTGCCACGCCCGTAGTGCCGCCCGTGTATTGCAGGAACGCGAGGTCGTCTGACACCACTTCCGGCTTCACGTACTGCATACGGTAGCCCGCATGAAGTGCACGGCGGAACGAGATGGCGTCCGGCAGATGGTATTTAGGTACCAGGCGCTTAACGTATTTGACGACGAAGTTAACCAGCGTGCCTTTGGCGGTCGAAAGCTGATCGCCCATGCGGGTCAGAATGACGTGTTTAACCTGGGTTCTGTCGACGACTTTTTCCAGCGTGTGGGCAAAGTTTGACACTATTACAATCGCCGCCGCGCCGCTGTCGTTCAGCTGATGCTCCAGCTCGCGCGGGGTGTAGAGCGGGTTGACGTTGACCACGATCATCCCGGCACGCAGGATGCCGAACAGCGCCACCGGATACTGCAACAGGTTCGGCATCATCAGCGCGACGCGATCCCCTTTTTGCAGCCCCAGCCCTTCCTGTAAATAGGCAGCAAACGCCCGGCTGCGCTCTTCCAGCTTACGGAAGGTCATGACTTCGCCCATATTCACGAAGGCGGGCTGGTCGGCATAACGCCGTACCGAATGCTCAAATAATTCAATCAGGGATTGATAACGGTCAGGATTGATCTCCGCAGGCACGTCTGCGGGATACCGGTTAAGCCAAACCTTCTTCAATGCATCACCTCTGAAATGAGTGTTCGTCGTCATCACAGCCCCGATAATAAACAGTTTGTTAACATTATATTAACTCAGCGTACCAGTTTATTAATTGTTCAGATTTAAGGTTGCGAAGCGCGTCACTCTTTTTTTCTGTCTTGTCCGTAAAAAAACAGAGACAGCGGCTGAGCCGCTGTCTCTTTCCTATTAATAACAGGGAGTTACTCAGTTACAATCGTTTGAACCTGTGCGGGCGCGGGGTTGTACCAGCCCCAGCCTAGATAACCGTAGCGGTAAGGGTGCGGACCCCACATCCACGGATCGATTGGCTGCGGCGGCATGATCACCTGCTGTGCGATCCGCCAGCGCTTGTAACCGTTGACCTGCATGGTCATGAATTTGTACGGCGTGTTGCCGATTTTACCCTGCACCGCGCCGGTAATCGGGCCAACGACCGTCACCAGCTGATTGCGGAAATCCACCGGATCGAGGAAGCCGCTGACGTCCGCGTAGATGCGACCGCGTGAAGCCTCTCCCAGTATTGGACGCGCGCCGCTGTCCAGGGGGACGGAGGCTATCTCCAGACGGGTTTTGCCCTGCTGGTTTATCACCTCAACCACTTTACCGCCGAAACGCGCTTCCTGGCCGACGTACAGCTCAGGGGCATTCATCACGCGCACCAGATCCTGCTGCGGCGTGGGGCTTGTTCCCTTAATCGCGTCGGGCACGGTGACGCAGCCGCTCAGTGCGACCGCTACCGCCCCCGCCAGAATCAGGCGTAATGCTTTTATTTGAACCGCCATGGTGCGACTCCTTTTTCTCAGTTACTGTTACTGAGATTCACTCGCGGCCCGGAAGTTTCTTCCACGCCACGGTGTTTCGCAAATAAACTGGCTCAGCCTGTTCAACGGCAACGGTTTTTCCGGCGGCCAGCAGCTGGCAGGCCAGCGGGAGCATATCTTCTGCCGCAGGCAGCAGAATGCCGCCGTCGACCAGCGTCAGGCCGGTTTCGTTCGCCATATCCGGCCACGCGGGCCAGCCGGTGCCTACCGTCGCCCATTCGCCCGAAAGGTTTTTCAGACGCGCGGTCACCGCCTCCGGCTTCAGCACGGCTTCGGTCTCTTCGCCATGCCAGACACCCTGTTCGTCACGGGTATATTCCGCCCAGTAGACTTCGCCCATACGCGCATCGATGGCCGCCAGCACGCGGGTAGCGCCGGTTTTGCGCCAGGCGCCCTCGGCCATTGTCGCCAGGGTCGATACGCCGATCATCGGCAGGTCAGCGCCCAGCGCCAGCCCCTGCGCAATGCCGATACCAATACGCACGCCCGTAAAGCTGCCGGGGCCGCGGCCATAGGCCAGCGCATCGAGGTCGGTTAAGGAGGTATTGCCCTGGGTGAGGATGGTTTTTACCAGGGGCAGAATGCGCTGGGTGTGTTCCCGTGGGCACTCTTCAAAATGAGCAGAGATAGCACCGTCATTCCACAGGGCTGCCGAGCAGGCCTCTGTGGCGGTATCGATAGCCAGAATTCGCATGAGTCGTCGCGCTCTCGCAGTGGTCAGTCACAAAATGGCGCGCATCTTAGCACACCTCAGGAAAAATTACTCCGCCGTTGGGTTCGCGAGGAACCGGACCGCGCGTTTAATATCCCGCGTTCGCGGCGCGGGCGGCAGGCTTGCCAGGAAGGTGGCGCCGTAAGGACGCATCACCAGGCGGTTATCGCAAATCACCAGCACGCCGCGATCGGTAACGTCGCGGATCAGGCGCCCTACCCCCTGCTTCAGGGTAATGACCGCGTCCGGCAGCTGCACCTCGTCAAACGGATCGCCGCCGCGCAGACGGCAATCTTCCATACGCGCTTTCAGCAGCGGATCGTCCGGGGAGGTAAACGGCAGTTTGTCGATAATCACCAGCGAAAGCGTATCGCCGCGCACGTCCACCCCTTCCCAGAAGCTGCTGGTCGCCACCAGCAGCGCGTTGCCGGCGCTGACAAACTGCTGTAGCAGCTGGCCCTTGCTGGTTTCACCCTGGAGCAGAACGGGCAGCGTCATGGTGGCGCGGAACTGCTCCGCCAGGTCGCGCATCATGGCGTGGGAGGTGCAGAGCATAAAGCAGCGGCCGTTGTTGGCTTCAATCATCGGCTTTAGCATCGCCGCCAGATGGCGCGCCGCGCCCGGCTGGTTCGGCAGCGGCAGGTTGCGCGGCACGCAGAGCAGCGCCTGTTTTTGATAGTCAAACGGGCTTGGCAGCAGCAGGGATTCGGCCTGCTCAATCCCCAGACGTTCGGTGAAGTGGTGCAAATCGTCGTTTACCGACAGGGTTGCCGAAGTAAAGATCCAGCTTCCCGGCTTTTGCGCCATCACCTCTTTGAATTTATCCGCCACGGTCAGCGGCGTCAGCGCCAGGGTAAAGTGGCGCGAGGTGCATTCGTACCAGTAGCTGAATCCCGGCTGGTTTATCTCCTTAAGCCGCTTGAGGCGACCGCGATAAACCGCCGCGCGCTCGAAGGCCGCATCCAGCAGCGCTGAACGGCCAAGGGAGAGTTTTGCCACGTCGTAACAGAGCTCCAGCGAATCATCGAGCAGCAGCAGCGCGCGCTGAATGTTTTTGTCCGCCAGCAGCTCGCGCAGGTTGCCGCGATAGCCCGGCTCGCCGAGCTGTAAGCGGAAATCCTGCGCGCTTTGCGCCAGGCGGTCGGCGCATTTTTGCAGCTGCTGGGTATCTTTTAACTCCGTGCGGTAGGCGATGGTGAAATCTTTAGCGAGATCGAGCAGCTGTCGGCTGGAGATCGACTGACCAAAATACTGGCTGGCGATATCCGGCAGCTGGTGGGCTTCATCGAAAATCATCACCTCCGCTTCGGGGATCAGCTCGCCAAACCCGCTGTCTTTCACCACCATGTCGGCGAGGAACAGATGGTGGTTCACCACCACCACGTCCGCGTCCATCGCGGTTTTACGGGCTTTGACCACAAAGCAGTCTTTATACAGCGGGCAGTCGCTGCCGAGGCAGTTATCGTTGGTGCTGGTGACCAGCGGCCAGGCCGGAGAATCTTCCGCCACGCTCGCGCAGGTGCTGATATCCCCTTCTTCCGTCTGATTGGCCCACGCGCGCAGAATGATGACGTCGCTGAGGGTCTGCACCGGCAGATCGCCCCCGGCCAGCGCCTGCTGTTCGAGGCGTTCCAGACACAGGTAGTTTGAGCGCCCTTTCAGCAGGGCCAGGCGGCCTTTGTACTTCAGCGCTTTCGCCACCGTTGGCAGGTCGCGGCTGTAGAGCTGATCCTGCAAAGCTTTCGATCCGGTAGAGATGATCACCTTCTTTTTGGCACGCAGCGCCGGGGCCAGGTACGCATAGGTTTTACCCGTCCCGGTTCCCGCCTCGACCACCAGCGGCTGCGCGCTCTCGATTGCGTGCGCAACGGCGTGCGCCATATGACGCTGGGGCTCACGCGGCTTAAAGCCGGGGATTGCCTGCGCTAACTGACCCTCTAAGGAAAAATCGTCTGCCACGGTGCTCTCTCACTGTATTTTTGCACAGGGATTATGTCAGCCCCACCTCGCCAGTGCCACCCCAAATAGTGACGAGGCCAGAACAATATGGCAGTCTTGCGGCCTGAAACGAAAAATTAACGAGGAAACGTTTATGACAATCGTGCGCATTGATGCCGAAGCCCGCTGGTCTGATGTCGTCATTCATAACCAGACGCTCTACTACACCGGCGTACCGTCAAACCTTGACGCGGACGCCTTCGAACAGACGGCAAACACGCTGGCACAGATTGATGCGGTGCTGGAAAAACAGGGTAGCGATAAATCCCGCATTCTGGATGCGACCATCTTCCTCGCCAGTAAAGAGGATTTTGCGGCAATGAACAAAGCCTGGGATGCGTGGGTGGTGGCGGGTCACGCGCCTGTACGCTGTACCGTACAGGCGACGCTGATGAAGCCGGAATATAAGGTAGAGATTAAGATTATCGCGGCGGTCTAAGCCCGGTTACTCTTCGTCGTCTTCATCTTCGAATCGCGCCACGATCCGCTCGCCGGTATGGCTGGCGCGAATTTCCTGAGCAACAACGGTAATTGCCTCTCCGCTGCTCATCCCCTGGGACATCAGCTCCTGGATCCGTTCTACCGCTTTCTGCTGCTGCTCGTGGCTGAGGGAAGGTAAACCTGCAAACATCGTCAACTCCTGCTAAATTATCCGCGCTAATTATTTCACGCTGCCCGGTAGTATGCCACACATGAACACGCGCACCCCCACTGTAATAACGTTACCCTGGCGCCATGACGCCGCCGAATTCTGGTTTGCCCGTCTGAGCCACCTGCCGTTCGCGATGCTGCTGCACTCCGGCCATGCGGATCACCCCTATAGCCGGTTTGATATTCTGGTGGCTGACCCGCTGCAAACCCTGACCACCGACGCGCTTTCGCAAGACGACGACCCCTTGATGCGCCTTCAGCAGGCCATCGACGGACTCGGGTTAACCGCTACCCCCAATCCCGACCTCCCCTTTCAGGGCGGCGCGCTGGGGCTGTTTGGCTACGATCTCGGGCGGCGCTTCGAAACGCTGCCGAACGTTGCCGAAGATGACATTGCGCTGCCGGATATGGCGGTCGGGCTGTACGACTGGGCGTTGATTGTCGATCACCACAAGCAGGTGGTGTCTCTGTTGAGCCACTCGGATGTGAACGCGCGCCTGGCATGGCTGGACGCGCAGGAAGCACCACCTCAGCAGGATTTCACGCTAACCTCAGGCTGGCGCTCGAACATGAGCGCAGAAACATACGCGGAGAAATTCCACCGCGTTCAGGCCTATCTGCGAAGCGGCGACTGCTATCAGGTTAACCTCGCCCAGCGTTTTCAGGCGCGCTACGCGGGGGACGAGTGGCAGGCGTTTACCCGCCTCAACGCCAGCAACCGCGCGCCATTTAGCGCCTTCGTGCGGCTTGAGCACGGGGCCATTCTGAGCCTGTCGCCGGAACGGTTTATTCATCTTGAGAACGGCACGATTCAGACGCGGCCCATCAAAGGCACTCTGCCGCGCCTGGCCGATCCCGCAGCGGATCGTCAGCAGGCGGAAAAGCTTGCGGCATCGCCGAAGGATCGCGCAGAGAACCTGATGATTGTCGATCTGATGCGTAACGATATCGGTCGGGTGGCCGAGCCGGGCAGCGTGCGCGTGCCCGAGCTGTTCGTGGTGGAGCCTTTCCCGGCGGTGCATCATCTGGTTAGCACCATTACCGCGCGGCTTCCCGCCTCACGCACCGCCTGCGACCTTCTTCGCGCCGCCTTTCCGGGCGGGTCGATTACCGGCGCGCCAAAGGTGCGGGCGATGGCAATCATTGATGAGCTTGAACCGCATCGTCGCAACGCCTGGTGCGGCAGCATCGGCTACCTGAGCCTGTGCGGCACGATGGACACTAGCATTACCATTCGCACCCTGACCGCCTGCGACGGCCAGCTTTACTGCTCCGCCGGGGGCGGGATTGTGGCGGACAGCCTGGTCGAGGCGGAATATCAGGAAACCTTTGATAAAGTGAACCGGATCCTGAAACAACTGGAGAAATAATTGGTGGAGAGAGACAACCTCACGCTGGATGATTTTCTGTCGCGCTTTCAGCTTTTACGTCCGCAGGTCAACCGCGAAGCCCTGAACCAGCGTCAGGCGGCGGTATTAATTCCGGTGGTGCGCCGCGAGCAGCCCGGCCTGCTGCTGACCCAGCGCTCGCCGCTTCTGCGCAAGCACGCCGGACAGGTCGCCTTCCCCGGCGGCGCCGTTGACAGCACCGACGCGTCACTCATTGCCGCCGCGCTGCGCGAGGCGCAGGAAGAGGTCGCCATCCCGCCCGAGGCCGTAGAGGTGATCGGCGTGCTGCCTCCGGTGGACAGCGTGACCGGTTTTCAGGTGACGCCGGTGGTGGGGATTATCCCGCCGGATCTGCACTATCACGCCAGCGAGGATGAAGTCTCGGCGGTGTTCGAAATGCCGCTCGAAGAGGCCCTTCGTCTGGGGCGTTATCATCCGCTGGATATTCACCGTCGCGGACACGATCATCGGGTGTGGCTCTCCTGGTATCAGCATTATTTTGTCTGGGGCATGACGGCGGGGATTATTCGTGAGCTGGCGCTGCAAATCGGCCTGAAGCCTTGACTATACTTTACATTTCGCCCTCTTCGACCGGGTTTGCGATCCCGGTCGCGCTATTAGCAAAACAGGTGTTATTCATTAGTTTAATTCATGTGAATAGTTAAGCCGAGGTTGAGGTTCCCTCTTACACTATGCGCAGTTATAACATCGTTACTGGAACCCCGGTAACCCTGTCAGGAGTGTGAAAGTGATTAGTATATTCGACATGTTCAAAGTGGGAATTGGCCCCTCGTCTTCCCACACTGTAGGCCCGATGAAGGCCGGTAAACAGTTCGTCGATGATCTGGTCGAAAAAGGATTACTGGAAAGCGTTACCCGTGTTGCCGTGGACGTCTACGGCTCGCTGTCATTAACGGGTAAAGGCCACCACACCGATATCGCCATTATTATGGGTCTGGCAGGTAACATGCCGGACACCGTTGATATTGATGCCATTCCGGCATTTATCCGCGACGTGGAAACGCGCGGTCGCCTGCTGCTGGCAAACGGCCAGCAGGAAGTGGATTTCCCGCAGGACGACGGGATGCGTTTTCGCAGCGACAACCTGCCGCTGCATGAAAACGGCATGACCATCCACGCCTGGAGCGGTGATAAAGAAATTTACACCAAAACCTACTACTCCATCGGCGGCGGATTCATCGTTGATGAAGAGCATTTTGGTAAAGACAGCATGGGCGACGTGTCCGTGCCGTATCCGTTCAAATCCGCCACCGAGATGCTGGGCTTTTGCAAAGAAACCGGCCTGTCGCTCTCCGGCATGGTGATGAAGAACGAACTGGCGCTGCACAGCAAAAAAGAGATCGAAGACTATTTTGCTAACGTCTGGCAGACCATGCGCGCCTGTATCGATCGCGGGATGAACACCGAAGGCGTACTGCCTGGCCCGCTGCGCGTGCCGCGTCGCGCCTCGGCGCTGCGTCGTATGCTGGTGACAACGGACAAGTTCTCTAACGATCCGATGAACGTGGTCGACTGGGTGAACATGTTTGCTCTGGCGGTGAACGAAGAGAACGCCGCAGGGGGTCGCGTGGTGACGGCGCCAACCAACGGCGCGTGCGGTATCGTTCCGGCGGTGCTGGCCTATTACGATCACTTTATCGAACCCGTCACCCCGGATATCTACATCCGCTATTTCCTGGCCTCGGGTGCGATTGGCGCGCTGTACAAAATGAACGCGTCGATTTCTGGCGCGGAAGTGGGCTGTCAGGGTGAAGTGGGCGTAGCCTGCTCGATGGCCGCCGCTGGCCTGGCCGAACTGCTTGGCGCAAGCCCTGAGCAGGTGTGCGTGGCCGCTGAAATCGGGATGGAGCATAACCTCGGTTTGACCTGCGATCCGGTTGCCGGTCAGGTACAGGTGCCGTGCATCGAGCGTAACGCGATTGCGTCGGTGAAAGCGATTAACGCCTCCCGCATGGCGATGCGCCGCACCAGCGAACCGCGCGTGTCGCTGGATAAGGTTATCGAAACCATGTACGAAACCGGTAAGGATATGAACGCCAAATACCGCGAAACCTCGCGCGGCGGCCTTGCCATTAAGGTGCAGTGCGACTAATACCTCCCCTTCGCCCATCTGCAACGGATGGGCGAATTTCTTTCTCCTCCTCGTCGCTCCCCTTTTTCCCCACTACACTTGCTCTGTTGCTTCTGGCTTTTGGTGCCGGTGGCGTATCGGGCGATTGTTCATGCAAACGGCACAAACGATCATAAAAGACTACCGCCGAAAACGCGCGATCGTCTGTATAGCGGTCGCCCTTCTTACGCTCATCCTCACGCTGGGCATTCGCTTTATTTCACAGCGCAATATAAATCAGGAACAGATCCTCACCTTTACCCGCAATACCGTTAACGCACTGGATAACGTGTTGCTCTCGCTGGAAAACAGCCGCAGTACATTGCAGGCGCTGGTTGGCAAGCCCTGCACCGTGGCGCATCTGGTACTGCGAAAGCAGGCGGCGATGCTGCAAACCGTCCGCTCGATAGCGCTGGTGAAGGATGGCGTTTTGTACTGCTCGAGCGTTTTTGGCAGCCGGGACGTGCTGGTGCGTCAAATTCAGCCTCTTTTACCCTCGGGCGAGCCGCGGCTGCTGCTGACGACCGACCATATGCTGCTCAAAGGCAGCCCGATCCTTATTCAGTGGTATCCCGTTTCGCCAGACGGTGAAGACGGGGTGATAGAGATCGTCAATATCGAGCTTATCACCCGCATGATGCTGGAGCCGCAGCGCCCGCTGATCGCCGACGTGGTGCTTACGGTGGGCAACCATTTCCTGCGCTACGGGCAGAGGGTTACGGATACGCTGAGCGTGGAGGACGGCGATGCCGTTTTGCGTAGGTCATCAGGCCATTTCCCCTTCAGCATTACCGTAAGCGGCCCCGGGCCCGGCAAGCTGGCGCTGAAATATCTCCCCACCCAGCTGCCGCTGGCGTTGATGATCAGCCTGCTGGTGGGCTATATCGCCTGGCTTGCCACCGCGCGGCGCATGAGCTTTACGTGGGAAATCAATATCGGGCTGGCGGCGCGTGAGTTTGAGCTGTTCTGCCAACCGCTGGTGAATGCGCGTACCCAGGACTGCGTGGGGGTGGAAATTTTACTGCGCTGGAATAATCCCCGTCAGGGCTGGATCTCCCCGGACGTGTTTATCCCGCTTGCCGAGGAACATAATCTGATTGTCCCGCTGACCCGCTACGTGATTGCTGAAACGGTGCGCCAGATCGGCTATTTCCCTGCATCACCGGGCTTTCATATCGGCATCAACGTGGCGGCCAGCCATTTTCGCCGCGCCACCCTGCTTCAGGATCTCAACCGCGGGTGGTTCAGCGCTCACCCGGTTCAGCAGCTGATTATTGAGCTGACCGAGCGCGACGTGCTGACGGACGTAGATTACCGCATCGTACGCGAACTGCACCGTAAAGGGGTGAAGCTGGCCATTGACGACTTCGGCACCGGCAATAGCTCGCTCTCGTGGCTGGAAAAACTGCGTCCTGACGTGCTGAAAATCGACAAGTCCTTCACCACCGCAATCGGCACAGACGCGGTGAACTCGACGGTGACGGACATTATTATCGCCCTCGGGCAAAGGCTGAATATTGAGCTGGTGGCGGAAGGGGTCGAAACCGCTGAGCAGGCGCGCTATTTGCGTCGCCACGGTGTTCATATTTTGCAGGGGTATTTCTATGCGCGGCCCATGCCGCTGCGGGAGTTTCCGAAATGGCTGGCGGGGAGTCACCCTCCGCCAGCGCATCATAACGGGCACATCGTGCCCTTAATGCCGTTACGGTAGAACGCGTTACTCTTCTTCGTCGTGCGCGGATTGCTCTTTAACAATACGCACCAAATCAACGCGATAATCGTTCGCTTCAACGATCGTAATGTGCAGCGGCGGCAGCTCGATCACGTCACCGGTGCGCGGGATTTGCCCGTTCACCGCGATAACCAGACCCGCCACGGTGGCGATGTCTTCTTCATCGTTCACCACGTTTTCCACGCCCAGGGTGTGGGACAACGCGTGAAGATCGGTCGCACCTTTAACCAGCCAGCCGTCACCGTCCGCGACGATTTCCGGGGTTTCATCCGCATCCGGGAATTCACCGGCAATCGCTTCCAGCACGTCCAGCGGCGTCACCAGACCCTGCACCACGCCAAACTCATTGGTCACGATAACAAAGCTGCCGCGGGCGCGGCGCAGCACGCCTAGCAGGTTGATCGGATCCAGCGTTTCCGGCACCACAATCGCGGGCGAGGCGGCGGCGATGGCTTCAACGTTTCCGCCCTCTTCCAGCGCGACCAGCATCTCTTTCGCACGCACCACGCCGATAATTTCATCCAGCTCGCCGCGACACACCGGGAACAGGCTGTGCGGAGAGGAAAGCAGCTGCTGGCGAATTTCGGCAACGCTCAGGTTGGCATCCACCCAGCTAATTTCACCGCGCGGGGTCATGATGCCGCGCAGCGAGCGGGAGGCCAGGGAGAGCACGCCGTTGATCATATAGCGTTCTTCTTCCACAAACGCCCCTTCCGGGACCGGCACCGGGTTACGGTTTTCGCTATCAGACTGAACGGTAGCCTGACGACGACCGCCCATAAGACGCAAAATGGCGTCGGCGGTACGGGCGCGCAGCGGCTGATTCGACTGCTGCTTGATAAAGTTACGGCGCGCAATCTGGTTAAACAGCTCGATAAGGATTGAGAAACCAATCGCCGCGTACAGGTAACCTTTCGGAATATGGAAGCCAAAACCTTCTGCGACCAGGCTCAGGCCGATCATCAGCAGGAAGCTCAGACAGAGTACAACCACCGTCGGATGCTCGTTCACAAAGCGCGTCAGCGGTTTGGAGGCCAGCAGCATTACCGCCATCGCAATCACGACCGCAGCCATCATCACCGGGAGGTGGTTCACCATACCTACCGCTGTGATCACCGCATCCAGCGAGAAGACCGCATCAAGCACCACGATTTGCAGAACGACTACCCAGAAGCTGGCATAGCCTTTTCCGTGCCCGTCGCCATGCTGGCGGTTTTCGAGCCGTTCGTGGAGTTCCGTCGTCGCCTTGAACAGGAGGAAGATACCCCCGATCAGCATGATCAAATCACGGCCCGAGAAGCTGTGATCCATGACTGTGAACAGCGGTTTGGTCAGCGTGACCATCCACGAAATGACGGACAGCAGCGCCAGTCGCATGATAAGCGCCAGCGACAGGCCGATCAGACGCGCTTTATCGCGCTGCTTCGGCGGCAGTTTGTCCGCAAGAATGGCAATGAATACCAGGTTGTCGATGCCGAGAACAATCTCCAGCACCACCAGCGTGAGTAAGCCCACCCAGATTGACGGGTCCATTAAGAATTCCATGACAAGCTCCTGCTAAAGGAATGACTAAACGGTGCCCCGGAAACTGTGGGCAAATCACTAGTAGACACAACGGATGCGTGGCGAGGATCGCCGAGGGTAGAGGCGCGAGATGGCCTGATAGATGACTGACGTCGGTGACGGTCCATACGGTGGGCTACAGCCCTATACTCCTGATCGGTTAAACGGAGGCTAAACATATCAGAGGCAATGAGTTTTTGGCAAAGATTTACTTTCCTTTGCAAACATCTGTAACACAAGTTATTAACCTTACAGGAAATTCTGCACTGCGAAGCTAAATTACGGATCTTCATCACATAAATTATTTTTTCGCTATCTAAAATAAATCGCGGAAGTCTTAGTTCATTTAACCCTAACCCTTATCTGAATCGATTCGGTCAGCCTAATACGATTCTCAGTACGCCTGCCCGGCAGGCGTATTAATGATAATAAAAGGAGGTAGCAAGTGACCATTGCTATTGTCATAGGCACACATGGTTGGGCTGCGGAGCAGTTACTCAAAACGGCAGAAATGCTGTTGGGCGAGCAGGAAAACGTCGGCTGGATCGATTTCGTTCCCGGTGAAAACGCCGAAACGCTGATTGTTAAATACAATGCTCAACTGGAGAAACTGGATACCAGCAAAGGCGTGTTATTTCTCGTAGATACATGGGGCGGCAGTCCGTTTAACGCTGCAAGCCGCATTGTCGTCGATAAAGAACATTACGAAGTCGTCGCCGGGGTGAACATCCCGATGCTGGTGGAAACCTTCATGGCGCGTGACGACAACCCGAGTTTTGACGAGCTGGTTGCGCTGGCCGTTGAAACCGGTCGCGAAGGCGTGAAAGCGCTCAAAGCGCAGCCGGTGGCGAAAGCCGCTCCTGCGGCTGCGGCTGCGCCAAAAGCGGCAGCACCGGCGAAACCAATGGGCCCTAACGATTACATGGTTATCGGCCTTGCGCGTATCGATGACCGTCTGATCCACGGGCAGGTTGCCACACGCTGGACCAAAGAGACCAACGTTCAACGCATTATCGTTGTCAGTGACGAAGTTGCCGCCGACACCGTACGTAAAACCCTTCTGACCCAGGTAGCACCACCGGGCGTAACCGCGCACGTTGTGGATGTCGCCAAAATGATCCGCGTTTATAACAACCCGAAATATGCGGGTGAGCGCGTGATGCTCCTGTTTACCAATCCGACAGACGTCGAGCGCATTGTTGAAGGCGGCGTGAAAATCACCTCCGTTAACATTGGTGGTATGGCTTTCCGTCAGGGTAAAACCCAGGTGAACAACGCGATTTCAGTCGATGAAAAAGATATCGAGGCGTTCAATAAACTGAATGCGCGCGGTATTGAGCTGGAGGCCCGCAAGGTGTCTACAGACCAGAAAATGAAAATGATGGATTTGATCGGCAAGGTCGGGAAATAAGCTCGCGCCGGTTTTTCACATAATGCTTATGTAATAGGAGAAGTACAATGGAGATTACCACTCTTCAGATTGTGCTGGTGTTCATCGTCGCGTGTATTGCGGGTATGGAATCCGTACTTGATGAATTTCAGTTCCACCGCCCTCTGGTGGCCTGTACGCTGATTGGTGCCGTTCTCGGTGATATGAAAACCGGTATCATCATCGGTGGTACGCTGGAAATGATCGCCCTCGGCTGGATGAACATCGGTGCGGCGGTTGCGCCGGACGCCGCGCTGGCATCCATTATTTCAACCGTTCTGGTTATTGCCGGTCACCAAAGCATTGGTGCAGGTATCGCTCTGGCAATTCCGCTGGCCGCAGCAGGCCAGGTTCTGACCATCATCGTGCGTACTATCACCGTTGCGTTCCAGCACGCGGCAGATAAGGCGGCGGAAAACGGTAACCTGACGGCGCTTTCCTGGCTGCACGTATCGTCCCTGTTCCTCCAGGCGATGCGTATTGCAATCCCGGCGGTTATCGTTGCTATCTCTGTCGGTACCAGCGAAGTTCAGAGCATGCTGAACGCTATCCCTGAAGTCGTTACCGGCGGTCTGAACATTGCGGGTGGCATGATTGTGGTTGTGGGTTACGCGATGGTCATCAACATGATGCGCGCGGGCTACCTGATGCCGTTCTTCTACCTTGGCTTCGTTACCGCTGCGTTCACCAACTTCAACCTGGTTGCTCTGGGTGTGATTGGTGCGGTCATGGCGATTCTCTACATCCAGCTCAGCCCGAAATACAACCGCGTGGCGGGTGCCCCAGCGCAGGCTGCTGGTAATAACGATCTCGATAACGAACTGGACTAGCAGGTGAGCGAAATGGTTGATATGACAAAAACTACCACTGAGAAAAAACTCACTCCGGGTGATATTCGTGGCGTGTTCATCCGTTCTAACCTGTTTCAGGGTTCATGGAACTTCGAACGTATGCAAGCGCTGGGCTTCTGCTTCTCCATGGTGCCGGCCATCAAACGCCTGTACCCGGAAAACAACGAAGCACGTCGTCAGGCGATTAAGCGTCACCTGGAATTCTTCAACACCCATCCATACGTAGCGGCTCCGGTTCTGGGCGTAACGCTGGCGATGGAAGAGCAGCGTGCTAACGGCGCAGAGATTGACGATGGTGCCATTAACGGTATCAAAGTCGGTCTGATGGGGCCGCTGGCAGGCGTGGGTGACCCAATCTTCTGGGGTACCGTCCGTCCGGTCTTCGCGGCACTCGGCGCGGGTATCGCGATGAGCGGCAGCCTGCTTGGGCCGCTGCTGTTCTTCATCCTCTTTAACGCCGTTCGTTTGCTGACCCGTTACTACGGCGTGGCATACGGCTACCGTAAAGGGGTGGATATCGTTAAGGATATGGGCGGCGGCTTCCTGCAAAAACTGACCGAGGGGGCGTCAATTCTCGGCCTGTTTGTCATGGGGGCACTGGTTAACAAGTGGACGCACGTGAACATCCCGCTGGTAGTATCGACCATCACCGGTCAGGATGGTCAGACCCGTGTAACCACCGTACAGACCATCCTGGACCAGCTGATGCCTGGCCTGGTGCCGCTGCTGCTGACCTTCGCCTGTATGTGGCTGCTGCGTAAGAAAGTTAACCCGCTGTGGATTATCGTTGGCTTCTTCGTCATCGGTATCGCGGGCTACGCTGTCGGTCTGCTGGGTCTGTAAGTTTTGCGTATTACGCCGGGGGCTCGCCCCCCGGCTTTTTTATATCTGGAGGATGAATGATTGCCACGGACATCGTGCTGGTGCTGTTTATTGCTGCCCTTCTCGCTTACGCCATTTATGATGAGTTCATCATGCCCCGCCGCCACGGCGAAACCTTGCTCACCATCCCTCTTCTGCGCCGGAACCGTGTCGATGCCGTGATCTTTGCAGGCCTGCTGGTCATTCTGATTTACAACAACGTCATGAGCCACGGTGCATTATTAACCACATGGTTATTATGTGCGCTGGTATTAATGGCCATTTATTTGTTCTGGGTTCGCGTGCCTAAGGTAATCTTTAAAAGCCACGGGTTCTTCTTTGCGAACGTGTGGATAGAATATAACCGTATTAAAGAGATGAATTTATCTGAAGACGGTGTGTTGGTCATGCAATTAGAACAACGTCGCCTGCTGATTCGAGTCAAGAATATTGACGACCTCGAAAAAATCTACAATTTACTTGTTAAAACTCAATGAGTTAAATATATAGCACTGGCTATAATCTGTCTTATTTTTACGCAGCAGTTATAGCCATAGCTATATTAATCCCGAAAATATACGCATATTTTTTAACGATATTTTCACGCATAAACCTAAATGAAAATCGTTATCAACTGGTTAATTAAATAATACCTTCCTGTTGTTGTTTTATATTCTCAAAATATGTTAAGGTTGCGCCCGTCGTTGGGGAGTAGCCGATTTCCTGAGCTCCAGGAAATGTACGTGTCAACATACTCGTTGAAAAACGTGGCACGTACGGATCGTTTCTGCACATTTGCTGTGTCAAAAAGATCAGGCGAGACCATAGATACATCAACTGCTGTTTACTGGGGGCAGTGATGTGTCATATGGATATCCCCGGTCTGGACGCTCTTATGAATATCTCCGCAACCCTTCTTCTCGCCTTCGGCATGTCCATGGATGCATTCGCAGCATCTATAGGTAAAGGCGCCACGCTGCACAAACCGAAATTTTCCGAAGCCCTGCGCACCGGCCTTATTTTTGGCGCTATTGAAACGCTGACGCCGCTAGTTGGATGGGGTCTGGGAATGCTCGCCAGCCAGTTCGTGCTGGAGTGGAACCACTGGATCGCCTTCGTGCTGCTGGTGTTCCTTGGCGGGCGAATGGTGATTGAAGGTTTCCGGGGCAACGGTGACGAAGACGACGCGCCGCAGCACCGCCACGGCTTCTGGCTGCTGGTGACCACCGCCATCGCCACCAGCCTTGACGCAATGGCCGTCGGGGTGGGCCTGGCGTTCCTTCAGGTCAACATTATTGCCACCGCGCTGGCCATCGGCTGCGCGACGCTGATTATGTCAACCCTGGGGATGATGGTCGGTCGGTTTATCGGCCCGCTGCTGGGCAAACGCGCCGAAATTCTGGGGGGTATCGTGCTGATTGGCATTGGTAGCCAGATCCTCTGGGCACACTTCGCCGGTTAACCCTCGCGCTGCCAGCAGTGGATGCTGAAATCCGTCTGGCAGCGAAACGCGTCCTGCTTCGCTAAACCTTCCCACACCTCTGGCTTTGCCCGCCACGCAAAAGGCGTCATTTGCAGCAAAGCAACCGCCTCATCCCCTTTCAGGTTCATCTCGTACGCGACCGTCTGTTCCTGCTGCATGGTAAAGCCGGGCAGCTGTTCCGAGTGCGGGGCGTGCAGGCGGATCTCATCGTAAATCAGCCCTTTGAGCTCCATCAGATGACGAGGCCCCGGCGTGACGGTAATGACCCAGCCGCCGGGCTTGACCACGCGCGCCAGCTCTTCGGCTTTACAGGGAGCGTAAATACGCACAACGGCGTTCATGGTGGCATCGTCAAACGGTAATCGGTGGCTTGAGGCCACGCAGAAGGTAACGCTGGAATAACGTTTTGCCGCCGCGCGGATAGCCACTTTAGCGACATCAAGGCCAAAGGTATCTGCCCCTTTCGCACGCGCCACGTCCGCAAAGGCCGCCGTGTAGTAGCCTTCCCCACAGCCGATATCGAGAATGGCCGTTGCATCGTCCGTAAGAAGGTCAGCCAGGATTTCCGCGACCCGATCGCGCAGCGGCTGATAATGCCCCGCGTCGAGAAACGCGCGGCGGGCCTGCATCATCTCCGCGCTGTCGCCCGGATCCCGTGAGCGTTTGTGCTGCACCGGGAGAAGATTCACATACCCCTCTTTCGCCATATCAAACTGATGTCCCTGCGGACAGGTAAAGCTTTTCACAGCGCGCGCAAGCGGCGCGTGGCAAAGGGGGCAACTGAAAGACATGGCAACTCCGGGCAATCATAAAGGGCGAAAGTGTACCGCTAATCGCCGGGGTTATAAACGCCTGGCTTACCGCATGACGATAAGGTGGTCAGAATCCGCCGCCAGGCCATCGGGTTTGACGTTTTCAAGGCGCAGTACGTTGCCCATGATCTCGCTGAATACCGGGGCTGAAACGGCACCGCCGTAGTAGTCCCCGTTTTGCGGATCGTTGATGACCACCACCAGCGCAAAGCGTGGATTGCTGGCGGGCGCGACCCCCGCGGTATAGGCCACGTATTTATCGACATATTTACCGTCGTCGCCGATTTTCTTCGCCGTCCCGGTCTTCACCGCCACCCGGTAATCACGCACCGCCGCTTTAATCCCGCCGCCCCCCGGCAGCGCAACGCTTTCCATCATATGTTCAACTTCGTGCGCAATGTCTTCGGACATGACTCTGTGCCCCACCACAGGCGGGTCGATACGCGTGATCGACAGCGGGCGCTCCAGCCCAAAGCTGCCGATGGTGGCGTAAACGTGGGCCAGCTGCAAAGGGGTGACCATCAGCCCGTAACCAAAGGCGAAGGTGGCGCGATCGAGCTGGCTCCAGAACCTACGCTGCGGCAGCAGGCCTGCGCTTTCCCCGGTTAAGCCCAGCCCGGTGTTGGTACCAAAACCGAAGTTTTTGTAGGTGTCGAGCAGGCGCTGGATGGGCATTGCCAGAGAAAGGCGGGAGACCCCCGTATCGCTCGATTTTTGCAATATCCCTGTCATCGTCAGCTCAGGGTAATAGCCCACGTCCCGGATGCGGTGGCCGTCGAGGGTGTAGGGATGGGTGTCGATCACGCTGTCGGGCTGGACGATCCCCTGCTGAAGCGCGGTCATCAGCACCAGCGGCTTGACCGTTGAGCCCGGCTCAAAGGTATCGCTGATGGCGCGATTGCGAAAATCATTCAGCGTGGCGCCTTCACGGTTGTTGGGGTTGAAGTCCGGGAAGCTGGCCATCGAGAGGATCTCCCCCGTCTGCACGTCGATCAGCACCGACGCGCCCGACTCGGCCTTGTTCCACGCCACGGCATTGTCCAGCGCATCTTCGGTGATGGTTTGCAGCCGTTCATCGATGCTTAACTGGATGTTATGCGCTGGCACCGCGGCTACCTCGGTCAAATTCTCGACCACGCGCCCATAGCGATCTTCCCTCACCTGCCGCACGCCCGGTTTCCCCTGAAGCTGGGTGTTAAAGCTTTTCTCCACCCCTTCAATACCCTGCCCGTCGATATTGGTGAACCCGATCAGATTGGCGGCAACGTGTCCGGCAGGATAAAAGCGCCGCGATTCGTCGCGCAAATTGATGCCCGGAAGGTTCAGCTTGTCGATCCACTGCGCCTGGGCAGGATCGACCTGACGCGCAAGATAGATAAACCGCCCTTTCGGGTTCGCGTTGATGCGGGCAACCAGCGTGCCCAGAGAAAGGTGCAATGCGCTGGCGAGAGCCTGCCAGCGATCGTCAAAACCGACGCCGCCCTTCGCCAGCACCGTTTTGGGATCGGCCCAGACGGCTCTGACGGGGACGCTTACCGCAAGCGGACGATTTTCTCTGTCGACAATCATCCCACGCGGCGCGTCGATCGCCACCTCGCGCAGGGATCGCATATCTTCCTGTTTAACGAGATTGTCAGGTTTGATGATTTGTAGCCAGGCAACGCGCCCCAGCAGGAAGGCAAGACTGCAAAAAATAGCGAAACAAAGCAGAGCAAAACGCGCCGGGGTAAAGTTTCCGGCAGTGGTCATTGTTTTCTTTTTCACCTGAACCCCAGGACCGTTGAACAACGCCCTGATTTAACGAGAAAAGACGGAATGACGGGGGCAAAACAATGCTAATAATCTCGCAGGTTTGCAACAAGGTGCTAACAAGGCAGGTATTGGTAATATTTTGAAAGATAAGGCAATAAAAAAGCCCCGCGGACGCGAGGCTTTATGTCTGAGATTGAAGCGTATCGCGCTTCAGTCAGCAGTGGTTCGATCAGATAGCAGTAACGTTAACCGCAGCTGGGCCTTTCTGGCCGTCCTGAATTTCGAACTCAACGTTCTGGCCTTCGGCCAGAGTTTTGAAGCCATTACCCTGGATTGCAGAGAAGTGTACGAACACGTCTTTGCTGCCGTCAGCAGGAGTAATGAAACCAAAACCTTTAGACTCGTTGAACCACTTAACTTGACCTTTAATCTTTGCCATTTGCAAAATTCCTTAGAGTGTTTTCTTAGCCCGCAGGCATTGACTTAGATAAAACTGAGACATTACTGCTTGAGGCACTAATATAAGGTTCGGCAGAGAAGCGGTATTCAACGACAACGTGTTTACTCAGGACTTCTTTACTGAAAATGCCACACATAAACAGAACTGTACCTCGTTTGACCCAAAACGTGTTATCACATACAACGTTAATTATGGCAAGCCATTTTTAAACGTGTCTCGATCCGCCGCACAAATTCTGTCGCAGCCCTGTTACTCTTTGCACAATTATGCTCCGTGATAACAAAACGCTATGCCAGACTATACTGCCCAGGGCAACGTCCGCAGCCCCTGTAATCTAAGACTTTTTTAAGATAGTTCATTCATCTGAATGCGTCCAGAAACGCGCAAAATTTTCCTTTGCGCAATGATTGATATAGAACAATTTGTGAAAAGTTATGCTCAAATCATTGCAACGCGTTGAGCCGTTAACATTGAAAGAAAACATGTTAATAAGTTTCTTCTTACTGTATTAAAATTCGCCATTTAATAAGAACGCCATGCACCAAAATAATGAAATTTTTATGAACCTGCTTCAAAAAGAGGCAAGCAAAACGTTTCGATAGAAATAAAACTCCCGGCACGGCGGTGCAATGCAGAATATATGCAGCGAAGCGACGAGATCGCTAAGCATAAATATTCGCCAGTTTTCAGTACGCTGAATCGATCGTTAACTGGCGCTACATTATTAAGGGTGATGTTTCAAAGGGGCTACAGGATTTTTTGATAATGACTAAGGGGGATGGCAGTACGGGGGATACTTCAGGGAGGGGTCATATTCAAGATAAATCCAGACCACACCACCTCCCGTGAATGACGGTTTAACGTTCTGCCACCAGGCGGATGAAATCGTCGTCTTCTTTCTCTTGTGCAACGGCCTCTTTTGGCGCGTCTTTTACTTCTGGTTCGTTTGCTTCACACAGACGGCGCAGCAGAGCAGTCTGACGTTTCTGCTGATCGAGCAGCGCTTCAAGCAGCTCAATCTGTTCGTTAGTGCGTGAACTGGCGCGGTTGATGAAGAACCACAGGATCAGCCCCACAACCAGTACCACCAACGAAACCACCAGGGACGCCATACTCAGCAGGCCTGAATTCAGTAATTCACCCATTTCACCACCTCAATAAAAACGGCCATTTTACCACTGGCGTGAAGGAAGGAAATCACCTGGAGAAAAAATGCCTCTTACCACGGAATAAACTTGTTTATTGCACAAACGCCACTAAAGAACTGTACATCCTGATCGCACATCACGTTGATGGTCTGCGTCCACAACACCACACAGGCAATCAGTACGATTATCAGAATTACCCAGCGTATTTTTTTCACTCCATACTCCGTCTCATGATCCGATGTCCCCAGGTTATCATGACTATCTTAAACAGGGGCTAACTGTAGCGTCATCAACTGGTTTTAGGAATTCTGCACTTGTTTCATATCGTAATCTCATTAGGCTTAATGGTATGACAACTAAGAAAAAGAGGCGATGATGCGAATAATCATCCGGGTAGTTATTGCGCTGGCCATCCTGTGGATTGGTCTTTTATTAACAGGTTATGGCGTGCTTGTGGGAAGCACCGAAAATGCAGCCGGTCTGGGCATCCAGTGTAAGTACCTCACCGCCCAGGGCGTGAGCACCGCTCAGTACATTCACTCGGATAGTGGATTAATCGGGTTAACAAACTGCCCGGTACTGCGTAAGTCCGCCGTCCTCATTGATAATGGCTAACGGGTTCATGTTTCAAAAAAAACGCCGCAATGATGCGGCGTTTTTGCATTAACGGGCCTTAAAACGGATAGTCGTTATAGCCCATCTGTTCAGAGATTTTACGCGCCGCCGTGTGCAGCATCGCCACGTACTCGTGCAGACGTTCTTCAGAGAAACGCAGGGTCGGGAAAGAGATACTCAGCCCGGCAATGACAACGCCGAAACGGTCAAATACGGGAACGCCGATACAGCGCAGCCCTTCTTCCTGTTCTTCGTTATCTTCGCCGTAGCCCTGCTCACGCACTTTATCGAGCACCGTTAACAGTTCCTCGGTAGTGGTGATCGTGCGCTCGGTGCTGCGCTTATATTCCACGCCTTCCAGAATCTGCTTCACCTCTTCGCGATCGCGCCACGCCAGCAGCACTTTACCAATCGCGGTACTGTACAGCGGGTTACGACGACCGATGCGCGAATACATGCGCAGGTTGTACATGGAATCGATTTTGTGGATGTACACAATGCTGTCTTCATCCAGCGCACCCAGGTGGACGGTCTCTTTCGTCAGACGAGACAGTTCTCGCATCTGGATGTCCGCGCTGCGAATAAGATCGACGTTCTGAAGCGCGCGTGCGCCCAGCTCAAAAAGCTTTAGCGTCAGAGAATATTTCTCTGATTCGCCTTCCTGCGCGACGTAGCCTAAGGACTTCATGGTTTGCAAAAAGCGATAAACGGTGCTTTTTGACATCATCACACGCTGCGATAACTCTGTAATACCAATTTCACGCTCTTCTCCGAGCGCCTGCAAGATGCCAAACACCTTCAGCACGGAAGAAACAGAATCTGGCTGCTTATCCAAATCTGCAATTGCCATTTATCACCTCATGGAGAGTGTTTTATAAAAATCAGAACCGGTTTTTATTATAAATTCCCGCCCTGCTGCCTGCAATCAATCCGCGGTTACTTCGTTACAAATCTGCGACATAAAACGGAATTAACGATGCTAAAATAGTTACTCTGAGAATAATTTCACCCTGAGCTTTTCATTTCCATGGAAAAAAATCCTTCTGATGGGCTGCCCCTGCCACAACGGTACGGGGCGATTGCCACCATTATTATTGGTATTTCAATGGCCGTGCTTGACGGCGCTATTGCAAACGTTGCGCTACCTACCATCGCCAGCGACCTCCACGCGTCCCCCGCCAGCTCTATCTGGATCGTAAACGCGTATCAGATAGCGATTGTCGTTTCGCTGCTTTCGCTCTCGTTTCTGGGCGATATGTTTGGCTACCGCCGGGTTTACCAGTGTGGTCTGGCCGTCTTTACGCTGACCTCGCTGTTTTGCGCCCTCTCCGACTCGCTGCATATGCTGACGATCGCGCGTATCGCGCAGGGCTTCGGGGGTGCGGCGCTGATGAGCGTGAATACCGCGCTGATACGCCTTATCTATCCGCAGCGCCATCTGGGGCGCGGGATGGGGATTAACTCGTTTATCGTCGCGGTCTCTTCCGCCGCCGGGCCAACCATCGCCGCCGCCATACTTTCCGTGGCGTCATGGCAGTGGCTGTTTGCGATTAACGTTCCGCTGGGCATTATTGCCATCGTCTTTGCCCTGCGCTATCTGCCCGCCAACGGCCCGAAAAGCGCCATGCCGAAGTTTGACCTGCCGAGCGCGGTCATGAACGCGCTGACCTTTGGTCTGCTGATCACCGCCCTCAGCGGCTTTGCGCAGGGACAGTCGTTGACTCTGGTCATTGCAGAGGTGGTGGCGATGCTGTTTATCGGCTTCTTCTTCGTGCGCCGTCAGCTGTCGTTACCCGTGCCGTTGCTGCCGGTCGATCTGCTGCGTATCCCGCTGTTTTCGCTCTCTATCTGCACTTCAATTTGTTCCTTCTGCGCCCAGATGCTGGCGCTGGTCGCCCTGCCCTTCTTTTTGCAAAGCGTGATAGGTCGAAGCGAAGTAGAAGCGGGCCTGCTGTTAACGCCGTGGCCGCTGGCAACCATGGTGATGGCGCCGCTGGCAGGCTATTTAATTGAGCGGGTTCATGCCGGACTGCTTGGGGCGCTCGGCCTGGTGGTGATGGCAGCCGGTCTTTTCGCCCTGGCGATGCTGCCTTCCTCGCCGTCGGATCTGGATATTATCTGGCGTATGATCCTCTGCGGTGCCGGGTTTGGTCTGTTCCAGTCGCCGAATAACCACACTATTATCACCTCCGCGCCGCGCCACCGCAGCGGCGGTGCCAGCGGCATGCTGGGAACCGCGCGTCTGCTTGGGCAAAGCACCGGGGCCGCACTGGTCGCCCTGATGTTTAATCTTGCCGGGCAAAATGCAACGCACGTCGCGCTGTTCACCGCAGGCACGCTGGCGACCATCGCCGCGATTGTGAGCGGGCTTCGCGTCACCCAGCCCCGCGCACAGGCATAAAAAAAGCCGGGCGGAGTCTCCTCCAGCCCGGCTCTTTCTGCACCGTTCGAATTACTTAAGGTATTCTCCACTGCGCAGCGCTTCGATACGCTTATCCAGCGGCGGGTGAGACATAAACAGCTCGCTCAACGATTTGGATTTACCGTTGATACAGAACGCCATCATGCTGTTGGCTTCCTGCGGCTCGTAGCTGGTTTTCAGACGCTGCAACGCGGCAATCATCTTCTCACGGCCGACCAGTTTCGCAGAGCCCGCATCCGCGTGGAATTCGCGGTGGCGCGAGAACCACATGGTAATGATGCTTGCCAGAATACCGAACACCAGCTCCAGCACCATCGACACGGCGAAATAGATCAGCGGGTTACCGTTGCTCTCTTCACCTTCATCACGGTTGCCGCCCATAAAGCCAGCGGCGATCTGCGCCAGAATACGGGAAATAAAGATCACGAAGGTGTTCACCACGCCCTGAATCAGGGTCATGGTCACCATGTCACCGTTGGCGATATGGCTGATTTCGTGAGCGATAACCGCTTCGGCTTCGTCACGGCTCATGTTCTGCAACAGGCCGGTGCTCACCGCTACCAGAGAAGCGTCACGACGCGCGCCGGTGGCGAATGCGTTGATGTCTGGCGCATGGTAAATAGCCACCTGCGGCATGGCGATGCCCGCCTGCTGAGACTGCTGTGCAACGGTGTTCATCAACCAGCGTTCCATATCGTTACGCGGTTGTTCAATGACTTCACCACCCACGGATTTCAGCGCCATCCACTTCGACATCAGCAGGGACACGAAGGAACCACCGAAACCAAACAGCAGCGCCATAATCAACAGACCCTGAACGCTGCTCGACTGAATTCCTGTCAGGCTTAGCACCAGCCCGAATACCACCATAACCGCCAGGTTGGTGACCAGGAAGAGCGCGATTCGCATCATAATTTTCTTTTAACCTCAGTTTAACAAAACGCACTATGCGATTACCCACATCGTATGGGTATTGCGGCTATTTTCAAGGATTCAGAGGGCGTAAGTCACCAGAAAGACACAACTTTACACAATTAAAATGCTGATTGACGGGAGGATGCAGAACTAAAAAGAACAGGCACAATCTCTTGTGCCTGTTGGGGATTATTTTGCCGGTGCAGGTTGCACGGCAGGCTTGTCTTTTTCCAGATTCGCCAGGTCGAGCGCGATGTGTACGGTCTCGTCGAGATACGGATCCGGCTCCTGGTAATCTTTTGGCAAATCGTCCAGTTTCTTGAGCAGAGGCTTGCCTTCTCGCTTGAAGCGATCGTTGATACGCGCCAGACGCGTTGCATCATCCTCGTTGTTCTCTTTCTCACGCTGGACGTAGTTCAGAGAAACGATGTTCCGCTTCGCTTTCAGGGCATTGAAACGGGCAATGTCCTTCATGATGTACTGGAACTCAGGATCTTTTGCGATGCGCTCGTTATGGTCTTTTAACAGCTCAGGACCAAACTGGGTCATATCACCGGACTTCACGAACGTCGCGGCGTTGATGCTATCCCACGGCAGTGCGTTATCTTCAAACTTCTCGCCGGTTTCAGTCTCTTCCGTGCCGGTTGGCATCATGATGTCTGGCGTTACGCCTTTACGCTGCGTACTGCCGCCGTTCACACGGTAGAACTTCTGAATGGTGTACTGAACGGAACCCAGCGCAGGCCATTCCGGACGCAGCATCTGATCGTAAATACGGTTCAAAGAACGGTATTGCTGAACGGTGCCTTTACCAAACGTAGGTTCACCGACAATCAGCGCACGGCCATAATCCTGCATCGCCGCAGCGAAGATTTCAGAAGCAGAGGCGCTAAAGCGATCGACTAAAACAACCAGCGGGCCTTTGTAGTAGACCACGCCATCGGTATCGGCGTCTTCACGCACTTTACCGTTGTTATCACGCACCTGCACAACCGGACCAGACGGGATAAACAGGCCAGAGAGCGAAACTGCTTCGGTCAATGCCCCGCCGCCGTTGCTGCGCAGATCGATGATGATGCTGCTGACGTTTTGCTTGTCGAGCTTTTGCAACTGCACTTTCACATCGTCGGTCAGGCCCACGTAGAAGCCTGGGATATCCAGCACGCCTACCTTCTGTTTACCGACGGTCTTCACCGACATTTTCACCGCGCGGTCTTCCAGACGGATACGCTCACGGGTCAGGGTAACGATGCGGGTTTTGGTACCTTTACCGGCAGGGAGAATTTCCAGGCGGACTTTGCTGCCCTTAGGCCCTTTGATCAGCGCGACCACATCATCAAGACGCCAGCCGATCACATCCACCATGTTCTGCCCGGTCTGGCCGACGCCGACAATGCGATCGCCAACGCTAATCGCTTTGCTTTTAGATGCCGGACCACCCGCTACCATGGAGTTAATGACCGTGTAGTCATCGTCCATTTGCAGTACCGCACCGATACCCTCCAGAGAGAGGCTCATTTCGGTGTTGAACTGTTCGGTATTGCGCGGGGAGAGATAGTTGGTGTGCGGGTCAATTTCGTGGGCAAACGCGGTCATAGCCAGTGAGAAGACATCTTCACTGTTGGTTTGCGCCAGACGACGAATAGCGAACTTATAACGACGCGTCAGCGTGTCACGGATCTCTTTTTCGTCTTTGCCGGCCAGCTTAAGGCTCAGCTCGTCATATTTGACTTTTCCGTCCCACAGCGCGTTCAGCTCGGCTTCGTCTTTCGGCCAGGGTGCTTTACTGCGATCCAGATTGAAGGTGTCAGTACCGGTGAAGTCCATTGGACGTTCCAGCACTTTCAGAGCGTATTGATAACGCTCAAAGCGACGCTTCTGCGCCTGGTTATACAGGTCGTAGAACAGGTCCAGCTTGCCGGAGCGCAGTTCATCACCCACCTGGGCTTTACGTTTCGCAAACTGCTCTACGTCGCTGGCCAACAGCACGTTATGGCTGTAGTCCAGCAGGTTCAGATAGCGGTCGAAGATTTTGGCCGAAAAGGCCTGATCAAGATCGAACTGACGATAATGCGAACGCGTAAAGCGCGACGTCACGCGCTCGCTCACCGTCGCGTGCTGAGTCTCTTCCTTTAACACCGGAATTTGATCGACACGCGTAATATCGTCCACAGCGAAGGCGTGACCTGTTATGGCAAACAGGCCAGCCAGCGCGGTGAGCTTAAAAAAAGTGTTCATGCCAGGCTTGGCCTCCGTTTCAGAACAACAAGTGTTCTGCGCGTACAATCATTGACATACCAGAAGTCAGCTGTACACGAACGCCATCTTTGGTGATTTCCAGTACGGTGGCGTCCATCGCATTGTTACCCGCTTTGACCTTCAGCGCCTGACCTACGCTCAGCGCGTTGATGTCAGAAACTGGGGTATGGCGCTCTTCACGAGGCGCGCGCGGGGCTTTTGCGGCGGCTGGTTTGTCAGTACGCGGTTTGCGATCGTTGTTCTCGTTACGACGCGGTGCAGGGCGTGGTTTGCGCTCGCGACGCGGCGCATCTTCCTGACCGTTTGCCGCTGCGGCTTCGCGTTTTTTCGCCTGCTGTTCAGCACGCTGTGCCTGAACGCGCGCTTTGGCTTCTTCCAGCTGCTTGCGAGCGTGCTCTACGTGCTGCTCGTCCAGCTCACCACATGGGTTGCCGTCGAGATCGACACGCGTCGCGCCCGGCTTGATACCGTACAGGTAGCGCCAGCTCGAAGTATAAAGACGTAAGGCAGAACGCAGCTGGGTTTTGCTGAGATTCATCTCGCCTTCAACGCGTGCTACCAAATCCTGAAAAATACCGACTTTCAGGGGACGAGCTTCGCCTTCAGCGCTGAAGCACTGTGGGAAACGCTCGGCCAGAAATGCGATAACTTCTTTACTGCTATTCAACTTAGGTTGATTTTCCATGAAATTTCCTGATTACAACGGACGTTGCCAACAAGCGCAGGCATGAACAGGCGACATTATAATGACGCTATCAGTAAATGCTACGTTATCCGTTGATTATCCTGCGACGCTCGCAAAGAATTTTTGATAATCGGTGCCTGCCAGCACCATTTCCAGATGAGCAACGAGCTCGCGCAGCCCCTGCTCATCCTCCGCCGTAAAGCGGCTGAAGACCGTACTGTCGATGTCCAGTACGCCAATAATCTGATTTTTCACCACCAGCGGCAGTACGATTTCAGAATTGCTGGCCGCATCGCAGGCAATGTGGCCGTCAAAGGCGTGGACATCTTCAACGCGCTGAACCTCGTTTTGCGCCACGGCAGTGCCGCACACGCCACGACCGACAGGAATACGCACGCAGGCAATTTTGCCCTGGAACGGCCCGAGCACCAGCGTGTCGTCTTCAAGAAGATAGAAGCCCGCCCAGTTCACGTCAGAAAGGCGCTCAAACAGTAACGCACTTGTATTTGCCAGAGTGGCTAAGAAGCTGGTTTCACCCGCCATCAACGCCTGAAAGTCGCGGTTCAATTCCGCGTAGAATTCTGTTTTGTTCATTATTCAATCACTTGGTTATCTTACACAATGACCGCAAAGCCTATTAAAATAAGCATTAAATGCGCTCATGCTCAAGGTGAATCCATTCATGAGTTAATATAAGCTTCAACAATACTTATTCTGTGCGCGACTGATGGCCTTAAAAACACACAACCTAACACCGGCAAAGAAGATAACGGTCCATGCGGTCAGCGATGCGCTGCCTCGTGCACATTATCAGCGTTGCCCTCAGTGCGATACGCTTTTTATGTTGCCGAAGATGAAATCGCACCAAAGTGCATTTTGTCCTCGCTGCGACGCAAAAATCCGTAGTGGACGCGACTGGTCGTTAACCCGGCTGGCCGCAATGGCGGTAACAATGTTGCTGCTGATGCCCTTCGCCTGGAGCGAGCCGCTGCTCAAACTGTATCTGCTGGGGACGCGTATCGATGCGAACGTGCTCCAGGGCATCTGGCAGATGACCCGCCAGGGCGACCCGCTCACCGCCGCGATGGTGCTGTTCTGCACCATCGCGGCGCCGCTGATTCTGGTTGCCGCCATCGCCTATCTCTGGTTTGGCAACATACTGGGCATGAATCTTCGCCCGGTGCTGCTGATGCTGGAGAAGCTCAAAGAGTGGGTAATGCTGGATATCTATCTTGTCGGCATCGGCGTGGCGTCTATCAAGGTTAAGGACTACGCTTTTTTGCAGCCGGGTATTGGCCTGGTGGCCTTTATCGCGCTGGTAATACTCAGTATTTTGACCCTTATCCATCTGAACGTGGAGCAGCTCTGGGAGCGATTTTATCCCCAGCGCCCCGCCACGCGCCCGGATAACAACCTACGGGTTTGTCTCGGCTGCCACTACACGGGGCTGCCGGACGCGCGTGGACGGTGCAAGCGCTGCCACATCCCGTTACGGTATCGGCGCAACAACAGCCTGCAAAAATGCTGGGCGGCGCTGATTGCCTCGGTCATGTTCCTCTTACCTGCGAACATGCTTCCAATTTCAGTGATCTACGTTAACGGGGGCAGGCAAGAAGATACTATTCTGTCGGGCATTATTTCGCTCGCGGACAGCAACGTTGGCGTGGCGGCTATCGTTTTCATTGCCAGTATTCTGGTGCCGTTCACCAAAGTGGTGGTGATGTTTACGCTGCTGATCAGCATTCACTTTAAATGCGAGCAAGGGCTGCGCACGCGTATTCTCCTCCTGCGGTTCGTCACCTGGATTGGCCGCTGGTCGATGTTGGATCTGTTCGTGATTTCGTTGACGATGTCGCTCATCAATCGCGATCAGTTGCTTGCTTTTACAATGGGACCCGCGGCTTTTTATTTCGGCTCTGCGGTGATATTGACTATTCTTGCAGTGGAATGGCTGGACAGCCGCTTACTTTGGGACGCACATGAGTCAGGAAACGCCCGCTTCGCCGACTGAAGCGAGAATTAAAACGAAACGCCGCATTTCTCCCTTCTGGTTGCTGCCGGTCATCGCGCTGATGATTGCCGGCTGGCTCGTCTGGACGAGCTATCAGGATCGCGGTAACACCATCACTATCGACTTCCAGTCCGCCGACGGTATCGTCGCCGGGCGTACCCCCGTTCGCTTCCAGGGGGTCGAAGTGGGTACGGTTCAGGACGTCACGCTGGGCAAAGGGCTGAATAAAATTCAGGTCCGCGCCAGCATTAAATCCGACATGAAAGATGCCCTGCGCAATGAAACGCAGTTCTGGCTGGTCACGCCTAAAGCCTCTCTGGCGGGCGTGTCGGGGCTGGACGCGCTGGTCGGCGGCAACTACATCGGCATGATGCCGGGCAAAGGCGAGCCGCAGGACCACTTCGTCGCGCTGGATACCCAGCCCAAATATCGCCTTAACAACGGCGATCTGATGATCCACCTTCAGGCGCCGGATCTCGGCTCTCTGAACAGCGGCTCGCTGGTCTATTTCCGCAAGATCCCCGTCGGGCGCGTCTACGATTACGCCATCAACCCTAACAAACAGGGTGTAACGATTGACGTGCTGATCGAGCGACGCTTCACCAATCTGGTCAAAAAAGGCAGCCGCTTCTGGAATGTCTCCGGGGTGGATGCCGACGTGAGCCTGAGCGGTGCCAAAGTGAAGCTCGAAAGCCTGGCGGCGCTGGTCAACGGCGCCATCGCCTTCGATTCCCCCGAGGGCTCTAATCCGGCGGACGCGGATGACACCTTCGGGCTGTATGCCGACCTGGCCCACAGCCAGCGCGGCGTGATCGTCAAACTCGCCCTGCCCGGCGCGCAGGGTCTCAAGGCCGGTTCAACCCCGCTGATGTATCAGGGACTTGAAGTTGGGCAGCTCACTAAGATGACGCTTAATCCGGGCGGCTCCGTCACCGGTGAGATGACCGTCGATCCGAGCGTGGTGGATCTGCTGCGCGAGAAAACGCGCATTGAGATGCGCAGCCCTAAACTCTCTCTTAGCGACGCCAACATCAGCAGCCTGCTGACCGGCAACACCTTCGAGCTGATACCGGGCGAAGGACAGCCGAGCAATAATTTCGTTATCGCTCCGGCGGACAAGGCGCTGCTGCAAAAACCGGGCGTGCTGACGGTCACCCTCACGGCTCCGGAAAGCTACGGAATTGACGCCGGACAGCCGCTGATCCTGCACGGCGTGCAGGTCGGACAGGTGCTCGAACGCAAGCTCACGGAGAAGGGGGTCACCTTCTCTGCTGCTATCGATCCTCAGTACAGCGATCTGGTTCGTGGCGACAGCAAATTCGTGGTGAACAGCCGCGTGGACGTGAAGGTAGGGCTGGACGGCGTCGAGTTTCTGGGCGCCAGCGCCAGCGAGTGGATCAACGGCGGCGTGCGCATTTTGCCGGGCAACAAAGGACAGCTTCGCGAAAGCTATCCGCTGTATGCCAACCTGGATAAGGCTATTGAAAACAGCCTGAGCGATCTGCCGACCACCACGCTCACGTTAAGCGCCGAGACCCTGCCGGACGTTCAGGCCGGTTCCGTAGTGCTGTACCGCAAGTTTGAGGTGGGTGAAGTGATCACCGTGCGTCCGCGCGCGGATGCCTTCGATATTGAACTGCATATCAAACCGGAGTACCGCAAGCTGCTCACGCCAAACAGCGTTTTCTGGGCGGAAGGCGGTGCGAAGGTACAGCTTAACGGCAGCGGATTGACCGTTCAGGCGTCACCGCTATCCCGCGCCCTGCGCGGTGCCATCAGCTTTGACAACCTGAACGGCGCGGGCGGGAACATGCGCAAAGGCGACAAGCGTATCCTGTTCCCGTCAGAAACCGCCGCGCGCGCCGTGGGTGGTCAGATTACCCTGCACGCCTTCGACGCGGGCAAGCTGGCGGAAGGTATGCCGATTCGCTATCTGGGCATTGATATCGGGCAGATCCAGAAGTTGGCCCTCATCACCGCGCGTAACGAAGTGCAGGCCACCGCCGTGCTGTATCCGGAGTACGTGCAGACGTTCGCCCGCTCCGGCAGCCGTTTCTCCGTGGTCACGCCGCAGATCTCCGCCGCAGGGGTTGAGCATCTGGATACCATCCTCCAGCCTTACATCAACGTCGAACCGGGTCGCGGCAACGCGCGCCGTGAGTTCGAGCTTCAGGAGGCGACAATTACCGACTCGCGCTATCTCGATGGCCTGAGCATCGTGGTTGAAGTCCCGGAAGCGGGCTCGCTGGCGATCGGCACCCCGGTGCTGTTCCGCGGCATCGAAGTGGGCACCGTCACCGGGCTGACGCTCGGCACCCTGTCCGACCGCGTGATGGTAGGATTGCGGATCAGCGAACGCTATCAGCATCTGGTGCGTAATAACTCGGTGTTCTGGCTGGCGTCAGGCTATTCGCTTGACTTTGGCCTGACCGGTGGCGTGGTGAAAACCGGGACATTCAATCAGTTCATTCGCGGCGGTATCGCCTTCGCAACGCCGCCAGGCACGCCGCTGGCGCCGAAAGCGCAGCCGGGTAAACATTTCCTGCTGCTGGAGAGTGAACCGAAAGAGTGGCGTGAATGGGGCACCGCCATGCCGCGTTAATCTCACGGCTCCGGTGTCAACGCACCGGAGCCTTTATGTTACACTGCGCGCCTGAATGATTCCCTGTGGTGTGCCCGTGGCTCAAAACTCCGTTTTTCTTCCTGAACAATTCCTGGCGCAGATGCGCGAGGCTCTCCCTTCTCACCTGTCGATGGATGATTTTATCGCCGCCTGCCAGCGTCCTTTGCGCCGCAGCATTCGCGTGAACACCCTGAAAATCAGCGTGGTCGATTTTCTGACGCTGGTGTCGCCCTATCGCTGGCAGCTGACGCCCGTTCCCTGGTGCGAAGAGGGGTTCTGGATCGAACGTGACGATGAGGAGGCCCTGCCGCTGGGCAGCACCGCCGAGCACCTGAGCGGGCTGTTCTATATTCAGGAAGCCAGCTCAATGCTGCCGGTTGCCGCGCTGTTTGCCGACGGCAACGCCCCAGACCGCGTGATGGACGTGGCCGCGGCCCCCGGTTCAAAAACCACACAAATCGCTGCCCGCATGGGCAACCAGGGCGCCATTCTCGCCAACGAGTTCTCCGCCAGCCGGGTAAAAGTGTTACATGCCAACATCAGCCGCTGCGGTATTCATAACGTAGCCCTGACCCACTTTGATGGCCGGGTGTTTGGCGCGGCGCTGCCGGAAGCCTTCGACGCCATCCTGCTGGATGCCCCCTGCTCCGGCGAGGGCGTGGTGCGTAAAGATCCGGACGCGCTGAAAAACTGGTCGGTTGAAAGCAATCTGGACATTGCCGCCACCCAGCGCGAGCTTATCGACAGCGCCTTTCACGCCCTGCGTCCCGGTGGCACGCTCGTTTACTCCACCTGCACCTTAAACCGCGACGAAAACGAAGACGTTTGCCTGTGGCTTAAGGCGCAGTACCCCGACGCCGTTGAGTTTCTGCCCCTCGACGCGCTGTTTGATTCAGCAAAAGAGGCGCTGACGCCGGAAGGCTTCCTGCACGTCTTCCCGCAAATTTTCGACTGTGAAAGCTTCTTCGTGGCCCGTCTGCGCAAAACCGCCGCCGTCGAACCGCTCCCGGCCCCCAAATTTAAAGTGGGCAATTTTCCCTTCACGCCGGTTAAAGGTCGCGAAGCAGCACAGTTGGAAGAAGCCGCCCGCAAGGTGGGGCTGTGCTGGGGTGAAAACCAGCGCCTGTGGATGCGTGACAAAGAAATCTGGCTGTTCCCGACGGAGATGGAGCCGCTAATCGGTAAAGTACGTTTCTCCCGCATTGGGATCCGCCTTGCCGAAGTGCATAACAAAGGCTATCGCTGGCAGCACGAGGCGGTGATTGCGCTGGCAGGCGATAACAACACCTTTGCCCTGACGCATCAGGAAGCGGAAGAGTGGTATCGCGGTCGCGACGTTTATCCGCAGGAAACCCCATCGAACGATGAGGTGGTGGTGACCTATCAGGGCTACCCGCTGGGGCTGGCGAAGAAGGTCGGCTCGCGGCTGAAAAACAGCTACCCGCGCGAGCTGGTCCGCGACGGTCGTCTTTTTACCGGTAACGATCTCAGCGCCTGAAAAAAACGCATTTTTTTACTGGCGATTTCGCTCTCCTTGACTAGGCTAAAAATTGGGTGACTTTACTGGTCATACCAGATTCTTAGCGCAAACCGGAGAGCTCTATGACGAAAACCAGCGTGCGTATTGGCGCTTTTGAAATCGACGACGCAGAGTTGCGCGGCGAAACACAAGGCGATCGAACGTTAATTATTCCCTGCAAATCCGACCCGGATTTATGTATGCAACTCGATGCCTGGGACGCCGACACCAGCGTTCCGGCACTCCTTGATGGAGAACATTCCGTCCTTTACCGCGAACATTACGATAGCAAAACCGATGCCTGGGTCATGCGCCTTGCCTGATCTAAAAAGAACCCGCCCGAAGGCGGGTTATTTATTTCACTGTAGCTGCGCCAGCGTGAAATAGCCGTCAAACACCGCCCCGGTATCGATATAGTGCAGATTGTCAAAATCATAGCGCTTATCCAGCGGCGTATGGCCAAACCAGAAATGATCCGCGCCCGCAATCCCCTGCCCTTTACCCACCATATACCCCATCAGCCTGTTGCGATCCCACAGCACCCGGTGCGCATTGACGGGTTTGTTCCAGCAATATTCCTCAGCGGGATAATCCGCATGGGCGATAACGTTGACGCCGTTTTGGCAGGTTATGTCGATAATAAGCGGCAGGTCGCGACACGCGTTTAATAAACATTGCGCCTCTTTCTGCTTCGCTCTCTCCAGACTGGCAAACCAGCTTCCGCCGTTCATTGTCCAGAGCGCAAAATCATTGCTGTCCAGGCTATCTAGCGCCATTTGTTCGTGATTTCCCCGTACTGCACGAAACCATTTTTCGTGGATCAGCGCGAGGCACTTCTGGCTGTCAGGGCCACGATCGATAAGATCTCCAACGGAGATCAGTAAATCCTCTCGTGGATCAAAATGACGACGTTTAAGCTCATCCAATAGCCACTGATAACAGCCATGGATATCGCTCACAACCCAGACGTGGCGCCAATGCGAGCCATCGATTCGTTGATACATAGCCCCTCCTTTCTGGAGTATAGCGTTCAACGCATAGTGCGGGACAATTAGTCGCGTGAGAGTGCTGTTAACAAATCTAAACAAACAGTAAACTAATGACGAATAAACATTTCATCCGTATTCATCGCTTTTGCATGCCCCCTAAAATATGCAATGCATAAAATCTGAGGTTATTACGTGTCAAATTCGCGCCTGCAAAACGATGCCGCTCAATCGCATCGCACAACCATTATTTCCGATCTGGTGAAAGGTAAACTCGTCCCCGGCCCTATCTGGCAAAAGCGCGAGTATCGACTGAAGTTTCTGTTACGCTCTCTGATCTTCTGGTCTTCGACCCACCGGATGCTGGAAACGCTCTCCCGCCGACGCGATTTTGATCAACTGCTGGCCTCACAGATTACCCTGCCCAGCAAAACGCACCGCCAGTATCTGATGCGTGGTATGAATGCTAACGACCGCGCCGAGGCCATCGTCAGCCATTACGAGTGGATTGATTCGCTGAAGGACGCCGGACTGGTAAGCGCGCTAACCAGCCCGCAGGAGCAATCCATCGTGCAGTTTCATGCCAAAGACGGCGTCTGTTACTCGGTCAACGCCACCAACGCCAGCAAGGCGGAGCGTGAGGGCGAAAGCACCCTGTGGCTGCGTGACAACGAAAACACCCTGCTCGCCAGCCTGACCTTCAGCGTGACCCGCGAGAACGGCCAGTTCGCGCTGGTGATTGGCGGTCTGCAAGGCCCGCGGCGCAGCGTGTCGCGCGACGTCATCAAGAAGGCCACCCGCGCCTGCCACGGGCTGTTCCCCAAACGCGTGCTGATGGAAGTGCTGTTCCAGCTCGCGACACTGTCGTGCGTTAAGGCCATTTATGCGGTGAGCGATGAAGGCCACGTGTTCCGCGCGCTACGCTATCGCCTGAGCAAAGGCCGTCACTTCCACGCCAGCTACGATGAGTTCTGGGAGTCTATCGACGGCAAAAAGCTGTCGTCGTTCCGCTGGCAGCTGCCGCTGCACATGGAGCGTAAATCACTGGAAGAGATCGCCAGTAAAAAGCGCGCGGAGTATCGCCGCCGGTTTGAACTGCTCGATGAGATTGAAGCAGCCATGAAATCGCGCTTTTAATCTTTACCGGGAAAAAGATAGTTGATAAACCGCTCAACATATCGTTAAAAAATGACCGAAAAGTGCTTGGATGTCAGGGCGAAAGTGTTTACATTGTTGTAACAGGCACGCACAACCTAATCTGAAATTTCGAGGGTTTTTCGTGTCGAGCCTTGTAATCCCCTGAATTATAAGGCAGATAAAAAGAGACCGAATACGATTCCTGATTTTGCCTGCAATTTATTTTTTCATTCGCAATCAATACGATACGCGCCAAACAGATTAAAAAACATGCATCTGATGGCGCGTTTTCAGACACTAAAAATCATATAGTTACACAAATTTTCGGACATGTTCGGACGTGGTTCGGACACATTTTTTCGCTTGCGTTGACATAAAAATAATTTTTTCTCATACTCGCCCTGCGCCAGCAAAATCTGGTGACCGGATTGATGTTCAGTATTGTAACTATGTCTACATCAGGCCTCGAAAGAGTTTTTCTTGTCGCTAAGTCGCGCTAACTACTCCTCATCTACTTAAAGCCTTTACTTTTGGTTGTAAGTACCTGGTTTACATAAGATTCAAGAGACATCGGGTACAATCCAAGAGAGGAACCGTTAAAAATTAGGCATTTCTTAAGAAGAAGGTACTAGCATTAAGTATCCTGCTAATTTTATTGAGAAAAGCATAATTATTCTATATTGTATGGTCCAAATTCTATATTCCTAATTATGGTAAAACGAAAAATGCAGGATATATCAGCAAGGGAAAATGATAAGCTCGGAACCATTCAGTTGCTCCGAGGATTGGCAGCGTTGATGGTCGTTTTTGGGCACTATTGTGGTTATCTAAATGGCGTATATTCAGATCCTAATATTGGCCCTAAGTTATTCCCTAATGCAGCTTTTAGTGTTGATGTATTTTTTATAATAAGTGGGTTTATTATGGTTTACTCCACTAATAGATCATTGAAAAAACCAGCAGTTGATTTTTTCATCAAAAGAGTTTTTAGAATCTTTCCTGTTTATTATTTTGTTTTACTTGCAACGCTTTTAATTTATTATTTGGATTTTAGCTCCTTATCATTTACCGGAGAAGCAGAAAGTATTTCTTCAATTATAAAATCCTTTCTATTGATCCCTTTAGATATATCAGCACAAGCACCATTTTATGGTTACAGCCTTGTTCAAACAGCTTGGACTTTAAGTTATGAAATATACTTCTATATAGTTTTTGGGGTATCTATGCTTTTTTCGGTTAAATACCGAAGCATTATATGCATAACCTTTATAATTGCCGCTTGCGTTTTAATACAATACTTCCACACAGAAGGGTTCACAACCTTCCCATATGATGTGACATACTCTAAAGTAAATGCGATGAGTGGTTTGCTTTTCATATCAAACCCTATTGTTTTAGATTTTGTGATTGGCATTATTATCGGGGAAATCTACTTTAAGATTAAAAGTAAATACTGGAACAATACAGTCATATTTTATATTGCAATAGGTATGGTTCTGTTTGCCGCAAACGCCTGGGTTTCAACATTTGGTGCAGGTCATGGGTTAATATGGAAGAACGGCTTATTAGCAGGCGGGATTGCTACATTCCTTTTCTGTGGCTTGCTATATATCGATAAATACCAAAAATTATCATTGCCGAAATGGGTTTATTATTTCGGCGCAATATCTTACTCACTTTATATAGCCCACATTCCTTTGCAGCTAATTATTGGAAAGTTGCAAATGCAAATATTTGCAATCCCGCTCGATAATGGTTTTGTTAAATTTATATGCATGGTTGCTCTAGCAATATATGTAGCAGCTATTCTGCACAAATTTATTGAACAGCCATTTATAAAGCTTAGCAGAAGATTATGCTCTAAAATTGAACAGCAACCATAATACAATTATATAATTTTGAAGATAAAGAATGCGGGGTAACCCGCTTTCTTTAGACGGATGGTTTCTTTGGCCATTCTGGATTATTTATGTCGACCTTGGTAAGTTCATAACGATACCTTTGCCATGTTAACAATCGTGGTTTATCGGAATCATCTAAATAACCACCGTCCATAGCATCACGGAGTGGTGCAATCATAGCTGTGGCCTCTGCTAAAAGTGCGTTTTTATGATTCACAACAATACCAGCCCTCTCTTCTGAGGTAGGTGGTGGGACGTCTTTCCATGTATGTAGACCGTCAGCATTTGTTCCTCGCATTTTCCCTAAAGGTGGTGTTCCAGAATATTCGCTAAATACCTCCTCGTTGACTACTACAAAGGTGTCAGGCCATGAATCAGTGGCCTCATAATCATCTTGCATCGATAATGGGTAGAACAACCCGTTTGAATATGCGTACATGTTAATATCCTGTAGCAACCCAGCTAATATAAGAATCGACCCTTACGGCATTATTATTCCAGGCCTGTATTGTAAAACCATTTTTGCCTACTCCTGAAAAATTAATAATTACAGGAGTAATATTGTTGTTCCGTTCACTCGATACAATCGAGGTGCATATGTTCGGGAAAGGTATTGGGAAAGTAACATTAGCTCCACTCGTGATTGTGTTTCCATCTCCCCATTGTGTAATAAGTCCCGTAGTCTGGTCCTTATGCCATCCGTTTTTACCAAGGCTTGCTGTATTTTTTTTGTTAAAGCCATTAGCAAGGTATTGTTTCAGACCAACATCTCCTCCCCATGCGCTACCCTGAAGATTTCCTGTCTGGTCAAGCCAAGCACTTGTACCACTGTAAACATTCCCACTAGCTTTTAAGTCCCCTTTTAGCCCAATATCTCCTGTTCGTGTATTGATGTATACACGAGTTGTATCGTCGTAAGTACAGAGAAAACCAATGCCATTCCAGGATCCTAGCTCTATATTATTACCAGAAAATCCTGCACTGTCCTCAGTAGTATGACGCAAAAAGTGGGTGTCAGCATCTAGAATCAAGGCACCAGAAAGAATAGTCATATTCCCGATTGACTTAATTCCACTATTTTTTAATTCTGCAATCTTCTGATTATTCGCATATATGCCTATCACCCCGTCGGACTCGAATATAAATCCACTATCTGAATCACCGATATTTATTGCTGGTTTGGTGCCATCAAACAAGCCCACACCAAGAGCACCGATGCTGACACGCTTTGTTGGATTCAAGGTTTCTTTTAGACCAATATTTTCAATAAATTTTGCCGTGTCTGGAATATCTGCACCATTCTGGTTTTTTTGCATCGCCCCAACTATACGGGAATCATTACCGGCGGCAACAGTTTTTGCCGTTGTTCCAATATTACAAACAGCACTATCACCTAGTTCCAGATTGGCTCTGGCAAGTACCTTATCAACCACATCGGATAAATTGTTATTTTTCAGCAATGCATCAGGGATTTTAGACGTAATAATTTTAACTATCGCCTGATACAGCTGATCATGTTTTGTTTTTTCCAGTGTTAGTCCTGCCGACTCAATGGCCGTGCAGATCTCCTCCTGAACGGCATCCCACATATCGCTGTTCAGGTCTGTTGCACGGCGGCCAGTGGCCGGGTCACCATTTGTAAAACCATTTTTGCCTGGGCCAAATTTATCGGCCTGGGCTGTGGGTGTGTCAATTCGATGCATTGTCTGTTCCTTCCGGGTAAGCAAAAACAACGACGGTGTGTGACGGCGCAAGTTTTTCGATTACGCACTCCGCAACCGTGTCGCCCCAGGTTCTGATTGCGGAGTTGCACACACCGGTGCAGGTCTGCCAGTTAACATTGGCATCAGCCGGAATATTCACACGCCAGTAATAGCGCCAGAATTCTCCCCATTCCGGGTCCGGTGTGCTGTCGAGGTTCTGAAACTGTTCGATCGTCGCGGTGGTATAACCCAGCGCGTCAAGCTGGTTACGGTAGAATTGTTCGTTGATTCCGCCCGCCACGTTAGCCTTTGCATCCAGACGTTGCTGACGCTGGACCAGCGATTGCACCCCATCCGGGGTACAGGAGTCCGGCAGGCCGTAGACGGTTTCATACCGGTCAATGAGCTCTGTTGTTTGCGCCGGGTCGATTTCCTTCAGCAGCGCATCGGCACGTTGGTGCACGCGCGTAAGCGACGGGGCCAGGCCTTCAATTAGCGGGTTTTCCCCCTCCCATGCCGGACCTGGCGGAAGCAGCCTGTAGAGCAGCTGCTCATACTCATCCTGCATTGCCATCAGCTGCTCGCCTCCGTATAGGTTGCCCAGGTGATGGTGCCAACAACGGGCAATTCAGTAGAGCCCAGCGCAACGTCTGCAACCGGCACACGCAGCTGGTGAGCGACCTCCCCTGTTGCCAGGCTTATCGCTTCGCTGATACGCGACAGGTAAACCTTTCCGTCAGGAACACCATCACGTAACATCAGAGAATTCAGCTCAGCGGTTACGGCTGCACGGATTTCTGCGGTATATTTCGCCAGCGCGATCGTCATCGGAATAACTTTTTCAGTGGCAGCGAAAACGAAAAGACCTGCGCCTGCAACGGGAGCCAGTGGCAGAATATGGTTACGGACAGCCTGAACAAGATCATCGCCCGGTGCCGGGTGCGTCGGGTCGCCGGTTGCCACCATTACGCCCACGGTTCCGATCCCTTGATAATGGCGCAGTGTCCACGCCCGGGTGATGCCCGCTATTTCTTTTGCCCAGATGACATAATCCGGGTCGGCCCCCCCCTGAGGGATTCAGTAATAGCGCTCCATAACGCGGGCGCGCCAGGTTTCCAGCTCTTCTATATCATCGCCGCCTGTCACAGTGTCTTCGTACCCCGTTGACGGGATGCCACTTACAGGTGTGCCAAGGCGTAAGGCAATGCCGTCATCGGTATTTCCTGCCGCCCCGGGGTTATCCGCCACCAGCGGCACGCGCAACACGCCACCTGACGCTTTCACGGTTTGCGTGGTGGTAAAGGTCACCTGGTCATCACGCTGGATCTGCGTACCGGCGGGAAGCGTCGGCGTTCCGCTGATCCCATCCCAGCGCACATAGCCCGCCGCGGCCACGGCATCCTTTCGGGGGCAGCGCTTGATTCTGCCGTGACGGTATAACCAGTCCTCATCGCACAAATCAGGCAACATATTGCGCGCCAGATAATCGATATAGCCGTAAAGAGTATGAACGGATGCGGCCATAACCCGCGCGTACACTTCTGCATCCATCCTGCGTAAGAGCACATCCTCCTGGAAGCGCGTCAGCAAATCGCTGCGGATGGTGGCTATCAGTTGCGGGAGTTCGGGCCGTGAAAATTGACTGTCAGCCATCGAGTTCACTCCAGATGTCATCAAAGGTAATGTTGTGAATGGTGCCGTCACGCTGGTAGATCGTTATCCCCGCCGCCAGCGTATCGATCCCGGTACGTTCTGCGGTTACGTCAACACGTGCGGCCACGCCGTCTTCGGTCATCCAGGCCAGCGCCTGCTGCATATACTCGCGGGCATCCTGAGGCGTTTTATTGGTGAGTTTCCGGCGTTTCAGCAGATACAGGCGGGAGCCTATACGGTCGTTCTGCACTGTCGGCCAGGTGTCGCCCCACCACCCGTAGGGGTCTGGTGTTCGGTCGTCGCTCTCAGCGCGCCGCCACGAAAAAAGAGAAATAACGACAGAACGTGTTAAAAGGTCGAGTGGATCCGTGGACTCCTTCAGGAGCCCGTTTACGTAGAGGATCATGATTTAGCTCATCGGTTGGTTTGGCTTATCCGTCGTACCGCCGCCGTCGCCATTTTCTTTGTGGGTATGCCCGTTGTATGTCGTGCGCATTGCGGACATCGTTTTGCCTGCGCCGTCGCAGAGATCTTTAATCTGACCAGTGGCCTCAATGTCCATTTCGAAACGGGCTTTTGGGGCGTTAGTGAAAATAATCGGCTTACCTCCGCCGTTGACAACTATCCCGGAACGGGTCAGCGTTACCGACTGCCCCTGGTCGTCGTAAATAGCGACTTCTCCGCGTTTCAGACCTTTCAGGCGGTACCGGCGGTCAGCAACCACCACGGCAACACCGTGGGAACGGTCGCCACCAGGAAACAGCATCACGGCCTCTGCACCATCCTGCGCTGCTGAGGTAAAGCCATACGCCTCCAGATGCTCCACGTTTTCTTTTTGTTCGCCGGCGATCAACCTCAGACCAACGGCCTGACATTTTTTTGCGGTATCGAGCGCAGTGATAACCGCGCGCGTGACAATGTTCTGAAGAGAAGATCCGGCCATCAGAATTCTGAGCCTCCCGATGATTTTTTCTTTTTCTTCGGCGCAGTCGGTTCCGGCAGGTATGCGTCAGAAGGCCCAACACGGATTTCGCACGTGGTGCCGTTGTTGTCTTTGATGTATGTCACTTCAGCGATAACAAGCGTCTCGTTATCGAAGCCATTCAACGGGTCGTAGACAATGACAGAAAGATTTGGCCGCCAGAGTTCGCCGTTGCCCTGCCGCCATCCCTGAACCGTGTACGTTGTTTCACGCGTTTTTGCGGCACGTTGTCTCGCCTCAAACTCACAGCGGGCTTTGCAACTGTCCGTTGTCGCGGTACCGGACTGCTGGACGGTGTGCGGACGGTAGCGGGTCACTCCGGTATCTGTTGTACTCTGCCGGATGGCGGCAATAGTCGCTTCACCGAAATCGTCATCAGTGCCGGGGCGCTGGCCGGTGACCAGGTAGCTGGAAAACCGATCGCGGACACTGCGCTCTGTATCGCACGAAAGAATATTTTCGCCCAGTACCAGCGCAGTGGCCGCTTTCTCAGCCCCAGGTTTACCGAGCACCAGCCTGCCCTGTGCGTCATCGTAGGCCAGCGCCTGCACCTGCCCAAGCAGGCGGTTCAGACACTCCACCACCGTTTCACCGTGTTCCGGCTGAGCGTCAATGACTGCAGTCGCAGGTGTACCTGCGTCCACGACGTCCACGCCGAACGGTTTAGCCAGCGCGCCCGCAATACGGAAAAGAGTTTTGCCGTTGTGCTGTGCTGGCCCCGCCGAGCAGTCAATAAGGTCTGCTGTTTTGCTGCGGCCAACGATCCCCATGGTGATTGCCGTTGCATCGTAGCGCAGCGGTAACGCCTCAACCCAGCCCGTAATCACCAGGTCATCGCCTATCATCACCTCAACCCGATCGCCGTTTTTAATCTGCGGCACACCATCACTACCCGGCCACTGCCGGGTTATCGACACGTTAAAATCGCGGGCAATCCGGTCAATCCCCGCGCTGATGCGGGAAGATGTCCAGCCGCCCCACTCGCGACCATTCACACGTAAAAAAACAGTATTGTTCATCGGACCGGTACCCTCAGAGGTTTAACAGGCACAAAACCCGGATGGGGAACCACGTTTCGGGTGAGTATGTCCACTTCCCGCGCCGCGTCGTCATACCAGCCCGCCGCCAGCACCAGCGCCGGTAGAACCTCCGGGGGCGTGCGCTCAGCAGTGATTTCCACCTGTGCAAGACGCGCGGAAATATCACGGTTAAGGTCCGTTCTGAGCACAGTGATTTGCTGAAAAATCCCATCGTCAGTGATGCGCAGCTGCTCCTGATCAATAGCGGAATTCAGAGCCGAGCGAATTTCAGTTAATTCATCCCACGTGGGCGGATCGTCTTCCACCGTCGTACTGGCCGAACCGTCCAGCGCGGGATGTGAAATATTGATGATATCGTTAGTCGATGCACCGCCGGTTACCTTCCCGGCTTGCCCCTGCGGCGCCGCGATGGTTTTCGGCTGTGCCAGTGTTGCAACGGTCTGGGATGCAGTGCTAATCGCCGTGGAGCGGATCGCTGCGGCGACCATATTACTGCGGGATTTTTGCATCCCTACAGAACCGGAATCTGTCGGCCAGGTTCCCCGTGGCGCCAGCCCTGGATCAAGCGTTACGCCGGACATCGTCTTAATCATCGTCACAAGGTCTGACGTATCGCCCGTCAGCCGATCACCCGCACGCCACGCCTTTTGCAGTGCACGCACAAAATCGCTGGCCGCGCTGGGCGGCATCAGAATGACCGACAGATCCCCCTGCAGCAGACGCATCGCCGCAGAGACGCCGGAATCGACCATCCGGAACGCATCTGCGACATCGCCGATCATCGCCGCGGCGTCCGCCAGCACGTCATTCTGAATAAAATCCGGGATGCCGGAGAGTGAGAACGCGGAAAACATGCTTTCAATCGCGTCATCGAAGAGGCCGCCCGATTGGGTAAGGCGCTGCGCCGTCGCCATACCCGCGCACCGAAGATTGAGGTTCAGCGCGAACGCCTCGAGTACGAGATGTTTGTGGCCGTGCGCGCAGGTGCTGAACGCATGCCGGCATGGTTTGGCCTGGCGATGGATCTGGCGCTGGTCACTGCCCAGCGGCGAGAAGACGTAGCCCGGATGCGCTTCACAGATATCAAAGACGATCGACTGTATGTTGAGCAGCAGAAGACCGGGGCCTGTCTGGCCATACCGTTATCACTGACGCTCAAAGAATCTGGCCTGCGACTGTCGACCGTGATCGACCGCTGCCGCCTGGTTAGCCGGTGCGATTTTTTGATAAGCCCAGGGCTACGGAAAAACAGTGTAGACGGCAGTATAAATCTGGATAGCCTGACAAAAGGTTTTGTAAAAGCGAGAAATTTTTCAGGACTGGAGTTTACTGACAGGCCGCCGTCATTTCATGAGATCCGGAGCCTTTCCGGGAGGATGTACAAGAAGCAGTTTGGGAAGGAATTTGTTCAGCAGCTGTTCGGTCATAAGTCAGAGAAAATGACCACAAAGTACCTGGACAGCAGGAAAAAAGAATACGTGATGATTTGAAAAATTTGCGTGTAAATGAATTGTGAATGTTAAAAACGGTATGGTATAACGGGAAATGCCGGATATTGAAGTTCAGACAATTTTAGGACATTTTCGGACGGAGCGCCGTAAGTGACTGAAATAGAATACAGATAAAAAGAGACCGAATACGATTCCTGTATTCGGTCCAGGGAAATGGCTCTTGGGAGAGAGCCGTGCGCTAAAAGTTGGCATTAATGCAGGCTAAAATCGCCTGGCACTTTAAGAATAGATGACCGCGCCAGGTTTTCCAGTCCACAGCAAAAGTGGTCTGAAAAAAAGCGTAACAGCATCATATAAACTGAAAAACCGCAGTGCTTTCACAAGCAACTGCGGTTTTTTATTATTGGAAACCCGATGGCTAGCAGAGCTTCCCGGCGCGCTCAATAAAGGGTGCCAGACTCATCTTATGCCCCGGGTTTGCCGGATCGTCAATCTGGATCACGCTAATGGACGTGCCGCTGCTTTTACCGCTGTCGACCTGCTGCTGCGCGGCATCGTTGAGCGGATACTGCACCAGCGTGCTCGGGTTAATGGCATACAGCGCGTGGCCAGGACGGCAGGTCAGCATCACCTCTTCACGATTAAACGCCCATTTCTCTTTACCCACTTCAAACCGACTGACCGTAATCACCTGTGGCGCAGCCAGCGCGCTTCCCGTACAGGTCAGCAGTAAAAGCGAAAGCAGTGTCTTTTTCATATGTTTTAACCTTGTCAGAAGGGTTCCCAGGTCGCGAACAGACTGACCGTTGCCAGTACCAGCGCGCCCAGCACAACCTCTGCCTGTGTCATCCTGATAAATATGTGTTGTTCTCGCCCGGCGTTTGCGCCAAAGCGTGGCACCAGAAAATACCGATTCGTCAGCGCAATTGCTACCATCATCGCCACCAGCGCACATTTGAACAACAGCAGCTGGCCGTATCCGGTCCGCCAGGGGGCGTTTAGCCCAACGATAAAGAGCCCGTTGATAATACCGGTGAGGATCACGCCCGCCACCGCATAGTGCCCCACGCGGGAGAAACGCATCATGGTGTAGATAGCCGCCCCCTGCCAGCGCCCTTTTGCGAGCGTCATGCAGTAGAGCAGTGGCAACAGCCCGCCGATCCAGGTCGCCGCACACACCAGATGAACCGCATGGCTGGTGCGCTGCAACGCGCCCGCTACACCTTCGTTCATCGCCGCGTGACCAACGCCTGCCAGCAGCAGAAATTGCCCCATCGCCAGCAGCAGGAGCCGACGTGCGCCTCTTTGCGGGGCGATCCACGTGGCGGCGGCGGTGATAAAGGCCAGGATTATCTGCCACAGCCATACGCTACCAAACTGCGTGCCCGCGACAATCTTCCAGATATCCGGGCGCACAGCATCGCCCCAGCCGTTTCCCATTAATCCGCCCTGAAGCGCAAACATCATCAGCGCCGAAAACAGGCTGACCAGCGCGGCTATTTTTTGCTGCTGCTGAAAGCGCCGCGTCATAAGCCGTTGCAGCGCGGTGGGCGCAAGCCAGGCGCTGTAAAACGCGTTGCCGAAGATCAGCATCAGCGCGGCAAAATGCACAAATCGCAGGGCGACGTAGCTCAACGCCAGCATGTTATTTCACGCTGAAACGGTAGCTGCCCTTGGTTTTGTGGCCGTCAACAGACACCACGTGCCACTTGACAAGATAAGTCCCCGCGCTAAGCGGCTGAGCCAGCGGAACGGTGACCCGCGTTTTGTCCTGCTCATCGAGCGCGATGGCGCCCGTTTTTACGGTCTGCTGCTGCCCGTCGGTCACGGTGACGCCGCTGAACGCCGGTTCGATGCCTTCGGAGAATTTCAGCGTTAACGTCTTAGGCGCCGCGGCGACCTGTGAATCAGCGGCGGGCGTTTGCTGTTTAAGATGCGCATGGGCCAGTACGGAAGGTGCCGCTAGCGTTGAAACGACAAAAGCCAGCGCGCAGGCGGTACGGGTTGAGAAAAAAGTCATCACAATCATTCCTTTTTGTTATGTCTATAGGACAGAGGATAACCTTGTATAATATTCGAGTCGAGGATCATCCTGCGCCTGCTTGTCAGCGTCGTATAATCGCGGTAACGTTGCCGCCGCAAAAAAAGGAGAAGGAAATGAAGACAAATCTGGCCGCCCTTCCTCAGGACGAGATGGACAAAGTCAATGTCGATCTTGCCGCTGCGGGCGTTGCGTTTAAAGAGCGCTACAACATGCCTGTAATTGCCGAAGTGGTAGAGCGCGAACAGCCTGCCCATCTGCGCGACTGGTTTCGCGAGCGGTTAATCGCCCACCGCCTGGCCTCGGTGAATCTGTCGCGTTTACCCTGGGAACCGAAAGTTAAGTAACCTTAATCGAGTGTTACATTTCCTTACGTGTAGTGTGGCAATATAGGAATACCCTTATAAAATTAGGTGTATTCTTAACTCCCTGCGACTCTGTGTATAAGGATGTCACAATGTCTCGATGGAATATTGCTGCTGCCCAGTACGTCCGCCAGGATAGCTGTGTGGACGCGCACGTTGCGCACCATTTGCGGTTTATCGTTGAGGCCGCCCGACAGCGGTGCGATCTCCTGGTCTTTCCTGAACTCTCCCTGACCGGCCCCGGCGAGGCGAATTTGCCCGAACCGCCGAGAGATCGGCAACTCGATCCCATTCTCAACGCTACCCATCTGCACAAGATTACGGTCATTGCCGGTATCACCCTCGACGATGGCGGCGTGCGCCAGAAGGGGTTAGCGCTTTTCAGCCCCTGCTCCGACACGGTGCTCCGCTATCCGCAGGGAGGTGGCGCCAGCCTTATTCCCGGCGATAAACAGCTCACCATCGTGGATACCCACGCCGACACGCCGATTCTCGACCCGATGGCGGCGCTGTTCACCAGCAGCCAGGACGTGGGCGAGCATCGCTGGCGGCAGTCTATCGGCGCGCTCCAGCGCTTTGCCCATAAATATGCCATTGCGGTGCTGATGGCGAACGCGCGCAGCGGAAGCGCGCTGTGGGATGAGAAAGGCCAGCTTATCGTTCGCGCCGATAAGGGCGAGCTGCTGCTGACCGGCTCGCGGGACCGACGGGGTTGGCAAGGCGATATCATTCCATTAGGCTAAGCGTTTTATGGTCAGGAGCGATCAATGCTGCGCGTCATCGATACCGAAACTTGCGATCTTCAGGGCGGAATAGTGGAAGTGGCCTCTGTGGACGTGGTTGACGGAAAAATAGTCAACCCCATGAGCCATCTCGTGCGCCCGGATCGCCCTATCAGCCCGCAGGCGATGGCGATCCACCGCATCACCGAATCAATGGTGGCGGATAAGCCGTGGATTGAAGAGGTGATCCCGCACTATTACGGCAGCACCTGGTACGTGGCCCATAACGCCAGCTTTGACCGCCGCGTGTTACCTGAAATGCCCGGCGAGTGGATCTGCACCATGAAGCTGGCCCGCCGCCTGTGGCCGGGGATTAAATACAGCAACATGGCGCTGTACAAATCCCGCAAGCTCAGCGTTAAAACCCCGGAAGGGCTGCATCATCACCGCGCCCTGTACGACTGCTACATCACCGCGGCGCTGCTGATCGATATCATGAATACGTCGGGCTGGACGCCGGATGACATGGCGACGATTACCGGCCGCCCTGCGCTGATGACGACCTTCACCTTCGGCAAATATCGCGGCAAGGCGGTGTCGGAAATTGCGGATAAAGATCCGGGCTATCTGCGCTGGCTGTATAACAACCTTGACAGAATGAGCCCGGAGCTGCGGCTAACGCTTAAGCACTATTTAGGCGACGCCTGACGATGAGCCTGGCAGCGTACCCTGCGCCAGGCCAATCAAAAAGGCATACTCCAGCGCCACCCCTTCGTAGGATTTAAAACGCCCGGATTTCCCGCCGTGCCCGGAATCCATATCGGTGCAAAGCAGCAGAAGATTATCGTCGGTTTTCAGCTCGCGCAGTTTGGCCACCCACTTGGCGGGCTCCCAGTACTGCACCTGGGAATCATGCAGCCCGGTCGTCACCAGCAGGTGCGGATAGGCTTTCGCCTCGACGTTATCGTACGGGCTGTACTCCTTCATATAGCGATAATAAGTTTCGTCCTGCGGATTCCCCCACTCTTCAAACTCACCCGTGGTGAGCGGAATGGACTCATCGAGCATGGTGGTCAGCACGTCAACAAACGGCACCTGGGCGACGATCCCTTTAAAGAGCTCAGGACGCTGGTTAATGACCGTACCCATCAGCATCCCACCCGCGCTGCCGCCCATGCCAAAGCAGAGCTGCGGGTCGCCGTAGCCCTGGGCAATCAGCGCATCGCAGACGTCGATGTAGTCATTAAAGGTGTTTTTCTTCTTGAGAAATTTCCCCTCTTCGTACCAGTGATGGCCTAATTCGCCGCCGCCGCGAATATGGGCGATCGCAAAGACGAAACCGCGATCGAGAAGGCTCAGCCTGCTGCTGCTGAAATCCGCATCCATGCTGGAGCCGTACGAGCCATAGCCGTACACCAGCAGCGGATTTTTGCCCTTGCGGAAATGCTCCTTACGGTAAACCAGCGATACCGGCACCTCCACGCCGTCGCGCGCCTTGATCCACAGGTGCTCGCTGCGGTAATTCTCCGACTCAAAACCGCTGACCTCCGCCTGTTTGATCACCTGCCGCTGTCCGGTGTCCATATCCAGTTCAAACAGCGTGTCAGGGGTGGTCATAGACGAGTAGCCGTAGCGCAGGCGCGACGACTCCGGCTCAGGGTTGAAGCCTATCCACGTCACGTAGGCCGGATCGTCAAAGGCGATTCCCGTGACTTCACGGGTTTTACGGTTGATTTGCCGCAGGCTGGTCAGCCCGCGCTGGCGCTCCTCCACCACCAGCCAGTCGGTGAAGAGCGTAAAGCCTTCGAGCATCACCTGGTCGCGGGCGGGAATGAGCACCTCCCACTTCCGCTCGTCGCGCACCTTAGTTTTATACAGCCCGAAGTTTTTCCCCTCGCGGTTAGAGCGCAGGTAAAAGCTGTGCTGGAAGTGGTCCAGGCTGTATTCGTGATCTTTTCGGCGCGGCAGGAAGCAGAGCGGCTGCGCGTCGGGAAGCTCCGCGTCCAGCAGCAGCACTTCAGATGTGGTCGCGCTGGCGAGAAAAATAATCACGTAGTGGCGCGAGGTGGTTTTATGCAGGCTGACGTAGAAAGTTTCGTCTTTCTCTTCGTATACCAGCTCGTCCTGTTCGGACGAGGTGCCGACGGTATGTCGCCAGACCTGATAGGGCAGCAGCGTCGAGGCGTGCTTTTTGACGTAATAGACCGTTTCGGAATCATTTCCCCAGACGAAGTCCGGGGAGACGTTTACCAGGGTTTCCGGATACCAGTTGCCGCTTTCCAGATTACGGAACCGGAGGCCGTACTGACGGCGGGAGAGATAATCTTCCGCCAGCGCCATAATCGCGTTATCCGGGGAGATCGACATGCCGCCAAGCGTATAGAACTCGCTGTGGGCCGCGCGCTGGTTCGCATCCAGCAGAATGTCCCAGTCGTCCCATTCGGCGCTCAGAACGGACTGGCGCTGATAAACGGGGTATTCGTTTCCCGGCTCGTAAATATGCCGGTAGCGATAGCCGTTTTTAGTCCACGGGGCAGAGATATCACGCTGGGGAATGCGGCTCACCATCTCCGATAACAGGCGATCCTGAAGCGCCTGCTGGCTGGCCATGACCTTTCGGCCATAGTCATTTTCCTGATGGAGATAATCCAGCACCTCTGGCCGGGAACGCGAGTCGTCCCGCAGCCAGTAGTAGTTGTCTATACGCGTATCGCCATGGGTAGTAATGGCGTACGGTTTTCGTTCCGCTTTTGGTGACATGTTCGTTATTCGTTTTGGTTTTACACCCTATAAGGTTGGCAAAACCCGCGCATGATGCAAGCGAAACATCGTCACTCTCTGTGCAATCTACCCTTTTAATGCCTGTTTTTGCTGCTTAATGTCCTGTTCGATACCCTCGCGCACCTCCTGCGGAATTTTCAGCGCATCGCCTAAGGCATTCAGATAGCTACGCTCCATAAAGTGGTCGATATCTACCGCCGCGCAGCTCAGGAAGTACAGCTCCAGCGCCTCCTCCTCGTTTTTTACGCTCTCGGCCAGACGCTGTGGATCGAGCGGCTGCTCGATGGCCTGCGCCACCAGCGCTCTGCCCTGCTCCTCTACGCCTGCCTCACTAAGCTGCTGCTCGATGGCGGAACGTTCTTTATCGTCGATATGACCATCGCTTTCCGCGGCAAAGACCAGGGCAAGGATCAGCCGCTCCGTGCGCAGATCCATGGGCGAAACCTGCTGCCCGTACTGCGGCTCATCCTGATGGGCGGAGCGGATCTTGTCTTTGTATTTGTTCCACAGCACCGTTCCGGCGATGGCCCCGCCGCCCGCCAGCAGCGCGCCGGTGCCATATTTCGCGAGCAGCTTGCGCGAGGATTTATTCGCCACCAGCAGGCCCGCCAGCCCGCCTAACGCCCCCGGCACCAGCAGTTTGCTCAGCCCCTGCTCGCCGGATGATGCGCTTTTTTGGCTCAACATGGATTGCAATTGATTTAACCAGCCTGACATGATTTTCCTCACTTAACGGTGGACACTTCCCCAAGCCTAAGCGAGCGGGCGTCAGGAAACGTCTGGCTGCGCTAAAGAAGCGCAAATTCCGCCTCGCCTCTTTCGGCCTGAGTGAAGACAGACGCAAACGTTTTCGTTTATACTGCGCGCAACTTTTTTAGGGGGATGTTATGACTCGTTTAGGAACCGCGCTGCGTCCGGCAGCCACTCGCGTAATGCTGCTTGGCTCGGGGGAGCTGGGCAAAGAGGTAGCCATTGAATGTCAGCGTTTAGGCGTTGAGGTGATCGCTGTGGATCGCTATCCCGACGCGCCCGCCATGCATGTAGCCCATCGCGCTCACGTCATTAATATGCTGGACGGCGATGCCCTGCGCGCGCTGATTGCCGAGGAAAAGCCCGATTTCGTAGTCCCCGAGATCGAAGCCATCGCTACCGACACCCTGATTGCCCTTGAGCACGAAGGCCAGCGCGTGGTGCCGTGCGCCAACGCCGCGAAGCTCACCATGAACCGCGAAGGCATTCGTCGCCTGGCGGCGGAAAAGCTGGCGCTGCCGACCTCCAGCTACCGTTTCGCCGACAGCAAAGCGGCGTTTCTTCAGGCCGTGGAAGAGATTGGCTACCCGTGCATCATTAAGCCGGTTATGAGCTCTTCCGGTAAGGGTCAGAGCTTTATCCGCGACAACACCACCCTCGACAGCGCCTGGGATTACGCCCAACAGGGCGGTCGTGCAGGCGCGGGTCGCGTGATTGTAGAAGGCGTGGTGAAGTTTGATTTCGAAATTACCCTGCTGACGGTCAGCGCCGTCGACGGCGTGCATTTCTGCGACGCCATCGGCCATCGTCAGGAAGACGGCGATTACCGGGAATCCTGGCAGCCGCAGCAGATGAGCGTGCTGGCGCTGGAACGCGCGCAGGAGATCGCCCGTAAGGTGGTGCTGGCGCTGGGCGGTTATGGCCTGTTCGGCGTGGAGCTGTTTGTGTGCGGTGACGAGGTGATTTTCAGCGAAGTCTCCCCTCGCCCGCACGATACCGGCATGGTGACGCTGATTTCTCAGGATCTCTCCGAGTTCGCCCTGCACGTCCGCGCCTTCCTCGGCCTGCCGGTTGGCGGCATTCGTCAGTATGGCCCGGCGGCGTCGGCGGTGATCCTGCCGCAGCTAACCAGCCAGAACGTCACTTTCGATAATGTCGAAGGGGCGGTGGGCGCAGGGTTACAGGTGCGTCTGTTCGGTAAACCGGAGATCGACGGCACGCGTCGTCTGGGCGTGGCGTTAGCCACCGGGGATAACGTGGATGATGCGGTAGCGAGAGCGAAAGCCGCCGCCGCAAACGTGACGGTCTCAGGGTAAAAAAAGCGGGCCAGATGGCCCGCTTCTCATTCTGCTAAAACTTACTGTTTCGCGCCTTCAACCGCTTCGCGAGCAAGTTTAGTGATGCGATCCCAGTCGCCCGCTTCCAGCGCATCCGCCGGAACCAGCCAGGAGCCGCCGATGCACAGCACGCTTTTCAGCGCCAGGTAATCGCGGTAGTTTGCAGGAGAGATGCCGCCGGTCGGGCAGAAACGAACCTGAGAGAATGGACCCGCAATCGCCTGCAACGCTTTGGTACCGCCGTTCGCTTCAGCCGGGAAGAATTTGAACTCTTTCAGGCCGTAGTCCATACCCAGCATTAGTTCAGACACGGTGCTGATGCCCGGGATCAGAGGAATAGTCCCTTCGGTTGCCGCTTTCAGCAGAGGCTCGGTCAGGCCCGGGCTGATGGCGAACTGTGCGCCCGCTTCGGTCACGTCGGCCAGCTGCTGAGGATTCAGAACCGTACCCGCACCGATAATCGCTTCCGGCACTTCTTTGGCGATGGCGCGGATCGCGTCCATTGCACACGCGGTACGCAGGGTCACTTCCAGAACGCGAACGCCGCCGGCAACCAGCGCTTTTGCCATCGGCACAGCGTGTTCCAGTTTGTTCACCACGATAACCGGCACGACAGGGCCAGTTTTCAGGATTGCTTCTGCACTTGTTTTCCAGTTTTTCATCAGAGTTTTCTCTCGCCAGATCGATAATTCAAGTCGTCTTAAAACGTAATACAGGTCGCGCCCTGTTCCGCACCGGAAAGATTCTCGCGCAGCGCGCTGAACATTTCACGCCCCGTACCGACCCGCGACGCGCGCAGGTCAGGAATATGTGGCTGACGGGCAGCCAGTTCGGCCTCATCCACCAGCAGGGTCAGTTCACCTGTCTGGCCGTTGACGCGGATCGTATCGCCATCGCGTACTTTTGCCAGCAGTCCGCCGTCGTAGGCTTCCGGGGTGACGTGGATTGCTGACGGCACTTTACCTGATGCACCGGAGAGTCGTCCATCGGTCACCAGCGCAATTTTGAAACGGCGGTCCAATAATACACCAAGCGGTGGCATAAGTTTATGTAATTCTGGCATGCCGTTCGCTTTTGGCCCCTGATGACGGACCACGACCACGCAATCTTTGTCGAGAAGACCCGCGTCGAAGGCGGGCAGAACGTCGTGCTGGCTCTCAAAGACCACGGCCGGCGCTTCAATCACCTGGTTCTCTTCCGGCACGGCGGAGGTTTTCATCACCGCGCGTCCCAGGTTGCCGCTCAGCACCTTGGTGCCGCCGTGCGGGGAGAATGGCTTATCGATCGTGGCGATAACCTGCGCATCCAGAGACTCGCTCGCCCCTTCGCGCCAGTCCAGTTCGCCGTTGTTCAGCCACGGCTCCAGGGTGTAACGCTTCAGGCCGAAGCCCGCCACGGTGTTAACATCTTCATGCAGCAGGCCGCCCTTCAGCAGCTCGCGCATCAGCACCGGCACGCCGCCCGCCGCCTGGAAGTGGTTGATATCTGCCGGGCCGTTCGGGTACAGACGCGCCATCAGCGGCACCACGGAGGAGATATCGGAGAAGTCATCCCAGTTGATCAGAATGCCCGCCGCGCGCGCCATCGCCACCATATGCATGGTGTGGTTGGTCGAGCCGCCGGTCGCCAGCAGCGCGACGATACCGTTGACGATCACCTTCTCGTCAACCATCTTGCCCATCGGCATCCACTCGTTGCCGTTGCCGGTGAGGCGCGTCACCTGACGAGCCGCCGCTTCGGTCAGCGCCTGGCGCAGCGGGGCATCCGGCTGAATAAAGGAGGAGCCAGGAAGCTGCATCCCCATAAATTCCACCACCATCTGGTTGGTGTTCGCCGTCCCGTAGAAGGTACAGGTGCCCGGCGCATGGTAAGAGGCCGCTTCCGCTTCCAGCAGCGCCTGACGATCGGCCTTGCCTTCCGCATACAGCTGGCGAATACGCACTTTCTCTTTGTTCGGCAGACCGCTTGCCATCGGGCCTGACGGCACGAAGATGGCAGGAAGATGGCCAAACGAGAGCGCCGCCATCACCAGGCCCGGGACAATTTTGTCGCACACGCCGAGATAGAGCGCGCCGTCGAACATGTTATGTGAGAGGCCCACCGCCGCAGACATGGCAATCACTTCGCGGCTCAGCAGGGAGAGCTCCATGCCGTCCTGGCCCTGAGTTACCCCGTCGCACATTGCCGGCACGCCGCCCGCAACCTGCCCGACGGCATTCACGCTGTGCAGCGCGTTACGGATGATATTTGGGTAGACCTCATACGGCTGGTGCGCGGAAAGCATGTCGTTATAGGCGGTAATGATGGCGATATTGTTACGCAGCATGCTTTTCAGCGCGTCTTTATCACCCGGCTGGCAGGCGGCAAAGCCGTGCGCCAGGTTACCGCAGGCCAGCTGGGAGCGGTGAACGGTTTCAGTTTTGGCCTGTTCGATGCGGGCGAGGTAGGCAGAACGGGTCTCTTTTGAGCGCTCAGCAATGCGCTGTGTTACGCGTAACAATGTCGGATTCATAAAAGCTCCTCAAATTTATCTGTCCGTGCTCGGGAGTTTACAAAGTGTATTGCAGTCGTTAACAACGCTGAAACGCTTGCTGTCCGGAGCTCAGGGGCAAAATCACTTCCGGCAGTGTAATAAAAAAAGCTCCGTGGGTGAATCCACACGGAGCTTAAAAGAAGAAAAAAGTGTCGCTGGCTGTGCCAGATCATGTTACCGGTAAAATAACACCTCCGGGTTAGAGGGAAATCTTACTCAAACTCGTTCCAGGAGCGGCCATCGCGGGTGATCATCGCCACAGACGCGACAGGCCCCCACGTTCCCGCCTGATACGGTTTCGGTGCATCCTGATCCGCAGCCCAGGCTTCGGTAATGGAGTCAACCCATTTCCACGCCTCTTCCACTTCATCACGACGCACGAACAGCGCCTGAATGCCACGCATGGTTTCCAGCAGCAGACGCTCGTAAGCATCGGCCAGGTGCGTTTCGTTGAAGGTTTCGGAGTAGCTCAGATCGAGCTTGGTGGTTTGCAGGTTGTGCTTATGATCAAGCCCCGGCACCTTGTTGAGGATCTGGATATCCACGCCTTCGTCCGGTTGCAGACGAATGGTCAGCTTGTTCTGCGGCAGCTCCTGCCAGGACTCTTTAAACAGGTTCAGCTCAGGGTTTTTGAAGTACACCACCACTTCAGAACACTTGGTTGGCAGACGTTTACCGGTACGCAGGTAGAACGGCACGCCGGACCAGCGCCAGTTATCGATATCCACGCGGATAGCGACAAAGGTTTCGGTGCTGCTGGTTTTGTTCGCGCCCTCTTCTTCCAGATAGCCAGGCACTTTTTTGCCCTGAGCAAAGCCGGAGGTGTACTGACCGCGCACGGTTTTTTCACGCACGTTTGAGCGATCGATACGGCGCAGGGATTTCAGCACCTTCACCTTTTCGTCGCGGATGCTGTCAGCAGAGAGATCGGACGGCGGAGACATGGCGATCATGCAGAGAATTTGCAGCAGGTGGTTCTGGATCATGTCGCGCATCTGACCGGCCTGGTCGAAGTAACCCCAGCGGCCCTCAATGCCCACCTCTTCGGCCACGGTAATTTCCACGTGATCGATAGTGCGGTTATCCCAGTTGTTTACGAACAGGGAGTTAGCAAAGCGCAGCGCCAGCAGGTTCAGTACGGTCTCTTTACCGAGGTAGTGGTCGATACGGTACACCTGGCACTCTTCAAAATACTCGCCCACCTGGTCGTTGATTTCGCGGGAGGTAGCAAGAGAGGTGCCCAATGGTTTTTCCATCACCACGCGCGCCGGTTTGGCGTTCAGCTTCGCTTCACCGAGCCCTTTGCAGATGGCGCCGAAGGTGCTTGGCGGCATGGCGAAATAGTTGATGGTGACGCGTTTTTCCTGATCCAGCATTGCGCTCAGACGGCTAAATGCGCTCACGTCGTTCACGTCCAGGTTGCAGAAATCGAGGCGTCCGCTCAGCGTGTCCCACAACGCTTCATCGATTTTCTCTTTCATGAAGGTTTCGAGCGCTTCACGCACGACTTTGGTATATGCGTCCTTGTCCCAGTCAGCGCGGCCGACGCCCAGGATACGGGTGTCCGGATGAAGCTGGCCCGCTTTTTCCAGTTGATACAGGGAAGGCAGCAATTTACGGCGTGCAAGATCGCCTTTCGCGCCGAAAATGACCAGGTCACATGCCTGGGCTGTTTGCGTTACCGCCATGTCATTCTCCTCAGTTAGATAACCTGGTACTTCTGCCAGGCATCGTTGTAATTTTATTACAATGCACTGTACTGCTTTTACGTCATTCCCGAAACCATTAGCGCTTAACGTCACGTGCGATACCGTGATTTTTCACACCTTTAGGGCGTAATAATCGGAAACGTCGTGGGATCCGTTGAATCTTTGTACTCGCGAGCCATTGCAAAACCCGACAGCGATCAAGTTATGAAAAAAAACAACAACATTTCTTGTCGTACATTACCCTTTATAGAGATCGCAGGGGTAATATCGGCTAAATCGAATCAGGATTTCATCGATTAATAAAATCGTTTTCACCCATGAGCGCTTGTTACTAATGAACATGCTGGAAAAAATCCAGTTTCAACTGGAACACCTTAGCAAATCCGAGCGAAAAGTGGCTGAAGTTATTCTCGCCTCGCCCGCTCAAGCCATTCATTCAAGCATCGCCGCTCTGGCGCAGGAGTCGGGCGTCAGCGAGCCGACGGTTAACCGATTCTGCCGTAGCCTCGAAACCCGAGGCTTCCCCGATTTTAAACTGCATCTGGCGCAAAGTCTGGCAAACGGTACGCCCTATGTTAATCGCAATGTCGATGAAGACGACAGCGTTGATGCCTACACTGCCAAAATTTTCGAATCCGCGATGGCCACGCTCGACCATGTGCGCCAGTCGCTGGATATGGCCTCGGTAAACCGGGCGGTGGATCTGCTGACGCAGGCCAAAAAAATCGCCTTCTTCGGCCTGGGTTCATCGGCGGCGGTGGCGCACGACGCCATGAATAAATTCTTCCGCTTCAATGTCCCGGTGATTTATTCCGATGACATTGTCCTGCAACGCATGAGCTGTATGAACTGTAGCGAAGATGACGTTGTGGTGCTTATCTCGCATACCGGGCGCACCAAGAGCCAGGTCGAGCTGGCGCAGCTGGCGCGGGAAAACGACGCGATGGTCATTGCGCTCACCACGGCAGGCACGCCGCTGGCGCGAGAAGCCACGCTCGCCATTACTCTTGATGTGCCGGAAGACACGGATATGTATATGCCGATGGTGTCGCGTCTGGCGCAGCTGACGGTGATTGACGTGCTGGCGACCGGCTTTACCCTGCGTCGCGGGGCAAAATTCAGAGATAACTTGAAGCGTGTCAAGGAAGCGCTCAAGGAATCGCGTTTTGATAAAGAATTGCTTATAAAGAGCGATGTTCCCTAAAAGTTAAAACTACGTTATACGATTCACGGCATTCGGTCCGTTCACGGCTGCCTTGCAGCGCGCAGAACCCCGATTTCATGTTCACGCAACACCAAGATGTTTCAGTCAACGGAGTATTACATGTCCAGAAGGCTTCGCAGAACCAAGATCGTTACCACCCTAGGCCCGGCTACCGATCGCGATAATAACCTCGAAAAAATTATCGCCGCAGGCGCCAACGTGGTGCGTATGAACTTCTCTCACGGTACGCCAGAAGACCATAAATTACGCGCAGATAAGGTACGTGAGATCGCGGCAAAACTGGGTCGCCATGTGGCGATCCTCGGTGACCTGCAAGGGCCGAAAATCCGCGTATCGACTTTTAAAGAGGGCAAAGTGTTCCTCAACGTCGGCGACAAATTCCTGCTGGATGCCAACCTGAGCAAAGGCGAAGGCGACAAAGAGAAAGTGGGTATCGACTATAAAGGTCTGCCTGCTGACGTGGTCACGGGCGATATCCTGCTGCTCGACGACGGTCGCGTTCAGCTGAAAGTGCTGGAAGTTCAGGGGATGAAGGTGTTCACCGAAGTCACCGTCGGCGGCCCGCTCTCCAACAACAAAGGCATCAACAAGCTCGGCGGCGGCCTCTCTGCGGAAGCGCTGACCGAGAAAGACAAGGCCGACATCGTGACGGCGGCCCAGATTGGCGTGGACTACCTTGCCGTTTCCTTCCCGCGCTGCGGTGAAGACCTGAACTACGCCCGCCGCCTGGCGCGTGACGCTGGCTGCGATGCGAAAATCGTTGCCAAAGTGGAGCGTGCGGAAGCGGTGTGCGATCAGGATGCGATGGACGATGTGATCCTGGCCTCTGACGTGGTGATGGTCGCCCGTGGCGATCTGGGCGTTGAAATTGGCGATCCTGAGCTGGTCGGGATCCAGAAAGCGCTGATCCGCCGCGCGCGTCAGCTGAACCGTGCGGTGATCACCGCCACCCAGATGATGGAATCCATGATCACCAACCCAATGCCAACCCGCGCAGAAGTCATGGACGTGGCAAACGCCGTGCTGGACGGGACCGATGCGGTGATGCTGTCTGCGGAAACCGCAGCAGGCCAGTATCCGGCTGAAACCGTGGCGGCGATGGCGCGCGTCTGTCTGGGCGCGGAGAAGATCCCAAGCATCAACGTGTCTAAACACCGTCTGGACATTCAGTTCGACAACGTGGAAGAAGCCATTGCGATGTCGGCGATGTATGCGGCTAACCACCTGAAAGGGGTTACTGCCATCATCACCATGACCGAATCAGGCCGTACCGCGCTGATGACCTCGCGTATCAGCTCCGGTCTGCCGATCTTCGCTATGTCCCGTCACGAGCGCACGCTGAACCTGACCGCTCTGTATCGCGGCGTGACCCCGGTCTACTTCGACAGCAACAACGATGGCGTGGCCGCTGCCAACGATGCGGTTAACCTGCTGCGCGACAAAGGCTATCTGGTGTCCGGTGATATCGTTATCGTGACCCAGGGTGACGTGATGAGCACCATCGGCTCAACGAACACCACCCGCGTGATGACCGTCGAGTAATCGGCCCAAAGTTAAAAAGCCCTCTCCGTTAAGAGAGGGCTTTTTTTATTTCTTCGGGAAAAGCTCTTTGCGTTTGTAGGGCTCTTTTTCGCCAGGCCTGCGCGTTTTCAGCAGCTTTAATATCCACGTGTACTGTTCGGTATGCGGCCCCACCAGAAGCTCCACCTCTTCGTTCATGCGACGGGCGATGGTGTTATCGTCAGCGGTCAGAAGATCGTCCATCGGCGGGCGCACTTCGATGGTCAGGCGGTGAGTTTTACCGTCATAAATCGGGAACAGCGGGATCACGCGGGCGCGACACACCTTCATCAGTCTGCCAATCGCGGGCAGCGTCGCTTTGTAGGTGGCAAAGAAATCCACAAACTCGCTGTGCTCCGGCCCGTGATCCTGATCCGGCAGGTAGTAGCCCCAGTAGCCCTGACGCACGGACTGAATAAAGGGTTTAATGCCGTCATTACGCGCGTGAAGGCGGCCGCCAAAGCGACGACGAACGGTATTCCAGACGAAATCGAAAATCTTGTTGCCCTGATTGTGGAACATCGCCGCCATTTTCTGGCCCTGCGAGGCCATCAGCATCGCCGGGATATCCACGCCCCAGCCGTGCGGTACAAGGAAAATCACCTTCTCGTCGTTGCGACGCATCTCATCGATAATCTCCTGCCCTTTCCAGTCAACGCGGCTAATCAGCTTCTCAGGCCCGCGCAGCGCCAGCTCGGCCATCATCGCCATCGCCTGCGGCGCGGTGGTGTACATGGCATCGATAATCGCTTCGCGCTCGGCATCGCTTTTTTCAGGGAAACAGTAATAGAGGTTGATCTGCGCGCGACGACGGGCGCTTTTACCCATGCGCCCCGCCAGACGGCCTATTTTCCCGAGAATGGGATCGCGCACGGAGGCAGGCAGCAGCGCCATACCGGCAAAGGCATACACCCCCAGCCAGGCGCCCCAGTTGCGGGGGTGGCGAAACGACGACTCAAACTCAGGAATGTACTCACTGTTATTTTTTTTAGTTTCCATGCTGATTCCAGGAAAGTGACGCGAAAAAAAGAATAATGCGGATAGTGTAGCGAGGCTGGCGCTCTGGCACAAAAGAAAAAGCCGGCGCACGCGGGCACCGGCTTGTTGATTAACGCGACCTTAGTCGAAGCGAAGCTGTGGCATCACTTCTTTCACCTGCGCCAGGTAATCCGTACGGTCTTTACCGGTCAGCCCTTCGGTGCGCGGCAGTTTCGCCGTTAACGGGTTTACCGCCTGCTGGTTGATCCACACTTCATAGTGCAGGTGCGGCCCGGTAGAGCGCCCGGTATTCCCGGACAGCGCGATACGGTCACCGCGCTTCACTTTCTGTCCTGGCTTAACCAGCAGCTTGCGCAGGTGCATGTAACGGGTGGTGTAGGTACGACCGTGACGCACGGCAACGTAATAGCCTGCTGCCCCGCTGCGTTTCGCCATGACCACTTCACCATCGCCCACCGCCAGCACCGGCGTACCCTGCGGCATCGCGAAGTCAACCCCGCGGTGCGGCGCAACGCGCCCGGTAACCGGGTTCAGACGACGCGGGTTAAAGTTGGAGGAAACGCGGAACTGCTTCGCGGTCGGGAAGCGCAGGAAGCCCTTCGCCAGGCCCGTACCGTTGCGATCGTAGAACTTGCCGTCTTCGGCGCGGATGGCGTAGTAATCTTTACCGTCTGAACGCAGACGAACGCCCAGCAGCTGGCTCTGTTCACGTTTGCCGTCGAGCATTTCGCGGGACATCAGCACCGAGAACTCGTCGCCTTTTTTCAGCTTACGAAAGTCCATCTGCCACTGCATCGCCTTAATCACCGAGCTGATTTCCGCGCTGGTGAGGCCCGCGTCGCGCGCTGCGCTGACAAAGCTCGCGCCCACGGTGCCTTTCAGCACGCTGTTCACCCAGTCGCCCTGCTGCATTTCGCTGGTCATTTTAAAACCGTTTGCCGTGCGGTCGTAGGTGCGGGTTTCACGGCGGGACATTTCCCACGTCAGGCGCTGTAAATCGCCGTCTGCGGTTAAGGTCCAGGAGAGCTGCTGGCCAATCTTGAGGTTACGCAGATCTTTGTCGGACGCGGCGAGCTGGCTGATATCCCCCATGTCGATACCATACTGGTTGAGCACGCTGCTCAGGGTATCGCCGGTGGAGACAACATATTCATGAATGCCGGCTTCGTTCTGGATTTTGTCATCCAGCTCATCCTGAGGAATGGCTTCGTCTTCCTGGGCTGCCTGGTCGATAGGCTCGCTGGCTTCAGGCAGTAAAGAACGGATCTCGCTCTTTTCAAGCTCGATGGTTTTGATGATAGGGGCAGAACTCGGGTGGTAAACATAGGGCCGCCAGACGGCGACCGCTAAGGTGAGAACTGTAAGAGACCCCAGCATAACGCGATGGGGTCGAGGCAGATTGTTAAATGCCAGAGCGACAGAGCGGGCTATCTGTTGCACGTATTCACTTCCTCGTTAATCTCCTTTCAGGCAGCTCGCATACTGGTTCGCCAGTTGGCTGAGGAACTGCGAATAGCTCGCTTTGCTCAACTGGATATTCGTTCCTAGCGGGTCAAGGGTACCCATGCGCACGGATGTTCCCCTGGCCACGGCTTCTACGACCGCTGGCCTGAACTGTGGCTCAGCAAAAACGCATGTCGCTTTCTGCTCAACCAACTGTGTTCTGATTTCATGTAAACGCTGCGCACCAGGCTGAATTTCCGGGTTGACGGTGAAGTGACCCAGCGGGGTCAAACCGTAGTGTTTTTCGTAGTAGCCATAGGCGTCATGAAAAACGAAATACCCTTTTCCTTTCAGCGGTGCCAGCTCGGTACCTACCTGCTTGTCGGTTGCGGCTAAGGAAGCCTCAAAATCCTTCAGGTTGGCGTCAAGTTTGGCTCGACTTTGCGGCATAAGTTCCACTAATTTGTCGTGGATTGCAACCGCCGAAAGCCGCGCTATCTCTGGGGACAACCAAAGATGCATGTTGTACTCGCCGTGATGGTGATGGTCGTCACCTTTTTCATCGCCAGCATGGTCGTGGTCATGTTCGTCACCGTCGTCATCAGCCCCTTTCATGAGCAACGGTTTCACGCCAGACAGTTCGGCAATAGCGACCTGTTTATTCGCGGCCACCTGTTTTGCCGACTTTTGCATAAACGCTTCCATCTCTGGACCAATCCAGACCACTAAGTCTGCGTTTTGTAAGCGTTTTACATCAGACGGGCGCAGGGAATAATCATGTTCAGAGGCCCCATCAGGCAGTAAAACCTGGGTCTCTGTGACGCCGTCTGCGATGGCAGAAGCGATAAATCCAAGCGGTTTAAGCGAAGCGACAACGGCAGCGTTAACATCTTGTGCTGTTGTACCCCAAAGGGCAGCGGATAATGCTGCGAAAAGAAGCGTATTTTTATGTAACATAATGCGACGAATCATCGTAATAAGTTCGGTGAATGTGATATTATAACATTCGATGACTTCTGCAAGCTTAAATTGACATGACGACTTTGGTTACTCTCGAAAATATTTCGGTCTCATTCGGCCAGCGCCGCGTCCTCTCTGACGTGTCGCTGGATTTGAAGCCCGGTAAAATTCTGACGCTGCTCGGGCCAAACGGTGCGGGGAAATCTACTCTGGTGCGCGTGGTGCTCGGTCTGGTAGCACCTGATACAGGCGTGATCAAACGCGATAACGGACTGCGTATTGGCTATGTGCCGCAGAAATTACATCTCGACGCCACGCTGCCGCTGACGGTAAGCCGCTTTCTGCGCCTGCGTCCGGGCACGCGTAAAGCCGATATTTTGCCTGCGCTTAAACGCGTGCAGGCCGGTCATCTGGTTGACGCGCCGATGCAAAAACTTTCCGGCGGTGAAACCCAGCGCGTACTGCTGGCGCGCGCGCTGCTGAGCAGCCCGCAATTGCTGGTGCTCGACGAACCTACTCAGGGCGTCGACGTCAACGGTCAGGTTGCGCTGTACGATTTAATCGATCAGCTGCGCCGTGAACTTAACTGCGCGGTGCTGATGGTGTCCCACGACCTGCATCTGGTGATGGCGAAAACCGACGAGGTGCTGTGCCTTAATCACCACATCTGCTGTTCAGGCACGCCGGAAGTGGTGTCGATGCACCCTGAATTTATCTCTATGTTTGGCCCGCGCGGCGCCGAACAGCTTGGCATTTATCGCCATCAACATAATCACCGCCATGATTTGCAGGGACGAATTATCCTGCGCCGGGGAAATGGACACTCATGATTGAACTGCTTTTGCCCGGCTGGCTGGCCGGGATTATGCTCGCCTGCGCCGCAGGTCCGCTTGGCTCGTTTGTGGTGTGGCGCAGAATGTCCTATTTCGGCGACACCCTGGCACACGCCTCTCTGCTCGGCGTTGCGTTTGGTCTGCTGCTGAACGTGAACCCGTTCTACGCGGTGATCGTCGTCACCCTGTTACTGGCCGCTGGCCTGGTCTGGCTGGAAAAGCGCCCTCACCTCGCTATCGATACCCTGCTCGGCATTATGGCGCACAGCGCGCTGTCGCTGGGGCTGGTGGTGGTGAGTTTGATGTCCAACATCCGCGTTGACCTGATGGCCTACCTGTTCGGGGATTTACTGGCGGTGACGCCGGAAGATCTGATCTCTATCGCGATTGGCGTGGTGGTGGTGCTGGCTATCCTGCTCTGGCAGTGGCGCAACCTGCTCGCCATGACCGTCAGCCCGGATCTGGCGTTTGTTGACGGCGTGAAGCTCCAGCGCGTGAAGCTGCTGCTGATGCTGGTGACGGCGTTAACCATCGGCGTGGCGATGAAGTTTGTCGGCGCACTGATTATCACCTCCCTGCTGATCATTCCAGCCGCGACGGCGCGTCGGTTTGCGCGCACGCCGGAGCAGATGGCGGGCATCGCGGTGATTATCGGAATGATTGCGGTAACGGGCGGGTTAACCTTCTCGGCGTTTTATGACACGCCTGCCGGGCCGTCGGTGGTGCTGTGTGCGGCGGTGCTGTTTATTTTCAGCATGATGAAGAAGACCGCACAGTAGCGGCCGTGTCCCCGGTGGCGCTTCGCTTACCGGGGCTACAAAACCGTTTCGTAGGCCGGGTAAGGCGTAGCCGCCACCCGGCTTTATTTTTAGGGCATCGCCGGTGGCGTAATCCCGAAGTGAGTCCAGGCCCGCACCGTTGCCATGCGACCGCGCGGCGTGCGTTGCAGAAAGCCCTGCTGGATAAGGTACGGCTCCAGTACGTCCTCGATGGTTTCACGCTCTTCCCCGATAGCCGCCGCCAGGTTATCCAGCCCAACGGGCCCGCCGAAGAATTTATCCAGCACCGCCAGCAGCAGCTTGCGGTCCATATAGTCGAAACCTTCGGCGTCCACGTTCAGCATGTCCAGCGCCTGTGCGGCGATCTCGGCGGAAATGGTGCCGTCGTGCTTGACCTCTGCAAAGTCACGCACGCGGCGCAGCAGGCGGTTGGCAATACGCGGCGTACCGCGCGAGCGCTTCGCCACCTCAAACGCCCCTTCTTCGCTCATCTCCAGCCCCATATAGCGCGCGCTGCGGCCAACGATATGCTGGAGATCGGGCACCTGATAAAACTCAAGGCGCTGCACAATACCGAAGCGGTCGCGCAGCGGCGAGGTCAGTGACCCGGCGCGAGTGGTTGCGCCAATCAGGGTAAACGGCGGGAGATCGATCTTGATGGAGCGCGCCGCGGGACCTTCGCCAATCATGATATCCAGCTGATAGTCTTCCATCGCCGGATAGAGCACCTCTTCCACCACCGGAGAGAGGCGGTGAATTTCATCGATAAAGAGGACGTCGTGAGGTTCAAGGTTGGTCAGCATCGCCGCCAGATCGCCCGCTTTTTCCAGCACCGGCCCGGAGGTGGTGCGCAGGTTGACGCCCATTTCGTTAGCGACAATATTTGCCAGCGTAGTTTTACCCAGCCCCGGCGGGCCAAAAATCAGCAGGTGATCGAGCGCATCGCCGCGCAGCTTTGCCGCCTGGATGAAGATTTCCATCTGGGAACGGACCTGCGGCTGCCCAATATACTCATCAAGCAGCTTCGGGCGGATCGCACGATCCACCACGTCTTCTGCCTGAAGGGTGCCTGCCGATACCAGGCGGTCTGCTTCAATCATCCTTTACCTCACAATGCAGCGCGGAGCGCTTCACGAATCAGGGTTTCACTGCTGGCGTCCGGTTTGGCGATTTTGCTCACCATACGGCTGGCTTCCTGAGGTTTATAGCCCAGCGCCACCAGCGCGGCAACCGCTTCCTGCTCGGCGTCATCCGTCGCTGGCGCGCCCGGCGAAGTGAGCACCAGGTCAGCGGCAGGCGTAAACAGATCGCCGTGCAGGCCCTTAAAGCGGTCTTTCATTTCGACGATCAGGCGCTCAGCGGTTTTCTTGCCGATACCCGGAAGCTTAACCAGCGCGGCAGGATCTTCACGCTCGACGGCGTTAACGAACTGCTGGGCGTTCATGCCGGACAGGATAGCCAGCGCCAGCTTCGGACCGACGCCGTTGGTCTTGATCAGCTCGCGGAACAAGGTGCGTTCCTGCTTATCGTTAAAGCCGTAAAGCAGTTGGGCATCTTCACGTACCACAAACTGCGTAAAGACGATTGCCTCTTTGCCAGCGTCCGGCAGCTCGTAGAAGCAGGTCATCGGCATATGGACTTCATAGCCCACGCCACCCACTTCCAGCAGCACTAACGGGGGTTGTTTTTCAAGGATAATGCCTCTGAGTCTGCCTATCACGTGACGCTCCTGCGTTCTGTAAGAAGTTTTGCTGCGGGTATAATAAAAAAAGGCTGGATAAACATCCAGCCTGATTTGTCATTATCGTAACCTGCCTCGCGCCAGATTGAGCCGCGACTCGCTCATTTGCATCGCGTTCTGGCTGACATGACAGTGGGTAATGGCGATTGCCAGCGCATCGGCGGCATCGGCCTGGGGATTCGCGGGGAGCTTCAGCAGCGTGCGCACCATGTGCTGCACCTGGCTTTTCTCGGCGCTACCAATCCCAACCACCGTCTGTTTAACCTGCCTTGCGGCGTATTCGAACACCGGCAGATCCTGATTCACCGCAGCCACAATCGCCACGCCCCGCGCCTGACCGAGCTTTAACGCGGAGTCCGCGTTTTTCGCCATAAAGACCTGCTCGATGGCGAAATAGTCCGGCTGGAACTGGGTGATGATCTCCGACACGCCTGCGTAGATAAGCTTCAGGCGCGACGGCAGATCGTCCACTTTGGTGCGGATACAGCCGCTGCCGAGGTAGGTTAACTGGCGTCCAACCTGACGGATGACGCCATAACCGGTAATGCGTGAGCCGGGGTCAATCCCGAGGATAATCGACATCACGCTTCTCCCGTAAAGGGTTCAGGCTGGCGCATTACAGCGTCGCAGCCACCTCATCAGAGATTTCACCATTGTGGTAAACTTCCTGCACGTCGTCGCAATCTTCGAGCATGTCGATCAGACGCAGCAGTTTCGGTGCCGTTTCCGCATCCATATCCGCTTTGGTAGACGGGATCATAGACACTTCCGCGTTGTCCGCTTTCAGGCCAGCCGCTTCCAGCGCGTCACGCACCGCGCCCAACTCTTCCCACGCGGTGTACACGTCGATAGCACCGTCATCGAAGGTGACAACGTCTTCAGCACCCGCTTCCAGCGCCGCTTCCATGATCGCGTCTTCGTCGCCTTTCTCGAAGGAGATAACGCCTTTTTTGCTGAACAGGTAAGCAACGGAACCGTCTGTGCCCAGGTTGCCACCGGTTTTGGTGAACGCGTGGCGCACTTCGGCAACGGTACGGTTACGGTTGTCAGACAGACATTCAACCATCACCGCGGTACCGCCAGGGCCGTAACCTTCATAAATGATGGTTTCCATGTTCGCGTCTTCATCACCGCCCACGCCGCGCGCGATTGCACGGTTCAGGGTGTCACGCGTCATGTTATTAGACAGGGCTTTATCAATCGCCGCGCGCAGACGTGGGTTAGAGCCCGCATCGCCGCCGCCCAGACGTGCTGCTGTCACCAGCTCACGAATGATTTTGGTAAAGATTTTACCGCGCTTGGCATCCTGTGCCGCTTTGCGGTGTTTAGTGTTGGCCCACTTACTATGACCTGCCATAAAAATATCCTCAAAGAGCGCGCCTTTTCAGGCAGCGTTAATTACAAATTCTTCAATCGCCTGCCGGTTGCTCCACGACTTGGTCAGTGCAGCGGCATCCGCCGCATCAACCCAGCGGTAGGTCAGATGCTCAGTGAACACCACCTCCCGCTCGTGGGGAAGCGCAAGACAGAACCAGGATTCCGTGTTGCGCTCAATGCCCGGCGCATAGCGATGACGTAAATGGCTAAAAATTTCAAACTCCACCGTGCGCTGACAGTCCTTCAGGGTCAGTTGCTCGCAGGCAACGTCAATGGTGACCTCTTCCTTTACTTCACGCGCGGCGGCCTGCGACGCGGTTTCTCCCTCTTCCAGACTGCCGGTAACCGACTGCCAGAAATCAGGATCGTCGCGCCGCTGCAACATCAGCACCCGCTTCGTGTCCTGCGCGTAAATCACTACTAAGACAGAAACGGGACGCTTATATGCCATATCAGTTTTTCTCTTCCTTCTTCACCACTTCAATCCCCAGCTCGGCCAGAGAGGCCGGGTTAGCAAAGCTTGGCGCTTCGGTCATCAGACACGCGGCAGCCGTGGTTTTCGGGAAGGCGATAACATCACGAATGTTGTCGGTGCCGGTCAGCAGCATGGTCAGACGGTCAAGACCGAATGCCAGACCCGCGTGCGGCGGCGTACCGTATTTCAGCGCGTCCAGCAGGAAGCCAAACTTCTCACGCTGCTCTTGTTCGTTGATGCCCAGAATGCCGAACACGGTCTGCTGCATTTCACCGCTGTGAATACGCACGGAACCGCCGCCCACTTCGTAGCCGTTGATGACCATGTCGTAGGCGTTCGCCACCGCGTCTTCCGGTGCCGCTTTCAGCTCTGCCGCGCTCATGTCTTTCGGCGAGGTGAACGGGTGGTGCATCGCGGTCAGGCCGCCTTCACCGTCGTCTTCAAACATTGGGAAGTCGATAACCCACAGCGGCGCCCATTTGTTTTCGTCGGTGATGTTCAGGTCTTTGCCGAGCTTCAGACGCAGCGCGCCCATCGCGTCGGCAACCACTTTCTTGTTGTCTGCGCCGAAGAAGATCATGTCGCCGTCCTGTGCACCCACGCGCTCAAGGATGGCTTCAACGATCTCTGCGTTCAGGAATTTCGCGACCGGGCTGGTGATACCTTCCAGACCCTTCGCACGCTCGGTCACCTTAATATAGGCCAGGCCTTTCGCACCGTAGATCTTGACGAAGTTGCCGTAGTCGTCAATCTGCTTACGGCTCAGCGCCGCACCGCCCGGTACGCGCAGCGCCGCAACGCGACCTTTAGGATCGTTAGCCGGGCCAGCAAATACCGCGAACTCTACGGATTTCAGCAGGTCAGCCACGTCCACCAGCTCCATCGGGTTACGCAGGTCCGGCTTATCGGAGCCGTAGCGACGCTCTGCTTCCGCGAAGGTCATAATCGGGAAATCGCCCAGCTCAACGCCTTTCACGTCGTTCCACAGGCCGCGCACCAGCGCTTCCATCACTTCACGCACCTGCTCGGCGGTCATGAAGGAGGTTTCGACGTCGATCTGGGTAAATTCTGGCTGACGGTCAGCACGCAGGTCTTCGTCACGGAAGCACTTAACAATCTGATAGTAACGGTCGAAGCCGGACATCATCAGCAGCTGCTTGAACAGCTGAGGAGACTGCGGCAGCGCGTAGAATTTGCCTTTATGAACGCGGGATGGCACCAGGTAGTCGCGCGCGCCTTCCGGCGTGGCTTTGGTCAGCATCGGGGTTTCGATATCAAGGAAACCGTGGTCGTCCATGAAGCGGCGCACCAGGCTGGTGATTTTCGCACGGGTTTTCAGGCGCTGAGCCATTTCCGGGCGACGCAGATCCAGATAGCGGTACTTCAGACGCGCTTCTTCGGTGTTGACGTGGTTAGAGTCCAGCGGCAGCGCTTCTGCGCGGTTGATGATAACCAGGTCAGACGCCAGCACTTCAACGGCACCGGTCGCCATGTCTGCGTTGACGTTTTTTTCGTCACGGGCACGAACGGTGCCGGTGACCTGAATGCAGAACTCATTACGCAGCTCAGAAGCCAGCTTCAACGCGTCCGCGCGATCCGGATCGAAGAACACCTGCACGATACCTTCGCGGTCGCGCATATCGATGAAGATAAGGCTACCGAGATCACGACGACGATTGACCCAACCACACAGGGTGACCTGCTGCCCGACGTGGGACTGACGCAGCTGCCCGCAATATTCTGTACGCATGAGATATCCCTTAATTAGCCGCAGGCTGATTGTCGCCTCTGTTTCAGGCTACTTTGTCGCAGCTTTAACTGTATGTCACAACTGGATGAAAAAAGGCGGCTATTATACTGGAAATTCCGCCTGACGATAAGTGCGAAGCGCGGCCTGACGCACGTTTGCTGCACTCTTATTGCGCATTCTCACAAAAATTAACAAAATTGTCCGTCTGGTAACAGCCAGGAACAGCGTAAGGTGTAGCCCAGGCCGTTCATTTAACTGGAGTTACTATGTTTTCACTCGATACCACCAAAACCGCTCTCGTGGTGATTGATCTACAGGAAGGGATCCTGCCTTTTGCCGGTGGCCCGCACGCCGCTGATGACGTGGTCAGCCGTGCCGCGCGTCTGGCGGAAAAATGCCGCGCCGCGGGCGCACCTGTAATTATGGTGCGTGTCGGCTGGTCTGCCCATTTCGCCGAAGCGCTAAAACAGCCCGTCGACGCGCAGGCCGGGGCACACGCGCTGCCGGAAAACTGGTGGACGTATCCGGTGTCGCTCGGCAAACGCGACAGCGATATCGAAGTCACCAAACGCCAGTGGGGCGCCTTTTACGGCACCGATCTGGAGCTGCAACTGCGCCGTCGCGGCATTGACACCATTATCCTGTGCGGAATTTCCACCAACATCGGCGTGGAATCGACCGCCCGCAACGCCTGGGAGCTGGGCTTCAACCTGGTCGTTGCCGAAGACGCGTGCAGCGCCGCTTCTGCCGATCAGCATCAGGGCAGCATGACCAACATCTTCCCGCGCATTGGCCGCGTGCGCAGCACCGACGAGATTTTGAACGCCCTATGATGTACGTAGGTCTGCCCCAATGGTCGCACCCGAAATGGGTGCGTCTTGGCATCACCAGCCTTGAAGAGTATGCCCGCCACTTTAACTGCGTGGAGGGTAACACTACGCTGTATGCCCTGCCCCGGGCAGAGATCGTCGAGCGCTGGCGTGAGCAGACCGACGATAACTTCCGCTTCTGCTTTAAGTTTCCGGCGACCATTTCCCATACCGCGGCGCTGCGAAACTGCGGGGATCTTACCGAAGAGTTTTTCACCCGGATGTCGCCGCTGGCCGACCGCATTGGTCAATACTGGCTTCAGCTTCCCGCCGCGTTCGCGCCGCGCGATCTGCCCGCCCTGTGGCAGTTTCTCGACGCCCTTCCCCGCGAGTTTACCTACGGCGTGGAAGTGCGTCACCCGGAGTTTTTTGCCAAAGGCGAGGCCGAAAAAACGCTGAATCGCGGTCTGCATGAGCGCGCCGTAAACCGCACGATCCTCGACAGCCGTCCGGTACACAGCGCCATTCCCCACAATGAGGCGATTATCGACGCGCAGCGCAAGAAGCCAAAGGTGCCCGTACACGCCGTCGTGACCGCACAAAACCCGATGGTGCGGTTTATCGGTAGCGACAATATGCAGCAAAACATCGAGATGTTCGCCGTCTGGCTGCAAACGTTGCCGAAATGGGAGCAAAGCACCACGCCGTATCTGTTTTTGCACACGCCGGATATCGCCCAGGCGCCTGAACTGGTCGATGCTCTCTGGCAGGCCTTGCAGCGCGCGGTTCCGTCGGTCGGCGACGCGCCCGCCATCCCACAACAATCTTCTCTTTTCTGATATCACCCCCTATCATATAGGCGTGCCATCTGCCAAAAACAGGGAGTTAGTATGGTCAGCGCGCTTTATGCGGTGTTAGGTGCATTACTGCTGATTAAGTTTTCGTTTGACGTTGTGCGCCTGAGGATGCAATACCGCGTTGCCTACGGTGACGGCGGGTTTTCCGAATTGCAGGTCGCGATCCGCGTGCACGGTAATGCGGTTGAGTACATCCCTGTTGCCTTGATCCTGCTGCTGTTTATGGAAATGAACGGTGCGGAAACCTGGATGGTTCACCTCTGCGGTCTGCTGCTGATTGCCGGTCGGGTCATGCATTATTACGGTTTCCACCATCGTTTATTCCGCTGGCGTCGTTCCGGTATGAGCGCAACCTGGTGTTCGCTTTTGCTGATGGTGCTGGCTAACCTTTGGTATATGCCGTGGGAGTTGGTTTTCTCCTTCCGTTAGCGCACAATATGCCCCTTTATTTTTCCCGGATTTTTACGTTATGTCTGATCGCGACACGCTTTTTTCCGCGCCTATCGCCAGCCTGGGCGACTGGACCTTTGATGAACGGGTAGCCGAAGTCTTCCCCGACATGATCCAGCGCTCTGTTCCAGGTTATTCCAATATTGTCTCTATGATCGGGATGCTGGCTGAGCGCTTCGTGCAGCCCGGCACGCAGGTCTATGACCTTGGCTGCTCGCTGGGTGCCGCAACGCTGTCGGTGCGTCGTAACGTACATCAGGAAGGCTGTAAAATCATTGCCGTTGATAACTCGCCGGCGATGGTTGAACGCTGCCGTCGCCACATCGACGCCTATAAGGCCCCAACGCCGGTCGAGGTGGTTGAAGGCGATATCCGCGATATCGAGATCAAAAACGCCTCGATGGTGGTGCTGAACTTCACCCTGCAATTTCTGGTGCCGGAAGACCGCCAGCTGCTGCTGGATAAGATCTATAAAGGGCTGAACCCCGGCGGCGCGCTGGTGCTGTCTGAGAAGTTCAGCTTTGAAGACGCCGACGTGGGCGAACTGCTGTTCAACATGCACCACGACTTTAAGCGGGCGAACGGCTACAGCGAGCTGGAGATCAGCCAGAAGCGCAGCATGCTCGAAAACGTGATGCTGACCGATTCCGTCGAAACCCATAAAGCCCGCCTGCGCAAGGCCGGTTTTGAGCACAGCGAGCTGTGGTTCCAGTGCTTTAACTTTGGCTCACTTGTGGCGCTGAAGGCCGGGGACGCGGCATGATCGAGTTCGGTAATTTCTATCAGCTAATCGCTAAAAATCATCTGTCTCACTGGCTGGAAACCCTGCCTGCGCAAATCGCCACCTGGCAGCGCGACCAGCAGCACGGCCTGTTAAAGCAATGGTCAAACGCCGTAGAGTATTTGCCGGAGCTGACGCCGCATCGTCTGGATCTGCTGCACAGCGTGACCGCCGAGAGCGAAGAACCGCTTTCCGCCGGGCAGACTAACCGTATCGAAACGCTGATGCGCAACCTGATGCCGTGGCGCAAAGGGCCGTTCTCTCTGTACGGCGTGAATATCAACACGGAATGGCGCTCGGACTGGAAGTGGGACCGCGTGCTGCCGCACCTGTCCGATCTCAGCGGGCGTACCATTCTGGACGTGGGCTGCGGTAGCGGCTATCACATGTGGCGAATGATTGGTGCCGGGGCGCATCTGGCCGTCGGCATCGATCCGATGCAGCTGTTCCTGTGCCAGTTTGAAGCGGTACGCAAGCTGCTGGGCAACGATCAGCGCGCGCACCTGCTGCCGCTGGGGATTGAACAGCTTCCGGCGCTCAAAGCCTTTGACACCGTGTTCTCAATGGGCGTGCTGTATCACCGTCGTTCTCCGCTGGAGCATCTCTGGCAGCTGAAAGATCAGCTGGTCAGCGGCGGCGAGCTGGTGCTGGAAACGCTGGTGGTGGAAGGCGACGAAAATACCGTTCTGGTGCCGGGCGATCGCTACGCGCAGATGCGTAACGTGTACTTTATCCCGTCCGCGCTGGCGCTGAAAAACTGGCTTGAGAAGTGCGGGTTTGTGGACGTGCGGATCGCGGACGTGAGCGTGACCTCCATCGAGGAGCAGCGCCGCACCGACTGGATGGTGACCGAATCGCTGGAGCAGTTCCTCGACCCGGACGATCGCAGCAAAACCATCGAAGGTTATCCGGCACCGATGCGTGCGGTGTTGATAGCGACGAAGCCGTAGTATTTTAGCCGGGTGGCGGCTGCGCCTTACCCGGCCTACTCAAGTAGGCTTTCTCCAAAATAGTTCACGTTGCAGCAAGGCGGCAACGCAGCGAATCCCCGGGAGCTTACATCAGTCAGTGAATGGGGTGAGCGAGGCGGCCAACGCCGCTGCGGCGTGAAATATGAAGGAGAAAAAAAGGCCCCTGTTGAAATTGCAGGGGCCTGGTACTAGCAAGCATCATATTGGGCGACATGATGCGCGGTAAAAATCGCTACGTTGCTACACGTGATAACGTTCAATCATCGATTTCATTACCGCAACCGACTCTCCATCTACACCGTAGCGTGAATACTCATCCGCTTCGGCATCCGTCGACATTGACAACCCTGTATTGCGATAACGCATGGGTGAAGGCGTCCATTTCCCTGCTGAGCTATGCAGCTCCTTGACCCCTGCGTTTAAAAACAGTTCGAGATTGCTGGCGCGAACTCCAGCGCCCGCCATTATTATTGGAACACCGGAATGTGCTTTTAGTTCCGTAATTAATTTCAAACCTTTTTCGGCGGACGACTGCTGACCCGACGTCAGCACGCGCGCCACGCCCAGCTCGGCCAGATTATCAAAGGCTTGCAGCGGATTTTTACACATATCAAACGCGCGATGAAAAGTGACCGCAAGGCCATTTGCCGCCGCCATCACCTGACGCATTGCGGGCATATTGACGTTACCTTCTTCATCAAGCAGGCCGATCACCAGCCCCGGGAAACCGAGATCGCGAATAAGCGCGATATCCTCAAGCATGGCACTGAACTCGCCCGCGGTGTAACAAAAATCACCGCCGCGCGGGCGCACGATCGGGTGTACAGGAATCGACACCTGCTGACGCGCGGATTTCAGCACGCCGTATGAAGGCGTTAGCCCCCCCTCTTTCGGTGCCGCACACAGTTCAATGCGGTCGGCTCCCCGTTGTTGCGCCGTTACGGCACACTCCACGCTATAACAACAAATCTCCAGCAGCGCCATTCACTCCTCCTTCAGTCAACCCAACGCACTATCATGACACGCCCGTGGCGTCTGTTCCCGGCGGGAACTCACATCTGCTCCGCTTCGCTGGCAACAATCTGCTCGATGGTCCAGGGGTGGAATTTCACCGTCACCTGTCCGTCCGTCACCGCCAGGGTCGGATTCGGCAACCGCTCGCGTTCGCCTTTTGGCGAGCTGGTTTTGACGAAAATCCCCGGCTGGCTTAATCCTTCGTCAGCCAGCAGCGCCAGCGCGCGGGCGTTGAGCGTTTCCGGCTCGCCGGGCAGGACGATTTCAATGTGCTCCCAGCCTTCGTGCGGATAACGCTTTTCCCCCGGCCACGGCAGCTCGACCACGCTGAACTGCCAGTGGGCGACGCAGACCGGTTCATGCAGCTTAAACAGGCAGATAGGACGGCCGTTGATGATGTTTTCAGAGAGCAGCTCGCCGCACTGTTCGAACCCGCGACGCCAGCGCTCAGCGGTCGCGTTCTGGTGGCAGCGCAGCGAAATGTGATCCGCCTCAAGGGGTGCAATATCCAGACCGAGGCGGGTGGCAAGTTCTGTGAACGCCTGGGTGAAACGCGGGAGATCTGCGGAAATATCATGCAGATCGTCAATGGATTGCCAGTTCGCCATAAAAGAGTCTCTCAACGTGTCGCAAAGCCGCTAATTTACTCTGTTGCCACGCGACTACCAACCGTGGAATGACGCTTTTTGCGACTGCATGATTATGCACGCTGACTTAGCCTGGATTCTGAGCGATCTTCGCCCCCCGCAGTGCTGACGGCAGAGGGCATTTGCAGTATACTCCCGGCCTCAATTCTTAAACGGGTGCGGGTGCTAGTGAACGCGCATCAAAAAGGTAAGGTATCCAGGTGAATATTCAGGCTCTTCTCTCCGAAAAAGTCAGTCAGGCACTGATTGCCGCAGGCGCTCCTGCGGATTGCGAACCCCAGGTTCGTCAGTCAGCAAAAGTTCAGTTTGGCGACTATCAGGCTAATGGCGTGATGGCAGTGGCTAAAAAACTGGGAATGCCGCCACGACAACTCGCTGAGCTGGTGCTGACTCATCTGGATCTGAACGGGATCGCCAGCAAAACTGAAATTGCGGGCCCGGGCTTTATCAACATCTTCCTTGACCCGGCGTTCCTGGCAAGCCACGTTGACGCGGCGCTGAAGTCCGACCGTCTGGGCGTGACAAAACCTGACGCGCAAACCGTCGTCGTTGACTACTCTGCGCCAAACGTGGCGAAAGAGATGCACGTGGGCCACCTGCGCTCCACCATCATCGGCGATGCGTCCGTGCGTACCCTTGAGTTCCTCGGCCATAAGGTCATCCGCGCGAACCACGTGGGCGACTGGGGCACCCAGTTCGGGATGCTGATTGCTTATTTAGAAAAGCAGCAGCAGGAAAACGCGGGCGAAATGGCGCTGGCTGACCTCGAAGGCTTCTACCGTGAAGCGAAAAAACACTACGACGAAGACGAAGCATTTGCCGAGCGCGCGCGTAGCTACGTGGTGAAATTGCAGGGCGGCGATACCTACTTCCTGGAAATGTGGCGCAAGCTGGTCGACATCACCATGTCCCAGAACCAGCTGACCTACAACCGTCTTAACGTGACCCTGACCCGCGACGACGTAATGGGCGAAAGCCTGTACAACCCAATGCTGCCGGGCATTGTGGCCGATCTGAAAGCAAAAGGTCTGGCGGTGGAGAGCGAAGGCGCAACGGTGGTATTCCTTGATGAGTATAAAAACAAGGAAGGCGAACCGATGGGCGTGATCATCCAGAAAAAGGATGGCGGCTATCTCTATACCACTACCGATATCGCCTGTGCGAAATACCGCTACGAAACCCTTCACGCCGACCGCGTGCTCTATTACATCGACTCCCGTCAGCACCAGCACCTGATGCAGGCGTGGACCATCGTGCGCAAAGCCGGTTACGTGCCGGATTCCGTTCCGCTGGAGCACCACATGTTCGGCATGATGCTGGGTAAAGACGGTAAACCGTTTAAAACCCGCGCGGGCGGTACGGTGAAGCTAGCCGATCTGCTGGACGAAGCGCTGGAGCGCGCACGTCGTCTGGTTGCCGAGAAAAACCCGGATATGCCTGCCGACGAGCTGGAAAAACTGGCGAACGCCGTGGGTATCGGTGCGGTGAAATACGCGGATCTGTCCAAGAACCGTACCACCGACTACGTGTTCGACTGGGACAACATGCTGGCGTTTGAAGGTAACACCGCGCCGTACATGCAGTACGCCTACACCCGCGTGCTCTCGGTGTTCCGTAAAGCGAATATCGACGAAAGCGCGCTGGCAAATGCCGCCGTTGTGATTAGCGAAGATCGCGAAGCGCAGCTGGCCGCGCGTCTGTTGCAGTTTGAAGAGACCCTGGGCGTGGTTGCGCGTGACGGTACGCCGCACGTGATGTGTTCTTACCTGTACGACCTGGCCGGCCTGTTCTCTGGCTTCTACGAACACTGCCCTATTCTCTCCGCAGAGAATGAGGACGTGCGTAACAGCCGCCTGAAGCTGGCGCAGCTGACGGCGAAGACCCTGAAGCTGGGTCTGGATACCCTGGGTATCGAAACCGTAGAACGTATGTAATAAAAACGTCCGCCTCACTGGGGCGGACGTTTTTTTATCTGGCCAATAATTACCTGCATAAACGGCGTATATCGGTCTGGCGTGAATTAATTCAATGACGTTTAATCCTGGCAGGATATTATCCGCAGCGCGCATTTGGCCGATTAATTCCGTTAGCTTTTCATCGCAAAGTACTAACGATTAAATTTCTTCAATAAGATGAATCGATGCTTCATTCTGCGGATTCTGAAGGATCACCACTTTCACCAGCATCGTCGGCGCGTTCGGATACACCACGCGGCGCGTCGCAATGTACGTATGAAGCACACCGGAAACTACCTGCGAACTGACATAGACCAGCGGGAAGAACTGAGCGCCAATAAGCTCAGCAAAGGCACGGTCAAAAATACGCCGTTGCTCATCGGACATTTTCTCGGCATTCATATTGACCGCAGGACTTACAACAATACCGCCCATAACATTGCTCATATTACTTCTCCATGTATTTGGTATGAGAATTTTCTTTATGTTGCGATTTAAAAATACGGCAGAAACGCGGCGAAAATTGCGTGTAATATCACACTTCGAAAGTTCGCATTTAATTAATTAACGAGCTTATCTATCTTGTTAATTTATATTAGCACCACATTCATGACATGAATATATTTCCCATTAAAAAAGCCTCTTATTAAAAGAGGCTTTTATTTATTCGCGTTTAGAAATACTTCCGCAAATATTCCGTCAGACAGAGTATCGCCATCGCCTGGCCGTAAGGCATAGAGGTCAGCGGGATCTGGCGATAAAACTCCAGGTCGCTGCCCATTCCCGTGCCAAACGACGTTTGCAGCAGCTCCCCTTCCGGCGAAATGTTTTTCACGATGCCGCGAATCGCTTTTTCAGCCACCTCCGCGTATTCCGGCGCGACGTAGCGCTTACGCACCGCTTTCAGAATGCCGTAGGCAAAGCCCGCCGTGGCGGAGGCCTCAAGATAGGAGTTTGGATCGTCGAGCAGCGTATGCCACAGCCCGGAGTCGTCCTGGCATTGCGCCAGGGCCGCAACCTGCGCGTTCAGCACCTGCACCAGGTAACGGCGCACCGCATTGTTTTCAGGCAGATCCACCAGCTCGAGGAAATCCGGAATCACGATGGTCAGCCAGCTGTTGCCGCGCGCCCAGCGGGCATGGGCAAAATTGTGCTGGCCGTCGTAATTCCAGCCGTGGAACCACAATCCGGTTTCCCGGTCCATCAGGTTTTGCACGTGTAGCAGGAACTGATAAATCGCCTCTTCGACGTACTCCGGCTTGTTGAGCAATTTGCCGATCTTCGCCAGCGGAAGCACTGTCATCATCAGCGTGTCGTCCCACATCTGCTGATGGTTCTCTTCGGCGAGGGTGATGTGCTGCATTCCGCCGTGCTCGGTGCGCGGCATCTCGTACATGGCCCATTCTGCCCAGCTTTCCAGCCACGGCAGCCAGGCGGGGTTTTTGCACTCTTCATAGCGATACGCGAGCGTCAGGAACGGGGACATGGTGTTGACGTTTTTGGTGGTCGCGCCTTCGGCAAAACGGTCGGTGAACCAGCGGTCAATGGTGTCGCGCATCTGCTCGTCGCCGGTCTGGCAGTAATATTGCCAGATGCCGTAAAGCCCCACGCCGTGCGTCCACTCCCATCCCGCCCAGCCTTTGGTGTCGATCACGCGCCCGTCGTCCAGCCGCAGCAGGAATTCACCCGTTTTATCGTGAATGTTCACCAGATTATGCGTCACTTTCTGAATCAGTGATTTCAGTTCATCCCTGGCAATAAAGCGCTCAGGCTGACGCAGTAACGGACTCTGTTTGACAGGCCACACTTTCATCATCTTAACCTCTGTTGTATGTCGAATTCAGTACCGCACGTTCTTTCAGCGAAGGAGCCGCCGGTTTATTACGATTCAGGTAACCAATATTGTTGTTGCCCCACAGGGACTCGTAAGGCATTCCCGCCAGCATTTCGACCGTCGCCCGCGCCTGCGGCGTCGCCATCTCCAGGATCGCTCTGTCTGACTGGCGCATTTTTGCCGTTTCTTCGCGCAGCGTGCTGTGGGTCTGTAGGTTGAGCTTGAAGCGCAGGGAGACCAGGAAACCGCAGAACAGCACGAGCACGGTGCCCACGCTCAGGATCATCAGAATGGTGTGGCTCACCTCGGCAGGCTGCGTTTTCTGCCCGCTCACGAAGCCGGAGAGCTGCATCACGATGCCCACCAGCATCACCGCCCCCGCCTGAGAAGCTTTACGCGTCAGGGTCATGATGCCCGCGAAGATCCCCTCACGGCGCTGGCCGGTGATCACCTCGTCCACGTCCGCAATATAGGTGTAGGTATTCCACGGCACGTAGTTGATACCGCCGCGTCCCAGACCGGCAATCGCAGAGACCAGCAGCAGCAGGGAGTAAACGTCGCTCAGCCCGGCGTAATAGAGAACGGCATACGAGACAGAAGCCAGACCGAACAGCACCACCACCATGCGGTAGGACGGCGCAGGCCCGAAGCGGATGCACAGCGGGATCATGGCGATCACTGCGATAAACTGGAAGGTCGCCATGGTGCCGAGCAGGTTCGAGGCCAGCGACGCCTCCTGCATCAGCACAAACACCACGTAGTAGGTGAACACGGCGTTAAAGACGTCCTGGGCGATGTAGCCGCCGAGGTACATGCCGAGGTGCTGACGGAAAATTTTAATGCGCAGGGTTGAGCTGAGCTCCACGATCAGACGGTTCAGGCTCTGCCCAAGCGAAAGCTGCTTTTTCTCCTCTTCGGCACGCAGCGCCGCTTCGGTCCACTCTTCGCGCGGCCGCTCCCATGTGAAGAACCAGACGAAGGTCAGCATCAGCGCGCACAGCACCGAGAAGACCAGGCTTGCATAGAAGAAGGAGATGGCGTTGTCTTTGCCGAAGTGGGTCAGCAGGATCCCCGGCAGGAAGGAGGCGAGGATGGCCGACATCTGCGCCATAGAGATACGTGCGCCCGAGAACTTGGTTTTCTGTTTGAAGTCATCGGTCATCTCCGGCACCAGCGTTTCATACGGCACCAGGATCATGGTGTAGACAATATCGAATATCAGGTAGGTCAGCAGGTAGTACCAGAAGCTCATGTCCCCGACCCACATCAGCGAATAGCTGAAGACGCAGGGAATGCCGAGCAGAATAAAGAACTTACGGCGACCGAAGCGCTTGCCGAGCCAGGTGGTGCCGAAGTTATCGGTCATAAAGCCCATGAGCGGGCTGACCACCGCGTCCAGCACCCTTGCCGCCGCGAAGATAAAGGTCGCCTCGATAGGCGAGAGTCCACAAAAGGTCGTATAAAAATACAAAAGCCAGGCGGCGGTCAGCGCGGTGGTGCCCGCCCCGAGGAAATCGCCTGAACCGTAAGCAAGGTAGTTTGCGAGTCCAATTTTACGTTTTTTCATTGCCGTCAACCCTAATCAGTGTTGGGAGACTCCCTGTAAGCAACCTCATCCGGGAGTTTTTACACGGCTACAGTAAAAGCATCGACCAGGGGATACCTTTCTGTTTCTGCCACCGCACGAGGGCGAATGGCAAAAATGCAAAGAGTGTCGCTACGCGTGTCACTGATTTATAAAACAGCGTTTCTTTTGTATCAAAAGCTTGGGTCAATTTTGCGAGCCAGCCACCAGAATTGCCCGGCGGCTGGCGTAAGGCGGGGTTCTAGCGGTAGTTGACGATGACGGAATTGCTCTGGATCTTTAACGCCGGGATTAAGCGCCCGCCGCCGGGAACTTCCCAGATAAAGCGCAGGGTTTCACCGGCCGCGACGCCGTTGAAGGCCTGAGTGGTGCCGCTTTCGGCATCGATCTGCGTGCAGCGGCTTTGAGAGCACAAACGCGCGATCAGCCCGGCGGGCGTTGGGCCGATAAGCTTATAGTTCCAGACCACCAGGGTCATCTGTCCGGAAACCGGTTCAGACGGCGCCAGCGGGCGGGAGGACATCGCCACCCCGCGATGGTTGAGAGTGACCCCCACGTTGCTGGCCTGCCATGTCCCCTCGCCTGCGGCCTGCGCCGCCAGCGGGAAGAGAAGGATCCATAACCACTTGCGCATTATTTGCCTCCGATGGTTGCCGTCATACGAATATGGCGGTTGTCCGACAGCTCCATGTTTGACAGCACTACCAGCTGCGACAGGCTGCGGCGCAGGAAGCGCGACAGCAGCGGACGCAGCGCGTGGTTCACCAGCAGCACCGGCGGCGCGCCGAGCATCTCCTGACGCGCCAGCGCCTCCTGGGTTTGCGCCAGCAGACGATCCGCCAGGCCCGGCTCAAGCCCGCCGCCGCCCTGCAACGCCTGAAGCAGCAGGCGCTCAAGCGGCGTATCCAGCCCGATCACCTGCACCTCGCCGGTGCCCGGGAACCACTGCTGGGTGATGGCACGTCCCAGCGCCACGCGCACCACGGCGGTCAGCTCGTGCGGATCGTTTTGCAGCGGCGCATGTTCGGCCAGGGTTTCCAGAATGGTGCGCATATCGCGGATAGGGACCTTCTCGTCGAGCAGGTTTTGCAGCACCTTGTGCAGGGTGGTCAGCGTCACCACGCCCGGCACCAGATCTTCGGTCAGCTTCGGCATCTCCTGGGTCACGCGATCCAGAAGCTGCTGCGCCTCCTGACGCCCAAACAGCTCGGCGGAGAATTGCCCAATCAGGTGATTCAGGTGGGTCGCGACCACGGTACTGGCCTCAACCACGGTATAGCCCTGGATCTGCGCCTGCTCTTTCAGCGCGCTCTCGATCCAGATCGCCGCCAGCCCAAAGGCCGGATCGATGGTCTGTTCGCCCGGCAGCGTTCCCGCCGCCGTGCCAGGGTTGATTGCCAGCCAGCGTCCGGGATAGGCATCCCCGCTGCCGATCTCTACCCCTTTCATCAGAATGCGATAGCGCGCGGGCGGCAGATCCATGTTGTCGCGGATATGCACCACCGGCGGCAGGAAGCCCATCTCCTGCGCGAATTTCTTACGAATACTGCGGATACGCCCGAGCAGCTCGCCGTCCTGCTGGAAATCCACCATCGGGATCAGGCGATAGCCCACCTCCATCCCCAGGGTATCCTCCAGCTGCACGTCGCTCCAGGTCGCTTCCACCGCCTGGGTATTCTCCTGCACTTTGTTGACCGGCACGGGATCCGCCGACGGTTTGGTTTCGCGTCCGCGCATCCACCAGGCCAGCCCCAGCAGCCCGGCGGTAAACAGCAGGAACACCAGGTTTGGCATCCCCGGCACCAGGCCGAGCAGACCGAGCACCGCCGCCGCCAGCAGCATCACGCGCGGGTTGCTGAAAAGCTGCCCGACCATCTGCTCGCCGACGTCCTGATCGGTGCTGACGCGGGTCACGATCACACCCGCAGCGGTCGAGATCACCAGCGCCGGGATCTGCGCCACCAGGCCGTCACCGATGGTCAGTAGCGTATAACTTTCCGCCGCGTGCCCCATGTCCATGCCGTGTTGCAGAACTCCTACCAGCAGGCCGCCAACCACGTTGATCACCATGATCAGAATGCCCGCGATGGCGTCACCGCGTACGAATTTACTCGCACCGTCCATCGACCCGTAAAAGTCCGCTTCCTGAGTCACCTCCGCACGGCGCTTTTTGGCTTCTTCTTCCGCGATCAGACCTGCGTTCAGGTCGGCGTCGATCGCCATCTGCTTGCCCGGCATCCCGTCGAGCACGAAGCGCGCGCCCACTTCCGCGATACGCCCGGCACCTTTGGTGATAACCATAAAGTTGATGATAACGAGGATCACGAACACCACGATGCCGATGGCAAAGTTACCGCCCACCAGGAAGTGGCCGAAGGCTTCAACGACTTTACCCGCCGCCGCCCCGCCGGTATGCCCTTCCATCAGAATGATACGCGTTGAGGCCACGTTCAGCGCCAGACGCAGTAAGGTGGTAAACAGCAGGATGGTCGGGAACGCCGCAAACTCCAGGGTGCGCTGGGTGAACATCGCCACCAGCAGCACCATGATCGAGAGCGCAATGTTGAATGTAAAAAGCAGATCGAGGATGAATGCCGGCAGCGGCAGTACCATCATCGACAAAATCAGCAGGATGAGAATCGGCCCGGCGAGGATTTGCCATTGCGTCGATTTCATGTTGCTCGGCAGGCGCAACATTGCCACCAGATTAGCCATCAGTGTCCTTCTCGTTCATAAAATCCAGCGCGTCAGGCACTGGAAGGTTTTCAGGTTTCACAGGACGTTGACCGCCTGCTAAACGCCAGCGTTTCAGCTGCCAGACCCAGGCCAGCACCTCTGCCACTGCGGCATAGAGCTGCCCCGGGATCTGCTGTCCGATTTCCGCATGGCGGTACAGCGCACGCGCCAGCGGCGGTGCTTCAAGAATGGGAACCCGGTTTTCCGTGGCGATTTCACGAATGCGCAGCGCAATCAGCCCCGCCCCTTTCGCCACCACTTTTGGCGCGCTCATTTTGTTCTCGTCATACTGCAACGCCACCGAGTAGTGCGTCGGGTTGGTGACGATAACGTCCGCTTTCGGAACATCTTCCATCATGCGACGACGCGCGGCGGCGCGCTGCATCTGGCGAATACGCCCCTTAACGTGAGGGTCGCCCTCCATTTGCTTATACTCATCACGAATATCCTGACGGGACATGCGTAGCTTTTTAATGTGGGTGTAGATCTGAAAGAAGACGTCAAACCCGACCATGGGAATGATGCTCAGCACCACCAGCAGCGCGCACAGCCCGACCAGATTCATGGCATTGCTCATGGCGGTCAGCGGTGATTCGCTGATAAGCCGCATCATCTCAGGCCAGTTATGCAGCAGGTAAAACCCGGCGGCGCTGCCCATCAGCGTGGATTTGAGGATCGCTTTGAGCAGCTCCGCCCCGGTCTGGGCAGAGAACATCTTCGCAATGCCGGGAAGCGGGTTAAGCTTGGAAAATTTTGGCTGGAGCGATTTACCGCTAAAGACCAGACCGCCGAGCATAACGGGCGACACGATAGCCACCAGCACCACGCCCGTGATTAACGGCAGCAGCGCGATCATCGCATCTTTAATTAACAGGATGATTTGACTGAGGATCAGGTTCGGGTCGTTGACCATGCTGTGGTCGAAACGTAGTCCCGTCGACAGCATTCCCGCCAGCCTGCGGGCGAGCGACTCCCCACCCAGCCAGATGATGCAGACTCCCACGATTAAGATAAGCAGGGAGGTCAGCTCTCTGGAGCGGGGTATTTGCCCTTCCTCACGCGCCTTTTCTAGTCGGTGGGGTGTGGGGGCTTCTGTTTTGTCGTCGTTCTCTTCTGCCACTGTGCGCGCTCGCAGCCCATTACGTCACGCTTATCATGCCAGAGCGCCTGGCTATCAATGGCCTGAAAAGCCCGCATAACCCCGCCTTTTTAGGCTGTTTAGGAGAGGAACATTTATCGCCTTTCCGCTGCAATACTGCCGAGAATCAGGAAAACAAAAAAGTAATGAATATTACTTTTTCACATGTATGAAGATAATGAATTCACCAGAAATATCGGGTGGCGAATTAATACTCCAGGGTATTTCATATTCAAACTTAATAAACCAAAGATAATAAATAGCCCCCAGAAATATTGTTGCGAATCACTTCCAGTTTGATATGATCGCCGTATTAAATAGACTAATTTATATAAATCAAAGGCTACCTCCCAATCAGGTGATGAATTTTAGCTATTTATTTGACCTCTATTTGCATTCAGTAAATAGATATATTAGATAAGGAAATTCTACATATGAAAGTGACTTCTTCAATACTCGCGGGCGCTTTATTGGCAGTAACGTCGACCAGTGTATTTGCCGCAGAAATGAATGCCGGCACAATTCACTTCACCGGTTTAATCATTGAACCAAGCTGTACTATCGTGGGTGAAAGCGGCACGGACAGCACCATTGCACTTGGCACCTACCCGACATCGTTATTTGCCAAAACCGGTGATGAATCTCCGCTGGTACCTTTCTCTATTACCCTGGCAGAATGCCCGGTACAAAGTGATGGCCTGCCTGCGGTCCAGCTCACCTTTAATGGCACAACCGACTTAACCAAGTCCACAACCTTACTTGACGTCAGTAAATTGACCACCGAAGGCGACAAAGCAGCGACCGGAGTAGGCATTGCAATCAGTCCGGATGGAAAAGATTCCACGCTGCTCAAATTTGATGGTGCGGAAGATCAGATTTATATTGAGCTTTCAACTATTGCCACAAACACCATTAAACAAGATTTTAATGCCCGCTATCGTTCATTTTCCGATACTGTGACCGCAGGTCCGGCAGATGCAGATTTAACCGTTAATATCCTTTATCGTTAATGATTCATCATTAAATATAATCATAACGGATAAATTTAATAACGGTACTAATCTCACCACAGGGTATTTAAGGAAGGTAATAATGGCGTCACAACCGTTATTGTTACCTTTTGCCCTTGATGGACACATTGCAGGTTAATTTATGCGTTTCACTCTCATCACCCTCATTCTTCTTTCAGGATTTCACTCTTCCAGCGCCAATGCCGCCGGTATCCAGGTCGGAAGGACGCGCATTATTTATGACGCAAATAAAAAAGAGGTCGCGCTGCCGCTCACTAATAATGACAGCGAGCTGCCCTGGCTGATTCAGGCATGGGCGGATAACGGCGATGGAAAAACCCGCGCCCCCTTTATCGTGACGCCGCCGCTATTTCGCCTTGACCCGCAAAAGGAACAAAGCCTGCGTATTACCTGGACCGGCGTTCCCCTGCCGGAGGACAGAGAGTCGCTGTTTTATCTGAATGTGCGCACTATTCCAGCGGTGGCGAAAGAAGATACCAACAAAAACGTGCTGCGACTGATTTATAAAACCCGACTGAAGCTTTTCTGGCGACCAAAAGGCATTACCGGAACCAGCAAAGCGTCGTGCGAAACGCTGGCTTTCAGGCGTCTGGGCAACAGGCTGCATATAGAGAGCAAGGGTGCATTTTACAGCGTCTTTGATTCGCTGTCGGTGGGCGGCATACGCGTAAAAAACGCCGACACCATTGCGCCTTTTAGTTCTGTGACTCTCCCTTTGCCCGCCGCAGCCACGGGGAAAACGGTGACGTGGCACTGCATCACCGACTACGGTAATCCGTCGGAAAAATATACAGCCGTTCTTAACCAGGGATGATTTTGCTGCATGATGTTTAAATCGAAGCCCGGTTGTCGACGGTTTACGCTGCCTGTACCGCTGCGCGTCAGCGTACTGGTTGCCCTCGCGATTGTTGCTTCCACGCAGGCCCGTGCCAGGGAGTATTATTTCTCACCGTCTTCTCTGGAAGGCGGTGCCCTTGCGCAGCCAGATATCGATCTCTCGCTGTTTTCAAAATCCAACGCGCAGCTGCCCGGACGCTATCCATCCCGCATCAAGCTTAACGAAACCCGGCTGGACGACGTCACGCTGACCTACTTCAACGGCCCGGACGGCCAGCTTCAGCCGCAGCTCACGCCGCTGATGCTGCGCCAGTGGGGCGTTAAGGTCGATAACTTTCCGACGCTGGCCGCTCTGCCGGCCAGTGAACCCATTCCTGAGCTTATCGGCCACTACATTCCTCTGGCGAGCGCAACGCTTGAGTTCTCGACCCTGACGCTGAAGGTCAGCATCCCGCAGGCGGCCATCAACGACGTCAGCCGCGGGTATATTGACCCTGCCCTCTGGGACGACGGCGTGCCGGTAATGTTCACGGACTACGCCTTCTCCGGCATCCAGAGCAGCAACAAGAGTATCAATACCTCAAGCCAGTACCTGAACCTGCGCAGCGGCATCAATGCGGGCGGATGGCGGGTGCGTAACTACTCAACCTGGAGCCAGACGTCAGAAAAGAATTCATGGGAAAACATCAGCACCTTTATACAGCACGACCTCGACCTGCTCCGGGCGCAGTTCACCGCCGGGGAAAACAGTACGCGCGGTGACGTCTTCGACAGCCTGCAATATCGCGGGGTCAACATTGCCTCTGACGAGCAAATGCTGCCCTACAGCCAGCGCGGATTCGCCCCGACGATCCGCGGGATCGCCAGCTCAAACGCCGAAGTCTCCGTGCGCCAGAACGGCTATCTGATTTATCAGAAGAACGTGGCGCCCGGTGCGTTTGAAATAACCGATCTGTACTCCACCACCAACAGCGGCGATCTTGAGGTCACGATCAAAGAGGCGGACGGGACCGAGCATCGCTTTATTCAGCCCTACTCCAGCGTGGCGGTTATGCAGCGTCAGGGGCATATGAAGTACGAAGTCACCGCCGCGCGCTACCGGGCGAACGGCGACGACAGCCACAACGAGCCTCTGTTTGCCCAGGGCAGTCTCATCTACGGTGTGAATAATATCCTGACCCTGTTCGGCGGCGTGACGGCGTCAGAAAAATACCATGCGGGTAATACCGGTGCCGGGATCTCGCTTGGCCCGTTAGGCTCCCTCTCAGCGGATGTCACCTTCGCTAAAGCCCGGCTGGATAACGACGTCAGCAGCAGCGGCAGCTCTTATCGCCTGCTCTATTCGGGCAAAATTGACACCACGGATACCAACTTTACGCTCGCCAGCTACCGGTACTCTACGCAGGGCTACTACAGCTTTGAGGACGCCAACCAAAAGTATGACGCACAGGACGTCAACTGGTCGTTCCGCTACAACAAGCGCAACCGTATTCAGGCCAGCATCAGCCAGTCGCTGTGGGGCAGCAGTTTCTATCTGAACGGCTACCAGCAGGATTACTGGGGCACCTCCGAGCGGGAGCGCAGCCTATCCGCCGGGTTTAACACGGTGATAAGCGGGGTGAATCTGCACCTGGCGTGGACCTACAGCAGAGCGGGGGATGAAAGCAAAGACAGCCGGGTGTCGTTTGGCCTGAGCGTGCCGCTGAGCCGCTGGCTGCCGCGCGCCTGGAGCAGCTATAACCTCAGCAACAGCAAAAGCGGCGGCACCAGCCAGAGCCTCGGCATCAACGGCACCCTGCTTGAGGACGAGCGCATGAGCTACGCGCTTCAGCAGAGCCGCACCGGGGATGAAGGGGTCAACAGCAGTAGCCTGTATGGCACCTATCGCTCCCGCTATGCCAACCTGAACGCCGGGTATTTCACCTCGTCTGAAAACAACAGCCAGCTGAGCTACGGTGCCAGCGGCGCGATTGTGGCGCACCCGCACGGGGTAACGTTGTCTCAGCCACTGGGCAGCCAGTTTGCCGTCATAAATACCAATGGCGCATCCGGCGTTCGCTTCCTGAACCAGCGGGGTATTCAGACCGACTGGCTGGGCAATGCGGTGATCCCGTCGCTGACGCCGTATCAGGAGAATACCATTCGCGTGGATACCACAACGCTGCCGCCTGATGTCGATACCACGGACACGGCGGTCACGGTGATCCCCACCCGCAACGCGGCGGTGCGGGCGACCTTTGATGCCAAAGTCGGCTACCGGATCATGGCAACCTTGACCCGTCCTCGCGGCGGCATTGTGCCGTTTGGCGCCGTTGCCACCAGCGAAGATCAGACCCTCTCCGGCATCGTTGACGATACCGGAACGCTCTACCTGGCAGGCCTTCGTGGCGATACCCGACTCTCGGTCCAGTGGGGCGATAAGCCCGACCAGCGCTGCGTTGCCATGCTCTCCCTTGATGAACTTAAGCAACCTGCGAATAAAGCCGGTATTCGCCTTCTTACCGTGCCTTGCCAACCGGAGACTGTCCGTGAACCTTAAACCCTCACTGCGCGTTATTGCTTTTGCCTCCTGCCTGTCGGCCACACAGGGACAGGCGGCAGTGACCACGCTGAAGAACTGCTTTAAATCTACGCCTGACTACGCGGCGCAATTTTCCCGCGAGCTTTCTACCACCGAAAACGTGGCAAATCGGTCGCTGATGATCTCCGATCACATTGTCGGCAGCGGCGGCGAACTCACCGCCTCCTGCGACTGCCCGTCGAATATATTCGCCAGCAGTACGGTTTACGAATTAACCCTCGCCTCAAGCCCGTTAAGTGCTGGCATAAGTGGCTATGGTTATCTCACTGAAAATGTTGATATTGACGTTGAGGGCTACAGCGACGCAATTAACTCCCCGGACGGGTCGGGAATTTTTGGTCTGAAAATTAATAACTATCCGACGCCAGTGAGCTTACGCCCTAAGCTCATAGAAAATTTGAAATATGCGGAGGGCGTAGCAAGCGTCTGTAGCGACGCAACGCGTCCCAACGGGGGAACCACCGTCAAACGACGTTTCAAATGGAACGTCATGAGTATGACCTTTTACGTCAAAAAACCGATCCTGGGTGAAGAGGTCATTCCCCCGACGCTGGTGGTGCAAAACTACGCCTGCCTCTATTTCGGCACCGGCGGCAGCTGTAATCTCACCTACGCCCAGCATGTATCGAACATCTATTTCAGCGGCGTGCTTAGCGCCCCGCTCAACTGCGTGATTAACGCCGGCAGCACCATTGAGGTGGATTTTGGCAATCTGGTGACCAATAACTTTGTCACTAAAGGCCAGCCGCCGAAGGGCTTTGCGCTAAAAGATGTCGATATCTCCTGGCACTGCGATGGTTCAGCGGTCGGCAATGACGACAAAATCAAACTGTCTCTGACCGCCGACCACGGGATAGCCGAAGGCAGCGACGGGCTGATCGGTAAAATGCTTAACCGCGACGATCTGGGCGTCAGGATCTTTCAGGGTAGCAAAGACGTGATTCTGGACGGCAGCGTGGAGTTTGACGTCAACCTTGACGAACAGGGCAATGGCAAAATTCAGTTGCAGGCGGCCCCGGTAAGTACCACGGCCAAGAGACCCGCCGCAGGGGCGTTTGAAGGGAATATGACGGTAAAAATGGAGCTGCGTTAAAACCACCCTCAGGCTGCGCCAGCAGCCTGAGGGTAAGTATTAGCCGTCAGAAACCGAGGCTGTCCAGCAGATCGTCCACCTGATCCTGGCTCGCCACCACGCCCGCTTTGGTCGCGTCGAGCTGCGGGCCGTTGAGCAGGCTTTCGTTCTCGCGCTTCGGACGCGCCGCCGGTTCCGGGATGTTCTCCAGAAGCACCATCAGCAGCTGACGCTCAATCTCCTGGATCACATCCATCATGCGCTTGATAACCTGGCCAGTAAGGTCCTGGAAATCCTGCGCCATCATGATGTCCAGCAGCTGGGCGTTGGTGAAGCTGGTATGGCCCGGCACGTCACCCAGGAACTGACGGGTATCGGTGACCAGCTCGCGGGCATCCGCCAGCTCGATCGGGTTTTCAAACCACTCGTCCCAGCGCTTGCTCAGGGTTTTTGCCCCCTTCTCCATCGCGTCCTGGTGCGGCTGCGAGGCCTCAACGCTGTTCAGCGCGCGTTCGGCCGCCTGAGCGGTCATCTGCACCACATAGTCCAGACGATCGCGGGCATCAGGAATGGCTTCTGCCGCTTCCGCGATGGCCTGATCCAGCCCCAGCTCACGCAGGCTGTCGCGCAGCATACGCGTGAGGCTGCCGATGCGGGCAATGATGTCGCTCGGCGAGTGTTCTTCAACGGGTTTCATAGCAGGTTGCAACATTTCCATCACCTCACATGCCGAGTTTCTCGAAGATCTTACCGAGCTTCTCTTCCAGCGTTGCCGCAGTGAATGGCTTCACGACATAACCGCTTGCGCCCGCCTGTGCGGCGGCAATGATGTTCTCTTTCTTCGCTTCTGCGGTCACCATCAGAACCGGCAAAGAGGACATACCGCCGTCGGCACGAATGGTTTTCAGCAGTTCCAGGCCGTCCATGTTCGGCATGTTCCAGTCGGAAATCACAAAACCAAATCCGCCCGCCTGGAGCTTGTTCAGCGCATCCACGCCGTCTTCTGCCTCTTCAACGTTGTTGAAGCCCAGCTCTTTAAGCAGGTTGCGCACGATGCGACGCATGGTGGAAAAGTCATCCACAACCAAAAACTTAAGCTCTTTATCCGCCATAAAATACTACTCCTGAGTCAAATACGTATTGCCTGTCCGGCACTGATTTTCGCCAGCATCTGCTGGCTTACCTGGCTAAGATCGACCACTTCGCTCACGCCACCCATATTGATGGCCTCGCGCGGCATGCCGAACACCACACAACTTGCTTCATTCTGCGCAATCGTCCAGGCGCCAGCCTGGTGCATCGCTAGCATTCCTGCGGCTCCGTCGTTGCCCATCCCCGTCAGGATCACCCCAACGGCGTTGCGCCCCGCATGTTTCGCCACCGAATGAAACAGCACATCCACCGACGGACGGTGCCGGTTAACCGGCGGCCCGTCATGAATTTTGATTTGATAGTTCGCCCCGCTGCGCGCCAGCTCCATATGCTTGTCACCCGGCGCGATATACGCATGTCCGGGCAGCACGCGCTCGCCGTCTTCCGCCTCTTTCACGCTGATTTGACACAGCTTGTTAAGACGCTCCGCGAACGAGCGGGTAAAGCCCGGCGGCATATGCTGGGTGATCAGAATAGCCGGACTTGAGAGCGGCAATGGCTGGAGTACATGGCGAATTGCCTCTGTTCCGCCCGTTGACGCGCCGATCACCAGCAATTTTTCCGAGCTGAGCAGCGGCCCGGCCTTGAGCGCTGTCGGGGCTGCCGTCGGTTTGTGCGCGGCGAGTTTCGCCCGAGATGCGGTGCGGATCTTATCGGCGATCATCTCGCTGTAGGCCAGCATCCCTTCGCGAATGCCCAGCTGCGGCTTGGTGACAAAATCTACCGCCCCCAGCTCCAGCGCGCGCAGGGTGATTTCCGAGCCTTTCCCGGTCAGGGAGGAGACCATCACCACCGGCATCGGGCGCAGGCGCATTAATTTTTCCAGGAAATCGATGCCATCCATGCGCGGCATTTCGACATCCAGCGTCAGCACGTCGGGGTTATATTTTTTAATTAAATCCCGCGCGACCAGCGGATCCGGCGCCGTCGCCACCATCTCCATATCGCTGTGGCTATTGATAATTTCAGTCATGATCTGGCGCATCAGCGCCGAATCATCGACAGACAATACCCTGATTTTACTCATGCTTTTTCCTTACTCAGCGCATATACCGTCTGCCCACGCAGGCTAAATTCGCGCGCGAGGTTGCTAAAGTTTTCCGAGTGCCCGGCAAACAGTAAACCGTCCGGCTTGAGCAGCGGAACAAAGCGGCGCAGGATCTCCTGCTGCGTCGTTTTATCAAAATAGATCATCACGTTACGGCAAAAAATAGCGTCAAACGGCCCCGGAACGTTGTACTGCTTGTCCAGCAGGTTGACGGGCGCGAACTCCACGCAGTTCGCCAGCTCCTGACGCACGCGCACCAGCCCTTCGTGCGGGCCTGTTCCCCGCATGAAGTAACGCTGTAGCTGCTGTGGCGACAGGGTTTTGAGTTCGTCCTGGCGATAAACGCCGTTACGGGCCTTCTCCAGCACCTCGGTGTCGATGTCGCTGGCGTAAACTTTCCAGCGACCCGGCGCCATACCGAGGGTGTCGGCTAACGTGATTGCCAGCGAGTATGGCTCCTCACCGGTCGAGGCCGCCGCGCTCCAGACGCGGTACTCCCCGGTGCGACGGCGCGCGTGTTCCGCCAGCACCGGGAAGTGGTGCCCTTCGCGGAAAAACGCCGTCAGGTTAGTGGTCAACGAGTTAATAAATGCCTGCCATTCGGCGCTGTTCTGGTTCGCTTCGAGCATACTCAGGTAGCGACCAAAATCGTCCAGCCCCAGCGTGCGCAGGCGACGCACCAGACGGTTGTAGACCATGTCTCGCTTATGATCCGCAAGCACGATCCCCGCACGCTGGTAGATTAACTGACATATCCGGCGAAAATGCGCGTCGGACAGCGCGAGGCGCTGTGTCATCTGTAACAATAATGACGTTTGCCCTGAGGGCGTGGGTGATGTCATAGCGCCTTCTTAATCACATTCAGGATACAACTGGCACGGCCTGCGACCGCCCGACTTCTGTTACTGCTTCAACCTGCTCGTTGACGTTAAATACCGCCACCAGACCGGTAAGATGATCCGCCTGGTTTGCCAGCTGGTCGGTGGCTGCCGCCGCCTCTTCCACCAGCGAGGCGTTCTGCTGCGTCACCTGATCCATCTGGCTGACCGCCTGGGCCACCTGCTCGATGCCGCGACGCTGTTCGTCGGACGCCGAGGCGATTTCGCCCATGATGTCGTTAACGCGCGTCACTGACGTCACGATCTCGGTCATGGTTTTTGCCGCCGTATCCACCAGCGCCGAGCCTTGCTCCACGCGGGAGACCGACTCTTCAATCAGCCCCTTAATCTCTTTCGCCGCGTTGGCGCTGCGGCTTGCCAGGTTACGCACTTCACCCGCCACCACCGCAAAGCCGCGACCCTGCTCGCCCGCGCGCGCCGCCTCTACCGCCGCGTTCAGCGCCAGGATGTTGGTCTGGAAGGCGATACCGTCAATCACGCTAATGATGTCGCCAATTTTCTGCGAGCTGGCGGCAATCTCCTGCATGGTGCTCGCCACGTGGGAAGCCTGATCGCCCCCGCGTTTCGCCGTCATCGCCGCCTGTTTTGACAGGTCGGACGCCTGACGCGCGTTGTCGGCGTTCTGACTGACCGTCGCGGTCAGCTGCTCCATGCTCGCCGCCGTCTGCGCCAGCGACGCCGCCTGCTGCTCGGTGCGCGAAGAGAGATCGTTATTGCCTGCGGCAATTTCAGAGATCCCGGTGTGCATAGCGTAACTGCCCTGGCGCACGTCGGTCACCGTTTCGCGCAGCGATCCCTGCATGGCCTTCAGGCTGGCAAAAATCGCTGAAATCTCGTTCTTGCCGTAGACCGCCACCGGACGCGCCAGGTTGCCCTTCGCGATGCTGTCAAAGTGGCTGCTGATGATGGCCAGCGGCTGGACAATCATCCTGCGCGACCACCACAGCGCCGCCCCGGTCAGCAGCGCGGCGAGGATCACCATCACGGCAAAAATCACGCCGGACATGTGGTAGCTTTTCCGGCTGCTCTGGCCCGCGCGCTCCACAGAGGTGTTGATGTCCTGCTGCCAGGTGTTAAAGCTGCCGTCAAACGCCGCCTGGGAATCCTGCACCGGCGCGGTCAGGAAGTCGGACAGCTGGTTGTTTTCAAGCCAGGTCGCCTGGTGCTCAAGGTCGGTATGCCACTGGTCAAAATTCTTCTTCATCGCCGCCTTCAGCGCCTTGCCGTGTTCGCTGACCGCCCCCTGCGAGGTGAAGGCTTTAAACTGCGCGTCCGCCTGCTTCAGGCTGTCGCGCGCCGTCACCATCAGCGCTTTGATATCGTCCGGCGGATAGCTCAGCGCGGTTAAGGTCCCCGCCTTGTTCAGCGCGGTACTGGCCTGCAACAGTACGGCACGCGTCTGTGCCAGTGCGGAGCGCTGTTGGTTACTCGCCTCAACTTCCTGCAAATTCTGATAGCCATCGCGAAACGCCCAAAAAGACAACCCGTTACTGCCAACCTGCAACACACCACAAAGGATCAGAATCAAAAACAGTGTGGTCGAGATACGAATACGATTTAACATCCACGCTCCCATCAAGCGGCCAGCAGCCGCGGTTTAAATGTCAGTCAAAATGTTTCCCAGTTTTCATCTTGTCCGGTCACCACGGCGCGGCTGCGGGATGCAGTCGGCGCTGAAGCTGGCTCGCTGTAAACGGCACGCGGGCTGACCGTATTGGTATTTTTTGAAGCAAGACGGAACGCCGAGACAGCCATTTTGAGGCGGCTGGCCTGGTCTTCCAGCGCAGCGGCCGCCGCGGCGGACTCCTGCACCAGCGCGGCGTTTTGCTGCGTCACGCGATCCATTTCCGATACCGCCAGGGCGACCTGGTCGATACCACGACTCTGCTCATCCGATGCAGAGGCGATTTCACCCATGATGTCCGTCACGCGCGTCACGGCATTCACGATGTCATTCATGGTTTCCCCGGCGCTCTCCACCAGCACGGAGCCGGTATCAACGCGGGAAACGGAATCTTCAATCAGGGATTTGATCTCTTTCGCGGCGTTGGCGCTGCGGCTGGCAAGGTTGCGCACCTCTCCGGCGACTACCGCAAACCCGCGGCCCTGCTCCCCGGCGCGAGCGGCTTCCACCGCGGCGTTAAGCGCCAGAATGTTGGTCTGGAAGGCAATGCCGTCGATTACGCTGATAATGTCGGCAATCTTCTTCGAGCTGTCGGCGATGTCATGCATGGTTTTCACCACGCCATCCACCACCCGACCGCCGCGCTGGGCGGTGTCGGAGGCGCTTTCAGCCAGTTTTGACGCCTGACGGGCGTTGTCGGCGTTCTGCTTCACGGTGGCGGTCAGCTGCTCCATGCTGGCGGCAGTCTCTTCAAGGGCAGAGGCCTGCTGTTCGGTGCGCGACGAGAGATCGTTATTGCCCGTCGCGATTTCGCTGGTGCCGGTGTAGATGGCATCGGTGCCTTCACGCACGTTGGCGACGGTGTCGATCAGCGAGCGCTGCATATGATCGACGCTGTTCGCCAGCTCGGTAATTTCGTTGCGCCCGGACACGGTCAGTGTTTTGGTCAGGTCGCCGCCCGCAATCTCCCGGATATGGCCGATCACGCGGCCGAGCGGATTCAGCAAGATATGGCGAATGCCGTACCATACCGCCACCAGCACAATCACCAGCGCCAGGGCCAGTACCGCCATCTGCCACTTAGCGAAGCGGTAGTCGTTCTGGCTTTCGGCAAACGCGGTGTGATAGAGGTCGTTGCTGGCTTTGGCGTAGTCGCCGAGCGCCGTGCCGAGGGCGTTTTGCATCCCCTGCGTCGGCTGGGCGAAGTAGGCGTCCATATTGCCGCTCTCCAGGAACTGGATAAGCTCCGTCAGGCCGGCAAAGTAGGCGTTGTATTTTTCGTCAATGTTCTGGCTTACCTGCTCCATCGCAGGCTGCGGGGTGATTTTCTTGAAGGCGTCGTAATGTTTTGCCGCGTCCGCCAGGGTGGCGCGGGCATTTTTCAGCAGGTCGGTTTTTGCGCTGCTCTGCTGGTTGTTCGGATCCATCATCATCCGCGCGGACGAGCGGCTCAGGTTAATACGCGTTTGCAGCATCAGATCCCAGGTCGAGGTCAGTTCGCTCTGCTGTAGGCGCAGATCGTTAGAGGCGACAAAGCTGTCCTGGTTTTGTTTTAACGATGAGAAAAAAAGGCCGCCGGAAATAAGCTGAAGAAGCGCGAAAATGACCAGCACCATCATAAGCATTCTGACAACGCGGATACGGTTCAACATACAACACCTTCTTTGAGATTTATTAACGGTGTTATCGGCACAGACCACAGGAACTTTACATTTGCGAAAGGGAAAAGCGCGGCGTCAGAAGGCGACGTCGACGATCAGGGTGTCGGAATAGGTCCCGGCGGGCGGCGTGGTCTGATTGGTGAGGACTTTGGCGGTGTAGTTAAAGGTGCGCAGTAACCCGTCGGCGCTCAGCTGGGACGAGGCGGCGCTGGCCCAGCGCTCGCTGCCGCTGCCGCCCCAGCGGTTAGTTGTCGCCTCTTTATAGATGTCGTAGCTCATATAGTTGCTGCCGTAGGCCATACGACGAACGTTGTTCAGCGCGTTCGCACCATTGTTAATTCCTATGGTGTAGGTGCTGCCCTTGGTGCAGGTGACGGCGATGGCCTGCGAAATGGTCGGGAAGTTTTGCACCAGCGGCGCGCTGTTTAAATTCACGTCCGGGGTGGTCATGGCGCTACAGTCGTTGGTGACGTTCATGTTGAGCAGGATGGTGGTAGTCGCGGTGCCGTTTTGCGGCGTCAGGCACAGCCCGGCGGCGCCCACGGAACAGACGCTGTAGTTGATGCTAAAGGTCAGCAGCACCTGATACGGCCCCGCCGTGACGTTTTGCCCGGCGACGGTGCGAAAATAGAGCGGAATGTTGTACTGCTTTGCGCCGAGCAGCCCGAGCAGCGTGTTGCCGCTCCAGGTATAGGCTTTGGCGATCTGCACTTCGCTGCTGCCGCCGCAGCCGGAAACGCCGCACAGGCGGGTGGGAATAACGTCGGTAACGGTCGCGTTATCGGTGCGTTTCATGGTGGCGCGACTGCTGGCGAAGACCGACGCGCTGGTGTAGTTCAGGGTGATCGAATCGTTGGTCAGCAGATTTAGCACCGCATCGCAGGCCACGACCAGCGTGCCGGTGGTTTCCACCTCGCCGGTGCCGCTCAGGGAAAACGAGGTGACGCTGCCAAACGAGGCGTTCACCGTGCTGACGGTACACGCCGCCCAGCCGCCGCCGGATAACATCAGCAGCACCAGCGCCAGCAGCATGCGTTTCACGGTGCCTCCCGGCAGGTCAGCGGGCCGTAGGTTTTGAGTTTGTGTTCCGGGTTAGCGTCTACGGTCAGCGTGGCGGTGCAGCGTTTGCCCTGCGGCGTGGTGACCTCAAGCGCGTTGACGTCGCTTAAGTTTTCCAGCCAGGCGAGACCGTCGTAGCCCACCACCGCGTTGCTGCGCGAGGCGCGTCTGACCTGGCTTCCGACCGGGATCGCCAGCCCGTTTTCATCATGCAGGATCACGCTCGCCACCCGCTCCTGCTCCATCGGGAAATCCACCAGATAGCCGCTGTGGCGGCGAATAGCCACCCGCCGTTCGGTCTCTTTCAGCCGGGTATCCGCCGGAAGATTCAGGGTGTCGATGCTGTAGCTCGCCGGGTAATAGGCCGACACGCCGCTCACCAGCAGATAGCCGTTACGGTTAGTTTTGCCGACCGGCTGGTTTTCATAGCTGACGGGCACGTCCGGGTGGCCGTCGGTGCTGATCACCACAAAGGCATCGTTGATTTTGTTCGCGGCAAAGAGTTCGCCGTCCATCAGCACGATCGAGCCCATCGCCTCGGTCCACCAGGTCATCATGTCGCGCTCGCCGTAGCCGCCGCCCTGCACCTCGATGTTATTATTGCGCCAGCCCAGCGTGGCCTGCTGGTAGTTGCTCGACCGGGACTGGTTCGCCCAGGCCATGTTCCAGCTAAACCCGCCGTCGGACGGCATTGAGTAGTTGTAGTTGATGCGCTGGGTGCTGCCGGAATCCGGGGTGTTTTCAAAGGTGACGGCGGCGCTGTCACGCTCACCGAGCGGCACCTGTAGCGACATGGCCACCGTCCAGTCGCCCCGCTGCTGGTCGCGGCTGGCGGCAAGATAGATACTGCTGCTGCCCCACAGGTTGCGGCTCCAGGAGAGGTTCAGCAGCTCGGTTTTCTGGCTGTCGAAGCTTTCCACGCCAATCCACGCCGCGCCGATATTGCCGTACTGCCCCATATTGAGGGTCAGCGAATATTGATCGGTATTGCGGCTGAGGCTGGCGATGGGCTTGTTGTTTTCGTCATAAATGGTCGGCCGATCGTAGAGCGCGAGGTTGCCAAAGCCCCGGTCGCGCCGGGTGTGCTGGGTGGCAACGCTGAACTCGCTGGTGCTGTACTGATATCCCCAGTTGACCTGCCCACCGCTATCGCCGCGCATCCGGCTCTGGGTCCAGGAGGAATTGACCACCCCGAAGCGGCCCAGCTTCACCACCGTACCCGCCCCGCCGAGGGCCAGATCCTCAGCCGCTTCGCTGTGGCCCTCCAGCGTCAGCCAGTCGGTGAGCCCGTAGCGGTAAGAGCCGCTCCCCGCCGCCGGGCCGTAATCGAAATTTTTAATGCCGTAGTTGCGCCGCAGGCTGCCGAGCGTCACCGCCCCGTCGCTCAGCCCCTGCTTAAGCAGATCGCTGGTGACGTAAAACGGCAGCGTGGTGCTGACCTGCCGCCCGAGGGCATCGGTGGTGATCAGCACCGCATCCCCCGCGCCGTTAATGTAGGGCAGATTGGTCAGGGTAAACGGCCCCGGCTGGAGCTGCGTGGAGCCAGAGCGATAGCCGTTAATAAAGAGGTCAACCGAGGTCGGCACCGCCGCTTCCCCGGAGAACTCCGGCAGCGGCCAGGTCACCAGATCCGGGCGCAGGGAGAAGTCGCGCCCGTAGCTGATGCCGCCCATGCGCACGCTGCTGCTCCAGCTCAGGGCATCGCCGATCACGTCCCCGACGCTCCAGGTGGTGGCGTCCTCTTCGTTCGTCACCATCAGCGTGGTGTCGTAACGAACGTACCCCTCCTGCTGGCCGGAATTCCCGGCGAAATTCTCCCGCGCGTAGCCTGTCGACGAGAAAGATCCCTTGTCGTTGAAATAGCGAAACTCGTGCCACAGCGCGGCCTGCCCGCCGGTATGTTCGGTATGATTGGTGTAGAGGTCGTAGTTCAGCAGCGCCCCGGAGCCGTAGTGCGGCTTGCTCTGCGCCGTCTGGCCGCTGAACGGCGTGACGCGCGAGGCGATCCAGTCCCGGGGCACCGTCAGCAGCAGCCGCTGCCCGGCGCTGTCATATTCGACCCGCACCGGTGAGAGCGTCGAGAGATTCACCTCCCCGGTGGGCACGTGCTCCGGCGGCAGCCCGGCGCGCAGCAGGTCGGCGCTCGACATAAAAAACGCCCCGCCGCGCTGGGTCACGGGCGCCACCAGCCCGGTATCGTAATGGTTGAGCACCACGGTGAGCTGAAACTGCGCCTCGTCATTCAGCGCCCGGGCGTCCGGCGGCGGCGGTAGGCTGTCGTCGCCGGGCTCGGCCCAGGTACTTGTCGTGACGCAGAGCAGAATCATCATCGCAGGCTTCAGTTGCCGGGGGTCGACTGCCATTGCGTGTCCTGGGCATTAATTTGCGCACTCATCCGGTTTGGGTGCGATACCCCCGCCGGGATCGGCCAGCTGCGGCTGCTGTCCGGCAGAACATAGCCCAATAGCCCGTCCGCCACCGTGCGTTTTTGCCCCCCCTGCTCCAGCACCACCTGGCTCAGCCTGACGTGAACATCCCCGGTATTACGCACCTGTAACGCAGGTTTACCCCCCTCCTGAACCACCCGCCAGCTCAGCTTCTGCGTGTCGGCCAGCGCGTGATGCGCCCCCTCTTTGATGGTTGGGATCCCCTGACCGTAGACAAACAGCGGAATGGAGTAGCGCATTTGCAGCTTGAGGCCGATAGTCGGCTCGGCTTTGGCGTCGGCCTGAGGAATTTCGTCGACGATAATGCGGTAGGCCTGCTCGACGCCCGTCGGGACCTCGCTCTGCTTAATCAGACGGATCAGCTGCTTGCTGCCTTTGGCAATCGTCATAATCGGCGGGCTGGCGACCACGTCCTGCTGGGCGGTATAGCGTTCATAGCCGTTTTCCTGACGCCAGCGCACGATACGCACCTGCATGGTGGTGGCGCTGCTGCCCTGATTTTGTACCCACAGCTCGGTCGCTTTGGTGTCTGCCGACAGCCACGGATCGATAGGCCAGAGCAAAATGGTCGCCGCCGCCCGCGCCTGAGGGGCCATCGCGCCGGACGCGCAGCACGCCCCCAGCACGCACACCTGCCAAAAAGATGCCTTCATACACGTTCTCCCTGTATCACCATGACAACGTCACGGTGAGTGTGTCTGTATAGGTTCCCGCAGGACTGAATCCCGTCAGGAGCGCCACACCAAAAAGCGGCAGCGCAATGTTGTTGCTGTTGGTGTAGGTCACCGCCACCGCCTGGTTGACCCCAATCTCGCTGTTGGCCGCCAGCGAGCTGCTGCTGTAAAGCCGATACCCCACCACCTGCGTGCCGCCCGAGCGCTGCATCTGTCGCACCGAGCCGTAATGCTGCCCGCCGTCGATGCTCATACTCAGCCCCACGCCCGGCGTACAGGCAATGGAGAGCGAACCGTTCGGCACAAAGCTGGTGTTAACCGGGGCGCTCTCCACCCCGGTATGGGTGCCAAAATCCAGCGTGCCGAGCAGCCCGCCCGTTCCGGTGGTCACGGAACATCCCGGAACGATGGTCGCGCTGACCCGAAAGCTCTGCTGCGTAATCGCCTCTGCCGGGAGGGTGGCTAGCGCCCCTGCCATGAGCGCAAAAAAAGCGTGCAGAAATCCCTCTGCGACGGCGCGCAGACGTAAAAACGATGCCTTCATGGCTGGCTCGGTGGTTAGTAGGTCACGCTAACGTTAATGGTGTCGGTATAGGTGCCCGGCACAACCGTGACGCTGTTGCCGCCGCCGGTGATCCGCCCGTAGAGGGTGTAACTGTTAACCCCTCCCGCGGTGGAGGCGACGGGAAGCGACGCGTTGTTGGCGATGACGTTGTTAAACCCGCTGTCGCTGTAGAGGCTGTAGGCCACCCCCGATGCGGCGTTGGCGGTGTTAATGAGGTAGCGCGCGGGCGTACCCGGCGTGCCCACCACGGTGCCCGGTGCGGTGGAGTTGGTATTGCCGGTGATCGCCACCGTGTAGCTGGCGGTGGTGCACTGGATGGTAAAGGTGTTGCCGCCGCTCGCGCCGGTGAGCTGGGTGGTGAGCGTGGAGAAGGTCGCCGGATGCGTACCAAAATCGAGCGTACCGAAGTTAATGCCGTTTTGGGTTGGCGAGCCGTTAATCAGGCAGCCGTTGGTCAGGGTCAGCGTTGCGCCGATGGTCCCGCTGCTGGTTACCGCCAGCGCCTGATGCACCGTCACGGCTGACAAAAAGGTGCCTGCACCAATCAAAAGGAGTTTTCTTTTCATTTACCGCCCTCCAGAAGATGTTTCTGCTCGCTTTTCACATTTTATTAATAGCACTCAATATGTTAGCCCCGCTTAACTATCCTCAGGTGGGGGTTAATGAGAATTTAGTTTATGGATAACGCTTCAACCACCCTTCGCTTTCCCCGCACAACTTTCGCATTATTGACAACATATTTACTTTTATAACAAAAGGTTAACTTTATTGACGCCGCGCAATCAGGTCGACTGGTGAAGATATATCCCTAAAAACGTGATTAGCGTCACAATATATCGGTTTTTCCGATTCAACAAAGTCAATAAAAAATAAAAATCAGTTGTATCTGACGGCGCTTTACTTCAATTTGTCTGCTGAATTAATTTCTGCGCGGTAATAAAAAACACATATATCTCTGCGCAGGCGACATCTTTAGCGCATAGAGGGTAATTTTTCGTGGCAAGTGCAAACAAACTCACACTCTTCATCGTGATCTTCATGCTGGCGGGTATTCTTTCGGGGGCGGCAATTCATGAATATGCGCCGCAGGATGTCATCTCGTCCTGGGCCGACAACATCACCCTGCTGACCGACATATTCCTGCGGCTGATTAAAATGGTGATTGCGCCGCTGGTCTTCAGCACCTTAACGGTCGGCATTATGAAGCTCGGCGAAACCTCCACGATTGGTCGCGTGGGCGGTAAAGCGATGGTGTGGTTTATCAGCTCGTCGGTGCTGTCGATTCTGGTGGGGCTGTTTATCGTTACCCTTGAACGCCCGGGCAGCGGCCTGAATCTGGCGATCCCGCACGAGGCGGTGGATACCGGGCTTGCCGTAAGCGGTATGACGCTGAAGGCTTTCGTGTCGCATACCATTCCCACCAGCATTGCCGGGGCGATGGCGAATAACGAGATCCTGCAAATCGTGGTGTTCTCGATGTTCTTCGGCATTGCCGGGGCGTCGCTGGGGCAAAAATTTAACGCCCCGCTGGTTGCCGCGCTGGACGTGGTGTCCCACATCATGCTGAAGGTCACCGGCTACGTGATGTACGTTGCGCCGCTGGCGATCTTCGCGGCGATTTCGTCGGTTATCGCCACCCAGGGTCTGGGTATTCTGCTGAACTATGCCTCGTTTATTGGCGGCTACTACGCGGCTATTCTGCTGACCTGCATAGTGCTGCTGGCGGTGGGCTATATGGTGCTGAAAAAAGAGGTGTTCCGCCTGGTCGGCATGCTGAAAGACCCGGTGCTGGTGGCCTTTACCACCAGCAGTTCCGAAGCGGCCTATCCCAAAACGCTGGAACAGCTTGAGCGCTTTGGCTGCTCGCGCAACATCGCGTCGTTCGTGCTGCCGATTGGTTACTCCTTTAACCTGGTGGGCTCGATGGTGTACTGCTCGTTTGCGTCGATGTTTATCGCCCAGGCGTACAATATTCACCTGAGCTTCTCAGAAGTGACGGTGCTGATGTTAACCCTTATGCTGGCGTCAAAAGGGATTGCCGGCGTGCCGCGCTCGGCGTTGGTGGTGCTGGCAGCGACGATTCCGAGCTTTAATATTCCGGTCGCCGGGATTTTGCTGCTGATGGGAATTGACCATTTCCTGGATATGGGGCGTTCGGCGATTAACGTGCTGGGGAACGGGATCGCGACGGCGATGCTGTCGCAGAATGAAGGGGCGCGCGAGGAGCAAGAGGAGTTGGTTGAGCAGGAAGCGTAAGGGGTGGGTGGAATTATTCCGTTCACCTTCATTCCGGAGAATATGTATTTTCACAACCCGTGAACGGGAAAAGGGGGCCACCGCGGCCCCCTTTTCAATCCCCGCGGCCCCGCAAAAAATCGGTGCTGCGCACTGCGCTCAACACCCACACATCGGCATCATCATCGTCAATAAAAAAGCCGGGTGGCGGCTTCGCCTTACCCGGCCTACAAAGGAACACGAACAGGTAGGCCGGGTAAGCGCAAGCGCCACCCGGCTTGGTTTTATGCCACGTGACTCGCCGCGATATCCAGCAGCGCCATCTCATCGCTGTTCAGCAGCTTCTCGATATTCACCAGAATCAGCATCCGCTCGCCCAGCGCGCCAAGCCCGGTCAGGTACTCGGTGGACAGCGTGACCGCAAACTCCGGTGCAGGACGGATCTGATCCGAGGTCAGCGACAGCACGTCAGACACCCCGTCCACCACAATCCCGACCACGCGCTGGCCCAGGTTCAGGACGATCACCACGGTGTTCTCGTTGTAATCCACATCGCCCTGGCTGAACTTCACGCGCAGGTCTACGATCGGCACAATCACGCCGCGCAGGTTAGTTACCCCTTTGATAAACGCTGGCGTGTTCGCGATGCGGGTCACCTGATCGTAGCCGCGAATTTCCTGCACTTTCAGGATGTCGATGCCGTACTCTTCATCGCCTAAAGTGAAAACCAGGAACTCCTGTCCAGATGGCTCGCCCGCCAGTTTCGTTACGTTACTCATACCGGTCATGTTATTACCTTCTACTTAATCAGGCGGCTGTGTACGCCACACGTTGTTCACGATTTAATCCCTGAAGCGCTGACACATCAACGATCAGCGCCACGCTGCCATCGCCCAGGATGGTGGCGGCAGAAATCCCCGGCACTTTGCGGTAGTTACTTTCAAGGTTCTTTACCACCACCTGATGCTGGCCAATCAGCTGATCGACCAGCAGCGCATAGCGACGACCCGCGCTTTGCAGAATAACCACGATGCCCTGCGTGGCTTCGGTTTTGGCACCGTCCACTTCGAACACTTTCCACAGCTCGACCAGCGGCAGGTATTCGCCGCGCACTTCCAGCACGCGCTCGCCGCCCGCCAGCGGGTGCAGATCTTCTTCACGCGGTTGCAGGGATTCCATCACCGCGTTCAGCGGCAGAATAAAGACTTCGTCAGCCACTTTCACCGACATGCCGTCGAGGATAGCCAGCGTCAGCGGCAGCAGAATACGGATAGTGGTGCCCGATCCCTGCTTCGATTTAATCTCAACGTGGCCGCCCATCTCCTGGATGTTACGTTTCACCACGTCCATGCCCACGCCGCGGCCGGACACGTCCGTCACCTGCTCGGCGGTGGAGAAGCCAGGGGCGAAGATCAGCATCCCGACCTCTTCATCGGTCATGTTTTCGTTCACCGCCATCCCCTGGGAAATCGCCTTCGCCAGGATGCGCTCGCGGTTCAGACCGGCACCGTCATCGGTCACTTCAATGCAGATATTGCCGCCCTGGTGTTCCGCTGAGAGGATCAGGTTGCCGACCGGGGATTTGCCCGCCGCGACGCGGTTTTCCGGCAGCTCGATACCGTGGTCGAGGCTGTTACGCACCAGGTGCGTTAACGGATCGATAATGCGTTCAATCAGGCTCTTATCCAGCTCGGTGGAGCTGCCCATCAGCGTCAGTTCGATTTGCTTGTTGAGCTTGCCGGCCAGATCGCGCACCAGGCGCGGGAAGCGGCTGAAGACATACTCCATCGGCATCATGCGGATGGACATTACCGATTCCTGCAAATCGCGGGCGTTACGTTGTAACTGACCCATGCTGGTGATCAGATCCCCGTGGGTCACCGGATCGAGTTCGTTGGAACGCTGGGCCAGCATCGACTGGGTGATCACCAGCTCACCGACCAGGTTAATCAGCTGGTCAACCTTCTCTACCGCCACGCGGATGCTGGTGGATTCGCTGGCGCGTGCCGCCGGCTTTTCACCGCGACCCGGCGCCGCAGGCTCTTTCGGCACCGCTTTCAGCGCAGGGGCTGCCACCGCCGCCGGTGCGGCAGCGGGCGCAACGACGGCAACCTCTTCAACCGCCGCCGGGGCTTCCGGCGTGTCGGTTTCAAAGGCAATCTGATCGGCTTCGATAACGAAGCACAGCACCGCCACGATATCGTCCTGGCCGATGCCGTCGTCAAGGGTCGCCGCAAGGCTGTCTTTACCCTTCACCACGTTGCTTAAGGTCGCAAGGTTGCCCAGCTCTTCTTCCAGCAGGTTGACTTCGCTCTCTTTCAGGCGCGACAGCACCACGCGCAGCTTGCCCGCCGGGGCAGCATCCGGTGTCGCCACCGTATCCACAACGCTCAGGTTTGCCGGGCGCACGACGGGCGCTGCGGCCTCGCCTTTTGCTTCCAGCGCCAGCTGGCGCAGCGCGTTGCAGATGTATTCAAAGCTGGCGGCATCAGGCTCTGCCGAGCTTTTATAGGCGTCGAGCTGTTCCTGCATAATATCTTTCGTTTCCAAAAACAGGTTAATAATGTCGGTATTGAGCTGCATCTCACCGCGTCGCGCTTCATCGAGCAGGTTTTCCATTAAATGGGTGGTCTCCTGCAAGATGGTAAAACCAAAGGTTCCGGCCCCGCCCTTAATGGAGTGCGCCGCACGGAAGATGGCATTAAGCTGCTCTGAATCCGGCGCTTCAGGCACCAGATCCAGCAGGTGTTGCTCCATATCCGCCAACAATTCGTCGGCTTCATCAAAGAATGTCTGATAAAAATCGCTAATATCCATGCTCACGCTATCACCTCGTATTGGCTGGTGGCGATGTTGGAACGGCAGCCGAAGGTACGGCCCCAGGCTGTTTTAAATCGTCCAGTGACTCATTCTGACTTTCGGCGTTTTCATGCAGGATGGCCTGCTCCGCCTGCTGGTTCAGCACTAAAAGACTGATACGACGGTTGATGGCGTCGTCCGGCCCGCGGTCGGTGACGCGCATGGTTGCCGCCATGCCGACCACGCGCAGTACCTTGCCATCATCAAGCCCACCGGCCACCAGCTCGCGACGCGAGGCGTTGGCACGGTCGGCAGAAAGCTCCCAGTTGCTGTATCCCTTCTCCCCGCTGGCATACGGGAAATCATCCGTGTGTCCTGACAGGCTGATACGGTTTGGAATGCCGTTCAGCACCGGCGCAATGGCGCGCAGGATATCGCGCATATAGGGTTCAACCTCCGCGCTGCCGGTTTTAAACATCGGGCGATTCTGGCTGTCGATAATCTGAATACGCAGCCCTTCCTGCACCAGGTCAATCTTCAGGTGCGGGCGCAGCGCGCGCAGTTTCGGGTCGGCCTCAATCAGCTGATCCAGGTCACCGCGCAGCTTCTTCAGGCGCGCCTGCTCCATTTTTCTTTTCAGCTCGTCGATGTTCGGCTCTTTTTTCACCTCACCCTTCTGCTGGGTGTAATCGTCACCGCCGCCGGGGATCGGGCTGTCGCTGTTAGAAATACGCGGACCGCCCGATACCGCCGTCGCCAGCGGCGTCCGGAAATATTCGGCAATCTGAATAAGCTCTTTCGGGCTGGAGATAGAGATCAGCCACATCACCAGAAAGAAGGCCATCATGGCGGTCATAAAATCGGCGTAGGCGATTTTCCACGAGCCGTGCGCGCCGTGCCCGCCGCCCTTGTGCTTGCGCTTTTTTACGATGACGATCGGATGGGACTGGTTTTTCATGCGTCCTCAGTTGTCGTCTGTTGGTTTGGGTTTTTCACCGCACGCACGTGTTCTTCCAGCTCGATAAACGACGGACGCTCGCTGGAGTACAGCGTTTTACGACCAAACTCCACGGCAATCGGCGGCGCATACCCGTTGAGGTTAGAGAGCAGCGTGATCTTCACGCACTGCATCATCTTGGTGGTTTCGGCGCTCTTCTGGCGCAGCACGCTCGCCAGCGGGGAGATAAACCCGTAGGCCAGCAAAATACCGAGGAAGGTCCCGACCATCGCGTGGGCAATCAGCGCACCCAGCTCCGCCGCCGGACGATCCGCCGAGGCCAGGGCGTGCACCACCCCCATCACCGCCGCGACGATACCGAACGCCGGAAGGGAGTCGCCCACCAGCGCCAGGCTATTGGCCGGCACTTCGGATTCGCTTTCGTGGGTTTCGATCTCTTCGTCCATCAGCGCTTCGATTTCAAAGGTGTTCATGTTGCCGCTGATGATCAGGCGCAGGTAATCAACGATGAAATCCAGCATCATGGCGTCGGCCAGAATGCGCGGGTAGCTGGCGAAAATTTCGCTCTCTTTCGGGTTTTCAATATCACGCTCAAGCGAGAACATCCCCTGCTGGCGCGACTTCGCCATCAGGCGATAGAGCAGCGCGAGCAGATCCATGTACATGCTTTTGGTGTATTTCGAGCGACGGAACAGCAGCGGTATCGCCTTCAGCGTCCCCTTGATCGATTTACCGTTGTTACCAACGATAAAAGCCCCTACCCCTGCGCCGCCGATGATAATAAGTTCGGCCGGTTGATAGAGTGCTCCAAGGTGCCCGCCGGTCATCATGTAACCGCCGAAAACTGTACCGAGAACTACCAGGTAACCTAATAAGATAAGCACGACATCATCCTTCCGCTAGTGACTATGGCAGGACGTTCATTTCGACAGCGCGACCGGAATGGCGGGTAAAAAAAAGCAGCGGTAATCGCTTACCGCTGCTGGAATCTTGCCCACACGTTCGGGTTAAACAGCCTGTTCGATCTGTTCATCCAGCAGTTGTGGAATAATATCGGCAGCATCCCGGGAAAGTTTACGTCTTTTTACGGCGCGGGATGGAGGCTGGCATAAACTACAGGCAAAGCTGCCAGCAGGCTGATGAGCATGGGTAATGAAATTGCCGTCGCAGCTATTGCAGCGGGACAGTTCAAGCATTCCGCTTTCAACAAAACGTACCAGCGTCCAGGCACGGGTTAGCGCCAGCAGAGGGCCTTCTTCCTGCTGGGGGCATTGCTCCAGGTAAAGTTTGTACGCTTTGATCACGGCATCAACGCCGCTGCACAGACCCGTTTTCAACAGGTACTGCCAGGCGTTGCAGAACATCGATGCATGAATGTTCTGTTCCCAGGTCATAAACCAGTCCGTGGAGAAGGGCAGCATCCCCTTTGGCGGTGGGCTGCCACGTAACTCTTTATACAGTTTGATAAGACGACCACGACTCAGCTGCGTTTCGCTTTCCAGCATTTGCAGACGAGCACCCAGCGTAATCAGTTCCATTGCCAGCTGTATGTCACGCGCTTCCTGAACAATGCTTTTTTCGCTCATTTTTAAGCCCTTTTCTTCCGGGCTACGTCGTCAGGCTGGCTGATTTCGTTGAGCAGGCGGGTAGAAAGTAAAATACCGGTATGGATCTGTTGCAGATCGTCCACGCGGGATTCCTGCGTCAGACGCGTAATGGTCTGAGGATTGTCAAAACGGAACTGACAGACCAGCTGATTGGTTTCTGCCAGCTTCACCATCTGAGGAAGGGTTAATCCACCCAGCATGGTTGCCATTTCTTCGTTAACACCTAAACGGAACATCGCGGACGCTTTGTCCTGACTAATTAAACGCTGCGCGAGCAGTAAATATGACAAATTGATGTCATAGATATGTTTTAGCAACTCGGATGTATGCATTTTTCCCATCCCGAATAACCAACTATTATTTTTATGCGGAAAGACCGCACCCCGTGATGTCGCCGGGAAATCACCCGGTATAAAAAAAGAAAAGGCCAAATGCATAGTTGAATTAAGGTTTGTACGCAGTAAAACGCGCAACAGTTCAACACTCTGATGCGTTGCTTTCGCGTTTTATCATTTCTTACAAATAACTAAGATTTTTCCTAATTCGACGCAAACTCTACTCGTCAGCTCTTAGACATACAATGCGGCCTCGCTGAAAATTTAAAAAAAATGTGATGTACGTCACATAATTTACCCGAATGTTACCCACAAATCCATCAGCATGACTTGTAATTTGGTCCTTTTTTGTACAATTCAGACTATTTTATATTCTTAATGAACGAATACTCATGCAGACGGGTGAACGGAACGGGTATGACAATTGCTTAGCGGACGGGATCGGGTGGGGTTTGGCAGAGGATATATCCTTGAGCGCAAAGTCCAAAACATTATTCTATAAAAAACATAACGTTATACTTAGTTCAGAAACGATCAATTTCGCTGCGTGACCATCTCATTTGAGTTGATAACTGGTTAAAACGATTTAGCAGTACAACCGAGTGTGTGTAAGGTTTATGCTAAGTTGTTAATTTTTATCATCCCGACCCGGTTTTCGATTATTCCTTTTATAAGAATAATTAATGAATAATTATGATAAGGTTCACACTAATGTCGTATTCGCCTCTTGCAGAAGCCGATGAATCGCGGTAATGCTGAAGTAATGTTGTATTTCAGCCACCAAAGGAGTGCGTGATGAGCTACACCCATCTTCTTGTTTCTGTTGCTGTTTCCCCGGAGAGCCATCAGCTGGTTGCCAAAGCGGTGTCCATCGCCAGACCGACCAATGCACGCATCAGCCTGATCACCCTGGCAGCGGAACCGGAAATGTATAATCAGCTGGCGGCGCCCATGCTTGAAGATATTCGTGAGGTATTACAGGAGGAAACACAGCAATTTCTGCGGGAGCTTGTGGATAAGGCACAATATCCTGTTCACCAGACCATTATTGCCACCGGTGAATTAAACCAACATATTCTTGATATGTGCCGAAAGCAGAATATTGATTTAGTTATTTGCGGTAATCACAACCAAAGCTTCTTTTCCCGTGCGGCCTGCTCGGCGAAATCTATTGTTTCATCCAGCGAAGTCGACGTGCTGTTAGTGCCTCTCGGGGGAAAATAATCCCCCGAGAACGGTGCATTACGCCAGCTTAGGGAAGGTTGCGATCTTTTTTTGCAGATCGGTCTCCGAATTCTGCGGGGTGATGTCGCGCAAATCGCGAATAAAGCTCGCCTGCCAGTGGTCGATATCGTTTTTACGGATCACGTCCAGCATCTCCGCATGGCGCGAAATACGTTCTGCCAGCGGCATATTCAGCGCGCGATGCAGCGCATTTGCCACGTCATCGCGATCGTAAGGGTTCACGATCAGCGCCGAAGTCAGCTCGTTTGCCGCACCGGCAAACTGAGACAGCACCAGCACGCCAGGGTCGGCAGGATCTTGTGCTGCGACATACTCCTTCGCCACCAGATTCATCCCGTCACGCAGCGGCGTAACCAGGCCGACGTCGGCGTAGCGGAACACCTTCATCAAAATTTTGCGCTCAAAGTGCTGGTTTAAGTAGTAGAGCGGCGTCCAGCCGAGCTGCCCGTAGCGGCCGTTGATGCGCCCTGCTTCGGTTTCCAGCTGATGACGAATGTCCTGATAGGCCTGCACTTCACCGCGCGAGGTCGGGGCAATCTGCGTATAGCGGATTTTGCCGTGGTGTTCTGGATATTTATCCAGCAGCGCCTCATAGGCGAGGAACCGCTCCGGCAGCCCTTTGGAGTAATCCAGACGCTCCACGGAGAAGATGTTTTTGACGTTCTTTAGCTCCTGCTTAAGCTGTGCAAGCTTAGGCGGCAGCGGGCCGGAGGCCTGTTCGGCAATCTCGTCAGGCTCGATGCCGATAGGATAGACCTCTGTGTGGAAGGTCTTGCCGTAGGCGGTGTGCGATTTGCCGCTGCCGGTCACCAGGCGGGTTTTGCCGGACACGCTGTCGAGGAACGCGAGGCGGTCGTTTTCCGTCTGGAAGCCGAGCAGGTCGTAATCGCACAGGGATTCCAGCAGTTCCTCGTGCGGCGGCAGCGCGTTGAAGATCTCCGGCGTCGGGAACGGAATATGCAGGAAGAAGCCAATACGGTTGTTCACGCCGCGCTTGCGCAGCTCGTTGGCGAACGGCAGAAGGTGATAATCATGAACCCATAAAATATCGTCTTCTTCGATCAAAGGCAGCAGTTTATCCGCCAGCAGCGCGTTCACGCGCATGTAGCCTTCAAAGCAGTCGCGCTGGAATTTTACCAGGTCCAGACGATAGTGGAACGCAGGCCACAGCACCGCGTTTGAGAACTCGGAATAGTATTCGTCGTAATCTTTTTCATTGAGGTCAAACGAGGCCCAGGTGATGTTGCCCCGCGTGACTTTTTTCAGCGGTTTATCTTCATTGCTGATTTCACCGCCCCAGCCAAACCACAGTCCACCCGTGGCTTTTAAGGCACCTAACACCCCTACCGCCAGGCCACCGGCGCTGGCTTTTTTATCGTCAGGCGGTGCGATACGGTTAGAGATGACGACTAAGCGACCCATATTGAATACCCCCATTGTGTTGCGCTATTTGTAGTTGTTGCTGGTTAGCGACATCTGTTATCCATTGCCAGACTGAAGCGACGTTATCCAGACGCCATCTGGCACTTGTTTCACCCGGCCCAACCTTTACCGATATCCCGTCGGCCTGGTTGACGACCGAAAAACCTGCTTCGTCAGTGAGGTCATCCCCGAGAAATACCGGGGTTCTGCCGTTAAACGGCGCGGTGGCCATAAAGGCCGCAATGGCCTCACCTTTGTTAATCCCCTTAGGTTTGATCTCCACCACGCATTTACCCGGCTGAAGCGCCAGCTGCGGATGTTCCTGCACGATAAGATCTGCCAGCGCGAGAATGGACTCTTTATGCTGCGGCGCCTGGCGGTAGTGCAGCGCAAAGGCCATGCCCTTGGCTTCAAGCTCGCTACCGGGAAGGTAAGCGAGCGCCGACGCCAGCTGTGAGTGCAGCGTCTGGACTAATTCTTCAGGGAGAGATACGACATGCGTTTTGTCATGGATGTCGCGGCGCTCCGCTCCGTGGACACCCGCCAGCGGAAAACGGTAAGGCCCGGCAAGCTTGTCCAGCTCGGCCATTGAGCGCCCTGAGATCAATGCCACTGCTCCCTCATTCATTTGCGAGAGCTGGTACACCTTCTCCAGCACCGGGGCGGGAATAGACACCTGGTCTGGATGAGGTTTTATCTCGGCGAGCGTGCCGTCGAGATCGAAAAAGTACGCAAAATGTCCGGGCAGTACAGGCGGTGTTGTTAACTGGTCAGCCACCCTATTCCTCCTTACAGTTGTGAGAGGTAATACCGTTACCTCCTCATTAGCCATGTAAGTATAGACAGTGTGACGGGGCTCGCCATTTGACAACCCACCGGCCAGGGAAAGTGGCCGGTGGGTTTAGGGGTCAACTACAGTTAAAAGTTGGGTGGTAAAACGGGGAAAAAGGGCCTAAACGGTACGCTTCGCTTTTTGCTTGTAACGGTCGAAGATCACCGCTGCGAGCAGGATCAGGCCGCGTACCACGTACTGCGAAAACGGGGAGATGTTCAGCAGATTCATGGCGTTCTCCACCGTCCCCAGAATCAAGATCCCGGCCACCACATATGAGATTTTTCCGATGCCGCCTTTGAGGGAAACACCGCCCAGCACGCAGGCTGAAATGACAATCAGCTCATAGCCGATAGAGGTCATCGGCTGTCCGCTGGTCATTCGCGAGGCCAGAATAATCCCCGCCGCCGCCGAAACCAGACCCGACAGCACAAAGATAATTATCTTGGTGCGCACCACCGGAACACCGGCCAGACGCGCCGCCTCTTCGTTGCCGCCGATCGCCAGCGTGTTGCGGCCAAAGGTGGTGCGGTTGAGCAGGAAGCCAAAAATAATCAGGCAGCCTACCGTCAGCCAGATTGGCGCAGGCAGCCCTAACCAGTTGGCGTAGCCCAGAGTAAAGAAGCGCTCGTCTTCAATCCCGACCGCTTTACCGTCAGAGATAATATAGGCCAGACCGCGCACGATCTGCATGGTGGCAAGCGTGGTGATCAGCGCGTTAATCTTGAGTCGCGCAATCACGAAGCCGTTCACCAGACCGCTCAGCACGCCCAGCATCAGACCGGCAAAGACGCCAATCCACAGGCTTTCGGTCATGTTGATCACCACCGCGGTGGTCACCCCCGCACAGGCGATAACGGACGCCACGGACAGGTCGAAATCGCCCGAGGCCAGACAGAACAGCATTCCGCAGGCGACCATGCCGGACATGGAAATCGCCAGCCCCAGCCCCTTCATATTAATGAAGGTGGCGAAGTTCGGCACGAAGATGGCGCAGGCGAGGAACAGGGCGGCAAAGACCACTAGCATGCCATACTGATCCCAGATGCGGCCAAAACTGAAAGCCGATTTCGGCGCTCCGGAGGTAGTTACAGAGGACATCTTTGACTCCTTACTCAGGCGACAGCCTGGCTAACTTTAGGCATGGCGAGGCTCAACGCCTGTTGTTCATTCGCCTGTTCATGAAGCAATTCACCGGCAATTTCGCCCTCACGCATCACCACGATGCGATCGGCAACGCCCAGCACCTCAGGCAGATCGCTGGAGGCGAACAGCACCGCCACGCCGCGTTTTGCCAGCGCATAAATCACGTTATAGATTTCGTGTTTTGCCCCCACGTCGATACCGCGCGTGGGCTCATCGAGCAAAATGACCTTCATGTCTTCGGACAGCCAGCGGCCCAGAATGGCTTTCTGCTGGTTGCCGCCGGAGAGATTCATGATCAGCTGCTCCGCGCCCGGCGTTTTGATGTTTAACGAGCGGATATGGTGTTCGGCGTTGCTCGCCTCCCAGCCATCGTTGATCAGGCAGCCCGCGCGGATAAACTTCCGTCTTGCTGAGATGTTGATGTTGTCGCGCACGGAGTGGACCGGAATAATCCCCTCGGCTTTACGATCTTCCGGACAGAGCATCATCCCGGCGCGGATCGCGTGGGCGGGCTTCTGGATATCCACCGCCTCGCCGTCGATAGCCACCTGCCCTTCGCTGATACGCGTACCGCCAAACAGCCCTTTCATCAGCTCGCTGCGCCCTGCGCCCACCAGACCGAACAGCCCGACGATTTCACCGCTGCGCACCGAGAGCGAGATCGGCGTGCGCACGCCCGGCGCTTTGACGTTGTCCAGACGCAGGCGCTCCGGGCCATACTCACGCGGCTGCCAGTGGTAGATATCCCCGAGATCGCGCCCGACCATCGCCTGCACCAGCTGGTCGTGGTTGACCTGCTGCATATCGCTGAAGGTGCGCACGTAGCGCCCGTCCTTGAAGACGGTAATCGCGTCGCTCAGGGCGAAAATTTCTTCCATACGGTGCGAAACGTACAAAATCGTGCGCCCCTCTTTGCGCAGCTCGCGGATCACGCGGAAGAGGTTTTCAATTTCACGCGCCGAGAGCGAGCTCGTCGGCTCGTCAAAGGCGATAACTCTGGCGTTACGCGCCAGCGCCTTGGCGATTTCGACCATCTGCCATTGGCCAATCGAGAGATACTTGAGCGGCGTCTGCGGATCGACCTCCAGCCCCAGATGCTTTAACTGTAACCCTGCCTCGTAGTTAAGCAGCGAGCGATTCACTACGCCGCTCTTGTGCGGAAGCTGGCCTAAATAGATGTTTTCCGCCACGGTCATCTCAGGAATGAGATGCAGCTCCTGATAAATAATCGCGACCCCGGCATTGAGCGCCGCCGTGGTATCGGCAAAGACCTTCTCTTCGCCGCGGATCGCCAGCGTGCCGGTGGTTGGGGTGTAGAACCCGCTGAGGATCTTTAACAGCGTGGATTTCCCCGCGCCGTTCTCCCCCATCAGGGCGTGAACCTGGCCGGCATAGCAGTCGAAGCTGATGTCGGTCAGCGCGTTAACACCGGGGAAGGTTTTACCGATGCCGCGAAAAGAGAGATACGGTAAGGACTCTTGCATAACGACTCCGTGATTCCTGAAGTGTGAACGTCTGGCCCCTCGCGTCGCCGGGAGGGGCGCAATCACAGCGAATTACTTACCGCCCAGTCCTTTTTTCGCCAGCTCCTCTTTGAAGTTGTCGCGGGTGATCAGCACCACGTCGGTCACTTCGGTGAATTTCGGCGGCTCAGCCCCTTTGGTCACCCAGTTGTAGAGCATTTCACTGGATTTGTAGCCGTGAACGTCCGGGCTCGGCAGCAGGGAGCCGTAGAAGCCGGTGGCCTGCGCTTTAGAGAGTTCGCTGACCGCGTCAACGCCGTTGATGCCGATGCCGATCACGTCTGGCGCTTTAAAGCCCTGACCTTCCGTTGCGCGCACGCCGCCCAGCACGGTGTTGTCGTTCATGCCGACCACCAGCCAGTGTTTCACTTCAGGATGCTGAACCAGCATGGAGTTGGCGGCGTCAAAGGCGCCCGGGATATCGTTAGATTTGGTTGGCACTTTGTAGATCTGTTTTTCCGGGAAGCCCGCGGCCTTCAGGGCATCCATCGAACCGGAAGTACGGCGGCGCGCGGTGTCCAGTTCGTCCGCGGTGATGGCCATTACGCCGGTCTCTTTTACGTCCCAGCCGCGTTTTTGCATCTCTTTATACAGCTCCTGGCCCTGACGCTCGCCGATTTTGGTCGCGGCCATCATCACCAGCGGCACGCTGTCCATCGGCTTGCCTTTGGCGTTCACGAACTGGTCATCCACGGCGATCACCTTCATGTCGTACCCGCGCGCTTTGGCGGCAATGGCCGAGCCGAGTTTTGGATCTGGCGTACAAATAACAAAGCCCTTCGCGCCGCTGGCGGCCAGGCTGTCGATGGCGTTCAGGGTTTTCTCACCGTCAGGCACGGCGATTTTAATCACTTCAAAACCTAAATCTTTCCCGGCTTTATCGGCGAATTTCCATTCGGTCTGGAACCAGGGTTCTTCAGGCTGTTTCACCAAAAAACCGAGTTTTAAATTTTCAGCGATAGCGGATTGTGACATAACGGCAGCCAGACCGATGGCCGCCAGCGCTTTAGTAAATTTGTGCATGGTAAACTCCAGCTTGAGCATTCTTTTCTGTAGGGAAGATTTGCGTGCTTCTTATTTAATCGGACGTAAAACAAGGCATTAGCGCTTACCTTGTTATAAGCGTTAGTGCTGGTGATAGTTTTAGCGGGAAATTAATCATCCATAAGAGAGCGCCATCACACCGCAGAATTACAGTAATTGCGTACATAAATTCAGCGAGAAATGACATAAAAACGGCAGATATTGTCGGACAAATAGAAAGGGATTAAGCAGAATTATCCATAAGGTCAGCAAAGTCGTCCTGTAGGCCGGGCACGTCGCGCCCGGCAACACGCTTACCAGGCGTAATAGATGTGGTCCGCGTGATCGCGAACCGGCGCCTCATCGCCCAGCAAACGGGCCGCGAGCGTCAGGGCAAAATCGAAGGCGTGGCCGAGGCCTTTACCGCTGAGCAGGTTTTTATCCTCCACCACCGGCGCGTCCACATATTCCCCGTCGGTGACGGTTTGCCATAAATCCCCTGAGCAGACGTAGCGACGCCCCTTCAGCAGCCCGTTACCGCCCAGCACGCGGGCGGCGGCGGAGCAAATCGGGCAGATAAGCTTCCCGCTCTCATCGTGGGCCGAAATAAAGCGCACCACCTCCCGGCTGGCGGCTAAATTCACGCTTCCCTGCGGGCCGCCCGGCAGCACCACCGCGTCATACAGCGTGTCGATGCGCTCCGTCAGCGTGCTGTCCGCCACCATTGGAATATCGTGGTAGCTGACCACCGCGCGGGACCCGGCGCAGGCGAGCGTTTCCACCTCAATATGCATTCGGCGCAAAATATCAATAGTGATAATCGCCTCCGCTTCTTCAAAACCTGGTGCCAGCAGCACCGCGACTTTAGCCATTTTGCCCTCACTAAAATATCATTAAAACGATGTTTCATTTTCACAGAGTGACGTATCACAAACTCGCTTTGGGATCACATATTCAGCGATGAGGGGCAAAAATGATCTAACGCAATTTTTGCGCTACAGGATATATCGGCAAAAATAAATAGGCTTTTTTAAATCGTTAATGAGAATGACGCTATTTCATTCTGCAAGACATTTATTTATCACCATTTTTATTCTGATTTATTTTTAAATCTTTTATTTTCAATGAGTTAATAATTAGCAAAATGTGTAAGTCTGTTTGCGCATCTTCACTATATTAAAAGTTGTAATGTATCGTAAAAACCGCGCTCCTAAGAGTTTTCTTATACTCCTTTAGGGGGTATGCTTATTTGTAACGAGCACAGGACGTGTTTATTCGAAACATTCGGAATAACAGAATATTTCAATTCTGCTCTCATTATCGTGCGTTGATGCGGTTGTGCGATAAGCATTACCACCTGCCGGGTCAGGTTAAGCAACGGACATATCGTCCCCGTAAATAAGGATATAAGTATGGCTACTCAAGCGATGATTCAAAAACTGAATGCACAGATGAATCTGGAGTTTTATGCCTCCAACCTGCATTTGTATTTGAGTGACTGGTGTTCTGAGAACAGCCTCAACGGTTCTGCCACCTTCTTCCGCTCCCAGGCGCAAAGCAATGTGACCCATATGATGCGCGTGTTTGAGTTTATGAAACACGTCGGCGCCAATCCTATTGTCAAAGCGTTCGACAAACTGGAAGACGACTACTCCTGTCTGGAAGAGCTGTTTCAGAAAACGCTGGAAGAGTTCGATCAGCGTTATGAAACGCTTAATAAACTTGCCGTTGAAGCCAGGGCGCAGCAGGACAGCACCACGCTGCATTTCCTCGAAGATATGGGTAAAGAGCAGCTGCACGATCGCGAGCTGCTTAAAGCGCTGGCCGCCGAAATTGACAACGCCAGACGCGCCGGATTATGCCCGGAGCAGACCGACCGCCACCTTCTCGATATCGTGAACGACCAGCATCACTGATCGCCCCGCCTGCATCGGCTTATTTCGGTGCAGGCCCGTTTCCTCCTCACAACCCCCTGCTTTTTCTGACATTTAACAAATCAGATCTCGCTCCCAATGAATATCCCTACATCGTGTAATGATTTAGCCAGAATCTATCATTGACGAGGGAGCTTCATGATTACCATCGAGTTTATTGTCATTATCCTCTGCCTGCTGGTCGGCACGCGCTTTGGCGGCATGGGGCTTGGCCTGATAAGCGGTATCGGCCTGTTCATTCTGAGCTTTGTCTTTGGCCTCCAGCCCGGTAAACCGCCCGTTGACGTGATGCTCACGATCCTTGCGGTCATCGGCTGTGCGGCCACGCTACAGACGGCGGGCGGGCTAAACGTGATGATGCAGTTTGCCGAGCGGCTGCTGCGAAAGCATCCCCAGCACATTACGCTGCTGGCCCCGTTTACCACCTGGATGCTGACGTTTTTATGCGGCACCGGGCACGTGGTCTACACCATGTTTCCCATCATTGCGGATATCGCGCTGAAAAAAGGCATTCGTCCCGAACGCCCGATGGCGGTGGCCTCTGTCGCGTCGCAAATGGCGATCACCGCTTCGCCGGTCTCCGTTGCCGTGGTGTCGCTGGTGTCGATTATCGGCGCGCAGCACGGGATTGGCCAGGCGTGGGGGATCCTGGAAATTTTAGCGGTCTCCGTTCCCGCGTCTTTATTCGGCGTGACGATCGCGGCGCTCTGGAGCCTGCGCCGCGGTAAGGATCTGGCCGACGACGACGAGTTCCAGCAGAAGCTTGCCGATCCGAAGCAGCGGGAGTTTATTTACGGTAGCACCGAAACCCTGATGAACCAGCGCTTCCCGAAACAGGCCTACTGGTCAACGTGGATCTTCTTTGCCGGGATTGCGGTGGTGGTGCTGCTGGGCGCCCTGCCCGAGCTGCGCCCGATCTTTGAGATAAAAGGCAAAATGACCGCCCTGTCGATGAATCTGGTTATCCAGATGATGATGCTGATTGCGGGTGCCGTGATGCTAATGGTCTGCAAGGTCAACGCCTCCGCCATTTCAAACGGCGCGGTATTCAAAGCCGGGATGGTGGCGATATTCTCGGTGTTTGGCGTGGCGTGGATGAGCGATACCTTTTTCCAGGCGCATCTGGACGAGCTGAAAATGGCGCTTGAGGGCGTGGTGAAAAGCCATCCCTGGACCTACGCCATCGTGCTGTTCCTGGTCTCGAAACTGGTGAACAGCCAGGCGGCCGCGCTGACCGCCGTCGCGCCGATGGGGTTAATGCTGGGGATTGAGCCGAAAATGCTGATCGCCTTCTTCCCGGCGTCCTACGGCTACTTTGTGCTGCCAACCTATCCAAGCGACCTGGCCTGCATCGGGTTTGACCGTTCGGGAACAACGCGGATCGGGCAATTTATCATTAACCACAGCTTTATTCTGCCGGGCCTGATTGGGGTGAGCTGTGCGTGCGCGGCAAGTTATCTGCTGGTGCAGACCTTCTTTTAAATCCTGCCGGGGCGACAGCGCTGTCGCCCTTCGACGTTTTTTCAGAAAACGGTTTCTAAATTCAAAACATCGGTTTATTTTAGTGAGATTCACCCTGCGGCGTAAATCTCAGCTCAATCAGCGCGATCGCCTTCTGGATCGCACGGAGCGTAACCGGGTCAGCCGCAGCAGGATGGCTGGTGAAATCGATGTTTTTCAGCTGGCTGGACATCTTCTCGCGCACTTCTACGGGCGCGATAACGTCAAGCACATCAAGGATTTGTTTAATGACCAGCTGACAGGCCACGACGTCAGATACCAGTTCCTGATCGGCGCTCAGGTTTTGAGACATAGGTTTCTCCTTATTTAAAGGCGGCCATAGTAGCAAAACGTCAGCCCTTTCATCTTCCCTCTCGTCGTCTACAGGCATAAAAAAACCTGCCGAAGCAGGTTTTTTCATCAGAACATCGCACCCGGTGGGACGTCTTTGAATGTGTTGCAGTAGTTAGCCCACATGCTTTTCAGGATTTTGCGCAGTTTCATCTGGAATGCTCCGGTCGTTTATTTTGTTATGCAGGTCTTAGTGTCAATGCGCTTATTTTATGACCCGCATCACAAAAATCAACGCTTTTGTGAGCAACGTCACGGTTGAAAAAACGATAGTGTTAATGATTTATTAAAAAAATCACGATAAATCCGTACCTTACGCACTTATAAGTTCCAGTAAATTTTTATAAAATTTTTTGATACGGCAGGAAGAAAATGAGTGAAAACCTCTCCGGCAAAGAGAGCCGGGGCTTATCGCCTGCGGCGCTGTTAGTGGCCGGTGCCTTCTTTATGGAGTTTCTCGACGGGACGGTCATCGCCACCGCCCTGCCGGACATGGCGAAAAGCTTCGGCGTGCAGGCGGTCGATTTGAATATCGGCATCAGCGCCTACCTGATTACCCTCGCCGTGCTGATCCCCGCCAGCGGCTGGATTGCCGATCGCTTCGGCGCGCGCAACGTCTTCGCGCTCGCGCTGGCGATCTTCACCCTCGCCTCAGTATTTTGCGGCCTGTCGACGACCGTCGATCAGTTCGTCGCCATGCGCGTGCTTCAGGGAATGGGCGGCGCGCTGATGGTGCCCGTCGGTCGCCTGGCCGTGCTGCGCACCACGCCGAAGCACAAGCTGATTACCGCCATCGCCACCCTGACCTGGCCCGCGCTGGTGGCGCCCATTATCGGCCCGCCGCTGGGCGGATTTATTACCAGCTACGCGGACTGGCGATGGATCTTCTTTATTAACGTGCCGCTCGGGATCGTCGCGATTATTCTGGCGCTGCGCGTGATCCCCGATCTGCATGAGGATACCCGCCGGCCCTTCGATCTCCCGGGCTTTGTCACCACCACCGTCGCGATGGTAAGCCTGGTCTACGCGATGGAGTCGCTGGGCGGGCAGAACGTGAACGAGGGGCTGACGCTGCTGCTGTTAGCCGTTGGCGCGGGAGCGATGGCCTATGCCCTTCGCCATTTCAAACGCACCCAATGGCCGATGATCCGCCTCGACGCAATGCAGGTGCCGACCTTTCGCGTCACGATGTACGGCGGCTCGCTGTTTCGCGCCTCCATCAGCGCGGTGCCATTTCTGCTGCCGCTGATGTTCCAGGTCGGGTTTGGCATGGATGCGTTTCACTCTGGCCTGCTGGTGCTGGCGGTGTTTGTCGGCAACCTGACCATCAAGCCCGCCACCACGCCGCTCATCCGCCGTTTAGGCTTTAAAAAGCTGCTGCTGATCAACGGCGCGCTTAACGTGCTGGCGCTGCTGGCCTGCGCGTTTCTCACGCCGCAGACCCCGGTCTGGCTGATTATGCTGATCCTCTATCTTGGCGGGGTGTTCCGCTCGATTCAGTTTACCGCCGTAAGCACGCTGGCCTTTGCCGATGTCCCTTCCGCGCAGATGAGCTACGCCAACACGCTCTTTTCCACCGCCACGCAGCTCGCGGTGGGGCTTGGGATCACGCTCGGCGCGATTGGCATTCGTATCGGGGAGAAAATCAGTACCGCCGCAGGGCTCAGCGCCATTCCGGGCATCAGCTTCCGGCTGGCGTTTGCGGTGATTGCCGTGATTTGTCTGGTGGGGATGTTTGATACGCTGCGCCTGACGAAAGATGCAGGCAGCGCGGTGTCGGTGAAGCGATAGCCGGGCAGACAGCGCCGCCCGGCTCGTCGTGGATTAGCCTACAATGCTGCGAACATAGGCTTCGATCTCTTTGTCCTGGCAGTTTTCAAAGAAGCACTGCTGGAAACGCTGACCGGTTACGGCGGTTTTCACCAGCTCCGGATCGATAGCGCGCAGGGTATCGAGATAGTTGTCTTTCACGACCGCGGCTTTCACCTGGTTGAGGATCCCGGCGTTGCGCACCTGCGGCTCTTTACGCTCTGGCGGATAGCCTTCACCTTTGCGGCCGGTGAAGGCTTTCTCAAAGATAAAGCGCACGTTCAGCTCTGCGCCCCAGCCAAAGCCTTTCGCAAACGGCAGCGCCAGCGCGTTGCCGTTGTTGATCTGGGCAAACAGGAACGCGTCCGCCGGATCGATGCAGTAGCCGCAGTTTACGCCCGGGTGAATGTTCAGGGACATCAGCGCGCCCTGCCCGGTGCCGCAGCCGGTCACGACGAAATCAACCGCTTTCGAATTGAGCAGAATGCTCGCCATAATACCCAGATGAATGTAGGTCAGATGATGATCGTTCTCGTCGCTCATCCCGACGTTATAGACCGGGAAGCCTTTTTCATCGGCCACCGTTTTCAACTCATTGAGGATGATGGCATTTTTTCCTGCCTGGCTGTTTTCCATCATCAGTGCAATTTTCATCGTTACTCTCCTGAATGGGTTGCGGCGAAGCTCGCCGTGGATATCTGATCCTCTTAACCTTACTATCAAACAAACATGCTTTCAAATTAAGTGAAAACTTGTTTTAAAAAAAAGAATCACGCTCACAAAACCGGGCCGCTTCGGCCGTTGCAAAGAGAAAGACCAGAAAGTCCGGCTATTCAGGCCATTGCGCCGGGCGTCTGCGGGTAGGATAACCTGTCTCCCTTTATTCAGAGCGAACCATGAAAAAAGTCTTCATTGCCGCCGCGATGCTGTTACTGGCGGGCTGTACCGTCACCCGCCAGGCGCAGGTAAGCCACCTCGACGCGCCCAACGGCGTTGTCCGGCTCGACTACGGCCAGGCCCTGCTTCAGAATGCCCGATACGATGACTACGTTACCAGCGGCACCGCCACCCGCGCCTGTCAGGGCATGGGCTATGCCACCGCCTCGGCCTACGGACAGCCCATTAAAACCTGTACCGTCGTCAGCGGCTCGCTGTGCCTGAACAAAAGCGTCACCATCCAGTACAAGTGCATGGGTTACGCCGTCAATCCCAACACCGCTAATCCCTGGTATTAATCCCCACTGCCAGTCTGGCTGGCAGTGTATTTAATTAAGAAGAAAAATAATTCGCATTAATAAATAAAGCAGACTAAATGCGTGTTATTCCCATTCGTATTTTTAATAAATAAGATATTTATTTTACGTTTTGCAAATAATTAAATAACAAATTATAGTGTCGCCCATTGTGAACCCGAAAATAATAAACCGGAGCGGCACCATGCTTAAAACTGAAATGATCGACAAGCTTAATGCGCAAATGAACCTTGAGCTATACTCCTCCCTGCTCTATCAGCAGATGAGCGCCTGGTGCAGCTATCACAGCTTTGAAGGTGCAGCGGCATTTCTGCGCCGTCACGCGCAGGAAGAGATGGCGCACATGCAGCGTCTGTTTGATTATCTTACCGATACCGGCAGCCTGCCGCGCATCGACCCGGTTGCATCGCCGGTGGCGGAGTACGCCTCTCTGGACGATCTGTTCCGCTCCACCTACGAGCACGAACAGCTGATCACCCAGAAAATTAACGAACTGGTCCACGCTGCCATGACCAGCCAGGACTATCCAACCTTTAATTTCCTGCAATGGTATGTTGCCGAACAGCATGAAGAAGAGAAGCTGTTTAAATCGGTGCTGGATAAACTATCCCTGGCCGGGAAATCCGGTGAAGGCCTGTACTTTATCGATAAAGAACTTGCCACGCTCGACGCGCAAAATTAATGAATATGCGGCGCTGAATAGTCAGCGCCGCGCCGCTTTTTATATCCCCCTCCCTTCTTTAAATATTCACTCTTAATAAATATTCCCATTCAGCTTTTTCTGAATCCCTTTCGCTTTTATTTCACCCCGCAAAAACCGTAAATTTTTCATTACAGTCGTTGTAACGGTGATTTGACGAGTTCGCGCTTTTCCCTTACTCTGCGCCGCAGATTTTGTCGCGAAGTGGAATCGTTGTAGAGGAAAGCGTGAAGAACAGAACCCTGGGAAGTATTTTTATCGTTGCGGGCACCACGATTGGCGCAGGAATGCTGGCGATGCCGCTGGCGGCGGCCGGCGTTGGATTCAGCGTAACGCTCCTGTTACTGATCGGCCTGTGGGCATTGATGTGTTACACCGCCCTGCTGCTGCTGGAGGTTTACCAGCACGTTCCTGCCGATACGGGTCTTGGCTCGCTTGCGGCACGCTATCTGGGGCGTTACGGCCAGTGGATCACCGGCTTTAGCATGATGTTCCTGATGTACGCGCTGACGGCGGCCTACATCAGCGGCGCCGGGGAGCTTATCGCTTCCAGCGTTAACGACTGGTTTGGCTCGTCCATTTCACCGGCCACGGGGGCTATCGGCTTTGCGCTTATCGGCGGCGGCGTGGTGTGCGTGGGCACATCGCTGGTGGATCTGTTTAACCGTTTCCTGTTCAGCGCCAAAATTCTGTTCCTGGTGGTGATGCTGGTTCTGCTGGCGCCGCACGTCCATAAGGTTAACCTTCTGAGCCTGCCGCTGGAGAAGGGGCTGGCGCTTTCCGCTATCCCGGTCATTTTTACCTCGTTTGGTTTCCACGGCAGCGTGCCGAGCATCGTCAGCTATATGAATGGCGATATCCGCAAGCTGCGCCGCGTGTTTATGATTGGCAGCGCGATCCCGCTGATTGCCTATATTTTCTGGCAAATGGTGACGCTCGGCAGTATCGATTCGTCGACCTTTGTCGGCCTGATGGCGGAACATTCTGGCCTGAACGGATTCCTGGTGGCGGTGCGTGACGTGGTGACCTCTTCCCACGTTGAGCTGGCGGTGCATCTGTTTGCCGATCTGGCGCTGGCAACCTCGTTCCTCGGCGTGGCGCTGGGCTTGTTTGATTATCTGGCCGACCTGTTCCAGCGTCGCAATACCGCCGTCGGGCGTTTGCAGACCGGGATGATCACCTTCCTGCCGCCGCTGGCCTTTGCGCTGTTTTACCCGCGCGGATTCGTGATGGCGCTCGGCTACGCGGGCGTGGCGCTGTCGGTTCTGGCGCTGCTGCTGCCGTCATTGCTGGCGTGGAAAAGCCGCCAGCAGCACTCCGGTCAGGGCTACCGCGTGGCGGGAGGAAAACCGATGCTGTGCGTGGTGTTCGCCTGCGGCGTGGTCGTGATTCTGGTGCAGGTGCTGATCGCGATGGGTGCGCTGCCGGAAGTGGGGTAATTCTCTGCGGTCTTATGCCGGGTGGCGGCGTTGCCTTACCCGGCCTACGTGTTCGTGCCCTTTGTAGGCCGGGTAAGCGCAAGCGCCACCCGGCTTTTTTATTGGCGATGATGTTGCCGAGGTGTGGGTGTTGAGTCCCCGCCAAAATCGGCGAACCGAAGACCGGATGACAAGGGCTGGACGCCAGGGATGGCGGACAGAGGCGAATCGAGACAGGATGTCGAGTTGAGCCGACCGCAGGCAGCAGGTCGGGAGGTGAGCGCAGTGCAAAGCACCGATTTTTTACGGGGCCGCGGGGATTGATAAGGGGGCCGCGGTGGCCCCCTTATCTCGTTCACAGGTGAAGAACGTATTAGTGTCTCCTGGAATTAAGGTGAACGAAACAATTCCACCGGGCCACATCAACCAGTATCAGTGCAAACAACAGCTCTTAAACTTCTTCCCGCTCCCGCACGGACACGGATCGTTGCGCCCCACCTTCACCCCGTTCACAATCGGTTTTTGCGCATCGGGCTGCTGCGGGTTCTCCACCCAGTAGTTATACAAACGCAGCGCCGCAGGCTGAATACCTTCGATGCTCGCCTCGTACTCCTCTTCGCTCAGCCCGTCCAGCCTGTCGTTCAGCTCTTCAGAACCGTGCAGCGCGATAAGATCCAAATCCGCCTTCAGCTCGTCCGGCAGCGAAGACCAGTCGGTCAGCGCCACGCCGCGCATATAGCCGTAACACCACTCTTCCACCACGGTGTAGCTCTTGCCGTCGACGTCGTTATAGCCAAACATCGGTTCGAACTGATCCGGGTACTCGCTCAGGCGCTCGGCGATATCGTTCATATGCTTAAAGCAGAGATCGATAAAGCGGTTCATCTCGCGATCGTTCTTCCAGCGCGGGATGTATTTTTCTCCGCCCCACACCGCCACCAGCCAGGCATCGGGTTCAACCACCCGTGGGCCAGACAGCACGGCGGTAAGCATTCCATCCAGTTCGGACACGTCAAGCACGGAGGCATCGTCATGACCGTAGGACATTAATGTCTCTTCCAGCCACTCCATTTCGCTTTCATTTAACGGGCCTTCAGTCATTGCTGATACTCCTGATAAAAAAAGAAAAGATCATGGCATAGATAGGCCTGCCTGCCTATGGCTAAGTTTAGGTCCATATTGGTGCAAAAAAGAGCAATTCGTGACCGTTGCACAACTTATGGGCTTTAGTGTTAACGAGATGTGATCTCCGCTGTAATTTCATTGCGTCCCGCAGGGCGGCGTACAGCGGCACTCTATACTCAAACGTGTCGCAACCCGGTCAATGGTTTAACCATTCTGGCAACAATATTGCTTATTGTTTTGCGCGCGAATAAAGCGCAAGGAACCCTCGCCGTAATAAGCAGGATGCTGACAGATCTCGTGCATTTTGTTCTCGCTCTTGTTTTTGGATTGACCACGCCTTCAGGCGTTCGGTTTATACCGTGGTGCAAAAACCTCTTTGCTAAGGAACATAATAATGTCGCTGAAATTTATCAGAAGTCCCCTTTCTCTCGTGCTGGCAGGTTGTCTGGTGACGGCGTTTTCCGCCCGCGCCGATATTGTGATTGGCGTTGCCGGGCCGTTTACAGGGCCAAACGCCACCTACGGCGATCAGTACTGGCACGGCGCTACGCAGGCAGCAGAAGACATTAACGCCGCAGGCGGGATCAACGGTGAGAAGATTAAACTGGTTCAGGGCGACGATGCCTGCGAGCCAAAACAGGCCGTTGCCGTGGCTAACCGCCTGGTCGATCAGGATAAAGTTAAAGCGGTGGTGGGCCACTTCTGCTCCTCCTCCACCATGCCCGCGTCTGAGGTTTACAGCGATGCGGGGATCCTCGCCATTACCCCGGGCTCCACCAACCCGCTGATCACCGAACGCGGCATGAGCGATATGTTCCGCATGTGCGGGCGCGACGACCAGCAGGGTCAGGTCGCCAGCGATTTTATTGTCGACAAGCTCAAAGCCAAACGGGTGGTCATTATTCACGATAAAGACACCTACGGTCAGGGGCTGGCAGACGCCACCAAAATCGCGCTGGCGAAACGCGGCGTTCAGGACGTAATGTATGAAGGGCTGTCGCGCGGGGAGAAAGATTTTAATGCCCTGGTGACCAAAATCGGCGCGCAAAAGCCGGACGTGGTGTTCTTCGGCGGCTGCCACCCGGAAGCGGGCCCGCTGGTGCGCCAGATGCGGGAACAGGGGTTGCAGGCTAAATTCTTCTCCGGCGACTGCATTGTTAACGAAGAGATGGTCACCGCCGCCGGGGGGCCGCAATACACCAACGGCATCTATATGACATTCGGCAAAGATCCGCGCCTGATCCCGGACGGGAAGGCCGTTATCGATAAATTCCGCGCCGGGAAATTCGAACCGGAAGGCTACACCCTCTACTCCTATGCCTCTGTGCAGGCGATTGCCGCCGCCTTCAAAGCCACCAAAGGAACCGATTCCGCTAAGGCCAGCGAATGGCTGAAGGCGAACCCGGTCGACACGGTGATGGGCAAAAAAGCCTGGGACAGCAAAGGCGACCTGAAGGTGTCGGACTACGTGGTGTATCAGTGGGACGACAAAGGCAAATATAAGGAAGTGCAGTAACACGCTCAACGTCGGCAGGTTCGCCTGTCGACACACAACACCCCAGGCTGCGCGATGCGCGCAGCCGATAAGAAGAGCGCGCTAAGATGAGTACATTCTTCCTGCAACAGCTGATTAACGGGTTAACGCTGGGTTCCGTCTATGGATTAATCGCCATCGGCTATACGATGGTGTACGGCATCATCGGCATGATTAACTTCGCCCACGGCGAAGTGTATATGATTTCCGCCTACCTCTGCGCCATCGGCCTGGCGCTGCTGTCGTTCTTTGGTTTGCACTCCTTCCCTTTACTGATCCTCGGCACCCTGGTCTTTACCATCGTGGTAACAGGGGTATATGGCTGGACGATAGAACGCATCGCCTACAAGCCGCTGCGCAACTCAACCCGCCTGGCGCCGCTGATCTCCGCCATCGGCATGTCGCTCATCCTGCAAAACTACGCGCAAATCAGTCAGGGGCCGCGCCAGCAGGGGGTGCCGACCATGCTGGACGGCGTGCTGCGTTTTCATCTCGGCGACGGCTTTGTGCAAATCACCTATACCAAGGTCTTTATCCTCGTGGCGTCGTTCCTCGGCATGCTGCTGCTGACCTGGATTATCAGCAGCACCCGCTTAGGGCGCATGTGCCGGGCGGTGCAGCAGGATCGAAAAATGGCCTCTATCCTCGGGATCAACACCGACAGAATTATCTCGCTGGTGTTTGTGATCGGCGCGGCGATGGCCGGGCTGGCCGGGGTGCTGATCACCATGAACTACGGCACCTTTGATTTTTACGCCGGGTTCGTTATCGGGATCAAAGCCTTTACCGCCGCGGTGCTGGGCGGCATCGGCTCGCTGCCGGGCGCCATGCTCGGCGGGCTGATCCTCGGCGTCGCCGAAGCGCAGTTCTCGGGAATGGTGAACTCCGACTATAAAGACGTGTTCTCGTTCGGGCTGCTGGTGGTGATCCTGATTTTCCGTCCTCAGGGGCTGCTGGGCCGCCCCGTCGTGGCGAAAGTGTGAGGGGGATGACATGACATCATCTGAGGGCTTCTCGCTTAAGCGCTGCATTCTGGACACCGTTTTCTCCGGCATGGTGGCGCTGATCATTTTTGGCCCCATCGCCGGGGTGGTGCTGGACGGCTACAGCTTTAACTTTGACGGCCAGCGGCTGACATGGATTGTCGGCATCGTGATGGTCGGGCGTTTTGCACTGAGCGCTTTTCTCGGCACCCGTGCGGGCACGCGCCTGCTATCGCGTTTCGACGCCGATAGCGCGGGGGTATACGTCCGCGCGCCGGGCTACAAAAGCCGAATGCGCTGGATAATCCCGCTGGTGGTTGCCCTTGCGGTATGCTTCCCGTTCGTGGCGACCAAGTATGTTCTGACGGTAGCCATTCTGGGGCTGATTTACGTCCTGCTCGGCCTCGGGCTGAACATCGTGGTCGGGCTGGCGGGTCTGCTGGATTTGGGATACGTGGCCTTTTACGCGATAGGCGCGTACGGTCTGGCGCTGGGGTATCAGTATCTGGGGCTGGGCTTCTGGACCATGCTGCCGCTCGCCGCCGTGATGGCCGCCGCCGCCGGGGCGCTGCTTGGCTTCCCGGTGCTGCGCATGCACGGCGACTATCTGGCGATTGTCACCCTGGGCTTCGGGGAGATTATCCGCCTTATCCTCAACAACTGGCTGACCTTCACCGGCGGGCCCAACGGCGTTTCCGCCCCGCCGCCCACCTTCTTCGGCCTGGAGTTTGGACGGCGGGCAAAAGAAGGCGGCGTCCCCTTCCATGAATTTTTCCACCTCACCTATAACCCGAACATGAAGTTTATCTTCATCTACGCGGTGCTGTTCCTGGTGGTGCTGCTGGTGCTGTACATCAAGCATCGCCTGACGCGAATGCCGATTGGTCGCGCGTGGGAAGCCCTCCGCGAAGACGAGATCGCCTGCCGCTCGATGGGGTTGAATCACGTGCTGGTTAAGCTCTCGGCCTTTACGCTCGGCGCCTCTACCGCCGGGATTGCCGGGGTCTTCTTCGCCACCTATCAGGGCTTCGTGAACCCGACCTCGTTCACCTTTTTTGAGTCAGCGCTGATCCTCGCCATCGTCGTGCTGGGCGGGATGGGCTCGACCGTGGGCGTCGTGCTGGCGGCCTTTGTGCTGACCGTCACTCCGGAGCTGCTGCGCAGCTTTGCCGAATACCGCGTCCTGCTGTTCGGCATGCTGATGGTGGTGATGATGATCTGGCGACCGCGCGGCCTGATCCGCATTAACCGCAGCGGCTACGCCGTGCGTAAAGGAGTCGCGCCATGAACGGGACGATACTGAGCGTTGAGCATCTGATGATGCATTTTGGCGGCATTAAGGCGCTCAACGACGTCAACCTTAAGGTGCAGCGCGGGTCGATAACCGCGCTGATTGGGCCAAACGGCGCGGGCAAAACCACGGTCTTTAACTGCCTGACCGGGTTTTATAAAGCCTCCGGCGGCACTATTTTGTTCAACACCCGCAGCAAAACGACGAACGTTGTCCAGGTGCTCGGGCAAAAACTCCAGCCCGGCGACTGGGTAAACCCGGCGCAGCTCGGCCAGCGTATTTTTTACAAGATGTTCGGCGGTACGCATCTGGTGAACCGCGCCGGGCTGGCCCGCACCTTTCAAAATATCCGCCTGTTCCGGGAGATGTCGGTGGTGGAGAACCTGCTTGTGGCGCAGCACATGCGGGTCAACCGCAACCTTCTCGCAGGGATTCTTAACACTCCGGCCTATCGACGCGCCGAAAACGACGCGCTGGATCGCGCATTCTACTGGCTGGAGGTGGTTGAGCTGGTGGATTGCGCCAACCGGCTGGCGGGGGAGATCTCTTACGGGCAGCAGCGACGCCTCGAAATTGCCCGCGCCATGTGTACCGGGCCGGAGATGATTTGCCTCGACGAGCCCGCCGCCGGGCTGAACCCGGTGGAAACGCGCACCCTCAGCAGGATCGTTCGCTTCCTGCGGGATCATCATGAGATCACGGTGCTGCTGATTGAACACGATATGGGAATGGTGATGGAGATTTCAGACGATATTTTCGTGCTCGACCATGGGGACGTCATTGCCCACGGCACACCGGGAGAGATCCAGCACGATGAAAAGGTAATTGCCGCCTACCTGGGTGCCGATGAGAGCGAGGTGAGCCTGTGAGCGAGCCGATGCTGGAGTTTCGTGAAGTGGATGTATTTTACGGCGTGATCCAGGCGCTGAAGCAGGTCTCTTTGCAGGTCAATCCGGGAGAAACCGTGGCGCTGATCGGCGCTAACGGCGCGGGAAAATCCACGCTATTAATGTCCATCTTCGGCCAGCCGCGCATTCGCAGCGGGGCAATTCTCTTCTGCGGGGAGGATATCAGCCACAGGTCGACCCATTTTGTCGCGTCCGGCGGCATTGCGCAGGCCCCGGAGGGACGTCGCATCTTCCCGGATATGACGGTCGAAGAGAACCTGCTGATGGGCACCATCCCCATCGGCAACCAGTACGCCGCGCAGGATATGCAGAGCATGTTCGATCTCTTCCCACGCCTGAAGGAGCGGCGTAAACAGCGGGCCATGACCATGTCCGGCGGCGAACAGCAGATGCTGGCGATCGCCCGCGCCCTGATGAGCCGCCCGAAGCTCCTCCTGCTCGACGAGCCCAGCCTCGGGCTGGCGCCGATTGTGGTGAAACAGATTTTCCAGACTCTGCGCGAGCTGGCCCGCAACGGCATGACCATTTTCCTGGTGGAGCAAAACGCGCACCACGCGCTGAAGCTGTCGGATCGCGGGTACGTGATGGTCAACGGACAGATCCGCCTGAGCGGCAGCGGCGAGGAATTGCTGAGGGATCCGGAGGTGCGCAAGGCGTATCTGGGTGGAGTGTAGGCGCGTCGATAGTCGAGAATGTCAGGCACAAAAAAACCACCTTTCGGTGGTTTCACGACACTGCTTATTGCTTTGATTATTCTTTGTTTCCCATGGTAGCCGGAGTGGGACTTGAACCCACACAGCGCGAACGCCGAGGGATTTTAAATCCCTTGTGTCTACCGATTCCACCATCCGGCCAGGGAAGAAAGTGGAGGCGCGTTCCGGAGTCGAACCGGACTAGACGGATTTGCAATCCGCTACATAACCGCTTTGCTAACGCGCCTTAAATCTTTCGTCTTGCGACTCACATCCGCGATTGCCGATGCGCTTAATTTGGAGCGGGAAACGAGACTCGAACTCGCGACCCCGACCTTGGCAAGGTCGTGCTCTACCAACTGAGCTATTCCCGCATATCATCAAGTTAACGTCTAATCACTTGATTTCATTATCGTCCGGCTAACTGTGCCGCCGTTCGATGCGTTGCATTCTACTTATATGACGTTTTGAGTCAACGATATTTTTTACTTCCTGGATCGTTTGCTGAAATTTACGGCGAAACGATCACTGTTCAAGCAAATCCCCACGAGCAGCGTTCAAATATTGCAGCATTGACCACAGCGTCAGCACCGCAGCGACCCACAGCAGACCAATACCCGCCCACTCTACCCACGCGTTTGGACGCCACAGCATCCAGACCAGCGCCGCCATTTGCGCGGTGGTTTTCACTTTACCGATCCAGGATACCGCCACGCTGCTGCGCTTGCCAAGCTCGGCCATCCACTCGCGCAGGGCGGAGATAATGATCTCACGACCAATCATGGTCGCCGCAGGCAGGGTCACCCACCAGGTATGGTAATGCTCGGCCACCAGCACCATCGCGATAGCCACCATCACTTTGTCGGCAACCGGATCCAGGAACGCGCCGAAGCGGGTGCTCTGGTTCCAGCGGCGCGCCAGATAGCCGTCAAACCAGTCGGTAACGGCGGCAATGAGGAAGATTAAAGCACATGCGAAAGGAGCCCACGGTACCGGCAGGTAAAATGCCAGTACAAAGAACGGGATAAGCACGACGCGAAAAAGCGTAAGCAACGTAGGGATATTAAATCGCATAATGACGGTAACTATCTGTTGTAAGTAAAATTTAGCTCTATGTTGCTACAGAGCCATCAATGTTTCAACGAGTAGTAGATCTTTTCTGCCAGCCCTTGCGAAATACCCGGCACTTTTGCAATTTCCTCAATGCTGGCGTTGAGTAAACCTTGCAATCCACCCATGTACTTCAGCAGCATTTGACGACGCTTTGGCCCCACGCCGTCAATGGTTTCAAGCGTACTGGTGTTTTTGACTTTCGCCCGTTTTTTACGGTGTCCGCTGATCGCGTGATCGTGCGACTCATCGCGAATGTGCTGAATCACATGCAGCGCGGGGGAATCCGGCGGCAGGCTAAAGCCCTCGCCTTCCGGTTCAAAAAAGAGCGTTTCCAGACCGGCTTTACGATCGGCCCCTTTCGCCACCCCCAACAGCAGCGGATGGTTTTTGTCCCACTCCACGTCCAGCGACTCAAATACCGCCTTCGCCTGGCCAAGCTGCCCTTTCCCGCCGTCAATCAGGATCACGTCCGGGATCTTGCTCTCTTCAATGGCCTTACCGTAGCGGCGGCGCAATACCTGGTTCATTGCCGCATAGTCATCGCCCGGGGTGATGCCGGTGATATTGTAGCGGCGGTATTCCGCACGCAGTGGACCGTTGGCATCAAACACCACGCAGGAGGCAACGGTCTGCTCGCCCATCGTATGGCTGATATCAAAACACTCCATCCGCTTCACTTCCGGCAGTTTCAGGAGCGTTGCCAGCGCGGTTAACCGCTGGCTGACGGTGGACTGCTGTGACAGTTTAGTCGTTAACGCCGTGGCGGCGTTGGTTCTGGCAAGCTTCAGATAACGTGCGCGATCGCCGCGCGGTTTGGTCTGGACATTCACCCGGCGCCCTGCCAGCTCGGAAAGAGAATCTGCAAGCAGGGTTATATCGTCGAGATTGAAATCAAGCAGGATCTCAGACGGCAGCGTGCGCATCTGACTCCCTTGCAGGTAAAACTGGCCGACAAAGGTTTCAACGACTTCACCCAGCTCGGTACCGCCCGGCACTTTCGGGAAATAGCTGCGGCTGCCCAGCACTTTGCCCTGGCGGATAAACAGCACGTGTACGCACGCCAGCCCGGCGTCAAAGGCCACGCCGATGACGTCCAGATCGTCGCCGTTATTAGAAACGAACTGTTTCTCTGTGACCCGACGCACGGCCTGGATCTGGTCGCGAATACGCCCCGCCTCTTCAAACGCCAGCGCCTGGCTGGCCTTCTCCATGCGGGCAATCAGCTGCGTCAGCACCTGATCGTCCTTCCCGGCCAGAAACAGACGCACGTACTCGACCTGCTGGGCGTACTCCTCTTCGCTCACCAGCCCGGACACGCACGGCCCCAGGCAGCGGCCAATCTGATATTGCAGACAGGGGCGCGAACGGTTGCGATAGACGCTGTTCTCGCACTGGCGGATCGGGAAGATTTTTTGCAGCAGCGCCAGTGTTTCACGCACCGCATAGCCGTTCGGGAACGGGCCGAAGTATTCACCCTTCGCATGTTTAGCGCCACGGTGCATCGCCAGACGAGGATGCGTGTCGCCGCTCAGGAAAATAAAGGGATAGGACTTATCATCACGCAGCAGCACGTTGTAGCGCGGCTGATACAGCTTGATGTAGTTATGTTCAAGCAGCAGCGCTTCGGTCTCCGTGTGGGTCACGGTGACGTCGATATTCTGAATGAGTGCGACCAGGGCTTCGGTCTTGCGCGAGGCGAGATTGCTACGAAAATAGCTGGAAAGGCGCTTCTTGAGATCTTTGGCCTTTCCGACGTAAATGACCGTACCGCCAGCATCGTACATCCTGTAGACGCCGGGCTGGCTGGTAACGGTTTTCAGGAATGCTTTTGAATCGAACACATCACTCACTGGCTTATTATGGTTTCCGCATTGCACAGACCGTGGCGAATGGCCAGGTGAGTCAGTTCGACATCGCCGTGAATGTTCAATTTACTGAACATACGGTAGCGGTAGCTGTTCACCGTTTTCGGGCTGAGATTAAGTTGCTCAGAAATTTCGTTAACTTTCTGACCTTTGGTAATCATCAGCATAATCTGCAATTCGCGCTCAGACAAACTGGCGAACGGCGATTCCGTTTTTTCAGGCTCAATCTGACTCAACGCCATTTGTTGAGCGATGTCCGACGCGATGTAACGCTGACCGGCATACACTGAACGGATAGCATTGACCACTTCCTGCGGTGCGGCACCTTTACTGAGATACCCGGCAGCGCCAGCCTGCATGACTTTGGCGGGCAGCGGGTTTTCGGTGTGTACGGTCAGCATGATGACTTTAGTGTCAATAAAGGTGCGGGCAATTTTGCGGGTGGCTTCAAGCCCACCGATACCCGGCATGTTCATATCCATAAGCACCACGTCAGCCGAGTTAGCGCGACACCATTTTACCGCGTCTTCGCCACAGCAGACTTCACCGGCAACTTTGATACCCTTTATGTCTTCAAGAATGCGTCGTATCCCTGCGCGCACCAGTTCGTGGTCATCAACAAGAAGAACGTTGATCAAAGGAAATGTCTCCAGAATAGGGATAACGCTACTGACTGCTAATCGAGTTATATTAACGGTTTTCCTCACAAGATTAAAACGCTAAAAAACGCGCTATTGGATTTTGCTCTCGTTTTTGGAAATGAGCCTGTACAGCAGGTGGAAAGGAAACCTGCGAATTCCGCGCTTTTAAGACTATTTTTGAGCAACTGTATTCAAAAAGTTACGATACAGTCCCAAAACGTTCTGGCAAAAAACAGAATTCTCATATTTGTAACAATAATTAACGGCAGGCACACCGCTGATAAACATTTAATAGCAGATAATCTGTCGTGCAGATTACCCTCGCTCGTTGTTTATGCGAATAAACAAAAAGAGGAAAAGTATAAAAAACAACCAATGCTTTTTTTGATGCGGCTTGTGGTATACTCCGCCGCCTTCACTTTCATCGTCGCGCTCAAGCGCAGTTTTATAATGAGGAAAATAAATGAGCTCACCTGAATTCGCCACTGCGGAAAATAGCCAGGAGCTGGCACAGGAAGTTAACTGCCTGAAGTCTTTACTGACGCTGATGTTGCAGGCAATGGGCCAGGCTGACGCAGGCCGTGTGATCATTAAGATGGAAAAGCAAATCGCACAAATGGAAGACCAGGCTGAGTCTGCGGTATTTGCCAATACGGTTAAGCAGATTAAACAAGCTTACCGCCAGTAAAAAAAACGGCTGGATGCGCAAGCATTCAGCCGTTGTCTCGCCTGACACGCAGAACGTTAGGTGGTTTCAGATAAGCCCCGTAGCCGCTGCGTAGCAGGCAATCTGCGTTTTGTTCGGCGCATTAAACTTCTTCTGCATATTCTTCTGATGGAAGTTAACGGTATTTTCCGAGATAGAGAGAATAATCGCTATTTCCGCTGAGGTCTTCCCTTCTGCCGTCCACTTCAGAATTTCCTTCTCGCGCTTGCTGAATTTCATTTCCGGCGGCATGACGGTCTCATGCTCTAATCGAAGTAAAGACGTTAAGGCCATTTGCACCAGCATCTGTAAGCGCAGCTCCATCTCTTCGCCAATGAGCGAATTATCCGCCACGCTGGCGCGCGATACGGACAGGAACCCGAGCGCATGATTGGGTAACATCAGGCATTGCGTTATTCCCTTTCGAATACCGTGGTCGCGCGCGCCGTCCCATAATTGCTGAGATTCTGCGAATAATTCATCCGTCCAGGGTAAATGGCCGTGCATGAAATTCTCAGGTTTCAATACCGGATCGATAGCGAAATAATTCTCTGACTGATAATGCGCCATCCACTGCCCGGGATAGGTTGAATGCACTGAAATTTTAGGACGGGTGAATGGCACAGGATGTCGAACGCAGAGTGAGAAATAATCAAACTCAAGTGCCTGAGTTTGTTGCTGTAGCTCAAGATATACGTCACTGGCGGTTGTCATTTCCTGAAACCGCAGAAAGCATTCCCGACGCCATGTGAAAAAGTCGCTTTCCTTCATACTAACTAAATGAAGCCTCTGAAAAGATAATCATTATTATGGTGAATATAAACTAACACAGAAAACTTATTTAGAACCACAAAATATCGGTTTTATGATGATTATCTTTAGATTTAATACGGTTTTTCCGAGCCAAGCGGAATAATGAGAGCACCACCGAGCCGTTAGTGGCGTAATATTTGCTCCAGCCAGAATAACTGGAGCAAATAAGGGCAAAAATACTACTGCATAAGGAACTTTTCAAGGAACTGGCGGGTGCGCGGCTGCTGCGGACGGGTGAAGAGGTCTTTCGCTGGCCCCTGCTCCACAATGCGCCCCTGATCCATGAAGATTGCCCTGTCCGCCACATCTCTGGCGAAGCTCATCTCATGGGTCACAATCACCATCGTGCGTTTCTCCTGCGCCAGCTGGCGGATGGTGTTGAGCACCTCGCCCACCAGCTCTGGATCCAGCGCTGAGGTCGGTTCATCGAATAAGATCACGTCCGGGCGCATCGCCAGCGCACGCGCGATGGCAACGCGCTGCTGCTGCCCGCCCGAGAGGCGGCGCGGATAGCTGGTCTCTTTACCCGCCAGCCCCACCTTTGCCAGCAGCTCGCGGGCGCGGGCGGTCGCTTCGTCCTTAGGTTCACCTTTTACGATGACCGGCCCTTCAATAATGTTCTCCAGCACGGTACGGTGCGGGAAAAGGTTGAAGCTCTGGAAAACAAACCCGACATGCTGGCGCAGCCTGCGGATCAGCCCTTTCTGCTGGCTGATGGATTTGGCGGTATCAATGGTGATATCACCCACGCGAATGGTTCCGCCCTCGGGCTGTTCCAGTAGATTAATACTGCGCAGCAGGGTGGTTTTGCCCGAGCCGCTCGGCCCGATAATCGCCACCACTTCCCCCTGCTCCACCTCAAGATCGATGCCGTGAAGCACCGTCTGGCCGTGGAATTTTTTTACCAGGTTTTTGACGTCGATAGCACTCATTTCGGATCACGCTCCTGGCGGTTCAGCTGATTTTCAAAGTAGTTTTGCAGCGCGGACAGCACCGTTGCCATCACCCAGTAGATGAGGGATGCGGCCAGATACATGGTGAACACCTCCAGCGTGCGGGAGGTAATCAGCTGCGCCTGGCGGAACAGCTCGGGCACCTGAATGGTGGCCGCCAGCGAGGTGTCTTTCACCAGGCTGATAAAGCTGTTGCTGAGCGGCGGCAGCGCCACGCGCGCCGCCTGCGGCAGTATCGCCCGACGCAGCGTCTGCCACGGGGTCATCCCGATACTGGCTGCGGCCTCCCACTGCCCTTTATCGATGGACGAAATCGCCGCACGCAGGGTTTCGGAGGTATAGGCCGCGGTGTTCAGCGACAGGCCAATCATCGCCGCCGGGATCGGATCCAGCTCGATACCAAACTGCGGCAGGCCGTAGTAGATCATAAAGAGCTGGGCGATAAGCGGCGTACCGCGAAACACGGAGATGTAAAAACGCGCCAGCCAGCGTACCGGCAGGATCGGCGACATACGCATCAGCGCCAGCACAAACCCGAGCACCAGACCGAAGAACATCCCGCCGATACTGAGCTGCAAGGTGAACACCGCGCCCTTCAGCAGATACGGCAGCGAATCAATAACCAGTTGAATACTTTCTTGCATTATTATTTTTCGACCTGATGTTTAGACGTGAGGATGATAGGCAAACAGCGCAGGCGCACCGCCGGTATGAACAAATAAAATGGGGCCTTCATCCTTAAAGCGTTTTTGCGCGATGCCGTCGATCAGCCCCGCCATCGCCTTGCCGGTATAGACCGGATCCAGCAAAATTCCCTCCAGGCGGGCGAGCAGCTTCACCGCCTCCATGCCCTCGTCATTTGGCATGCCGTAGCCCGGCGCAAAATAGTCATCCCAGAGAATGATGTCCGCTTTCGCCTTCAGCTCCAGCTGCTCTGCAACCGCCTGTTGCAGGGTGACCACCTTCGGTTTTTGATCGGCAACGCTGCGGGACACCGTCACGCCAATCAGCTCGGCGTCGGGCATCAGCTGCTCCAGCCCGACCGCCAGCCCGGCGTGGGTGCCGGCGCTACCGGAGGCAACCACCACCGAAGAGAGGCTGACCGCGCCTTCACACTGCTGGGCGATTTCCAGCGCGCTTTCCACATAGCCCAGCGCCCCCAGCGCGTTCGAGCCGCCAACCGGGATGACGTACGGACGAAAGCCCTGCGCTTCAAGGCGCGTCGCCAGCTCGTCGAGCTGGGCGGTCGGATCGGTCAGGGCGTCGCACATCTCGACCTGGGTATTGAACAGATCCAGCAGCAGGCGGTTACCGTTGGTCAGGTAGTTTTCCGCCCGCGTGCCGATAGGGTTTTCCAGCAGCGCCACGCAGTGCAGCCCCAGCTTTGCCGCCACCGCCGCCGTCTGGCGAACGTGGTTAGACTGAATAGCGCCTGCGGTGACCAGCGTATCGGCCCCCTCGCGCAGCGCATCGGCCGCAAGGAATTCCAGCTTGCGCAGCTTGTTGCCGCCCATCGCCATTGGCGTCACGTCGTCACGCTTAATAAAAATATCGCGCCCTAAATAGTCCGAAAATCGCGGTAAATACTCCAGCGGCGTGGGTGCGCCAATAAACTCAAGGCGCGGAAAGCGCGTTAAATTTTGCAGTGACATGGTTCCTCCGGTGACGCAAATTCATCTGATATTTTTCATTATGCACGCAGACGCGTCAGAAATAAAAAAGGCGCTTTTAAAAGCGCCTTTTTTTATCGGTCAAAGACTTATTTGGTTACGTCAGCGCCGAACCACTTCTCAGAGAGCGCCTTCAGGCTGCCGTCTTTCTGCATATCCGCAATGGCGGCGTCGATGGCTTTCACCAGATCTTCATTGCCTTTGCGTACCGCCACGCCGGACTCCTGACGGGAGAACGCATCGCCCGCAACGGCCAGAGTATTGTTGGTTTTCTTCACCAGATCCAGCGCGGCCAGACGGTCAACGAGGATGGCGTCAATACGGCCTACGCGCAGATCCTGGTATTTGGTCGGGTCATCATCATAGGTACGGATGTCCACGCCCTGCACGTTCTGGCGCAGCCACTCTTCGTAGTTTGTTCCCAGACCGACACCGACTTTTTTGCCTTTCAGATCGGCAGCGGACTTGATAGAGCCTTCGTTACCTTTCTTCACCAGCGCCTGGATCCCGGACACGGTGTACGGCGTGGAGAAGTCATACTTCTTCTTACGCTCGTCAGAAATGGTCACCTGGTTGATGACCACGTCGATACGTTTGGAGTCCAGCGACGCCAGCATACCGTCCCATTTGGTCGGTTTCAGGGACGCTTTCACGCCGAGGTGTTTCGCCAGCTCTTCGGCAAACTCCACTTCAAACCCGGTCAGCTTGCCGTCATCGCCCTGGAAGCTGAACGGAGGATAGGTTCCTTCCAGCCCTACCAGCAGCGTGCCGCGCTCTTTAACTTTATTCAGCAGATTTTCGGCTGCGAAGGTTTTAACGCTCATGCCCGCCACCAGCGCGACGGCCATAACGCCCATCAGCGCCTGACGGCCCAGAAGTGCAAATTTCATAGATACCCCGATATAGTGGTTTTTTTGTGTAGTGTAGTGAAATCGCCTGTGACGTCAAAGGCGGCTGCGCTACATCTTATGCAATGTTAATATATATCAGAAGTTGCCCCGGCGTGGACTTTCTGCTTTATCGCACCCGGCATTTGTACCTTATATTGCGCGTACTTACGCAGCGCGATCCGGTAATTATTGGTGCTGGTGGCAGGCAGCCACGGCTCCAGATTTTCATCCAGATAGCCGGTTTTCAGCAGGTCGCGGGAGATGTTTTGTACGGTCAGATGCTGCCCCAGGCGACGCAGGCGAACCACGTATTCGCGCACGGTGCCGTGGCTCATCTCCGTTTGTTCAAACAGGAACTGCTTGAAGCCGATAATATCGAAGAAGTCGCTTTGCTCTTTGCAATGGAGATCGCCACAGAAACGGCAAAGCGCTACCCACTCTTTTTGCTCTTCGAGCCACGCGGATTCATCCATTAAGGTATCAAGGCGCGAGATCGCAATTTTATTGACGATCTCACCGCGACGAACCAGCGTGATGCGGTCGAGTAATTTATTACAGTGGGCGCAATGCGTCTGGCTGTGTTTAAAGTCTTTCAGGTAGCGGCTTAGTGGCCGTCTTTTAGGTTGCTGCACCGTCATGATAACTCCTGGTTGTCAATACGTTGTGCGGCATTTTTCAGGCGAATCAATCACCTATAACTTACCCAGCTTGGTACGTAAGCGTTTGATGGCCTGGCTGTGCAGCTGGCTGACCCGCGACTCGCCCACTTCAAGAACAGCACCAATCTCTTTCAGATTCAGCTCTTCCTGATAATAGAGGGTTAACACCAGCTGTTCGCGCTCGGGTAAAGCTTCAATCGCTTCCATCACGCGGTGGCGTAAATTCCCTTCCATTAAGTGGTGTAACGGGTTTTCCTGCTGGTGTTCATCGGTCACCAGCTCGATGCTATCGCCATGCTCTTCGCGCCACTCGTCATAAGAGAAGAGCTGGCTATTATTGGTATCGAGCAACATCTGACGATACTCTTCAACAGCGATACCAAGACGTTCCGCCACTTCCGTTTCCGTCGCGTTTCGTCCCAGCTCCTGTTCCAGCTGCCCCATCGCATGTGCCACTTCGCGGGCGTTGCGGCGAACGCTGCGCGGCACCCAGTCGCGGCTGCGCAATTCGTCCAGCATCGCTCCACGAATACGCTGTACTGCGTAAGTCGTAAATGCCGTTCCTTGCAGAGCGTCGTATCGGTCAACTGCATTCAATAACCCGATACCGCCCGCCTGTAGCAGATCGTCCAGTTCCACGCTCGCCGGCAACCGCACCTGGAGGCGCAATGCTTCGTGACGCACCAGCGGGACATAACGCTGCCACAGCGAGTGTTTATCCATTACACCTTCAGCGGTATAGAGTGAATTCACGATAAACAGCCCTGCGTTAATTGAGTTATCGGCATGATTATCCGATTCTGGAGGGGTTTTAATTGGATGAATAGTGGGTGAAATGGGGGGTTATTTGGGGGTTACGAATAAAAGCGGCAAGTAAAAAACCCCGCAGAAGCGGGGTTTGAGCGTATTCAGGCGATTAGCCTTGCAGCAGAGACAGAACCTGCTGAGGAACCTGGTTAGCTTTAGACAGCACGGAGTTACCGGCCTGCTGGATGATCTGCGCTTTAGACATGTTGGACACTTCGGTCGCATAGTCGGCGTCCTGAATACGGGACTGCGCTTCAGACAGGTTGGTAGTGGTGTTGTTCAGGTTGGTTACCGCAGAGCTCAGACGGTTCTGCACAGCACCCAGGGAAGAACGGAACTGGTCAACAGACGCGATGGCTTCGTCCAGTTTAGCCAGTGGGTTAGAAGAAGAACCGGTAGTCAGGTTTTTCAGGCTCAGGCTAGAAGTATCGATAGTGAAGGCAGCAGTGTCGCCGCCTGCTGTGGTAACTGCTGCCTGAGGATCCAGCGCAATGAAATATTCTTTAGGTTTTGTTGCTTCGCTTTCAAAACCGTTTGCTTTCAGGTTGTTAACTTCCGCAGCGTTTGCAGGAGTAATAGTTACTTTGGCAAACAGATTACCGTTGTCATCTTTGTAAACTTCGTCGCCTTTTAACGCGACACTTGCATTACCCACACCAAGACGGGTCGCTAAATCGTTGGCATTTTTTTCAGTTACAGTTGCTTTAGTTACGCTGGTGGTAGAACCGTAGTAAGCAGTAAAGTCTGTGTTAGCGGCTGTACCCAGGGTCCCTTTTTCATCTTTGGGACCATTGACGTTGAAGCTATCCAGACCCAGAGTTTTTGAATCAATTTTCTTCAGATCGATAGTGATGGTTTCGCCATCATTTGCACCAACCTGGATGTTCATTTTGCCGTCTTTAGCCAGTACGTTCACGCCGTTGAACTGAGTCTGACCAGATACACGGTCGATTTCAGACAGACGGGATTTGATTTCGTCCTGGATTGAAGACAGGTCGGAATCGGAGTTGGTACCAGTCTGAGACTGAACAGTCAGTTCACGGATACGCTGCAAGTTGTTGTTGATTTCAGACAATGCGCCTTCAGTAGTCTGTGCAACAGAGATACCGTCGTTAGCGTTACGTGCAGCCTGAGTCAGACCTTTGATGTTAGAGGTGAAGCGGTTAGCGATCGCCTGACCAGCAGCATCGTCTTTCGCGCTGTTGATACGCAGACCAGAAGACAGACGCTCGATAGAAGAAGACAGAGCGGACTGGTTCTTGTTGATGTTGTTCTGAGTGATCAGCGAGAGGCTGTTGGTATTAATGTACTGTGCCATGATTACGTTTCCTGTTGTTCATCAAATCTGTGGATGAGATTTGGGTTTCCACCCTTCGGCTTCATCGCCGTCAAAGGTGTTATCGTCTGGTCCAAACCAACCTTTAGATTTTTTTTCAGGATCGCGATAATTTTTTTAGCCACAGAATTACTCTTCTCTATTAGCGTTATTCCCGCCATTAAAAAAAAGAAATTCGCCGTAAACTTTCCCGTAATGAGGCCGATAACCCCAGTATTCGTTCTACGTGTCAACAGATTAAGGATTAAATATGGCAAGTATTTCAACGCTGGGAGTGGGTTCGGGTCTGCAATTAAGTGATATTTTGGACAGCCTGACCGCTGCTGAGAAAACGCAGCTGACCCCTATCTCCAAACAGCAGACATCTTATACCGCCAAGCTTAGCGCTTACGGCACGTTAAAAAGCTCGCTGGAAGCGTTTCAGACCGCCAATACCGCATTGAATAAAGCCGACCTGTTTACGGCCACCAGCACGTCAAGCAGCACGACGGCCTTTAGCGCCACCACGACCGGCAGCGCGATTGCGGGAAAATATACCATCAGCGTGTCTCAGCTGGCGCAGGCCCAGACGCTGACCACTAAAAACACGCAGGCTGACAACAAAACGGCGATCGCCTCGTCGGACAGCAAAATCACCTTTACCGCCGGGAACGGAAAAGATCCGGTAACGGTGGATATCAGCGCGGCAAACTCGTCCCTGAACGGCATTCGCGACGCGATTAACAAGGCCGATGCCGGCGTGACCGCCAGTATTATTAACGTCGGGAACGGGCAGTATCGTCTGTCAATTACCTCGACCGAAACCGGTGCAGACAACGCGGTAAGCATTGCCGTAAGCGGCGACAGCGCCCTGCAATCCTTTATGGGCTACAACGGCACCAGCACCGACGGCAGCAACGGCATGACCGAAAGCGTGACCGCGCAGAACGCGAAGCTCAAGGTGAACAACGTTGATATCGAAAACAGCAGCAACACCATCAGCGACGCGCTGGAAGATATCACCCTGACCCTGAACGACGTCACCACCGGCAACCAGACGCTGACGATTACTAAAGATATTTCGAAATCAGAAACGGCGCTGAAAGCCTGGGTGGATGCCTACAACACCTTGCAGGACAGCTTTGCCTCCCTGACCAAGTATACGGCAGTGGATGCAGGAACGGACGCTCAGGATACCAGCAACGGCGCCCTGCTTGGCGACACCACGCTGCGCACGATCCAGACTCAGCTGAAGGCGCTGCTCACTAACTCAGCGGGCGGTACGGCGTATAAATCGCTGTCTCAGCTCGGCATTACCTCCGATCCGAGCACCGGTAAGCTGACGCTGGACAGCACTAAGCTTGAAAAAACGCTGAAGGACAACCCGCTGGCGGTAAAAGACCTGATTGTGGGCGACGGTAAAACTACCGGCATCACCACCAACATGGCGACCAACCTGACCGACTGGCTCTCCAGCAAAGGCATTATTCAGGCGGCTAAAGACGGCGTCAGCAAAACGCTGAACAACCTGACCGAGCAGTACAACGCCGTAAGCACCCGTATTGACGCACGAGTGGCACAGTACAAAGCCCAGTTTACCCAGCTGGACGTACTGATGACGTCACTGAACAACACCAGCAGCTACCTGACGCAGCAGTTCGAAAGCACGTCGTCCAGCAGCAAGTAGTAAACGCTAATCATACCCGAGGGGGATAACATGTACGGCGCAAAAGGCACGCAAGCCTACGCAAAAATAGAGGTTGAAAGCGCGGTGATGAGCGCCAGCCAGCATCAGCTGGTTATCATGCTATTTGATGGAGCCCTCAGCGCGCTGGTACGCGCGCGTCTGTTCCTGGTAGACGGCAATATCCCGGCAAAAGGGCTGGCGCTGTCAAAAGCCATCAACATTATTGAAAACGGCCTCAAGCTGGGCCTGGTGGAAAATAATGGCGATGAGCTGACGCAAAACCTGATTGCCCTTTATGCCTATATGGTAAGACGCCTTCTGCACGCCAACGTGAATAACGACGCCAGCGCCATCGAAGAGGTGGAAACCTTGCTGCGCAATATCGCTGACGGGTGGAAGGAGGTTGCCGGTTCGCCACAACTGATTCAGGACGCCGTCTAATGAGTAATGCACCGCAACTTTATTCTCTTTATCAACAGCTCCTTGAGCAGAGCCAGCTGATGCTGCGGCTGGCTCGCCAGGGATTGTGGGATGACCTTATCAGCTGTGAAACCGACTATGTCAACGCGGTGCACTCGCTGGCTCGGCTTACGGAAGAGATCCAACCTTCCTCGCAGTTGCAGGAACAGCTTCGGCCCACGCTCCGCGTGATTCTGGATAACGAAGGCCAGGTGAAAGCGCTGCTGCAAAAGAGAATGGACGAACTGGCGAAGCTGGTTGGGCAAAACTCGATACAGAAATCGGTGATGTCCACCTACAGCAATCAGGGCGGACACGTTCTTATTCCACAAAGTAATCTCGATTCAAATTAGCCACTTAGCTGGCGAGCGAATCTTATCCGCTTCGTTCGCCAGGCATTTCTGCAAAAGCTACTCCATACTTGAATTTCGCGACCTCATGGAGATGGTGCATGCGCAACCCAACCTTATTGCAATGTTTTCACTGGTATTACCCCACTGGCGGTGAACTGTGGCCGGAAGTAGCAGCCCTAGCCCCCAACCTAAACGAAATCGGCATTAATATGATCTGGCTCCCCCCGGCCTATAAAGGCGCATCGGGCGGCTATTCCGTCGGCTATGACTCGTACGATCTTTTCGACCTGGGCGAGTTCGATCAAAAAGGCTCGGTTGCCACCAAATATGGCGATAAGGGACAGCTGCTTGAGGCCATTCAGGCGCTTAAAAGCAATAACATCGCCGTGCTGCTGGACGTGGTGGTGAACCACAAGATGGGTGCCGATGAGAAAGAGCCGGTACGCGTACAGCGGGTAAACGAGCAGGACCGCACGCAGATCGACGACGAAATCATCGAATGCGAAGCGTGGACGCGCTACACCTTCCCCGTCCGCGCCGGTAAGTATTCGGAGTTCGTCTGGGATTACAAATGCTTTAGCGGCATCGATCATATCGAGAATCCGACCGAGGACGGCATCTATAAAATCGTCAACGACTATACCGGCGAAGGCTGGAACGATCAGGTTGATGACGAGATGGGTAACTTCGATTACCTGATGGGCGAGAATATCGACTTCCGCAACCACGCGGTGACCGAGGAGATTAAATACTGGGCGCGCTGGGTGATGGAACAGACGCAGTGTGACGGTTTCCGCCTGGACGCGGTGAAGCACATTCCGGCGTGGTTCTATAAGGAGTGGATTGAGCACGTTCAGGAAGTGGCGGAACAGCCGCTGTTCATCGTCGCGGAATACTGGTCGCATGAAGTGGATAAGTTGCAGACCTATATTCATCAGGTAGAGGGCAAAACGATGCTGTTTGACGCCCCTCTGCAAATGAATTTCCACGAGGCTTCCCGTCAGGGCCGCGACTACGATATGAGCCAGATTTTCACCGGCACGCTGGTCGAGGCGGATCCCTTCCACGCGGTGACGCTGGTTGCCAACCACGACACCCAGCCGTTACAGGCGCTGGAAGCGCCGGTGGAATCCTGGTTTAAACCGCTGGCCTACGCGCTGATCCTGCTGCGTGAAAACGGTGTGCCAAGCGTGTTCTATCCGGATCTGTTTGGCGCGAGCTACGACGATACGGGTGGCGATGGCGAAACGTATCACATCGATATGCCGGTTATCGAACAGCTGCACGAGCTGATCCTGGCCCGCCAGCGGTTTGCTCACGGCGTACAGACGCTTTTCTTCGATCATCCAAACTGCATTGCGTTCAGCCGCAGCGGCACCGACGACGCGCCGGGCTGCGTGGTGGTGATGTCAAATGGTGATGACGGAGAGAAAACGATCTGCCTTGGCGAGAACTACGGCAACAAAACCTGGAAAGATTTCCTCGGCAACCGCGAAGAAACCGTGACTACCGGAGCGGAGGGTGAAGCGACGTTCTTCTGTAACGGGGGAAGCGTTAGCGTCTGGGTGCTAGAGGACGTGCTGTAAAACACTGCCGGGTGGCGGCTATGCCTCACCCGGCAACAATACTTACGGCAGCTTGCTTTCCAGCGGGTTTTTGCTCAGGTAATCGGCACACTCCACCGTCAGGCGATCCACCTTTTGCAGCTCCATCCCGTCATATTCCAGCGTCGCCCCGTCGCGTTCCAGCGGATAGATTTCCAGCTTGCGGGTCACGTTGTAGTAGCTGTCAGAGCGCAGCATGATTTTGCCCGGCACCGCCAGCACGCGCTGCCACTGACGACAGTCCAGCGTATCCCCCTCTTCCGTCACCACCAGCGTGGCAATCGCCTCCGGGCTGACCATGTTGCTTTGCGGTCCTTTCGACTGCCAGTATCCCGCCAGATTTGCAGGCACAGGATGCTTGATCACTTCCTGGTAGTTATCCACCTGAACACACCCGGTCAGCGCCAGCAGCGCGCCAGCAATTGCTATCTTTTTCATCATCTTTCCTGCATGCGAAGAAAGAAAAGATTGTGGCATTAAAGCCTTGATGCTGCCAGCGAAGATCGACAGGTCTTACACCTGCATGCCCATCATTTCCTGATAAGCCGACACCAGCTTATTCCTCACCTGGATCCCCATCTGCAACGACACCGACGCTTTTTGCAAATCGGTCATCACATCGTTAAGGGCCACGCCCGGCTCGCCGAGGGTGAATTTTTCCGCCTGGGTGCGTGCCGCCGTCTGCGTATCGCTGATACGGTCAAGCGCAGCGTGCAGTTGCCCGGCAAAGCTGATGGTTGGCTGCTCTTGCGCCACGTTCTGATTACGGGCCGTCATCGCCGTTGCCTGCAACTGACTAATGACCCCTTCAATGCCCTGTATAGCCATGACTCTCCCCTGGATGGTTTTTTACGCGGTCAAGACTAACAGCTTGTCAATAAGATAAAGGCGGTAAATAGCGTGAAAAAACCAGGTTATTTGACGCATAGAAAATCCCGAATCGTCAAATAATGGCAGGGCCATAAGTATGGAACTTTTGTCGTGTTTGCCGACCCGGGAGTCAGTTTTGTTTCTCTACACGAATAACGTAAACCACCAGGATTTAAGAGGTGTGCAATGAGTGCGACAGCATCGACAGCACCGCAGAATAAATCACTTGAGTGGATGAACCGCCTTCGCGCGAACCCTAAAATCCCGTTGATCGTGGCAGGCGCTGCCGCAATTGCGATTATTGTCGCGATGGTCCTGTGGGCAAAAAGCCCTGACTACCGCACGCTTTACAGCAACCTTTCCGACCAGGATGGCGGTGCCATCGTTACCCAGCTGACCCAGATGAACATCCCGTATCGCTTTGCCGATAACGGCGGTGCGCTTGAGGTTCCGGCGGATAAGGTCCATGAATTACGTCTGCGTCTGGCCCAGCAGGGGCTGCCAAAAGGCGGCGCGGTCGGTTTTGAACTGCTGGATCAGGAAAAATTCGGTATCAGCCAGTTCAGCGAGCAGGTTAACTACCAGCGCGCGCTGGAAGGCGAGCTGGCCCGCACCATCGAAACCTTAGGCCCGGTCAAAAGCGCCCGCGTGCATCTGGCGATGCCGAAACCCTCCCTGTTTGTCCGCGAACAAAAGTCTCCGTCTGCGTCCGTTACCGTCAACCTTGAACCTGGCCGTGCGCTGGACGAAGGGCAAATCAGCGCGGTCACTCACCTTGTCTCCAGCGCCGTCGCCGGTTTACCGCCGGGCAACGTGACCCTGGTCGATCAGAGCGGCCATCTGCTGACGCAAAACAACTCGGCAGGTCGTGACCTGAACGACGCGCAGCTGAAATACGCCGCCGACGTCGAAGGCCGTTTGCAGCGCCGTATCGAAGCGATTCTTGGCCCTGTCGTCGGGAACAGCAACGTACACGCGCAGGTGACCGCGCAGATCGACTTCGCCAATAAAGAGCAGACCGAAGAGCAGTACAGCCCGAACGGTGACGCCTCGCAGGCCGTAATGCGCTCGCGCCAGATCAACTCTAACGAGCAGATTGGCGGTCAGTATCCTGGCGGCGTGCCGGGTGCGCTTTCTAACCAGCCTGCCCCGGCGAACGCGGCGCCAATCTCTACGCCGCCGGCGAATCAGCAGAACGGTCAACAAAATGGTCAGCAAAATACCCAGCAGACCACCTCAACGGCGAACAACGCGGGTCCGCGTACCACCAGCCGCAACGAGACCACGAACTATGAAGTCGACCGCACGATTCGTCACACCAAGCTGAACGTGGGCGACATCCAGCGCCTGTCCGTTGCGGTGGTAGTGAACTACAAAACCCTGCCGGACGGTAAGCCTCTGCCGCTAACCACCGAGCAGATGAAACAGATTGAAGACCTGACCCGCGAGGCGATGGGCTACTCGGAAAAACGTGGCGACACCCTCAACGTGGTGAACTCGCCGTTCAACTCGGTTGATGAAACCGGTGGCGAACTGCCGTTCTGGCAACAGCAGGCGTTTATCGATCAGCTGATGTCTGCCGGTCGCTGGCTGCTGGTGCTGATTGTGGCATGGCTGCTGTGGCGCAAGGGCGTGCGTCCTCAGCTTCAGCGTCGTGCTGCCGCAGAGAAAGCCGCGCTTGAGCAGATGAATACGCGTCAGGAAGTGGAAGAAGCCGTTGAGGTTCGCCTGAGCAAAGACGAACAAATGCAGCAGCGCCGCGCTAACCAGCGCATGGGTGCTGAAGTGATGAGTCAACGTATTCGCGAAATGTCAGATAACGATCCGCGCGTTGTGGCGCTGGTCATCCGCGGGTGGATGGGTAACGAACATGAGTAATACGCTTACAGGCACCGATAAAAGCGTCATCCTGCTGATGACCATTGGCGAAGACCGCGCGGCAGAGGTGTTCAAACATCTCTCCCAGCGGGAGGTCCAGATCCTCAGCGCGGCGATGGCTAACGTGCGTCAGATTTCCAATAAACAGCTGACCGAGGTGCTGGCCGAGTTTGAGCAGGAAGCCGAACAGTTTGCGGCGCTCAACGTCAACGCCAACGAATACCTGCGCTCGGTGCTGGTCAAGGCGCTCGGCGAAGAGCGTGCGGCCAGCCTGCTGGAAGATATTCTGGAAACCCGCGATACCGCCAGCGGCATCGAAACGCTCAACTTTATGGAGCCGCAGAGCGCCGCCGACCTTATTCGCGACGAGCATCCGCAGATCATCGCGACTATCCTGGTTCACCTCAAGCGCGGCCAGGCGGCGGATATTCTGGCGCTGTTCGAAGAGCGCCTGCGTCACGACGTGATGCTGCGTATCGCCACCTTCGGCGGTGTCCAGCCAGCGGCGCTGGCGGAGCTGACCGAAGTGCTGAACAACCTGCTCGACGGCCAGAACCTCAAGCGCAGCAAAATGGGCGGCGTGAGAACGGCGGCGGAGATCATCAACCTGATGAAAACCCAGCAGGAAGAGGCGGTTATTACCGCGGTTCGCGAGTTCGACGGCGAGCTGGCACAGAAAATTATCGACGAGATGTTCCTGTTCGAAAACCTGGTCGAAGTGGACGATCGCAGCATCCAGCGCCTGCTTCAGGAAGTGGACTCCGAATCGCTGCTTATCGCCCTCAAGGGTGCCGAACAGCCGCTGCGCGAGAAGTTCCTGCGCAACATGTCCCAGCGTGCCGCCGATATCCTGCGCGACGACCTGGCCAACCGCGGCCCGGTGCGTCTGTCCCAGGTGGAAAACGAACAGAAAGCGATCCTGCTTATCGTTCGTCGTCTGGCAGAAACCGGCGAGATGGTGATCGGCAGCGGGGACGATACCTATGTCTAATGAGCTGCCGTGGACGCGCTGGACGCCTGACGATCTGGCCCCTCCTCTCACCGAGTTCGTCCCTGCCATGACCTCGCCCGACGAAGGCGAAGTCGGCGAAGAGCCCCCCGTGCTCAGCGAAGAAGAGCAGCGCGCGCAGATGCTTGCACAGATGCAAATGCAGGCGCACGAGCAGGGGTTTAACGCGGGAATGAACGAAGGACGGCAGCAGGGCCACCAGCAGGGTTATCAGGAAGGGCTGGCCCAGGGTCTTGAGCAAGGGATCGAGCAGGCGCGCCAGCAGCAGGCGCCGCTTCACGCCCGGATGCAGCAGCTGGTCAGCGAATTCCAGAATACCCTGGACGCGCTGGACAGCGTCATCGCCTCGCGCCTGATGCAGATGGCGCTGGAGGCCGCGCGTCAGGTGATCGGTCAGACCCCGACGGTCGATAACTCGGCGTTAATCAAACAGATTCAGGGCCTGCTCCAGCAGGAGCCGCTGTTTAGCGGTAAACCCCAGCTGCGCGTTCATCCGGACGATTTGCAGCGCGTTGAAGAAAGCCTCGGCGCGACCCTCAGCCTGCACGGCTGGCGCCTGCGCGGGGATCCGTCGTTACACCACGGCGGATGCAAAGTCTCTGCCGACGAGGGCGATCTGGACGCCAGCGTCGCCACCCGCTGGCAGGAACTGTGCCGCCTGGCGGCACCGGGAGTCGTCTGATGACCGCACGCCTCACGCGCTGGCTCACCACGCTCGATAACTTCGAAACGAAGATGGCGCAGCTGCCGTCCGTGCGTCGTTACGGGCGGTTGACCCGTGCGACGGGTCTGGTGCTGGAAGCCACCGGCCTGCAACTGCCCCTCGGCGCGACCTGCGTCATTGAACGCCAGGACGGGATCGAAACCCGCGAAGTAGAAAGCGAAGTGGTGGGCTTTAACGGCCAGCGCCTGTTCCTGATGCCGCTTGAAGAGGTCGAGGGCATTCTGCCCGGGGCGCGGGTGTATGCGAAAAACATCGCGGGCGACGGTCTGCAAAGCGGCAAACAGCTGCCGCTCGGCCCGGCGCTGCTGGGCCGCGTGCTCGACGGCAGCGGCAAGCCGCTCGATGGACTCCCCTCCCCCGACACCACCGAAACCGGCGCGCTGATCACCCAGCCGTTTAACCCGCTGCAACGTACCCCTATTGAACACGTGCTGGATACCGGCGTGCGCCCGATCAACGCCCTGCTGACGGTCGGTCGCGGGCAGCGTATGGGGCTGTTTGCCGGTTCCGGCGTCGGTAAATCGGTGCTGCTCGGCATGATGGCGCGCTACACCCAGGCGGACGTGATCGTCGTGGGGCTGATCGGCGAGCGTGGTCGTGAAGTAAAAGACTTTATCGAAAACATTCTCGGTGCCGAAGGTCGCGCCCGCTCGGTGGTGATTGCCGCGCCTGCGGACGTGTCCCCCCTGCTGCGTATGCAGGGTGCCGCCTACGCCACCCGTATTGCCGAAGATTTTCGCGACCGTGGGCAGCACGTCCTGCTGATCATGGACTCGCTCACCCGCTACGCGATGGCGCAGCGTGAAATCGCGCTGGCGATCGGCGAACCGCCCGCAACCAAAGGCTATCCACCGTCGGTGTTTGCCAAGCTGCCCGCGCTGGTTGAGCGTGCGGGGAACGGCATCAGCGGCGGCGGCTCGGTCACCGCGTTCTATACGGTGCTGACCGAAGGCGATGATCAGCAGGATCCGATTGCCGACTCCGCGCGTGCAATCCTCGACGGTCACATCGTGCTGTCGCGTCGGCTGGCGGAAGCCGGGCACTATCCGGCCATCGATATTGAAGCCTCGATCAGCCGTGCGATGACGGCGCTGATTAGCGAGCCGCATTACGCCCGCGTGCGTAACTTCAAACAGCTGCTTTCCAGCTTCCAGCGTAACCGCGATCTGGTAAGCGTGGGCGCGTATGCCAAAGGCAGCGACCCGATGCTCGACAAGGCGATTACGCTCTGGCCGCAGCTGGAGGCGTTTCTGCAACAGGGTATTTTCGAACGTGCCGACTGGGAAGATTCGATCCAGGCTCTGGAGCTGATTTTCCCGCAGGTGTAACACAGGTGGAGGGCGAAGGTCATGGGGCAAAACAGCGCGTTATCAACGCTAAAAGATCTGGCTGAAAAAGAGGTGGACGATGCCGCATTGCAGCTTGGCGCAATGCGCCGCGGGTGCCAGCAGGCTGAAGAGCAGTTGAAGATGTTAATCGACTATCAGCATGAGTATCGCACCAACCTCAATACCGACATGACGCAGGGCATTGGCAGCCAGCGCTGGATCAACTATCAGCAGTTTATCCAGACGCTCGAAAAGGCGATTGAACAGCATCGCCTGCAACTGAACCAGTGGACGCAAAAAGTCGATACCGCGCTCAACTTCTGGCGCGAGAAAAAGCAGCGGCTACAGGCCTGGCAAACCTTGCAGGACCGGCAGGTAGCGGCAACGACCCTGGCGGAAAACCGCCTCGATCAGAAAAAAATGGATGAGTTTGCCCAGCGCGCATCAATGAGGAAACCTGAATGATCACACTGCAACAACTGCTGATGACCGACAGCGACCCGTCTGGCGGCACGCAGACCGGGAAAGGCACCGAGGGTGCGCAAGACTTTCTCTCTCTGCTGGCGGGCGCGCTGACCGAGTCCACCGGCCAGGGCAAGGATGCGCCGCTCACGTTAGCCGATCTGAAAGCCGCCGGGAGCAAGCTCGCAAAGGTGGCGCAGGATAAAAATGCCGACAGCCCTCTGGCCGCGAAAATCGCCGATCTGCTGGCGCGCCAGGCACCGCTTGCCGCCGATGACACGGCGCAGGCGACCTCCCTGCAAAGCCTGGTCTCCTGCCTGGTGCCTGCCACCCACGGCGATGCGCTGAAAAGCCTGACCCAGACGGCGGTAAAAGAGGACGCGAAAACCGACCTGAATGATGAAGAGCTGGCGGGCTTAAGCGCGCTGATGGCGATGCTGCCGCACCAGCAGGCCGCTATGCCCGCAACCACAGCGCCAAAAACGGACGGTGTCGCTACTCAGGCACTGACCGCCTCGGCCCTGACCCAGAGCAGCAGTGGACAACAGCCCCTGCTGAACAACGCCACCACCACGGGCCATGAAAAGACCCTGGCGCAATTCCAGCCTGTGGCCGCTGATGCGAATAACGCGCCGCTGACCCCGGCGGTCGCCGCTGCGGTGGAAAAAACCGATCTCACCGCGCAGTCTACCGCCACCAGCCCAACGGCCACGCTGGCCCCTGTTGTGGGCGCACAGCCCGCCTCTCAGCCTGCCGCGACCGTGGCAACGGCCCCGGTGCTGAGCCAGCCGCTGGGGACGCCCGAGTGGCAGCAAAATCTGAGCCAGCACATCACCCTGTTCACCCGTCAGGGCCAGCAGACGGCGGAGCTTCGCCTGCATCCGGAAGATCTGGGTCAGGTGCAGATTTCCCTTAAGCTTGATGACAACCAGGCCCAGCTCCAGATGGTGTCACCGCACAGCCACGTGCGCGCGGCCCTTGAAGCGGCGATACCGATGCTGCGCACGTCGCTGGCGGAAAGCGGTATTCAGCTGTCGCAAAGCAGCGTCAGCAGCGAGAGTTTCTCCGGCCAGCAGCAGTCTGCTTCCCAGCAGCAGCACCAGTCTTCACGCTCCGGCCAGCAGGGGTTTAACGATGAAAGCGATGAACTGCTGGCCGTCCCGGCCTCCCTGCAATCCGCCGCGCGGGGTAACGGGGCCGTAGACATCTTTGCCTAAACGCCAGAGGTAGCGTGATTATCCCCGTCTTTTCCACGCTTTGAGATAAGGCGGACACGGGATAATCACTCTATTAAGCAGTACCCAAACAGGAAGCTCGTATCAGATGACTGACTCCGCAATCACCAAAAAAAGCAAGCGCTCCATCTGGATCCCGCTGCTGGTGTTGATCACGCTCGCCGCCTGCGCCACCGCTGGCTATAGTTACTGGCGTATGCAGCAGGAACCGAACACCGCCGCTGCCAAAGCTGAACCGACACCGCCGCCGATCCCGGTCTTCTTCCCGCTGGATACCTTTACCGTAAACCTGGGCGATGCGGATCGTGTGCTTTACGTCGGCATCACGCTGCGCCTGAAAGACGAAGCGACACGTTCTCGTCTGAACGATTACCTTCCTGAAGTGCGCAGCCGTCTGCTGCTGCTGTTCTCTCGTCAGGATGCTTCTACCCTTGCCACCGACGACGGCAAGCAAAAGCTGGTCGAGGCCATTAAGCAGACGCTGGCCACGCCGCTGGTAAACGGCCAACCTAAGCAGGAAGTCACTGACGTTCTGTATACAGCCTTCATTCTGCGGTAACGACATGGGCGACAGTATTCTTTCTCAGGCAGAAATCGATGCGCTGCTCAACGGCGACAGCGATAAAAACGACGATCCCAAGCCGGGTGTGACGGGCGATGACAATATTCGTCCCTATGACCCGAACACCCAGCGTCGCGTGGTGCGCGAGCGTCTTCAGGCGCTGGAGATCATCAACGAACGTTTTGCGCGACAGTTCCGTATGGGGCTGTTCAACCTGCTGCGCCGTAGCCCGGATATCACCGTCGGGGCGATCCGCATTCAGCCGTATCACGAGTTTGCCCGCAACCTGCCGGTGCCAACCAACCTTAACCTGATTCATCTGAAACCGCTGCGCGGCACCGGGCTGGTGGTGTTCTCCCCAAGCCTGGTCTTCATCGCGGTGGATAACCTGTTCGGCGGCGACGGTCGTTTCCCGACAAAAGTGGAAGGCCGCGAGTTTACCCACACCGAACAGCGCGTCATCAACCGCATGCTGAAGCTGGCGCTGGAGTCCTACAGCGACGCCTGGAAAGCGATCAACCCGCTCGACGTGGAGTACGTCCGTTCCGAGATGCAGGTGAAGTTCACCAACATCACCACCTCGCCGAACGATATCGTGGTCAACACACCGTTCCACGTGGAGATCGGCAACCTGACCGGTGAGTTTAATATCTGCCTGCCGTTCAGCATGATCGAGCCGCTGCGCGAGCTGCTGGTGAACCCGCCGCTGGAGAACTCCCGCAACGAAGACCAGAACTGGCGTGAAAACCTGGTGCGACAGGTGCAGCACTCCCAGCTTGAGCTGGTGGCGAGCTTCGCCGATATCCCGCTGCGGTTATCCCAGATCCTGAAATTACAGCCCGGCGACGTTCTGCCGATAGAAAAACCCGACCGCATAATCGCCCACGTCGATGGTGTACCCGTGCTGACAAGCCAGTACGGCACCATCAACGGCCAGTATGCGTTACGCGTTGAGCACTTGATCAACCCGATATTGAATTCGCTGAATGAGGAACAGCCCAAATGAGTGACATGAACAATCTGTCCGATGAAAACAGCGGAGCACTGGACGATCTGTGGGCTGACGCGTTAAACGAGCAACAATCCACCCCGAGCAAAAGCGCGGCGGATGCGGTCTTCCAGCAGTTGGGCGGCGGTGACGTCAGCGGCACCTTGCAGGATATCGACCTGATCATGGACATCCCGGTCAAGCTGACCGTGGAGCTGGGCCGTACCCGCATGACCATCAAAGAGCTGCTGCGCCTGACGCAGGGTTCCGTGGTGGCGCTGGACGGTCTGGCCGGTGAGCCGCTGGATATCCTGATCAACGGCTATCTGATTGCTCAGGGTGAAGTGGTCGTTGTTGCCGATAAATACGGCGTGCGTATCACGGACATCATCACCCCGTCCGAACGTATGCGTCGCCTGAGCCGTTAAGCATGAAAACCGAGGCAACCGTATCACAGCCCTCTGCCGTTCCCGGTTCGCCCCTGCTCCAGGTGAGCGGCGCGCTGTTCGGAATCATTGCCTTCATTTTGATTGCCGCGTGGCTGGCAAAGCGCTTCGGGCTGGCGGGAAAAACCGCCGCCGCGCGCGGCCTTAAGGTCAGCGCCAGCACCTCGCTTGGGCCGCGCGAGCGCGTGGTCATCGTGGACGTGGACGATGCCCGGCTGGTGCTGGGCGTAACCGCCTCCAGCATCAACGTATTACACACGCTGCCCCCCGCGCCGGTCACGGTCGACGAGGCTGCACAAGCCCCTGCGGATTTTCAGTCCGTCATGAAGAGTTTGCTTAAGCGTTCCGGGAGATCCTGATGCGCCGCCTGTTATCCCTCACGCTTACCGGCCTGTTCCTGTTTGCTCCCGCCGTCTACGCCCAGCTGCCGGGTCTGATATCCACCCCAACGGCGGGCGGCGGCCAGAGCTGGTCGCTCCCGGTGCAGACGCTGGTCTTTATCACCTCGCTGACCTTTATTCCGGCCATTTTGCTGATGATGACCAGCTTTACGCGCATCATCATCGTCTTCGGCCTGCTGCGAAACGCGCTCGGCACGCCGTCCGCGCCGCCTAACCAGGTGCTGCTCGGCCTGGCGCTGTTTTTGACCTTTTTTATTATGTCGCCGGTCATCGATAAAATTTATACCGACGCCTATCAGCCCTTCAGTGAAGACAAAATCTCGATGCAGGTGGCGCTGGAGAAAGGCGCGCAGCCGCTGCGCGAGTTTATGCTGCGACAGACCCGCGAGGCCGACTTAGCCCTGTTCGCCCGTCTGGCGAATACCGGCGAGCTTCAGGGGCCGGAAGCGGTGCCGATGCGAATTCTGCTTCCGGCCTACGTCACCAGCGAGCTGAAAACCGCGTTCCAGATTGGCTTTACCATTTTTATTCCGTTCCTGATCATCGACCTGGTGATCGCGAGCGTGCTGATGGCGCTGGGGATGATGATGGTGCCACCGGCCACTATCGCCCTGCCCTTTAAGATCATGCTCTTTGTGCTGGTGGACGGCTGGCAGCTGCTGGTCAGCTCGCTGGCGCAGAGTTTCTACAGTTGAGGAGCGCGCAATGACGCCTGAGTCGGTCATGATGATGGGCACGGAGGCGATGAAGGTCGCGATTGCCGTTGCCGCCCCGCTGCTGCTGGTTGCTCTCGTCACCGGTCTGGTGATCAGCATTTTGCAGGCCGCCACGCAGATTAACGAAATGACCCTGTCGTTCATCCCGAAAATCATCGCCGTGTTCGTGGCGATTATCGTGGCCGGGCCGTGGATGCTCAATTTGCTGCTCGACTACATGCGTAACCTGTTCACTAACCTGCCGTACATCATCGGCTGATACGACGATGCTGCACATTACCAGCGACCAGTGGGTTCAGTGGGTAGGGGTCTACTTCTGGCCGCTGCTGCGCATTATGGCGCTGATCTCAACCGCCCCGCTGCTGAGCGAAAAGTCGATTCCGAAGCGGGTCAAGGTCGGGCTGGGCATCGTCATCACTATAATCGTCGCTCCGTCGCTGCCTCCGGTGGATATCCCGATTGTCTCGGCAAACGCCATCTGGGTGGCCATGCAGCAGGTGATGATTGGCGTGGCCGTGGGCTTTACCATGCAGCTGGCGTTTGCCGCCGTGCGTACCGCCGGGGAGCTTATCGGCCTGCAAATGGGCTTATCCTTCGCCACCTTCATCGATCCGGGCAGCCACCTGAACATGCCGGTGCTGGCGCGTATTATCGACCTGCTGGCGATGCTGCTGTTTTTGACGTTCAACGGCCACCTGTGGCTGATTTCCATGCTGGTGGATACCTTCCACACCCTGCCGATTGGCGAGTCCCCGGTGAACAGCAACGCCTTCCTGGCGCTGGTGCGTGCCGCCGGTCTGATTTTCCTCAACGGCCTGATGCTGGCGCTCCCCATCATTACGCTGCTGCTTACGGTCAACCTCGCTTTAGGATTATTAAACAGAATGGCCCCGCAGCTGTCGGTATTTGTGATCGGTTTTCCGGTGACGCTGACGGTCGGTCTGTTATTAATGTCATTACTGATGCCCCTTATCGCCCCGTTCTGTGAACATTTATTCAGCGAGATATTCAACCTGTTAGCGGATATTGTCAGCGAATTACCTCGCAAATAATAACCCGCACTCTTTTTATTGTTTTCCTAAGGATATTCTTAAAATAAAACCTTAAAAACATCTACCAGGATATATCTGGCGCGGTTTAATTGTTTCTAAGCACCTCACAATACTTAATATTTACTTTACTTTAAGATGATTCCTGGCAAATTATACGTAACTTTACGGGATAGTGAGTCCGCCTGAAAGACTTTGTCATGCTCACAGGTTTATTACTTTTTTCCATCCCGTATGGCTGTTTATGAGCTCTCAGGCAGATGGTGAATTATCGTTACGCATTGAGTGAGGGTATGCCATGTCAACGATCATTATGGATTTATGCAGCTACACCCGGCTAGGGTTAACCGGGTACCTGGCAAGCAGAGGGGTACGAAAAAGAGACATCAACGATATCCACACCGTTGATGAACTTGCAACCGCTTGTGAAGCACTTAAGCCAGGCGTGGTGTTTATTAATGAGGACTGTTTTATTCACGATCCAGCCAACAGTCAGCACATTAAGCAAATCATTAATCAGCATCCTGATACCCTGTTTATTGTTTTTATGGCGATCGCAAATATTCATTTCGACGAATATTTGTTGGTCCGTAAAAATTTATTGATCAGTTCTAAGTCAATTAAGCCCGAGTCGCTGGATGACATTTTGGGTGATTATTTGAATAAAGAAGTTAAGAATGTAGGGGTGGTTAACTTGCCCACGCTATCATTAAGCAGAACTGAATCGAGTATGTTACGGATGTGGATGGCTGGACAAGGGACAATTCAGATTTCTGACCAGATGAATATTAAAGCGAAAACCGTGTCGTCGCATAAAGGAAATATTAAGCGGAAAATTAAAACGCATAATAAGCAAGTGATCTATCATGTGGTTCGTCTGACCGATAATGTCACCAACGGCATTTTCGTCAATATGCGCTAATCAGATTCTTACCTTCGTACTCTACCTTTGATCTCTGGCCTCGCCAGAGATTTTTGCATTGAATTCTCTCTGGAAACGCAGATGCCGGGCACGCGCATCGCCGCCCGACACGTCGTTATTCTGCGGATTCCACAAAGATCCCATCCGGATGCCCCACCTCGTTGAAGAACCAGATCCCAAGCGGGTAGTCCTCCAGCGACACCAGGTACATTACGCCCTCACTAAACTCTTCAATTGCCAGCACCACGCCAGGGCGGCGCGGCCCACCGTCCGTTTTGACGGTTACCCGATCGTTGACCTTCATAGCTTCCTCCTGTGGTTTTGAGCCAGTGTAGAACAATTCGCAACAACTCACATCGCCGCCCGGCGCGAATGGCGTTTTTCTGTGCGGTCTATACTTATCAATGGACACGAAAGAATGAGGTATCCGTAATGAAGACCGACAAAGAGTACAGCGACACCATTAAACGGGACGTTGAGGTGGACGTCGATGCCCTGCTTGCCGCTATCAATGAGGTTAGCGAGTCCGAAGTGCGCCGCGCCGAGGATGGTTCCGATAAAGTCATGGTCAACGGGAGGGACTACCACACCTGGCGCGAGCTGGCCGAAGCCTTCGAGCTGGACATCCATGACTTCAGCGTGTCTGAAGCCAACCGCTAGGCGAAAAAAATCCCGGTCATGGGGATGACCGGGATCAAGCTTGCTTATGCAAGAAGCACTTGAAAATTCGTTACACCAGGAAATCTGATGTGCGTTCCACATTATCTTCATCAATTTTGCAAAACAAGGATATATTCTTGATATGCATATCATCTTTTGTAGATATTCGTATTTGAAATGAGAATCATCGCAGGCCGCTAGCGGGTTGTGCGGGATCGTTACCGCAGTATGGCCGTTTTTCCCGGCATTTATTTTAGGAATATTCTTAGGTTGTGCGTTTTATCTTAACCGGAGTCGTTATGCTTTCACTACAGGACCCTCTGCTGATTTTTACCGACCTTGACGGTACGCTGCTGGATATCCACACCTATGACTGGCAGGAGGCGCGGCCCTGGCTGGAGAGACTTCAGGACGGTCAGATCCCGGTCATTCTCTGTAGCAGCAAAACGGCGGCGGAAATAATGGCCATCCAGGAGGAACTGGGCCTGGCCGGCTTGCCCTTTATTGCCGAAAACGGCGCGGTGATTCAGCTGGACGCGCGCTGGAACACCCATCCCTCATCGCCCCGCATCATTGCCGGAAAACCTCACGATGACATTCGAGCGATAATCGACGCGGCGCGGCTGGAGGCAGGCTACAAATTCACCACCTTTGATGACGTTGACGAGCGCGTCATTGAGGAGTGGACCGGACTGAACCGCACCCGCGCCCTGCTGGCGCGCAGGCATGAAGCGTCGGTGACTCTGATCTGGCGCGACAGCGACGAGCAGATGGCGCGCTTTGAAGAGACATTAGCCCGACACGGCCTGAAAATGGTTCAGGGCGCCCGCTTCTGGCACGTCCTCGACGCCGGCCAGGGTAAAGACCGTGCGGTTAAGTGGTTAATCGAGCAGTACCGCACGCTGGAGGGGTTAACGCCCACCACGCTGGGGCTGGGGGATGGGCCTAACGATGCGCCGCTTCTGGATGGCGTAGATTTCGCTGTAGTCGTAAAAGGCATTAACCGGCACGGCGTGCCGCTAAAAGATGATAACCCGCATCGGGTGTACCACACCGCCCTTCCCGGCCCGGCAGGCTGGCATGAAGGGCTGGATCACTTCCTGACCTCATCGTCCCGCACCACCTGATTGCGCCCGCGCCGTTTGGCCTGATAAAGCCTTGCGTCGGCGATCGACTGGAGCTGCTCGAAATCGTAGTTGCCTTTCTCATGCGCGCAGCTTACCCCGAGCGAGGCGCTCACGCGGAGAGTGGTGCTCTTTTTCACCAGGATCTCTTTGCTGTTAATGTGCTGGCGGATCCGCTCGGCAATCTCCGTCGCCTGCGGCAGCGCGATGCCAGGCAGCACCACGCAAAACTCTTCGCCCCCCACGCGCCCGGCCACGTCGTTACCGCGCAGCCCGCTGGCAATCAGCCCCGCCGCGTGCGACAGCACCTTATCCCCCGCCTGATGACCGAAGCGGTCGTTGATGCTCTTAAAATGGTCGAGGTCTATCTGGATGACCGAATAGGGCAGTAGCTGCTGCTCGCACTTCTTCGCCAGGATTTTCGCGCGCTCAAACAGCGCCCCGCGATTGTTGAGCCGGGTCAGCGGATCGTGCCACGCCTGCCATTGCAGGGTGCTCTGAAGCGCGTACATGTTGCTGACCATACGGCGGATCACCAGCCAGGAGATCAGCAGCATGGCGCTAAACAGCGCCCACAGCAGCGCGAGGACGATACTGATGCTGCCAAAATCACCGCGCACGCCGTCGTGCAGCGTATGAACGCGCAGCATCACGCCATCGAAATGGTCGAGCCGTTCCCAGCTCACGAAGCGGCTGCCCAGACGCAGGCTGCCGTGCGTGTCGCCTGCAATGGCGCTGGCTATCTGCGCCAGTTCTGGCTGATCGAAACGGTTGAGTTCGGTCGCGCCGTTCGCCGACGAGGCAATCAGGTTCAGCCGGGTGTCGTACAGCTGATACTCCCCCTCCGAGCGGTCAGAGGTGGCATCCCGCAGCAGACGCTGCATGGTCTTAAGGGAGAAATCCATCGCCACCACGCCGTACCAGTGATGGTCGTAGTAGATAGGCACGCTGGCAGTGATCGCCTGCTCGTTGCCGGTCCAGGTGGACGGAGGCGAGATAAACCAGCGCACGGCGCGGGAGCGGTTTACACGCTCAGACTGCTGGGTGAACCACTGCTGGGTAACCAGCTGATAGTAGCGAGGCACGATGTCGTTCGCCTCGGAAGCGGTATCGGTGGCGAGATAAAACCCGGCGCGTGACACGTACACGATCCGCTCCTCCCGCCGGGTATTGGAGCCCAGACGCAGTAAATAGCCCAGCTCCAGCGCGGCAGACAGCTCGTTATTGGTAAGCGTATCGTCGCGGTTCAGCAGCGTGGTTTTCTTGACAAACTCGTCGGAGACACCGTTTATCGGCAAGGTGCGATCTTTGTCGACCGCCAGCTGCCAGGCAGGGATAGTGCGCAATTTCTGAAAACGTGACACCGCATCGTGCAGCACGTTGAAGGAGAGCGGCATGTGCAGCGCATCGTTCATACCGTGGCGGAAAAACAGCAGCTTATCGACGCTGAACTGTAGCTGCCTGTCGAGGGAGCTGGCGACGGTTTCGAGATGGTTACGCTGGCTGGCGATATACGCCCCTTCCAGCACCACCACTTCGCGCCAGGTCAGCAGCGTGGAGAAGATAAGCACCACCAGAAAACAGAGGTTAACAATCAGGCCAGGATTGCTGCGCTTTTGCAGCCATTGCAGAAAAGTTCGTTTCTCAACATAGGTATCGCGCTGCACACACACTCCCTGATGGCTACCCCACATCCCTCGCGCCCTCTTCCGTGCGCGAAAACATGCAGTACGATAAACCGATTCACCAGTAAAAACGCCCGGACAGGCCGGGCGTTACGTGATTAAGCCTTGTCGCGCTGTTGCCGCCCTTCCCCTGGCAACAGCTCGTCCTCACGAAAAGCCTCCCGCTTGATGCCAAAACCATCGTGCCACCGACACTCCACCATACCGCTGGAGTACCCGGTGACGATCATGCGTGGACCGCCATTCTTGGGCTTAACTTCATCACTGACCAAAAAGACCATACCTGCCTCCTCTATCAGGGTGAAACTGTTTCAATTTAGTCGAGGAATGGCCTTTTTGCATCATGAAATCCCAGACAATTAATGCGACTTTCCGCGCGCTTTTTCAATGCCTTTCACAACCGCGACGACAATTGCGCCAATGATAAAACCTATTACAAGATTAACCAGCACAGGCAGAATGGCCGCTACCACCGCGCCCTGAGCCGTGGCGAAATGTTCAATCGCGTGATGCAGCGGCGCGATCCCATGCACCACGATACCGCCGCCGACGAGGAACATCGCCAGCGTGCCGACCACCGACAAAATCTTCATCAGCCAGGGAGCAAGCACCAGTAACACCTTGCCCACCGCCTGCGCGATGGTGCTGGATTTATCCGCCAGCCAGTACCCCATATCGTCCAGCTTAACGATGATCCCCACCAGGCCATACACCCCAACGGTCACCAGGATGGCGATGCCGGAGAGGATCAGTACCTGATTGAGGAGCGGTGATTCCGATACGATCCCCAGGGTGATGGCGACGATTTCCGCCGACAGGATAAAGTCGGTGCGAATCGCGCCTTTGATTTTATCGCGCTCAAACGCTTTAGGATCCTGCGCGGCAACCGCCTCCAGACGCTGCTGGCGCGCCTGCGGCGTTTCCTTCTCCTTCCGGGCGGCAAAGGTATCCAGCACCTTCTCCACCCCTTCAAAGCAGAGGAATGCCCCGCCGACCATCAGCAGCGGCGTGATCGCCCAGGGGATAAAGGCGCTGATCAGCAGCGCCAGCGGAACCAGTATGACCTTGTTGAGAAACGATCCCTTTGCCACGCCCCAGACGACCGGCAGTTCGCGGTTTGCCCGCACTCCGGTCACCTGCTGAGCATTGAGCGATAAATCATCCCCCAGCACCCCGGCGGTCTTTTTCGCCGCCAGTTTTCCCATGACTGAAATGTCATCCAGTAAGGTGGCAATATCATCAAGCAATGTTAATAAGCTACTTCCTGCCAAAATCTCTATCCTTCTTTTTTTGGTAATTAAGTGAATAGTATGGAACAAAAGGTGAAACCCGGAAACAGGCACATCAAGTCAACAAAAAATTCACATCCACCACACAATTAAAGCACTCGCCAGCGGGATAGTTTTCACGTTTACTATGAGCGACCTTTTTATTCCGTCGCGAGGGACTATGCGTTTCCGGCAATTATTACCGCTCACTGGAGCGCTTTTTGCGCTGTATATCATCTGGGGTTCAACCTATTTCGTTATCCGAATCGGCGTGGAGAGCTGGCCGCCGCTAATGATGGCGGGGATCCGTTTTCTTTCTGCGGGCGTTCTGCTTACCGCGTTTTTACTGCTGCGCGGCCATAAGCTGCCTCCGCTGCGCCCGATGCTGAACGCGGCCCTGATTGGCCTGCTGCTGCTGGCGGTGGGTAACGGCGCGGTGACTATTGCCGAGCACCAGAACGTTCCCTCCGGCATTGCCGCGGTGGTGGTGGCTACCGTGCCGCTGTTTACCCTCTGCTTTAGCCGTCTGTTCGGCATCCGCACCCGCAAGCTTGAATGGATGGGGATCGGCATCGGGCTGGCGGGCATTATCCTGCTCAACAGCGGCGGCAACCTGAGCGGCAACCCGTGGGGGGCGCTGATCATCATGATCGGCTCGATGAGCTGGGCGTTCGGTTCCGTGCTCGGGTCGCGCATTGAGCTGCCAACGGGCATGATGGCGGGCGCGATCGAGATGCTCGCGGCGGGTATTGTGCTGCTGATCGGCTCGGCGCTGACGGGTGAAACCCTGACGGCGATGCCGGACGTATCGGGCTTCCTGGCGGTGGGGTATCTGGCAATTTTCGGCTCTGTTATCGCCATCAACGCCTATATGTTCCTGATCCGCAACGTTTCGCCTGCGGTGGCAACCAGCTATGCCTACGTCAACCCGGTGGTTGCCGTCCTACTGGGAACCGGATTTGCGGGCGAAACGCTCTCGTCGGTGGAATGGCTGGCGCTCGGGGTGATTATTCTGGCGGTGGTGCTGGTGACGCTTGGCAAGTATTTGCTGCCCGCTAAGCCTGCGGTGGCGCCCTGTGGGGCAGAGAAACCGTAATCCCCTGCGTATCGATCTGCGCGGTCTGACCGCCGCCGCAGATCCACTCCTCCAGCCGCTCGGTCAACTCGACGTCACTCAGCTTCAGCCTGCCGCGCAGCGCGCATTCCCAGACCACCATTACCCGCCAGCCCTGTGCCAGCAGCGCGTCAATGTCCCGCTTATCCCGCTCTACGTTTTTGCCGATTTTCTCCAGCCAGAAGCCGGTGCGGGTCGCCGGGACTTTAAAAAGGTAGCAGTCGTGATGATGCCAGAAGCAGCCGTGGGTAAAGAGAATGCACTGATACTGATCGATAACGAAATCAGGACGCCCGGCAAGCGCGGCATCCTGCACCCGAAAGTCAAACCCGGCCTGGCCGAGCAGCCCTGCCAGGCGCTTTTCTATGGCGGTGTCACGCGTGCCAATCGCCCGCATGTTTTTACTGCGGGTGGCCTTATCGTGTACGTCCGCCATCGACGGCCTCACTTTCGCGCAGCGCCACGGCCTGCCTGATGCGCGAGGACAGCAGTTTCGCCACCGCCGCAAACGCCGGCACCACCACCGAGTTACCAAACTGGCGGTAGGCCTGGGTGTCCGACACCGGAATGCGGAAGCTGTAGCCCTGTAGCGATTCAAATCCCATCAGCCGCGCGCACTCGCGCGGGGTTAAGCGGCGCGGGCGATGGCGCTGATTTTCAGGGTCGTCAAAATTCTGCTCGCCCAGCGCCTTGTTCCAGCCTCTGTCGATCAGAATTTCCGCGCCGTCTTTATAGTAGCGCGCCGACAGCGTGCGGGTGACGCTGTGTGGATTGGTGGGGTCAACCATGCCAAACCCAAACCCGTTGCCTTTGGCCTGATGCTTTTTGGCGTAGCGGTACAGGTACTTCCACAGCACCGGCGTCAGGATGAACTTCGCGTCGACGACGGGCTCCAGCAGATCCGCCACCGTCGGGCGGCGCGCCGGATATAACGACGGAATATCGCGCAGGGTAAAGTCGCCCTTCAGGTTTAGATCCCGGCGGAACCCCACCAGCACGATGCGCTCGCGGTGCTGGGGCAGAAAATGTTTACCGTCGATAATTTTCGGATCGTCCGCACCCATATCCTGCGCATCCGCCACGTCATAGCCCAGCTCGTCGAGGGTCTGCATGATGATGCGAAACGTCTTGCCGCCGTCGTGGCTTTTGAGGTTCTTGACGTTTTCCAGCACGAAAATGGCGGGACGGCGGGCGTCAATGATGCGCGCCACGTCGAAAAAGAGCGTCCCCTGGGTGTCGCAGGCAAAACCGTGGGCGCGGCCCAGGGCGTTTTTCTTCGACACACCGGCAAGCGAAAACGGCTGGCACGGGAAGCCCGCCAGCAGAACGTCGTGCTCGGGGATGGTCTGGCGAATATGTTCAGCGGCTTCGCTGTCCGTCACGCCGGGCTTATGGCTCAGCGTGGCCTCGCGGATATCGGCGTTAAACTGGTGCGCCTCGGGATCGCAATACCAGTTGGCTTTATAGGTGCGCACCGCGTGTTTGTTCCATTCGCTGGTAAACACGCACTGGCCGCCGATGGCCTCAAAGCCGTGGCGAATACCGCCGATACCGGCAAAGAGATCGATAAACCGGAACGCGTAGTTGGGGTGCGCCGCCGGAGGAGGCGGAAGCAGGGTTTGCAGAAAGCGAAACTCGCCGTCGCTGAGGCGATGCCCCGCCCGCTCGCTGGTAAGCAGTCTTTTGAGAATGGCCGGGCTCCAGTGGCTTTCACCGCACGCCACGAGCTGGTTTGCCAGGGTTTTAACATCATAGATATCCAGCAGCTGACGCAGTAACGCCTGCACCGCTGCCGTTGACTTCCCGGCCTGCGCTGGGGCGGGCTCGGTCACTGATCGATTTTCCTGCATTCTTTTAACCGGACAATAAAGACTTAAAACAGATTACCACAGTTCAGGGCATCACACTGCGGCGAAAGCGGCTCAGGATCTGGCTGTCCGTACCAAAACAGTCGCCCTGCAATTCGGCGCTCAGTTTCGCCATAAACTGAATCAGGTAATCCGCGTTATGCCGCGCCAGCTCGCGCCCCACCGCCGTTTGCATCGTTTCGGGTAACCGCAGCAGCTTGGTCTGGAAATGATCCAGCGCGTAGGCCCTGTCGTCTAACGCGCGGGATTCGGCAAAGGGATCCTGCGCATCGAACAGCGCGACGCCGAGCGCGCCCGACACGGCAAAAACGCGCGCCAGACCAATCGCTCCCAGCGCTTCGAGCCTGTCTGCGTCCTGCACAATTTTGGCCTCCCGCGTTTGCGGCGCGATCCCGGCGCTAAAGCTGTGCGCTTCAATCGCGTGGGCCACGGCGTCGTAACGCTCGGGCGGGAAGTCCGGGAAATCACGGCGCAGGATCTTAAGCGTTTTTTGCGCCGCCATATGGGAAGAGTGGCTGCGCTGCGGGTCGTTTTTCGGCAGGCTGACGATGTCATGGAAATAGCATGCGGTGAGCACCACCAGCGGATCGGCGTCTTCATTCTCCAGGATTTTTTTTGCCGTCATCCAGACGCGGCGAAAATGGGAGATATCGTGTGCGGCATCGTCGGTAGCGTGATGCGCCGCAAGCCAGTCTTCAAAACGCTGCTGCCACTGAGCGAGTTCCATCGTCATCTCCTGTTCTGAAAACGGCTACATTATCAACTTTCCCTGCGCCTGACACTCGCCTCGTCCCGCTTAAAAGAAAATAAGCGAGCGGATCCTTTTACGCGGATGATGTTGTCGTTAGCCCCTGCACGATTGTGTATTTAATGCACTGCTTGAATTAATACTCTTAACTTCAATTGATTATTTGTGAGTGACGTTTTGTTTATGACAGTCAAATATAATTAGCACAAATAGCAAAGGGCATTTATTTGCGACACTCATTTGTGTGATACATGAATGAAAGTCTTAAAAAACCCTATAACTATCTGAATAATTTAAATATATTAAATATTAATGATTTATCAAAACCTATACACATGAAAAATAAAGAGATCTATTGAAACATTTTGAAATAAAAATAATCATTTCATTACATTTATTTTTGAACCTAATTTGCATCACTTAGAATAGTATCTCCGCTGTAATTACGGAGGGTGA
>NZ_JAKCMV010000031.1 GCF_021440515.1 Enterobacter asburiae | reverse complement strand
GAAACATCTTCGGGTTGTGAGGTTAAGCGACTAAGCGTACACGGTGGATGCCCTGGCAGTCAGAGGCGATGAAGGACGTGCTAATCTGCGAAAAGCGCCGGCGAGGTGATATGAACCTTTGACCCGGCGATGTCCGAATGGGGAAACCCAGTGTGTTCCGACACACTATCGTTAACTGAATACATAGGTTAACGAGGCGAACCGGGGGAACTGAAACATCTAAGTACCCCGAGGAAAAGAAATCAACCGAGATTCCCCCAGTAGCGGCGAGCGAACGGGGAGCAGCCCAGAGTCTGAATCAGCGCGTGTGTTAGTGGAACGGTCTGGAAAGTCCGACGGTACAGGGTGATAGTCCCGTACACGAAAGCACACATGTTGTGAACTCGAAGAGTAGGGCGGGACACGTGGTATCCTGTCTGAATATGGGGGGACCATCCTCCAAGGCTAAATACTCCTGACTGACCGATAGTGAACCAGTACCGTGAGGGAAAGGCGAAAAGAACCCCGGCGAGGGGAGTGAAAAAGAACCTGAAACCGTGTACGTACAAGCAGTGGGAGCACCCTTGTGGTGTGACTGCGTACCTTTTGTATAATGGGTCAGCGACTTATATTCTGTAGCAAGGTTAACCGTATAGGGGAGCCGAAGGGAAACCGAGTCTTAACTGGGCGTTAAGTTGCAGGGTATAGACCCGAAACCCGGTGATCTAGCCATGGGCAGGTTGAAGGTTGGGTAACACTAACTGGAGGACCGAACCGACTAATGTTGAAAAATTAGCGGATGACTTGTGGCTGGGGGTGAAAGGCCAATCAAACCGGGAGATAGCTGGTTCTCCCCGAAAGCTATTTAGGTAGCGCCTCGTGAACTCATCTTCGGGGGTAGAGCACTGTTTCGGCTAGGGGGCCATCCCGGCTTACCAACCCGATGCAAACTACGAATACCGAAGAATGTTATCACGGGAGACACACGGCGGGTGCTAACGTCCGTCGTGAAGAGGGAAACAACCCAGACCGCCAGCTAAGGTCCCAAAGTCATGGTTAAGTGGGAAACGATGTGGGAAGGCACAGACAGCCAGGATGTTGGCTTAGAAGCAGCCATCATTTAAAGAAAGCGTAATAGCTCACTGGTCGAGTCGGCCTGCGCGGAAGATGTAACGGGGCTAAACCATGCACCGAAGCTGCGGCAGCGACACTATGCGTTGTTGGGTAGGGGAGCGTTCTGTAAGCCGTTGAAGGTGTGCTGTGAGGCATGCTGGAGGTATCAGAAGTGCGAATGCTGACATAAGTAACGATAATGCGGGTGAAAAGCCCGCACGCCGGAAGACCAAGGGTTCCTGTCCAACGTTAATCGGGGCAGGGTGAGTCGACCCCTAAGGCGAGGCCGAAAGGCGTAGTCGATGGGAAACAGGTTAATATTCCTGTACTTGGTGTTACTGCGAAGGGGGGACGGAGAAGGCTATGTTAGCCGGGCGACGGTTGTCCCGGTTTAAGCATGTAGGCGGGAGTTTTAGGTAAATCCGGAACTCTTCTAACGCTGAGGTGTGATGACGAGGCACTACGGTGCTGAAGTAACAAATGCCCTGCTTCCAGGAAAAGCCTCTAAGCATCAGGTAACACGAAATCGTACCCCAAACCGACACAGGTGGTCAGGTAGAGAATACCAAGGCGCTTGAGAGAACTCGGGTGAAGGAACTAGGCAAAATGGTGCCGTAACTTCGGGAGAAGGCACGCTGATATGTAGGTGAAGCCCCTGCGGGTGGAGCTGAAATCAGTCGAAGATACCAGCTGGCTGCAACTGTTTATTAAAAACACAGCACTGTGCAAACACGAAAGTGGACGTATACGGTGTGACGCCTGCCCGGTGCCGGAAGGTTAATTGATGGGGTTAGCGGCAACGCGAAGCTCTTGATCGAAGCCCCGGTAAACGGCGGCCGTAACTATAACGGTCCTAAGGTAGCGAAATTCCTTGTCGGGTAAGTTCCGACCTGCACGAATGGCGTAATGATGGCCAGGCTGTCTCCACCCGAGACTCAGTGAAATTGAACTCGCTGTGAAGATGCAGTGTACCCGCGGCAAGACGGAAAGACCCCGTGAACCTTTACTATAGCTTGACACTGAACACTGGTCCTTGATGTGTAGGATAGGTGGGAGGCTTTGAAGCGTGGACGCCAGTCTGCGTGGAGCCAACCTTGAAATACCACCCTTTAATGGCTGGTGTTCTAACGTAGACCCGTAATCCGGGTTGCGGACAGTGTCTGGTGGGTAGTTTGACTGGGGCGGTCTCCTCCCAAAGAGTAACGGAGGAGCACGAAGGTTAGCTAATCCTGGTCGGACATCAGGAGGTTAGTGCAATGGCATAAGCTAGCTTGACTGCGAGAGTGACGGCTCGAGCAGGTGCGAAAGCAGGTCATAGTGATCCGGTGGTTCTGAATGGAAGGGCCATCGCTCAACGGATAAAAGGTACTCCGGGGATAACAGGCTGATACCGCCCAAGAGTTCATATCGACGGCGGTGTTTGGCACCTCGATGTCGGCTCATCACATCCTGGGGCTGAAGTAGGTCCCAAGGGTATGGCTGTTCGCCATTTAAAGTGGTACGCGAGCTGGGTTTAGAACGTCGTGAGACAGTTCGGTCCCTATCTGCCGTGGGCGCTGGAGAATTGAGGGGGGCTGCTCCTAGTACGAGAGGACCGGAGTGGACGCATCACTGGTGTTCGGGTTGTCATGCCAATGGCATTGCCCGGTAGCTAAATGCGGAAGAGATAAGTGCTGAAAGCATCTAAGCACGAAACTTGCCCCGAGATGAGTTCTCCCTGAC
>NZ_JAKCMV010000030.1 GCF_021440515.1 Enterobacter asburiae | reverse complement strand
GCCATATCAATGATTTTCTGGTGCGTACCGGGTTGAGAAGCGGTGTAAGTGAACTGCAGTTGCCATGTTTTACGGCAGTGAGAGCAGAGATAGCGCTGATGTCCGGCGGTGCTTTTGCCGTTACGCACCACCCCGTCAGTAGCTGAACAGGAGGGACAGCTGATAGAAACAGAAGCCACTGGAGCACCTCAAAAACACCATCATACACTAAATCAGTAAGTTGGCAGCATCACCTGGCAGCTGAAAGTATGAATAATAACGCCCTGACAGGATATTTTATTGCACCCTGTCAAAAGTCATACATTCTTTCCCGGTTTTTGCTTTCTCATACCGGATAACTCTATTTAAGGCTTAAGGATAACCTTCGTCCATCCTTCATCCCGCTCATCGAAGTGCTTATATCCGGCAGGAGCCTCTTCAAGCGAAAGACGATGAGAAATTATTTTGCCCGGACTGGCTTTATCGTGATGGATGAGGCGAGACAGCTGACGGTTATAGGCCTTAACGTTCGCCTGGCCGGTACGGATTGCCTGTCCTTTAAACCAGAAACTCCCAAAATCAAATGGCATCTTACCCTCTCTGGCAAGCTCCGATTCAGCCCCCGGATCCTGAGGAATAAAGACGCCAACCACACCAATTCCCCCGGTTGCTTTCGTCGACGCAACAAGACTGTTCATGGTGACAGAGTTATCTTCATGGCCATGTTTGTTACAGCACTGATAGCCAACACATTCGCAGCCACAATCCGTACCGCGTCCATCCGTCAGGTCGAGAATTTTTTGTACAGCTTCATCGCCAGTAGCATTGATGCCCGTCGCCCCCATTTTTTCAGCCAGAGCCAACCGGTCTGTGTGCGTATCAACCACAAACACCTGTGAAGCACCTTTAATGATCGCCGAATGAGCTGCCATCAAACCGACCGGCCCCGCGCCATAAATGGCCACGCTTTCACCAGGCTTCAATCCGGCAAGTTCTGTTGCATGCCAGCCGGTAGGAAAAATGTCAGAGAGCATCACATAATCATCTTCTTTTTCTGCCGCATCAGGGGGAAGAACAAGGCAGTTAAAGTCGGCAAATGGCACCCGAAGCAGTTCCGCCTGCCCCCCCTCCCAGGGACCCATTTCAGCAAAACCATAAGCTGCGCCTGCCGAACCCGGATTGGTAGTGAGACAAAAGCCGGTCAGACCTTTTTCACAGTTTTCGCAAAAACCACATCCCACGTTAAACGGCAGACAAACATAGTCGCCCACCTTAATACGTTCAACGCCTGAGCCAATTTCGACCACTTCACCCAGGTTTTCGTGACCCAGAATCCGTCCCTGTTCAAAGCTGGTCCGGCCCTCATACATGTGCAAGTCCGACCCACAAATGTTGGTGGTGGTGATGCGGACGAGTACATCCGTGGGGCGGACAATTTTCGCATCCGGTACGTCTTTTACTTTTACATCATAAGGACCGTTGTAAATTACTGCTTTCATGATCTTCTCCTTCTTGCGTGCGGAAAGGAAATGCTGCCCGGCGGATTGGGGTATCAATCGAGTTTAGCTGCCATAACAGATCTCGCGATCGGCGAAAGGACGATTAGGATGTTTCTTAACTAAGTGCATTGAAGTCTGTAAGACAGGTACTTACCGATGAAGGCTGCCTGGAAAACGTAAAAACATCACACGTTAATCCGGTTTTTTTAAGCAGGCAGGGGATTACGGACAGCTTTGAGCGAGAAGCGGATAAAGTAAATCTATCTCATTTCTGCATTGTGCCAGAAGTAGACATAGGTGAATTAGGTAACCCTAGTGGACTGACCCCACGCCCGTAGACAAATTCTGTCCTCACGATGAGGCCTGTTCGAAGGCCTCCGGACTGAGGCCGCCGAGGTGACTGTGGCGCCGGGCCCGGTTGTAGAACACTTCAATGTAATCGAAGATATCGGCCCGGGCCAGATCCCGGGTTTTATAGATGCGTTTACTGATCCGCTCTTTTTTCAGCGAACTGAAGAACGATTCGGCCACCGCATTATCCCAGCAGTTGCCACGCCTGCTCATGCTCGGGGCCAGGTTATTAGCCCGGCAGAAGCGCTGCCAGTCGTCACTGCCGTACTGGCTGCCCTGGTCTGAGTGCACGATGACCTCGCCGTCCGGTTTTCGCCGCCAGACGGCCATCATCAGCGCGTCGAGTGCCAGTTCGCGTGAGAGAGTGGGCTTCATCGACCAGCCGACCACATTACGGGCGAAGAGATCGATAACCACCGCCAGATACAGCCAGCCCTGCCAGGTGCGGATATAAGTAATATCTGTGACCCAGACCTGATTGGCCCGGACAACAGTAAACTGCCGTTGCACGCGATTAGGGGCAACCACTGAAGGCCGGCCGGCGATACGACGCGGCGCTTTATAGCCGCGTACGGCTTTGATCCGGTTTTGTTGCATAATACGACCCACCCGGTTTTTGCCGCAGGTTTCCCCGATTTCGTTCAGGTCGCCATGAACCCGCCGGTAACCGTATACGCCTCCGCTCAGTGAATATGAGTCGCGGATAAGCATCAGCAGACGCTGGTTATCTTTATCACGCGCCGAGACCGGGTTGTGCAGCCACGCATAGAACCCGGCCCGGGCGACATTCAGTACCCGACACATCGTCATCACACCCCATACAGTGCGGTGTTCATTGATAAAGCGGTACTTCAGTCGGGCTCCCTTGCAAAGTACCGCGCGGCCTTTTTCAGGATATCCCGTTCTTCTTCGGTGCGTTTTAGCTGCGCCCGGAGTTTCAGGATCTCGCTTTTGGCTTCCAGTAAATCCCGGGCATGCTGTTCGCTGTTATCAGGTTTGATAGCCCGTAGCCACTTGTAGAGGCTGTGTGCAGAAACGCCCAGACGGTCGGATACTTCGGCAACGGAATAACCGCGTTCTGTTATCTGACGGACGGCTTCTTCCTTAAATTCAGGTGTAAATCGTGGTGTGCCCATACGCTCCTCCTATGCTCAAACTATAGGGCAGGATCGTCTACCGGGGCGGGGTCAGTCCATAAATGACTCTGAGGTGTCTGTTAAACGCGTGGCGATTCACCTCGCGTCCTTCCGTTCAGTATAGCCTCAGTCCCTGACACCACCCGAGAACGGAATGACGTCCCCTTTCTCCCTCCCGGTGTTGCGTTCAAGCTCCCTGACATACTGCTGTAAAAGTATAAGGTTATGTAACAGCTCTACATTTTCAGCCATCATCTTTTTGATTTCTTCCCTCAGCTCATTTCTCTGACGGCGATACTTTTCTTTCAGCTTGATCTGCTGCTCAATGCCCTGCTCATCAACCGGCGCGGTGCCCTGGCACGTTTTTTTCAGACTGCGGATAGCCTCCCTGACCTGCCTGTACTCAGGACAGTTATAATTCAGGGTGCCGTTTGCCAGCCCCGCTCGTTTTTCCACAGCATACTGGCTGATACGCTCCCCTGATAACATCAGTTCCCTCAGGGCCTGCTCTGCTCTTGCCTGTGTTTTTTTAACCCCCGACTGTTCGTTCGTCATGCTCTATTCATCCTTTTCAAAAAAGCGGACAGCATCTGCATAAAAATCTCTCTCAAGCATCAGAAAATCCCTGTCAGCCTGAGGAGCATTATTTCGCACGGCAATCTCCAGAAGGTTGTCATAATGAGCCATCCTGCGTTTCCACACGGGAACAGAATCAGCTCCGGCCAGCATGTTCTCACATCCCGGATTGCAGGACGCTGACTGAACAACCGCCTTAAACTCGCAGTCATGGCCATTCATGCAATAAAAACCGTTTCCAAGAGATACCAGTTTTTGCCCGCCTCGTTTAGCCATGCTCATCGCTTTTTTCAGTGTAGGAAACGTCATCTGATGTAAGTGCCCACCTCTCTGGGACATCAGTAACTTCCCGCCTTCGCCATAAAGCAGGCCTTCATGCTGATAAGAAACAGCCCTGGAAGCTGAGAGTTCGGTATCAACCCTTTCAATCTCGGCAGCGAATGCCTGAGGGATCGCCCGGCTAAAATGCGAAGCGTTGAGTGCACCGGACATATACCACTCCGTCATGCCTCTGATTAAGTGCTTAAACTGCCGGATAAGATCATTAGTAGAAATCAGATCAAGACGCCTGAGGTGTACAGCAAGTGAACGGCGAAACTGATGGGTTCGCAATGGCCAGAAAGCCCCCTCCCGAATCTCCATCGCAACGCGTTCATCATCACGTATGTTTGGATTTAAAAGCCTGAACTCATCAATATGGTCACGTCGGATGAACAGATGGTGTCTTTTCACAAATTTCTTTGCCCACTCAGTCTGGCGCTGCGTCCCCATAAAAGAGAGTTTTTGCTCCGAGAACCACGACCTGATATTTAAAGACAATGGAACATTGTCCAGCGTCTTCCCGTCCAGGCCTGTCATGATTTGATTAATTCTGCGTAAATGCTGAAAAGGCTTTTCCACATAGCGACAAACAACCCAGTCTTCGTGACTTCCACCTTCCGGGGCGAACTTATGCAACACCGAACGAAGTCCCAGGATATCACCATCATAAATCAGTGAACCGTGCATCACGCCAAGCACTTCGCTGTGTCTCATCCCCGACATGGCCTGTATCACATTCATGACTTTTAACGTCAGCTCAAAATGCCAGGTGTTCAGCTTTATGTGATCAACGCCAATAAAATCAGATCTCCAGCGCTTATTTTTATGTACCGAGAACCAGCCCTGCATCCCGGGGCCAAGTGTCGCGAAAAGCGCCCGAATTTCCCCGGCAACAATATTGTAGTAATACGCGGCCCGGTAATCCGGTATGCTTTTTGCTGTCCCTCTTTTACGGGCTTCCAGCATCGACGTATAGTAAGGCGAATCATAAAAACCGTTTATGATAGCGCACAGCCGGGAAAACCCGTCAAAATCGAAATCACTGATTTCAGCATCCAGTTCAGTAATCAGCCCTTCCCAGACAGACATCATAAGACTGAAAGGCATACAATATGTCTGGTTTGAATCATCCACACTGTTGTAACTGTCGAAGCTAATATCAGGAAAGTAACCGTATTTTCGAAGACGGGTATGACCTGTCAGCGAGATATCCGCCAGGTCCATAAAGTAATTACGTAATGTTCTTTCAGAACGCTTCCTGCCGTGCTCATCCTCCTCCTTCATCTTTACAATGAAAGCATTCCGGACAAGCGGAAAACGAAGCTGAAACAGACTGCGATACCCCATAGACTCAATAATACGGGCTCCCGCCACAATGTTTGCACATTTCCGGATCAGTGACTGCGTCTTCGCGGTCCTGCCGACAATCCAGAGCAGGCTGGCTGAGATGATTTTGGCTTCAAGACGCAGTTCAGGATCCCGTATGCCTGAAAAATTAACGGTTCTTAACGTTTCACCAATATGGGTTCTGACATAGCGATTGGTCCAGACATCATCCCTGAAATAAATATTCAGCGTCTCCTCATTGATAAAACGCATATCATGTTCATCTGAGCTGGCGATAACCAGGCAGTTATTCAGACGTTCAAAGCTTTTGTTTTCTAGTGCCTCACAGATGATATCCTCAGTCGGAAACTCATCCCCTGAACGAAGCGGCGTTCCGGCAGGAAACTCCGCCATTCGACTACGGCTTACCTCTTTTTTCTTCAAATCTGCCATACCGGAGCCACACCTTCTCGCTGAAGTTTAACGCGCGCTTTTTTCAGGGTCGCCTCATCTACCAGCCCAAGCCGTAAATCAATCTTCAGGAGTAACGTTTCATAACGCTCCACAGCATTGACCGAACCGATGTACAACGGTTTTCCATACTCGATAGCATGCCTGAATGACAGCAGGAGCCATACAGACTCCAGCGTTTCCACAACGCAACTTTTTGAACATTCGACACAATGAGAAAAATCCGCACAAGCCTTTGGTGTCCGGCCAAATCGTTTTTGCTTTTTTATAAAGCGCAATTCAATATCTGTAGGCGGCTCCTGCGATCGACATCCCAGGCCATTCAATAAAAGATCCACACCCTCATCGCTTCCACGCAGATCGATCCCCAGCTCATCAGCAACTTTTACCCGCTCGGATAACGCACGTGTCGCAATCCCCTGATTCATAAGCGTATCAAGTGCAGCACTGAAGTTTTCCTTCGCCCCCTGTGGGTTACCTGCAGCATAATTCCGCCTGTAAGTGCCCCAGTTATGCTGTGCTTTTTCCGCCGTAATCAGACCATTCTTTAATGTTCTGTCCGTATACTGCTCAGACGTTTTGCGCAAGCCAGAAACGGTAATTGATGGAAGCGAGGGATTAAGCTGCCGCATCGTGGCCCACGCCCCCTCAGAGTTAGAAAATTTAGTCAGATGACTGGGATTAAGAGAATAAAGCTTACGGAATTTCACCTGCGGCTCACTCAGAAACAGCGCCTGTACCGGAGGGAAGTTATCTGCGGAAACCAGATAGTTAACGATGTCGTCCCTGAGCCTGATAAAAGACAGAAACCAGTAATAGCCCGCACGTTTGGTCACATACTCCGATTTACCTATCGTCAGACGTATATACTTATTCGCTCTCCCCTTATAAACATAATCAGTGCTGATACCCTTTTCATCCAGATGTATATCATCCCGCGTCAGACCCAGAACCTGAGAGGTGTTTCCCCATGTGTGGTAACAGAACAGAAAAAAAGAAGTAAGAAAGTAATTTTCCAGAACGTCCCTGATGATGATCTCTGCCCTGCTGACCCCGTTCTCTCCCGGATACCGGAAATACGCTTCATAAACAGGTGCCAGCAAAGACGGTGAGAAATGCCGCACCCCTTTTTCCGATTTAGCGATATGCTCCCGGATACATCCCGCAAGGAACTCATTCATGGATGACAACTGCCTCAGGATCTCGGAAAGTTCATTCCTGGTATAGCTATCCCTTCCCTGCTGCTGATACGTTCCTTTCGGTAAGAATTCATATTCATACCGCCTCTGAATCTGCCCGCCCGTAAGCAAAAACCGGTTGACCACGGACAAGTAGTGTCTTGCCATCCTGACTGAAATTTTTCGCCGACGAATATCGTTCATGAGATGTTTAATATACATTTCAACGCCTTCAGCCGTGCCATAGTCATACTGATTGACTGACTGCCATATAAAAAACATATTGAGATAACGGAAAATGGTTAACCTTCCGGCGGGACGGTAAGACAGAAGAAATCGTTTCAGAGAGGCAATAAAATCGCGTTTTTCAGGGCGGGCAAGATGCGAATGTTCACTAAACCATCCGGGGAGCAACACATAATCTGAAAAATGAGCCTGAAGATAAACGTCAAGTAAATAATATCGGTTCAGATCCCGCTGAGTGATGTGTCCGCTGACCGTCTCCCATGACAGCACATTTTCGGCCATCCACGTTATCTGCGTTTCACTCCGGCTCATATATGGCTCCATCGCGACCTGCAGCACCGTCAATCAATGCGTCCATGACCCCGGCGACTGCATCAGAAATCTGGTTTTGCTGAAGAAAGACGATGTATTTCATCGTCGTATTTTCGCTTTTATGGCCCATCCAGTATTTTACTGTACCCAGCGCATTTGCGGCCTGATCGGGATAGCAACTCAGTGCCGAGCGTAAAAAATGGGTCGCAAACGTTGCCCGCAAATCATGGGGTTTATGTCTGAACACATTTCCCGGAGCAGACCGGGCCAGGCGATGGCGAAAACTGTACCAGCGGGAGTAAAAGGCTTTTTCAGACATCCGTTTCCCGTTTGCCATTAAAAATAAAGGCTCGTGCCGCCCTTCCCCACCCTGTCGTGCACGCCATTTTTGGATCTTCTTTTCATACTCCTCATCCGCCAGATAATCCAGAACCTGCTCGTACAATCGTCTGGTGATGAAGAGTTCTCGCGTCATCCCAAACTTCGTATGAACTCCGCATCTCGGACCAATATGAAGCCCCCTGATGGTCAACTCAGATACAGGGACACTGGCAAGGTACTCTTCAGTAAAGAGTGACGACGGCAGGGTCAGCATTTCATCCAGCCGTAGCCCACAATTTTTCATCAGCACAATCATTAAACTGAACAACCCGGACTCAGATTTCAGTGCCTCATCCAGGATATGAACCTCTGCATCATTCAGTGGGTTGATTGTCCTTTTTGTTGTGCTGGTTATCCTGATGGCAAGATCCGAACTTATCACCTTGCGTCGCCCGTCAACGACTTTTTCGACCAACGTAAAAAATGAGCTGGCAGCCAGCTCACCACACTTGCCCAGAAATACGTAAAACCGTCGGATAACGCTGATGTACACCGCCGCGGTGGATGAGGCGATGCGCCCCTGCCTTACGGCCCCCAGAAGATACTCCCTGAAGCCATATGTAGGGCTTTGGTATTTCAACGTTCCCGGGGTGAAAGGGTCAAGTCCGTTATCCTCCAGCCACCTTATCCAGCGTAAAAATGCCCGGGCTAAAGGCTTTAAATCCCTGGCCTGCAGGATAGCTTTATCCATAAGATAAAAGTGTACATATCGGCTCAGTTTTCGATTCTGGATGCCGCTAATATAAGGTATTTCAGCATACAGAAATCCGGGTTCAAATTTCAGTTTCGGCTCTGTTGCATCCAGTTTGCTGACACGCCCATAACGCGCATGAATGTTAGTGATTATCCTCACAGTCTGTCGCCCTGAAACGCCACCTCATGCCTACACTATAAATCCGGAAGAAGAAAAAACAAACAACCAGGTTGCCGGGAGTGAATATGCAAATCAGGAGGAAAGTAAAAGATGTAACGACACCATCACGATGCAATACATTGACCTCAACACGTTACCCGGACCATACGTGATAAACATCACAAATCCTTTGAGTGAAGAACTTAAGATGTGATTTTCATTTCCCGGCACAAACCGTGCCCTTAAAAAACAGGCAACGGATACATCTTAATGCCAGAAGTAAACCTTAATTGATTGAATACAGCCTGAGTCCATTGCAAAAATAACACACAGGGTAAATTCGCATATACAGAACCCAACGAAAAGCAAAAGAAACCTGTAACACATTTCGTTTACCTGTCACTTTCAATTGTAAAAGCCAGCAGAAAAAGCGCATATAACTATATTTATCCCTGCGGGGACTTTTGTTTGTGCTATATATTTTTTACAGAGAACCGCAACGCGTCCAAACACAAGAATATATTTACCTCTGGAAAATGGTCTGACTCCCTTTCACGTGGTTGTAGTGACCTGTTCTGTGATTCATGTAATGTCTTTTCTGGATGAGGAAAATATGTCATCACTGATATTTTATACAGACGAAGCACAAGCACTGATTGTAACAGATACCCTTGCCGTCACCGATAATGGGGAGCCGTTATCTTTTGTTTCCAAAGCAGGTTACATCCCCCAGCTAAGAACCATCATAGCAGGAACGGGGGCAGGTGGATTTTCTAACACCTGGTTGCTTGAAGCATCAACCAGAATGGTCGTATCAGGTATACAAAATCTCAATTATCATACATCGGCCTGTCTAAGGAGGCTGTGGAAACAATACAAGCATGACCATGCAATTCCCTCTTCTTCAACGGTGACAACCAGTGTTTATCAGTTCGCAATTTGCGAGGAAACAGGAAATATCGTTTCGTTCGCCTATCGCTCAGTCCATGATTTCGAATCAGAGCAATTACAATACGGAACAGGAGTAAAACCTGAGTGCCAAATCTTGGATGGGGATTTGTTGCAGACAATTCCTGTAATGATGAATGAACAAAGGGCTATACAGGCGACATACCCACACCCGGAACGGATCCATATTGGCGGTGAGATGATTGCGCATTATCTGACATCATCTATGTATCAATGCTTTAAGATTGGGGAATTTGAGGATTTCAGAACTCAGGGAGAGTATATATTGAGCAGGATTTAGGCAAAACGCGGTTCAGATAAAGTGCTTTTAACAGGCTTGCTGAACATTAAAAGGATATCTCTCAATTACGATGAATAGCTTGAATTCTAAAAATAGAAAAGTAGAGTTTAACTCTAAATACATAAAAACAAGAGTAAAGGAGCAGCCGCCAAAGCAGCCGCGCATGATGTTGATCGAGAAGCGGATCATCTCATACGCCGGAATGCGGCTGTTGCCGTACGCCGGGTGCGGCACGCGCTTGTACGGCAGCGCAAAGACGCTATCCATCTCTTCGGTTGAGAGCGGGATCGCCGGTGGGTTAACCCAGATATAGCGCTCGCCGTGCTTTTGCATCAGCGCACGCGCGCAGCCCGGGTTGGTTTCATGGTGCAGAATACGGGACGCGTGGGCGTACAGCACTTTGTCGGCTTTGACTTTTTCAAAGGACGGCAGCAGCACGTAGGTCTTTTCCCACGGCTTTGGACGCGGCGGCTGTACCACAACGGCTTTGGCTTCGGCTTTCTTCGGCGCAACGGGCTTGTTGTCCGCGCACGGCAGATCGTCGCCGTACGGATGCGGGATCGGGTCGATTTTGCCCGGCATATCGACGATGCGGGAATCCACGCCGCTCCAGCCCGGCAGCGCCTCTTTCACCATGATCGCGGTGTTGCGCACGTCGCGGATCTCGCTCACCGGCTCGCCCTGGGCCAGACGGTGCGCCACTTCCACCAGCGGACGTTCGCCGTTGCCGAAGATCAGCATGTCGGCTTTGGAATCCACCAGCACCGAACGGCGCACGGTATCAGACCAGTAATCGTAATGCGCGGTGCGGCGCAGGCTCGCCTCTATGCCCCCCAGGATGACCGGCACGTCTTTCCATGCTTCTTTGCATCGTTGGGTGTAAACGAGGGTCGCGCGATCCGGGCGTTTGCCCGCGACGTTATCCGCCGTGTAGGCATCGTCGTGGCGCAGCTTACGGTCGGCGGTGTAGCGGTTGATCATTGAATCCATGTTCCCGGCGGTGACGCCGAAGAACAGGTTAGGTTTGCCGAGCGTCATGAACGCATCTTTGCTGTTCCAGTCAGGCTGGGAGATGATCCCCACGCGAAAGCCCTGTGCTTCCAGCATACGGCCACAAATCGCCATGCCAAAGCTCGGGTGGTCGACGTAGGCATCGCCTGTTACCAGAATAATATCGCAGCTGTCCCAGCCCAGTTGGTCCATCTCTTCCCGGGACATCGGCAGAAACGGCGCCGGTCCAAAGCAGGCCGCCCAGTACTGGGGCCAGGAGAAGAGGTCACGATCCGGTTGGATCAGGGAGATTGCGCTCATAATGCTTCCGAAGAAAAAATAGACAAAAGGAGCGGGATTATACGCCGGATTAACAGAGGAAATGAAGGGGTATTGTGCGGGCTGTTGCCCTCACCCCAACCCTCTCCCACAGGGAGAGGGAGAAAAGCAATTTATGGCGCCGGATTCACCAGTATCTGCCCCACCGATCCCCGGTCCATCATCTCCAGCGTCTGGCTGTGGAACAGGAACGGGAAGTGCGGCCACGAAGGCTGACCGTAGTAAACGAGCAGTTCGACCTGACCGTCCACCCACACGGTATCTTTCCAGCCCCGGTCTTCCGGGAACGGCATTGCGCCGTTCACGTTGCGGATCAGGAACGACACCCCTTCAATGTGGAACGACTGCGGCATGTCGGAACGCACCGTCCAGCGCTCCCAGGTGCCCTGCTGGGCGGTAATATCAATGCGGTTAACGTCCCACAGCGTCCCGTTGATGCCCGGATCGTCCCCCAGGCTGATATCGCGGCTGCGCACCGGGGCGCCGCTCATGATCTCCTGCGGCAGCAGGCGCATAGGCAGGCTGTCGGTCACCAGCGGCAGCAGGCCGGTCGGACGCAGGGTTAACACCAGCGTTGAGACCAGAATGCTCGACGGCTCGAAGAAGCCGCGAATGCGATCGACAATGCTCGCCGCCTCCCCGCAGGTCAAAGAGACTTCATCGCCGTTGGTCATATCCACGAGGATCTCCCGGCGTTCGCCCGGCGACAGCGCCAGCTGCTTCACGGAAACCGGCGCGGGTAAAAAGCCCTGATCGCCGGAGATCACGTGCAGCGCACGGCCATCGCTCATTTGCAGCTGATAGCGGCGCGAGTTAGAGGCGTTCAGCAGGCGAAGGCGCACCCAGCCGCGAGAGACTTCGACAAACGGGCTCTGCGCGCCGTTCACCAGCAGCGTATCGCCCACAAAGCCGCCGCTGCCCGGCTCGCTGTACTCCGGCGTACCAAAGTTATCCAGACGTTTGTCCTGAATAATGACCGGGAAATCGTCCACGCCGTAGTGATTCGGGATCGGCAGGGATTTGCTTATTTCATCTTCTATCAGCCACATCCCCGCCAGGCCGTTATAGACCTGCTGCGCGGTGCGGTTCGGGGTGTTGGCGTGATACCACAGGGTCGCGGCGCTCTGGCGAATAGGCAGCACCGGCGCCCAGTCGGCGTTAGGCGACATCATGCGCGCCGGGCCGCCAATCAGCGGGCCTGGCACCTGCAACCCGCTGATGGTCATCGCGACGTTTTCAGCGGTACGGTTACTGTAAATCAGCTTGACGTCATCGCCGTTCCAGACGCGGATGGTTGGCCCAAGATAGCGACCGTTAATCCCCCATACCGGCGCGCGCGTGCCCTGGGTGAACGACCAGTGGCTGCGTTGCAGGGTCAGGAAAAGCGGCTGACCGCGACGGGATTCAATTAACGGCGGAATGGGCAGCGGCGGTTGCTGCCCGGCGGCGTTGGCTGTCAACGGCATCGCACCCGCACACAGGGCGATACCCGAAGCCTGAATAAACTGACGCCGACTGAGTGACATATAAGCTCCATCTGAAACGACTAACAACGCGGGAATTCGTTTTCCCTTTAACGCCGGATTACTTTTCCCCGGCGGCTTCTCGTTCTGCGACCTCTTTGTCGAGCTGCGCAATATGGTTCGCCATCAGCTCACGACAGTGCGTCGCCAGCTCGCGAACCTGATCTTTACCGTACTTGCTGGTATCGACCGGCGGCAGCATTTCGACAATCACCAGCCCGTTATTCAGGCGGTTAAGATTAATCTTATTAGAAGTATTGGAAACACACACGGGAATAATTGGAACACCCGCCGCAATCGCAGCATGAAACGCACCCGTTTTGAATGGCAGCAGGCCGCGACCCCGGCTGCGCGTCCCTTCCGGGAACATCCAGATGGAGATTTTGCGCTTCTTAAAATGGTTCACCACTTCCGCAATGGTGCTGTGCGCCTTGGCGCGGTTATTGCGGTCGATGAGCAGGTTACCGGTCAGCCAGTAGAGCTGGCCGAAGAACGGGATCCACAGCAGGCTCTTTTTGCCCACGGTCACGGTCGGCGGCAGAACGATGTTAGCGGCGGTCACCATATCGTAGTTGTTCTGATGATTAGCGATATAGATGGCGTTACCGAAGTTCTCCGCCCCTTCAGGCAGACGTTTTTCGACCTTCAGGCCAAACAGCGGCGCAAGACGACCGAACATGTGACCAAAGGTCGCAACGTGCTTCGGGTTACGCGGACTGAAAAGGCAATAGATGCAGCCGAAAACACAGACCAGAATGCAGTAGATAACGGTAAGAATTAGACGAACAATGTATAGCATAGCGACCTCTGAAGCCCCAACAGCTGACAATTATACTTCACCTGTGGCCAGGTAAGGACTTTATTACGAGCGCGTATTGTTAATCGCAACGCACGAATTAACAACGTTTTTACGGGAAATTTTACTGAATTCCCCCCTCCGGAACAGAGGGGGGTAAAGCGGATTACTCTTCGCTGTTGCCCGCGCTGCTGCGAGCAGGAGAATCAATCTCCACGCGGTCGATTCGCTGCAAGCCGCGCATCAGCGAGCCGCGACGCCCGCGCTCGCCGACCACCTTCTGCAACTCTTCCGGGCGCAGCTTGATTTTGCGTTTGCCCACGTGAATGGTCAGCGTGCTCTGCGGCGGCAGGAGGAACAGGTGCGCCAGGCCATCTTCGCCTTTTGCCGCTTCCGCCGACGGGATGTTGATGATCTTGTTACCCTTGCCTTTGGACAGCTCCGGCAGATCGCTCACCGGGAACATCAGCATTCGGCCTGCGGCGGTAATGGCGAGCAGCATGTCGCTCTCGTTCTCAATCACCAGCGGCGTCATGACGTGCGCGTTGTCCGGCAGGCTGATCAGCGCTTTACCCGCGCGGTTGCGCGACACCAGATCGTTAAAGGTACAGATGAAGCCGTAACCCGCGTCGGAGGCCATCAGCAGCTTCTGCTCGTCGGCCTCCATCAGCATATGGTCAACGGTCGCGCCCGGCGGCAGCGTCAGCTTGCCAGTCAGCGGCTCGCCCTGGCCGCGCGCGGACGGCAGCGTGATCGGATCGATGGCGTAGCTGCGGCCCGTGGAGTCGATAAACGCCACCGGCTGGTTGCTCTTGCCTTTCACTGCCGCCTTGAAGCTGTCGCCCGCTTTGTAGCTCAGCCCCGGCGCGTCAATATCGTGACCTTTGGCGCTACGCACCCAGCCGCTCTGAGAGAGCACGATGGTGACAGGCTCAGACGGCAGCATGTCGTGCTCGTTCATCGCCTTCGCCTCTTCGCGCTCGTTCAGCGGAGAGCGACGGTCGTCGCCAAAGGCCTGGGCATCGGCCTGAAGTTCTTTTTTCAGCAGGTTGTTCATCTTGCGCTCGGAGGCCAGAATGCCCTGCAACTGGTCGCGCTCTTTTTCCAGCTCGTTCTGCTCGCCGCGAATTTTCATCTCTTCCAGTTTGGCGAGATGGCGCAGCTTGAGTTCGAGGATGGCTTCGGCCTGCGTTTCACTGATGCCAAAACGCGACATCAGCGCGGGCTTCGGCTCGTCCTCGGTACGAATGATCTCGATCACTTCGTCGATATTGAGGAACGCCACCAGCAAACCTTCAAGGATATGCAGGCGCTTAAGCACTTTCTCCAGACGGTGATTCAGACGACGGCGCACCGTATCGCGGCGGAAGGTCAGCCATTCGGTGAGGATCTCCAGCAGGTTTTTCACCGCCGGGCGACCGTCGAGGCCAATCATGTTCAGGTTAACGCGGTAGCTTTTTTCCAGATCGGTGGTGGCGAACAGGTGGTTCATCACCTGCTCCATGTCCACGCGGTTGGAGCGCGGCACAATCACCAGACGGGTCGGGTTTTCGTGGTCCGATTCGTCGCGCAGGTCGTCCACCATCGGCAGCTTTTTATTGCGCATCTGGGAGGCGATCTGCTCCAGCACTTTCGCGCCGGAAACCTGGTGCGGCAGCGCGGTGATCACCACGGCGCCGTCTTCTTTATTCCACACCGCGCGCATTCGCACGGAGCCGCGACCGTTCTGGTAGATTTTGCGGATTTCCGCGCGGGAGGTGATGATCTCGGCTTCGGTCGGGTAGTCCGGCCCCTGCACGATATCCAGCAGCTCGTCCAGCGAGGTTTTCGGCTGTTCAATCAGGGTGATAGCGGCTTGCGCCACTTCGCGCAGGTTGTGCGGCGGAATGTCCGTCGCCATGCCCACGGCGATCCCGGTGGTGCCGTTCAGCAGGATGTTCGGCAGACGTGCAGGCAGCATTTTCGGCTCCTGCATCGTGCCGTCGAAGTTTGGCACCCAGTCGACGGTTCCCTGACCCAGCTCGCCCAGCAGCACTTCGGCATATTTGGACAAACGGGATTCGGTGTAACGCATCGCCGCGAAGGACTTCGGATCGTCCGGCGCACCCCAGTTCCCCTGGCCGTCGACCAGCGGGTAACGGTAGGAGAACGGCTGTGCCATCAGCACCATCGCTTCATAGCAGGCGCTGTCGCCGTGCGGATGGTATTTACCGAGCACGTCACCGACGGTACGGGCGGATTTTTTGAACTTGGCGCTGGCGTTCAGCCCCAGTTCAGACATTGCATAGACGATGCGGCGCTGAACGGGTTTCAGGCCATCACCGATAAACGGCAACGCCCTGTCCATGATGACGTACATGGAGTAGTTCAGGTAGGCGTTTTCCGTGAATTCATGTAGCGCGAGGCGCTCTGCCATATCGCTCATTAAATGTGATTCCTCAACTCAGAAACCTGCTGGTTTCAGGCAATATTGCCGCAGATACTACCTTATCTGGCGCGTTGAGTCACAAAGAAAAAGGGCCGCATCGGCGGCCCTTTTTAGGTTATTTGTTCAGCTTGATAACCTGCTTCACGTCGATTTCAAATTCGTTCCAGTCTTTGTCGACTTTACCCTGAAGCTCCACCTTATCCTGCGGCGTTACGGTCACGCCGTTCCAGCGTTTGTGGTCGATCTCAACCACCACCGTACCGCTCTCATCGCGGAAGGTGTAGCGGTCATCGGACAGGCGCTCGGTGATGTTCCCGCGCAGTTTGACCCAGCTGTCGTCCTTCATATCCTTAACCTTTGCCGCCGTGGTCAGGTTGGCGTTGTTATCGACAAAACCGCCCTGCTGAGTTTGCGTCTGGGTCGCGGTAGCCGACGGGCCGTTAAATCCGCCCTGTGCAGCAAAAACAGGGGCCGTAACGATCATCATAACGGCAGCCATCGCAGCGAATTTTTTCATTGTCATCTCTCCCTTTAATGTGGTTTCGCAGTCCATTAAACAGGGTAATCCTTAACAACTTCTTAAGGGAAAAATTTATTTATTTTTACTGTACAGCGGACAGAGCCAGAGGGTTTACTGGCGTCATCAAGGAGGGAACATGCGCATTTTACTGGTTGAAGACGACAGGCTGATTGGCGACGGCATCAAGGCCGGCTTAAGCAAAATGGGGTTTAGCCTGGACTGGTTTACCGACGGCAAAACCGGCCAGGCCGCCCTTTTTTCTGCCCCTTACGACGCCGTGGTGCTTGACCTCACCCTGCCCGAAATCGACGGGCTTGAGATCCTGCGCGCGTGGCGCGAAGCGGGCCGCAGCGAGCCGGTGCTGATCCTCACCGCGCGGGATGCGCTCGACCAGCGCGTCGAAGGGCTGCGCCTGGGCGCCGACGACTATCTCTGCAAGCCGTTTGCGCTCATCGAAGTGGCCGCCCGCCTGGAGGCGCTGGTTCGCCGCAGCCACGGCCAGGCGCGCAGCGAGCTTCGCCACGGCAAGGTGACGCTCGATCCCACCAGCCTGATCGCCACCCTCAGCGGAGAAACGCTGGTGCTGAAACCGAAAGAGTTCGCCCTGCTGGAGCTGCTGATGCGTAACGCCGGGCGGGTGCTGCCGCGCAAGCTTATCGAAGAGAAGCTCTATAGCTGGGACGACGATGTCTCCAGCAACGCCGTGGAGGTTCACGTTCATCACCTGCGCCGCAAGCTCGGCAGCGAGTTTATCCGCACCGTTCACGGCATCGGCTATACCCTGGGTGACGCATGACGCTGACGCAACGCCTGAGCCTGAAGCTGCGCCTGACGCTGCTCTTTTTACTGCTGTCGCTGACCGCGTGGTTCGCCGCAAGCGTCGTCGCCTGGCAGCAAACGACCCACAAGCTCGACAAGCTGTTCGACACCCAGCAGATGCTGTTTGCCAAACGGCTGCTGACGATGGATCTGAACGAGATCGGCGCGCCCGCACGGATGCGGGAGATCCCGAAAAAGGTGAAGCATGGGCGGCTGGACGACGACGCGCTGGCCTTCGCCATTTACTCCACCGACGGCAAAATGCTGCTTAACGACGGCGAAAACGGGCGCGACATCCCCTATCACTATCGCCGCGAAGGCTTTGATAACGGGCGCTTGCAGGACGATAACGACGAGTGGCGCTTTTTATGGCTGACCTCACCGGACGGGAAGTACCGGGTGGTGGTCGGCCAGGAGTGGGAATACCGCCAGGAGATGGCGCTGGAGGTGGTCAGCTCCCAGCTGACGCCGTGGCTGGTGGCGCTGCCGCTGATGCTGCTGGTGCTGATCCTGTTATTAAGCCGTGAGCTGAAGCCGCTGAAAAAGCTGGCGCAGACCCTGCGCGCCCGCTCGCCGGACGCCACCGACGCCCTGCCCGTCGCGGGCGTTCCCGCCGAGGTGCGACCGCTGCTCGACGCGCTTAACCATCTGTTCAGCCGAACCCAGACGATGATGGCCCGCGAGCGCCGCTTTACCTCTGACGCCGCCCACGAGCTGCGCAGCCCGCTGACCGCGCTGAAGGTGCAAACCGAGGTGGCGCAGCTGTCGCAGGACGACCCGCAGGCGCAGGCAAAAGCGCTGTCGCAGCTTCACGAGGGCATCGACCGGGCGACCCGGCTGGTGGAGCAGCTGCTGACGCTCTCGCGTCTGGATTCGCTGGATAACCTCGACGGCACGGAAAACCTGCTGATGGCGGACGTGCTGCAATCCGCGGTGATGGAGAGCTATCACGTCGCGCAGCTGGCGGGGATTGACGTGCGCCTGCACATCCACGCCCCGCAGACCGCGCGCACCGGGCAGCCGCTGCTGCTCAGCCTGCTGGTACGAAACCTGCTTGATAACGCCGTGCGCTACAGCCCGCGCGGGAGCGTGGTGAACGTGACGCTCGACGCCCGCAGCTTTAGCGTATGCGATAACGGCCCCGGCATTTCCCCCGAGGCGCTGGCGCGCGTTGGCGAGCGCTTTTACCGCCCGCCGGGACAGAGTGAAACCGGCAGCGGTCTGGGGTTATCCATCGTTAAACGCATCGCCGCGCTGCACGGGATGCGTTTAACGCTTAGCAATGCGCCCGAAGGCGGCTTCGAGGCGAAGGTCAGCTGGTAGCGGGATTATTGCTTCTCAAGCAAAAGACTTTGCACATTTTGCTCATTTTCTCGTCGCGTCTTCGCGCGTAGAATTGTGACCATACTCTCACTTTTCGAGGACATATTATGAGCAACGTTTTGATTATCAACGGCGCGAAAGAGTTCGCCCACTCTAAAGGCCAGCTGAATGACACCCTGACCGAGGTCGCGGACGGTTTCCTGCGCGACGCCGGGCATGATGTTAAGGTCGTGCGCGCGGACGGCGATTACGACGTGAAAGCCGAAGTGCAGAACTTCCTGTGGGCCGACGTGGTTATCTGGCAGATGCCGGGCTGGTGGATGGGCGCGCCGTGGACCGTGAAAAAGTACATGGACGACGTATTCACCGAGGGCCACGGTTCGCTGTATGCCAGCGACGGTCGTACCCGTTCAGACGCCTCTAAAAAATACGGCTCCGGCGGCCTGATCCAGGGCAAAAAATATATGCTCTCCCTGACCTGGAACGCCCCAATTGAAGCCTTCACCGAGAAAGATCAGTTCTTCGAAGGCGTGGGCGTAGACGGTGCATATCTGCCGTTCCACAAGGCGAATCAGTTCCTAGGGATGGATCCGCTGCCGACCTTTATCGTCAACGACGTGATTAAAATGCCTGACGTGCCGCGCTATATCGCAGAATATCGCAAGCATCTCGCGGAAATTTTTGCTTAACTGTCAGGCTGGAATTAGAAGGAGTTAACCATGCTTACCGTTATTGCTGAAATCCGTACTCGTCCAGGTCAACATCACCGCCAGGCGGTGCTGGATCAGTTCGCGAAAATTATCCCGACCGTACTGAAAGAAGAAGGCTGCCACGGCTACGCGCCAATGGTAGACGCCGCCACCGACGCCAGCTTCCAGGCAACCGCGCCGGACTCAATCATCATGGTTGAGCAGTGGGAAACCGTGGCGCACCTCGAAGCGCACCTGCAAACCGCGCACATGAAAGCGTGGAGCGACGCGGTGAAAAGCGACGTGCTGGAAACCCATATCCGTATTCTGGAGCAAGGGGTTTAGCGCCCTGTTTTGCCCGGTGGCGCTACGCTTACCGGGCCTACGAAAACCGTAGGCCGGGCAAACGACGTGCCGCCCGGCAATACCCACCGCACCGAATATCAGGCCCGGTAAGCGCCAGCGCCACCGGGCTTTTTTTATGGCTTTGATCTCAACTGCTATGCTTATTCTGACTTCATGATTAACAGGAGGATGGAATGGGTCTTTTTAACTTCGTAAAAGAAGCAGGCGAAAAGCTGTGGGATAACCTGACCGATCACAAAGGTCAGAGCGACAAAATCACCGAGCATCTCAAGAAACTCAACATTCCCGGTTCAGACAAAGTTAAGGTCGACGTTAACGACGGCAAGGCCGTGGTGACAGGCGACGGACTGACTCAGGAGCAGAAAGAAAAAATCCAGGTTGCCGTGGGTAACATCGCGGGCGTGAGCGAGGTGGAAAATACCATCACCGCTACCGACGCCAAAGATGAAGCCACCTACTACACGGTGAAATCTGGCGATACCCTGAGCGCCATCTCCAAAACCGTGTATGGCGACGCCAACCAGTACAACAAAATCTTTGAGGCGAACCGCCCGATGCTCTCCAGCCCGGATAAAATTTATCCCGGCCAGACGCTGCGTATTCCTAAGGCGTAACGCATAAGTCGGGGGTCGCCCCCCGACTGTTTTACCAGTACAGCTTCCAGCTCTGGGTAAAGCGCACCAGCGCTTCAACGTAGAAGTAATCCCCCCAGCTTGCGCACTCGTCCACCCCTTTGTTGCCCGCCAGATGATAGACCGAGTGCTTCAGCAGCCCGTTGCCCTTCTCCTCTTTGCCCATCAGGTAGTGCTTCGTCAGCGATGACATGATGCCTTTGGCCCACGCCAGATAATGCTCGCGATCCGGGTCGGTAACGGGCAGATGCTTCACCAGCTCCAGCAGGCCGCACACCGCAATCGCCGCCGACGACGAATCGCGCAGCGCATCGGTGCCCACCAGCGCCAGATCCCAGTGGCAAACGTAATCCTCCGGCAGACGGTTCAGGAAGTAGTTCGCCAGCCGTTTTGACAGGGCAATCATGGCGTCATCGCCGGTGTAGATATAGCTCAGCAGGAAGCCGTAAATCCCCCACGCCTGCCCGCGCGACCAGCAGGAGTCGTCCGAATAGCCCTGCTGGGTGTTGCCGTAGCGCGGCGCGCCGCTGACCACATCCATATAGTAGGTGTGGAACGTCGAGGCATCTTCACGAATGAGGTACGTCGCCGCCTGCATCACGTGCGCTTTGGCCGCTTCGGCGAAGCGCGGATCGCCCGTCTGCTCCGTCGCCCAGTAGAGCAGCGGCAGGTTCATGTTGCAGTCGATGATCATGCGCCCGGCCTGCTCGGGATCGGACAGATCGCCCCACGCCTGGATGATCCTCGCCTTCTCGTGAAAACGCTCCAGCAGCGCCTCTGCCGCCAGCAGGGAAAAGCCGCGCGCCTCGCGGTTGCCCGTCAGACGCCAGGCCGCCACGCAGGAGAGCGTGTAGAGAAAACCGAGATCGTGGGTGTTGGTGTCGCTGCGCCCGGCAATGCGCAGGCCAAACGAGCGGACGTGTTTTTCCGCCATCGCGCGGAATTTTTCCTCGCCGCTCATCTCCCACGCCAGCCACAGCTGCCCGGTCCAGAAGCTGGTGGTCCACTCCACGTTTTCCGTCAGCGGATAAAAACTCTCTTTGCAGGTTTCCGCCGGGAACTGCTCACCGAACTCGGTTAAATGACGGCTAATCAGGTCGAGAACGTGGCTGCGGGCGGTGGTGAGTTCATCGCGAAACGCGCGCGGGTCAACGGGGGCCGGGATCGCAGGCAGACGCTCTTCAGTGATACGATTCAACATATTTCGGTTCCTTCTTTGACGGCGTAATTATCGAATAGGATTCTGTTCTGCCACGTTCAGCGCCTGTGCGCCGCGCCATTTGCTCTGGCAGGCGGATAAGGTAAAGGCAGAAATAAGGGTAAAGGTGAGCGCCGTTGCGCCCATGATGATATAGGTCTGCTCAAAGCCGATGCGGTCGTACATATATCCGGCCGGGGACGAAATCACCACGTTGCCGACGTACAGCATCGCCTGATAGCCAAGCAGATACATGGTCGCGTTAACGCGCTTATCGAAATGCTCGGCGATATATTTAAATACCGACACCAGCAGCAGGCAGATTTCCAGACCGTAGAGCGGCTTCAGGACGGAAATTAACAAATGGGAATCGCACAGGCCGGAAATAATCAGACGCGCGCCGACAATCAGCCCGACGATTAATAGCCCGCGCTTGGCCCCGATATAATTCACAAACAGCGGGACGATCATATACATCACAAATTCCATCCCGGACTGCACGGTGCCGAGATAGCCAAACACCGCGTTGCCCTCGTGAATATCGTCGAAGAAGGTGACGAAATAGCGCGAGAACTGCTGCTCGGCGATAAACATCATCCACGCCACGCCCGCCACGTACAGGCAGAACGCCCAAAACTTGCGGTTACGCAGCAGGGCGTACACGTCCGCCGGGGCGATTTTCTCTTTGGTTAAGACCTCGCTGGCGTGAGCGGAGTTAGTGTTCACTCTCAGGCTAATCAGGACTACCAGCATAATCACCGACGCCACGCTGCCCATAATGAAGTTGTACGCCGGAGAGAGGTTAAACAGCAGGCCCGAGAAAGAGGACGCCACCGCCCAGCCGAGCGATCCCCACATGCGAATCTGCCCGAACTCCATGCCGTTTAAGCGGCTGAAGCGGTCGGAATAGGATTCACACGCCGCCACGCCCGCGTACCAGGCAAAGCTTAAATAGAGCGCGCCGATAATAATCCCCAGCAGGGTATTCGAGAGCAGCAGCGGCTGGTAAACGTAAATAAAGAACGGCGCCATCAGGGCGGACATCGCCACCACGAAATAGAGCAGGTATTTGCTCATACCGATCCGGTCGAGAATATAGCCGTAAATCGGTTTGAGAATAACGGAGAAGATCCCGTTAACCGCAAATACCGTGCCAATCACCGAGCCGCTTAAATTGGCCTTTTGTCCGAGCCAGATCGCCAGCAGGCCAATACTCGCGGACCAGGTAAAGAAATAGAGAAAAATAAAACTGCTGATTTTGTAATATTCGGTTCTGTTTGTTGTAGATGTGTTTTTCATACCATCCTCGCCAACGTGTAGGGGTCAGAGTTTTTATAACGTGAACGTTAACTGCCGTTCGCTTCCAGGGTCGCGAATCACCGCCTGGTTATGGGTAAGGGTTAACTGCGGCGTTACCGCCCGGTGTGGTTTTTCGCTGGCGGTGACGGCACAGCAGAGCCAGCTCTCCCCCTGCGGAACGTCGGTTTGCAGCAGCGGAATGGAGGCGCATTCCGGGAACATCACGCTGCTGTTCGGTGGCGTAACGATGCTGTCCGGCTGGCGCACTATTCCCGGAGACAGATCGACAATCACGCTGCTGCCGTTTTCCGCCATTAGATAACAGCCGCCCTCGTGCAGCCGAGGGTCGGTCTTCTTCACCGCAAAGCCCCCTTCCACCGATTGCAGGGTTCGCGCGCTGTTGATGCGGTGCAGGCGAAGATGCCAGTCGCCAAACGGCACCTGCCAGGTGTCGATGTGAACGTCGTGCCAGGGCGACCAGCGCGAGTAAATGTAATGTTCATCCACCCGCACCGCCTCGCACTCGCGGCGGCCGCGGAAATAGTTATCCCCGTCCGCCAGCAGCAGCATGGAGTCGCAGGCGGCATGCTTCAGGCCAAAACGCCCCCGCTCGATGGTGAAACCAAAGCGGCTGGAGTAGGCAAATTTGGTGTATTTGGCCTCGGTGTTGACGTAGTTGTTCAGCTCAAGCTGCCCGGCGGTCAGCAGGGTGACGTGCGCGGACTGCTCGCTGTGCATCAGGATCTGCTGCGCGTTTGGGATAACGCGCTTCTCCGCCAGCGCGGGCAGCGGCTGCTCCTCGGCCTGCCAGAACGGGTGCGACGCAGGCAGCGCCAGGATCAGGTAGGTTTTCAGCGCCCAGTACGGCGAGCCGGGGGAGTTGTAGTCCTCGCACATCGCCAGGTTCGGACAGGCAAAGCCGAGGGTCAGAATGCCGTCGCGATCGGTTATCGGCTGCTGCTGCCACCAGCGCAGATGGCGCAGGACAATGCCTTTGACGATGCCAGGCGTGAAGACCTCCAGCCCGGAGAAGGCCACCGCGCTCCAGAAGGCGACCATCGCAAAACGGTAGGTCAGGCTGCGGCCAAACGGCACCGAGGCGCCGTCGGCGGCGGACAAATAGATAAAATCTTCCGCGAACAGCCGGGAACGTTCGCGCAGGACCTCTGCCCTCGCCTCGTCGCCGCTCAGGGTGGCGTAAATCAGGCCGTAGAAGTGAAACGCCATTGAGATGTAATAGTCTTTCGGGCGCCCCACGCCGTCGGAATACCAGCCGTCGCCGAGGTAGTAGGCGTCCATCAGCGCAAAGCGGCGGTCAATCGCGCTCTGGTCATAGGGCAGCCCGGCGCGCTTAAAGCCGAGCTGAACCATGATGGCGAAATAGTTCCAGTTGCTGTCCGGCATCTGCGCATCGGTTATCTGGTTGAGCCACGCGTGCAGGTTGTCCAGCTCGCGCCCGGTGAAGTGCGAGGTGAGCTTGTCCTGCAACAGCGACAGCCCCAGCCCGTAGGCCGCCATCTCCACCAGCCGCTGATCGTAGGGCGCGGTGTCGCCCCAGTAGCCGGGGCTTTGCGGATCGGTGCCGATTTTGATTGCCGTAATGTACTTCTCGCTAAACGGCGAGCTGTCGCCGGAGGCCATCAGCGGGAACAGCCCCCACAGCGCGCGGGAAAGCCCCTCCATTTGGGCGATATCCGTCGCGTAATGGGCGCAGGTATCGCCCAGCGAGAAGCGCGACTGGCCGGCCGGAAACTGCGTATCCAGCGCGCCCAGCAGGCTATTTAACGCCGCCACCACATCCTGGCGGGAAGACAATGGATTTGATTTTTCTGCATTTACCGCCGACATAGGCTTGTCCTCGTCATCAACTGCGGCCAAGCATAGTGAATCCCCGAGGTGCAGAAATGTTAGCCAGCTCACAGGTAAGCGTGATGAATAAACCCACAGTTAAAAAAATTTAAAAAGGTGGTTTATAAAGGCAGTCAGACGAGGAAAAGTTGAGTTTTATTGCACTATGCGCGATACGCCAAAAGCCGATTATCTGGAACTGATTACCTTAAACGATGCCATCGCGTCGTTCAGTCGCCTGTTTGCCAATACGGTGCGCTACCACCACTGGCATCAGTGTCTGGAAATTCTCTATGTGGAAGAGGGATTCGGCGTGGCGATTGTCGATAACCGCCACTACACCATGCGCCCCGGACGGCTGTTTTTCTTCCCGCCCTTTACGCTGCACAAGGTGATGGTGGATCCGCAGGCCGAGGCGATTTACCGGCGCACGATTATCCATATTGACCATCATGCGGTGCTGAAGGTGCTGCGTGATTTTCCGCAAACCCTGCAACGTCTGCAAAAGCTCTCCCGACGGGGCGGCGAAGCCTGGGTAGCGGACGTGGCGGAAAGCCATGCGCATATCGACCATCTGCTCGGGTGCTACGCGCGGCGCGCCAGCACCCAGCCGCTGAACGGCGAACAGATTGCCAGCCTGCTGATCGGCCTGTTTGCCATGCTGCCCGACGACAATAACGGCACGCCCGGCAACGGCCAGGGGATCGCCAGCCAGGTGATGTTCTGGCTGGACGAGCATTATCAGGAGAAATTCCGCCTCGACGCGCTGGCGCTTGAGCTGGGGAAATCCCGCAGCTACGTGTCGCGGAAATTTCACGCCGAAACGGGCGAGAAAATTCACGATTATCTGAACACCATCCGGCTGAGAAAGGCGTGCGAGTGCCTGCTGCACACCGACGCGAGCGTGCGCGAGATCGCCGCGCGGGTGGGGTTTTCGGACGTGACGTGGTTTATCAGCGCGTTTCGAAAAGGGATTGGGGAGACGCCGTTGCAGTACAGGAAGAATCACGTTAACCGATGAGCGGCGTTTTTGCCGGGTGGCGGCCGCGCCTTACCCGGCCTACTAAAACCGTATGTTTCCCCTCACCCCTGCCCTCTCCCAAAGGAAGAGGGAGTCGACCGAGCTGGAAATCACCCGCTCTTCTTCCCCGGCTTTAACCCGCGGTGAAGCTCGTTAATCCGCTTCATCGACTTAATGGTGCGCTGCGGCTCGGTGGAGGCCACCGACAAAACAATCATCTCCAGACACAGCAGCACCGTCCCGTGCAGGGGGATTTTGCCCTTCTCGCCGCCGCGCGGAACGTGGATCACTACGCTCGCCTCTTTGCTGAAGCGCGAGTCCGTCGCGTTGGTCAGCAAAATGGTGGGAATGCCCAGACGCTTTGCCTCGCGCAGCGTGGTTTGCCCTTCCCGGTGCGCCGATTTCTGCGCCATCATCACCAGCACGTCGCCGCGCTGAAGCGCAATCAGCTGCTCGGCAAGCCCTATCCCGGTGCGGTTAAGCGGCGTGGCGGGTAGGCCCATACGGCTGAACAGCCGGGCGGTGTAGTCCGCGAGAATGCCCGATGCGCCAATGCCAAAAATCGCCACCTGCCGCGCCTGAGCCAGCAGGGATACCGCCTGCGCCATCGCGTAGCGGTTGCCCGGCTCGGACAACACTTCGCAGGTGTGCTGATGGCCTTCGAGCACAAAATCGATGCTCGCGTTAACGTCGCTGGTGAGCGTATTCACCGTGGTGGAGATCTTCTCGCTGGAGGTCACCACCGGGCCAAACCACTGCTCCAGCGTCTGCTTCAGGTCGCGCAGCCCGGCAAAGCCGAGCGCCTGGATCGTTCGCACCACGGTGGCGTCCGAGGTTTTAAGCTGCCCGGCAATTTCCATTGCCGTCTGCTCCATCACCGCTTCCCGGTTTTCATTGATATAGCGCGCCACCTGCAACATACGCGGCGTGAGCTGGTGGGCGCGCGAGCGAAACCGCTCGCCGTAAACGTCAACCCGCGCTTTGTCCTTGCGGATCATTGCGATGCCTCCGGCAGCGGACGCCCGGCGATCTGCGACTGCACCTGCGCCGCCATCAGCCCTAAGGAGGCAAACGAGTTCGAAATGGCCTCTTCACGGGAGATCAGCACGTAATGCCCGCGACGACAGGCGTTGAGGAACTGGCACCAGCCGGGCATTACCGCCTCCATCGCCTTTAGCTCGTCCTGCGGCGTACCGCCCGTGTCGCCGCGCCAGGTGGCAAACACAAAATCGGCGTCAAGCTCGGGCAGACGCTCGGCGCTGACGTCAATGCGCCCGCCCTCCGGGATGCTTTCAATCAGCGGCGGGAAGCGAAAACCGGCATCGCGCAGCACCCGTCCGAGAGAGTGATAGCTGTGCATGGCGGTGATTTTCCCCTGGTTGGCCTGGATCACCGACACGCTGATGTTGCGGGTGTCGATGGTCGCCTTCAGCGCCGCGATCTGCGCCTGATACCGACGCTCCAGAATCGCCAGCCGCGCCTGCGTGCCCGTCAGCTGCGCCAGCTTGCGGTAAATCTCCGGCGCGCCGCCGTCCAGGTGATCGATGCTCACCGTCGGGGCAATTTTTTCCAGCTGCTCAACGGGCGTGTTGCGGGTCGGCTCGGTAATAATTAGATCCGGCTTAGCGGCCGCGATGGCTTCGATATCAATATCCGCCGTGCCGATAAATTTAATCGTGGAATGATCAAAATCGACGCCCGTTAGCAGGCTGCCGGAGCGGATAAAGTGGCTGCCGTCCGGACGCGTGCGCCCGTGGCTGGCAACAGGCGGCACGCTAAGCTCAATCAGCGGAATGGTGATATCCAGATCGTGCAGCGAGACTATCCGCTGCGGATGAAGCGGCACGGCCACCTTGCGCCCCAGATCGTCGGTAAAGGTCCGGGTCGGCTCGGCGGCGTGCAGCGAAAAGCCCACCAGCAGCAGCATCGAAAACAGTAAGCGCATGATTATTCCTCGTTAAAATTTGTCCCGGCGCTGCCACAGCAGCAGCAGGAAAAACGGCCCACCGATCAGGGAGATAACAATGCCTGCGGGCAGCTGCAACGGCAGAAACGCCAGACGCCCGACGTTATCCGCCACCAGCACCAGCAGCGCGCCGAGCACCGCGCTGCCGGTCAGCAACGCGGTTTGCCCGCCGCGCAGCAGGGCGCGCGCCATATGCGGGGCAATCAGCCCGACAAAGCCAATGCTGCCCACGCAGGAGACGCAGGCGGCGGTCAGCAGCACGGGCGCGAGCACGCGCAGCAGCGCCAGCCGGGAGGTCGATACGCCTAACCCCGTCGCCGCCGGGTTGCCGAGCAGCGCCACGTCCGCCGCCCGGGCGGTAAACAGCAGCAGCGCAAAGGCGGGGATCGCCCAGCCCGCGGCGATAGCCACCAGCGTCCAGTTTGCCGCATGCAGGCTGCCCGCCAGCCACAGCATCGCGGTCTGCACGTCGCGCACGTCCGCGGTGGTCATAAAGACCCCCATTGCCGCCGCAAACGCCCAGGAGACACCGATGCCGATCAGAATAAATCGCGGACGCGAGATATCCCGCGCCAGCACCACCACCAGCAGCGCCGTCAGCAGCCCGCCCGCCATGCCGATTACCGGACGCCAGAACAGGCTCACCGCTGGAAACTGGAAAATCAGCAGCAGCACCGCCGCGCTACAGCCCTCTTTCACGCCGATAAGCCCCGGGTCGGCAAGCCCGTTGCGGGTGATGGACTGCATCGCCGCCCCGGCCATGCCGAGCATCGCGCCGCACAGCAGCGCCATCAGCAGGCGCGGCAGACGAATATCCAGCACGATGTAGCGGGCATCCGCAGGCAAAGCGTCCGGATGAAACAGCGCGCGCCCGATGGCGGAGGCGGGAATGGGCAGCGAGCCGTGCGTCAGGCCGACGCCCAGCAGCACCAGCGCTACAAGTGAAAACAGCAGCAGGTTCGCCAGCGTGCGGGGGCGGATAAGCCGTGAAAAGCCGCACAGGCGCAGCGCGTGAAAGCCCGTCCGGCTCATTTGAACAGCCTCGATGCCATAAGGATGAACACCGGCGCACCGACCAGGGCAGTCATCACCCCGGTGGCCAGCTCGTAGGGGGTAAAGAGCGTGCGGGCGGCGATATCCGCGAGCAGCAGAACCAGCGCGCCGCAGAGCGCGGAGAGCGGCACCATCACCCGAATATCCGCCGACACCAGACGGCGGATCAGCTGCGGCACCACCAGGCCGATAAAGCCGATCGGCCCGGCAATCGCCACCGCCGCGCCGCACAGCAGCGCAACGGAGAGCAGCGCGAACAGGCGGGTTTTCAGCAGCGACACGCCCAGCCCCTGCGCCATTCTGTCGCCCAGCGCCAGCATGTTAAGCGAGGGCGAAAGCCAGAGCGCCAGCGCAAAACCGATGCCTGCCACCCACGAGGCGGAGCGGATCGTTTCGCCGTTTAGCCCGGCTAAATCGCCCGCCAGCCAGGTGCGCAGGGCGAGCAGCGTCTGCTCATCCAGGATCAGCACCGCCGCGGTAATGGAGGAGGCAAAGGCCGACAGCGCCACGCCGCACAGGGTCACTTTCATGGGCGTTAGCCCGGCGCGCCCGGCGGAGGAGAAGGCCAGCACCAGCAGAAACAGCGCGGCGGCACCGACGGCGGCAATCAGCGGGCGACCAAACGGCAGCGCCACCCCGAACGCGCTGGTCAGCACCACCGCCAGCGCCGCGCCCGCGTTCAGCCCGAGAATATGCGGCTCGCCTAACGGATTGCGGATCACCGATTGCAGCAGCACCCCCGCCATCCCAAGCGCCGCGCCGACGATCAGCGCCGCGCCCAGACGCAGCAGGCGCAGGTTAATAATGACGTTATGGTCAAAGCTGCGCGGATCGAAATGGACGAAGGCCTGCACCACCGTTTGCGGTGCGATGACGCGCGCGCCGGTGCCCAGGTGCGCGATCGCCCCGGCTAACAGCAGCAGCGTAAAGAGCACAACCGCCAGAGAGGTGCGGATCATGATGTCGCCGCCGTCTGGCGAAACGGCATAAAGAAGGGCTTGCCGGTCAAGGGGTTAATCGACATATGCACGTCGACGTCGAACACCGCTTTGATCAGCTCCGGCGTGCAGGCGTCGCCTTCGTGCAGCACGCCCTCTACTTTGCCCTGACGTAAAAAGACCAGCGAATCGCCGTAGTTCACCGCGAAATTCAGATCGTGGAGCACCACCACCACGGTGCGCCCGTGATCGCGGGTCAGCGCGTGCAGCAGCTCGAGGATCTCCACCTGATAGCGCAGATCGAGGTACGTCGTGGGTTCATCCAGCAGGATATAGGGCGTCTGCTGCGCCAGGGCCATCGCTATCCAGCAGCGCTGACGCTGGCCGCCGGAAAGACTTTCGACGGGCAGATGGGCAAATTCGGCGGTGCCCGTCAGGCGCAGCGCCTCTTCCACCGCGCGTTCGTCCTCCTCCGTCCACTGGCGCATCAGGTTCTGCCAGGGAAAGCGCCCGCGCGACACCAGCTCAAACACGGTTAGTCCTTCAGGCAACAGCGGGGACTGCGGCAGAATGCCGAGGCGGCGGGCAACGGCTTTGGTGGGCTGGTCGTGGATCGCCTTGCCGTCGAGCAGCGCGCAGCCGCCCAGCGGCTGAAGCAGACGCGCGATGGTACCGAGAAGCGTGGATTTTCCGCAGCCGTTCGCCCCGACCAGGACGGTCATTTTCTGCTGCGGAATCGCAAGGGAGATATCATCAACGATGATTTTTTTCTGGTAGCCAGCAGAGAGGTTTTGCAAAACCAGCCCCGGCTTTGTCGTGTTATGAGCCACGTGAACGCCAACTTAATAAAATAACGAACAAATAAAAATAAAAATCATTCTCTTTTGAAAGTTTGCCGCTGCGCCCTGTAGTAGTCAAGCGGATAAACACCCTGCTTATGCCAGGGAATTAGCTACGCCACTAACATAGTCACTCTTGTTTTTATTCATCTAAATTCAAATAGTTAATTATTAATTAAACGCCTCCATCATCACGCAAAACCGCTGTAGCCGATTTTTTCGTTTTTCCATTTACTACTACATATCCGCATGATTGAATGATTCTCAATTACAAGTTCGATGCCTGAACAGGCTAACGAACAGCGCAGTAAGGGCAATGACTCACACATTTTTCTGCGAACAGCGCTTCGCAGAGTATTTCGGGAAAACAGATGTAATGGCTACGTTCACACCTTCTCTCTCCGGGATTAAAGGGCGCGCGCTCTTTTCGCTGCTGTTTATGGCTCCTCTGGTACAGGCGGCGACGCAGGACGGCGAAACGCTCACCGTAACCGCCGATCCTGATGCCGCGACCGAGGCCACGAACGGCTATCAGCCGCTCAACACCTCTACCGCCACGCTGACCAACATGCCGATGCTGGATATTCCGCAGGTGGTAAATACCGTGAGCGATAACGTGCTGGAGGATCAGCACGCCACCACGCTTGATGAAGCGCTGTATAACGTCAGCAACGTGGTGCAAACCAACACCCTCGGCGGCACGCAGGACGCCTTCGTGCGCCGCGGGTTTGGCGCGAACCGCGACGGCTCGATCATGACCAACGGCCTGCGCACCGTGCTCCCGCGCAGCTTTAACGCCGCCACCGAACGGGTAGAGGTGCTGAAAGGCCCGGCCTCGACGCTGTACGGCATTCTCGATCCCGGCGGGCTGATCAACGTGGTGACTAAGCGCCCGGAAACCCGCTTCGGCGGCGCGATCTCAGCCACCTCGTCGAGCTTTGGCGGCGGCACCGGGCAGCTCGATGTGACCGGGCCGATTGAGGGAACGCGTCTGGCGTACCGTCTGACGGGGGAGTATCAGGACGAGGATTACTGGCGTAATTTCGGCACCGAGCGCAGCACCTTTATCGCGCCGTCCCTGACCTGGTTTGGCGATGACGCGACCGTCACCGTGCTCTATTCCCATCGCGACTACAAAACGCCGTTCGATCGCGGGACGATCTTCGATCTCAATACTAAGCAGCCGGTAAAGGTCGATCGGGAAACCCGCTTCGATGAGCCGTTTAACGTCACCGACGGGCAGTCGGATCTGGCCCAGCTGAACGCGGAATACCGGCTTAACAGCCAGTGGACGGCAAAGTTCGACTACAGCTTCAGCCAGGATAAATACAGCGATAATCAGGCGCGCGTGATGGCCTACGATGCGAAAACCGGCAACCTGACCCGCCGTGTCGATGCCACCCAGGGATCGACCCAGCGGATGCACTCAACCCGCGCCGATTTGCAGGGCAACGTGGATATCGCGGGCTTCTACAACGAGATCCTCACCGGCGTGTCGTACGAGAATTACGATCTGCTGCGCACCGACATGATCCGCTGTAAGAACGTCAAAGATTTCAACATCTACAACCCGAGCTACGGCAATCTCGGGAAATGCACCACCGTGTCGGCCGCCGACAGCGATCAGACCATCAAGCAGGAGAGCTACTCCGCCTACGCGCAGGACGCGCTTTATCTGACCGATAAATGGATCGCCGTGGCCGGGCTGCGCTACCAGTACTACACCCAGTACGCGGGCAAGGGCCGTCCGTTTAACGTCAACACCGACAGCCGCGACGACCAGTGGACGCCGAAGCTTGGACTCGTTTATAAGCTGACGCCGAACGTGTCGCTGTTCGCCAACTACTCCCAGACGTTTATGCCGCAGTCGTCCATCGCGAGCTACATCGGCGACCTGCCGCCGGAAACGTCAAATGCTTACGAAGTGGGCGCGAAGTTTGACCTGTTCGACGGCATTACCGCCAACATCGCGCTGTTTGATATTCACAAGCGCAACGTCCTTTATACCGAAAGCGTGGGGGATGAAACCATCGCCAAAACCGCAGGCCGCGTGCGTTCGCAGGGCGTGGAGGTGGATTTAGCCGGGTCGTTGACCGAGAACACCAACGTTATCGCCAGCTACGGCTATACGGACGCGAAGGTGCTGGAAGATCCGGACTACGCGGGCAAACCGCTGCCGAACGTGCCGCGCCATACCGGCTCCCTGTTCCTGACCTACGATATCCAGAATGCGTTTGCCGGGAATACCCTGACGCTTGGCGGCGGCGGGCATGGCGTGAGCCGCCGTTCGGCCACCAACGGCGCGGATTATTACCTGCCGGGCTATTTCGTGGCGGACGCGTTTGCGGCGTACAAAATGAAATTGCAGTATCCGGTGACGCTTCAGCTGAACGTGAAGAACCTGTTTGATAAGACCTATTACACCTCGTCTATCGCGACCAACAACCTGGGCAACCAGATTGGCGATCCGCGCGAAGTGCAGTTTACGGTGAAGATGGAGTTTTGACGTAAAAAAGCCCGGTGGCGCTAGCGCTTACCGGGCCTACGATTTTTTCCCTCTCCCTGTGGGAGAGGGTCAGGGTGAGGGGCTATCAGGCCTCAATATCCGCCATATCGCCCTTCTCCTGCAACCAGTTACGTCGGTCTTCCGAACGTTTCTTGGCAAGCAGCATATCCATCATGGCGTTGGTTTGCTGTTCGTCTTCGTCGCTGATCGTCAGCTGCACCAGGCGACGCGTGTTCGGATCCAGCGTCGTTTCACGCAGCTGCATCGGGTTCATCTCGCCCAGCCCTTTAAAGCGCTGCACGTTTGGCTTGCCCTTCTTGCGCTTGAGCTGTTCCAGCACGCCCGCTTTCTCTTCTTCCGTCAGCGCGTAATAGACCTCTTTGCCGAGATCGATACGGTACAGCGGCGGCAGCGCCACGTGGACGTGACCGTTTTTCACCAGCGTGCGGAAGTGCTTCACGAACAGCGCGCACAGCAGCGTGGCGATGTGCAGACCGTCGGAGTCTGCATCCGCGAGGATACAGATCTTACCGTAGCGCAGCTGGCTCAGATCGTCGCTGTCAGGATCGATGCCGATCGCCACGGAGATATCGTGAACTTCCTGCGAGGCCAGCACTTCATCTGACGACACTTCCCAGGTGTTCAGGATCTTACCTTTAAGCGGCATGATCGCCTGATACTCACGATCGCGCGCCTGCTTGGCCGATCCGCCCGCCGAGTCCCCTTCCACGAGGAACAGCTCTGTACGGTTAAGATCCTGCGCGGTGCAGTCCGCCAGCTTGCCCGGCAGCGCGGGGCCGCTGGTCAGCTTTTTACGCACCACTTTTTTCGCCGCACGCAGACGACGCTGGGCGCTGGAGATCGCCATTTCGGCCAGCATTTCTGCCGCCTGCACGTTCTGGTTCAGCCACAGGGTAAAGGCATCTTTCACCACCCCGGAGACAAACGCCGCGCACTGGCGTGAGGACAGACGTTCTTTGGTCTGTCCGGCGAACTGCGGATCCTGCATCTTCACGGAGAGCACGTAGGCGCAGCGATCCCAGATATCTTCCGCCGACAGCTTCACGCCGCGCGGCAGAATGTTGCGGTATTCGCAGAACTCGCGCATCGCGTCCAGCAGGCCCTGGCGCAGGCCGTTAACGTGCGTACCGCCGAGCATGGTGGGGATCAGGTTGACGTAGCTTTCGGTCAGCAGCTCGCCGCCTTCCGGCAGCCAGAGCAGCGCCCAGTCCACCGCTTCGGTGTCGCCGCTAAAATTACCGACAAACGGTTTTTCCGGCAGCGTTGGCAGGCCGTTGACCGCTTCGCACAGGTAGTCGTTCAGGCCGTCGGCGTAGCACCAGGTCTGTTCGGTATTGTTAACGTGGTCTTTAAAGGTAATTTCCACGCCCGGACAGAGCACCGCTTTGGCTTTCAGCAGGTGGGTCAGGCGCGAAACGGAAAAGCGCGGGCTGTCGAAGAAACTTTCGTCAGGCCAGAAGTGGACGCTGGTGCCGGTGTTGCGCTTAGCGCAGGTACCCACGACCTTCAAATCCTGCACTTTTTCGCCGTTTTCAAAGGCGATGTTGTAGATTTGCCCGTCGCGGCGAACGTTCACTTCCACGCGCTTAGACAGGGCGTTAACCACGGAGATCCCCACGCCGTGAAGGCCGCCGGAGAACTGGTAGTTTTTGTTGGAGAATTTACCGCCCGCGTGCAGACGACAGAGGATCAGCTCAACGGCCGGGACACCCTCTTCCGGGTGAATATCCACCGGCATCCCGCGCCCGTCGTCGATGACTTCCAGCGACTGATCGGCGTGCAGGATAACGTCGACGCGTTTGGCATGGCCTGCCAGCGCTTCGTCCACACTGTTATCAATAACTTCCTGGCCCAGGTGGTTTGGGCGCGTGGTATCGGTGTACATCCCAGGACGGCGGCGAACCGGCTCAAGCCCGGTGAGTACCTCAATGGCATCAGCGTTATAGGTTTGCGTCATGATTTAAACTAGCAATTCGCAGCGATTGTCAGAGGCTGTGCAGTCCAAGAAAATCGACAATCTGGGTGAAATGATCCTCAAAGCCCGTGAAAGCATGGTTTCCGCCCTCTTCTATAGTCTGGCGGCAGGATGCGTAATACGCCACTGCCTGGCGGTAATCCAGCACTTCATCTCCCGTTTGTTGCAATAGCCAGATAAGATCCGGCGCTTCAAGCGGGTCGACCTGCATAACTTTGAGATCGTAAATATGGCGTGACTCTAGCACATATTGCTGTCCGGTGTAGGGGTTCTCGTTTTGCCCAAGAAAGTCCCGTAACAGCTCAAACGGCCGCACCGCCGGGTTGACCACAACCGCTGGCAGCATGAAGCATTGCGAGAGCCAGGTGGCGTAATACCCCCCCAACGAGGAGCCGACCACGCCGAAGGATTCTCCGCCGTGTTCGAGAACGATAGATTCCAGCATCTCCGCCGCGTCCGCCGGGTAAGGCGGCAGCTGCGGGATAATCATCTCAATGTGCGGATGATGCTCGCCCAGCCAGGCACGAAACTGCGTTGCCTTTGCCGAGCGCGGGGAGCTGTTGAACCCATGTAAATAAAGAAGCGTAGACATCAATAGCCTTCTGAAGCGGTGTCAGGACGAAATTGCGTCCCCGACAGGCGGCACACTTCGGTGGTCAGCGAGCCGTCGGCGTGAAGTTCCAGCCAGCGCCAGCCCGGTGCGATGGTGTCCAGGGTGAAGTTGGCGCAGTGCGGCTTAAACTGAACGCAGGTGGAAGGCGTCGCCAGCAGACGGCGGCCATTCCAGTCGAGATCCTGTTCCTGATGAATGTGTCCGCACAGCAGATTTTTCACGCGCGGGAATTTCACCAGCACGCTGTCGAGCGCCGCAGAGTTGCGCAGACTGTGCTGATCGAGCCAGCTACAGCCCGCAGGCAGAGGATGATGATGGAGCAGAAGCAGCGTATGGCGCTCTGGCTCGGCCGCGAGCCGGGTTTCCAGCCAGTCGAGCTGGAACTCGCTCAGCTCACCGTGCGGCACGCCAAATACCTGGCTATCGAGCAGCAGGATTTGCCACTGGTCACCCGTGAAAACGGTCTTTGCCGGAGAGATACCCGCGTCATGGAGCGCGCCGAACATCGCAGGCTGGAAGTCATGATTACCCGGCAGCCAGACGCAGGGTGCGCTGAAGCTCGCGATGCCCTCAGCGAAATGCTGATACGCCGCGGCGGATTGATCCTGCGCCAGATCGCCCGTCGCGACAATCAAATCGCACGGACGGTTTTCCGCATGAATCGCGCTCAGAACAGCCTGATAGCTCTCCCAGGTATTCACGCCAAGCAGGGTTTCATGCTTTTCGGCAAAGAGGTGGGTGTCGGTGATTTGTAATATCCTGACTGGCGCCCCACCAGCAACAGTCAGGTTCAACAGGCTTTCCAAATGGTGTCCTTAGGTAGGTTTATGACGCTAACAAACCGGAATCGCCATTGCTCCATGTGCTAAACAATATCTTAGCCAGTCAGCTAAAAACTGGTTAATTTGATGCTTTTCGTCGCGTTGATGCAACTTTTTATTCGGGTAATCATACCGCGCTTTGAAGCGAAAGATCTGCTGACTTGAACACACTTCAGCCACCATCGCGTCGTGATACAGGCGCACCGTCATTGACGGCAGGCTCCAGTAGCTAATGCTGGGCGCGGTTTGCTCGATTTCCACCAACGTAGTGTAGCGCGTTGATTCTGTAATCGTTAATCGATACTGCGCGTTGCTCACCTGATAGCTTACCGTTTCGCCGGGTGCATCGTTTCGCGGCAGCAGGCGGCGCAATTGTGCGAAATTGGTCTCGCACAGGCGCATCATTTCTGGGAAGTCAGGTGTATAACGCTTCATTTTTTCCACTCGTTTCGTAATCTCTCATAATGCAGCTGTAGCCATTGCAGGGCGATGACAGACGCCGCGTTGTCGATTTTCCCCTCTTCTACCCATTGGTAAGCCTGCTCCCGGCTCACCACATGAACACGAATATCTTCGTTTTCATCAGCCAGACCGTGAATACCTTCCGCGGTCGTGGCGTCCACTTCACCCACCATAATAGACAAGCGCTCGCTGGTCCCACCCGGGCTTGCCAGATAGCTCAGCACCGGTTTTGTGCGGCCCACAACCAGACCCGCCTCTTCCTGCGCTTCGCGTCGCGCCACGTCTTCTACCGATTCGCCTTCTTCGATCATCCCGGCCACCATTTCCAGCAGCCACGGGCTTTCGCTGGTGTCATACGCGGCAATACGGATTTGCTCGACCAGCACAACTTCATCACGCACTGGGTCAAAGGGTAGCAAGACTGCGGCGTGACCGCGCTCAAAAATTTCGCGACGGATTTCACCACTCATTTCACCGTTGAAGAGGCGGTGCCGGAAACGGTAAAGATCCATTGAAAAAAAACCGCTATAGAGCGTTTCTCGTGCAATAATTTCTACATCGTTTTTGGCGAATGTCACTGGCAACTTATCTGTTTTTTGCATGAGTCATGTCCTGCTTGCAAATTGTGATGAAATCATGAATTTCAAGGCTGTGAGTAAGGCTATATGATAGATTGGTGCAAATTACAGCCGGATGGCACGTAACGCCAACCTTTTGGTGTGGAAGATTCTGTTAGAATCGACAAATATTTTTTTTAATTAGATCAGCGCTAATACTGCTTCACAACAAGGAATGCAAATGAAGAAATTGCTCCCCATCCTTATCGGCCTGAGCCTGACGGGCTTCAGCGCAATAAGCCAGGCAGAAAACCTGTTACAGGTCTATCAGCAGGCACGTCTGGGTAACCCTGATCTCCGTAAGTCAGCGGCCGACCGTGATGCTGCGTTTGAGAAGATTAACGAAGCACGTAGCCCACTGCTGCCGCAGTTAGGTTTAGGTGCAGATTACACCTACAGCAATGGTTTCCGCGACTCTAACGGCGTGAACTCCAACGCCACCAGTGCATCGCTGCAATTAACCCAGACGCTGTTTGATATGTCCAAATGGCGCGCCCTGACGCTGCAAGAAAAGAGCGCGGGTATCCAGGATGTGACCTATCAGACCGATCAGCAGACGCTGATCCTGAACACCGCGACCGCCTACTTCAACGTGCTGAGTGCGATCGACTCGCTCTCCTACACCGAAGCGCAGAAACAGGCAATTTATCGTCAGTTGGATCAAACCACCCAGCGCTTCAACGTGGGTCTGGTGGCGATCACTGACGTGCAGAACGCCCGTTCACAGTACGACAGCGTGCTGGCAAACGAAGTGACCGCGCGTAATAACCTGGATAACGCACTGGAATCCCTGCGTCAGGTCACCGGCAACTACTATCCTGAGCTGGCGTCACTCAACGTCGACAGCTTTAAAACCGACAAGCCGCAGGCGGTTAACGCGCTGCTGAAAGAAGCAGAAAATCGCAACCTGGCCCTGTTGCAGGCGCGTCTGAGCCAGGATCTGGCCCGCGAGCAAATCCGTCAGGCGCAGGATGGCCATCTGCCAACCCTGAGCCTGAGCGCGTCTACCGGCGTGTCTGACACCAGCTACAGCGGCTCTAAAACCAACTCTGCCCAGTATGACGACAGCAATCAGGGTCAGAACAAAGTTGGCCTGAGCTTCTCTCTGCCGCTGTATCAGGGCGGCCAGGTAAACTCCCAGGTGAAACAGGCGCAGTACAACTTTGTTGGCGCGAGCGAGCAGCTGGAAAGCGCGCACCGCAACGTCGTGCAGACCGTGCGTTCTTCCTTCAATAACGTCAACGCGTCTATCAGCAGCATCAACGCCTATAAACAAGCGGTTGTCTCTGCGCAAAGCTCTCTGGATGCGATGGAAGCGGGTTACTCCGTGGGTACGCGTACCATTGTTGACGTGCTGGATGCGACGACCACGCTGTACAACGCAAAACAGCAGCTTTCCAGCGCTCGTTACCAGTACCTGATCAACCAGCTGAACATCAAGCAGGCGCTGGGTACGCTGAACGAGCAGGATCTGCAAATGCTGAACAGCACGCTGGGCAAACCGGTTTCAACGTCGCCTGAAAACGTTGCTCCGGAAAACCCACAGCAGGACGCCGCGGTTGATAACTTCAACGCCGACGGCGGCACCGCTCCGGCTGTACAGCCAGCGGCTGCGCGCGCTCCTGCGCCAGCCAGCAATAACGGTAAAAATCCGTTCCGCAATTAAGCCTTGCAAATTCCCTCTCCCGATGGGAGAGGGATCATAGAAATCACCTCTGAACGTAAGCCAACGTAAAGATCTCCCGCTTTACGCCCCTCTTAGCTTCATTTTCGACCACTCATCCTCTATCCTGAGCCTTATTTCCTTCGTTCTACCACTGGGTCCTGGAAGACAAAAATGAAACGGACAAAAACGATTAATCACGCCTCGTTCCGCAAAAGCTGGAACGCGCGTCACCTCACTCCCGTCGCCTTCGCGATCACCGCTGCCTTTATGCTGGCGGGCTGCGAACAAAGCGACGAAACGGTATCCATGTACCAGAATGCGGACGACTGCTCTGCCGCCACCGGTAAAGCCGCAGAATGTACCACCGCGTATAATTCTGCGCTGAAGGAAGCGGAACGCACGGCACCGAAATACGCCTCACGCGAAGACTGTATCGCCGAGTTTGGCGAAGGCCAGTGCCAGCAGGCTCCGGCTCAGGCGGGCATGGCACCTGAAAACCAGGCGCAGGCGCAGTCCAGCGGCAGCTTCTGGATGCCGCTGATGGCCGGTTACATGATGGGTCGTATGATGGGCGGCGGTGCGGGCTATCAGCAGCAGCCGCTGTTCAGCTCGAAAAACCCGAACAGCCCGGCCTACGGCAAATACACCGATGCCAGCGGTAAAAACTACGGTGCAGCTACGCCAGGCCGTACCACGACCGTTCCGAAAACCGCGATGGCACCAAAACCAGCCACCACCAGCACCATTACCCGTGGCGGCTTTGGTGAATCGGTTGCCAAACAAACGTCTATGCAGCGTAGCGCAACCGGCTCCTCTACCCGCTCAATGGGCGGCTGATCATGGAACGAGTCAGTATTATCGAGCGCCCGGACTGGCGCGAAAAAGCGACCGAGTATGGCTTTAACTTCCACACCATGTACGGCGAGCCGTACTGGTGTGAAGACGCTTACTACAAGCTCACCCTCGCGCAGGTTGAGAAGCTGGAAGAGGTCACCGCCGAGCTGCACCAGATGTGCCTGAAGGTGGTCGAGAAAGTCATCGGCAGCGACGCGCTGATGACCAAATTCCGCATCCCTAAGCACACCTGGAGCTTCGTGCGTCAGTCCTGGAAGACGAACCAGCCTTCCCTCTATTCTCGCCTCGATCTGGCGTGGGATGGCGCTGGCGAACCTAAGCTTCTGGAAAACAACGCCGATACGCCAACCTCCCTGTATGAAGCCGCGTTTTTCCAGTGGATCTGGCTCGAAGATCAGGTTAACGCCGGAAACCTGCCGGAAGGCAGCGACCAGTTCAACAGTCTCCAGGAAAAGCTGATTGAGCGTTTCGCCCAACTGCGTGAACAGCACGGTTTTAACCTGCTGCACCTCGCCTGCTGCCGTGACACGGAAGAAGACCGTGGCACCGTGCAGTATTTGCAGGACTGCGCCGCAGAAGCCGAGCTTGCCACCGAGTTCCTCTATATCGAGGACATTGGTCTGGGGGAAAAAGGCCAGTTCACCGATATCCAGGACCAGGTGATCAGTAACCTGTTTAAGCTCTATCCGTGGGAATACATGCTGCGCGAGATGTTCTCCACCAAGCTGGAAGACGCTGGCGTGCGCTGGCTGGAGCCTGCCTGGAAAAGCATTATCTCCAACAAAGCGCTGCTGCCGCTGCTGTGGGAAATGTTCCCGGATCATCCAAACCTGCTGCCGGCCTACTTCGCGGAAGACGACTTCCCGCCGATGGATAAATACGTGGTGAAGCCGATCTTCTCTCGTGAAGGGGCTAACGTATCGATCATCGAGAACGGCAAAACGCTGGAGGCGGTCGAAGGGCCATACGGCGAAGAGGGCATGATCGTACAGGGGTTCTATCAGCTGCCGAAGTTTGGCGATAGCTATACGCTGATTGGCAGCTGGCTGATCAACGACCAGCCCGCCGGGATCGGCATCCGCGAAGATCGCGCGCTGATCACTCAGGATCTGTCACGATTTTATCCGCATATATTTGTTGAGTAAGATCCGCCCGGTGGCGCTACGCTACCGGGCCTACACTCAACATGTAGGCCGGGTAAGGCGAAGCCGCCACCCGGCATGTTTTATTCCCCCACCTGCACCGACAGCATACTCAGGCTACCCATCTCAACACCGTCAACCGGGATCGAAATCGGCTCCTGGCCATCCCACGCCCCCAGCACATAAAGCAGCGGCAGGAAGTGTTCCGGCGTCGGGTTCGAGAGCGAGCCGCCCTCGTGATTCAGATAGTTCACCAGCGGGTGCGCCTCGGCAGGGCCCTGCCACGTCAGATTCTCTTTCACAAATTCATTGAACGACGTTGCCCACGGATAAGGCGTATTCTCGCCGTGCCAGCGCGCGGTGCGCAGGTTATGCACCACGTTACCGCTTGCCACCAGCATGATGCCTTCATCGCGCAGCGAGGCGAGCTTACGGCCCATCTCCAGATGCCACGCGGCGGGTTTGGTGCTGTCGACGCTAAGCTGCACCATCGGGATATCCGCGTTCGGGTACATCTTGATCAGCACGCCCCATGAACCGTGGTCAAAGCCCCAGGCCTCTTTATCGAGCGTGACCGGAACAGGAGCCAACAGCTCGACCAGGCGCTGCGCGAGCTCAGGGGAGCCAGGTGCTGGATAATGCGTGTCATACAACGCCTGCGGGAATCCGCCGAAATCATGGATGGTTTTCGGGGCTTCCATCGCGGTAACGCCGGTACCACGGGTAAACCAGTGTGCGGAAATCACCACGATCGCTTTCGGACGCGGTAATGTCTCCCCCAGATGCTGCCAGGTGCGGGTATAGACATTATCTTCCAGAACGTTCATTGGGCTGCCGTGGCCTAAAAACAATGCTGGCATACGAGAAGAAGTCATGGTGATATCCTTACATAAGGTGTCATTTTGATGGGTCTACATTACGCGCAATCCGCTAAAGATGAACGCTGATAACCGTGAAGATCATCATCAGGAATTTTGAATGTAAGGGATCTGTAAATGCGGAGTTGGCCTCTCGCTTTGCGGAAAATGATTCATTAATATAAATGATAATCATTATCATAAGGAGCGATAAATGTCAGTCCCACTACTCCTGACCATCCTCGCCGGAGCCGCCACCTTTATCGGCGCGATCCTGGGCGTTATTGGTCAGAAACCATCGAACCGCGTTCTGGCATTTTCACTCGGGTTTGCTGCCGGGATCATGCTGCTGATCTCTTTAATGGAAATGCTGCCCGCCGCGCTGGCGGCTGAAGGGATGTCCCCGGTGCTGGGTTACGGCATGTTCGTGTTTGGTCTGCTGGGCTACTTTGCCCTTGACCGCATGCTCCCTCACGCACATCCGCAGGATCTGATGCAAAAGAGCGTGACGCCGCTGCCGCGCAACATCAAACGCACGGCCATTCTGCTCACGCTCGGCATTAGCCTGCACAACTTCCCGGAAGGTATCGCCACCTACGTTACCGCCAGCGCCAACCTGGAGATGGGGTTCGGTATTGCCCTTGCGGTAGCATTGCACAATATTCCTGAAGGACTTGCGGTAGCGGGCCCGGTGTATGCGGCAACGGGGTCTAAACGCACCGCCGTATTCTGGGCCGGTATTTCGGGTTTGGCGGAAATTCTGGGCGGCGTTTTGGCCTGGCTTATTCTCGGCAGCCTGGTATCGCCGGTGGTCATGGCGGCCATCATGGCAGCGGTGGCAGGCATTATGGTCGCGCTTTCCGTCGACGAATTAATGCCGCTTGCCAAAGAAATCGATCCGAACAACAACCCAAGCTACGGCGTGTTGTGCGGGATGTCGGTGATGGGATTAAGCCTTGTTCTGCTACAAACGGCAGGAATAGGATAAAAAAAAGCCGGGATATCCCGGCTTTTTTATTTCAGCATTTTCAGCTGGCTTTGCGCTCGTGCGCCTGGCGGTACTCAACCAGATCTTCAATCGTGACGACCGGCATGTTGTGCAGACGGGCAAAGGTGACGCACTCCGGCGCGCGCGCCATCGTACCGTCATCGTTGGTCAGTTCACACAGCACACCCGCAGGTTTGAAGCCTGCCAGGGTCACCAGATCGATAGTCGCTTCGGTATGGCCACCGCGCGTCAGCACGCCACCCGCCTGCGCGCGCAGTGGGAAAACGTGGCCAGGACGGTGCAGATCGGAAGGTTTAGCATCATCAGCAATCGCAGCACGAACCGTGGTCAGACGGTCAGCGGCAGAAACACCGGTGGTAACGCCATGCGCCGCTTCGATGGTCACGGTAAACCCGGTACCAAAGGCGCTGGTGTTGTTTTCAACCATCATCGGCAGATCGAGCTGCTTACGACGGTCTTCGTTGATACACAGGCATACGATGCCGCTGCCGTGACGGATGGTCAGCGCCATCTGCTCAACGGTCATGTTCTCGGCGGCGAAAATCATGTCGCCTTCGTTTTCACGGTTTTCATCGTCAAGCACCATCACACCGCGGCCTTCGCGCAGTGCATCGAGTGCATGTTCAACACGTTGAGTTGAAGTGCCAAAAGAGGAAAGTAGCGTCTGATTCATGGTAAAAAAAACCTCATTAAAATTATGGTTACCAGAATCAGGGCAGTCTTAGGAGCGCCGTATGTGCGGCAAAAAAATAACGTGAGCGGGCCTCGCCCGACTGGATCGTTACTCTCTCCCATCCGGACTCTAACCGTCGGCCCCGGAATTACACCGGATCTGCTGACCTTTGAGTGTTCACTCAAAGCGCTCGCGGGCTTTTCAGCATGGCGCTGATTTACCGCCGGTGGGGAATTTCGCCCCGCCCTGAGAATAAGCGGGATAACTATAACGCTATTGATTAACCTGGGCAATGCATAAGCTTCAAACAATATTGGTTTATCCTGCGCGATGACGCGCTACAATGTTTATTAACATTGTTTCATCAAGGGAAGCCACAATGATCGACCCGAAGAAAATTGAGCAAATTGCGCGTCAGGTTCATGAGTCCATGCCAAAAGGCATTCGTGAGTTTGGTGATGACGTTGAAAAGAAAATCCGCCAGACGTTGCAGGCGCAGTTGGTCCGTCTGGATCTGGTCAGCCGTGAAGAGTTTGACGTGCAGACGCAGGTGCTGCTGCGCACCCGCGAAAAGCTGGCGCTGCTGGAACAGCGTCTGAGCGAGCTGGAAAATCGAAATGTGCCGGACGAAGTGAAGCCGGCTCCGGCTATTCCACCGGTGGATACCCAGGAGTAAGTGCGGGCTGATGCCCTCACCCCAGCCCTCTCCCACAGGGAGAGGGTGAAAAAAAACGGGCCTTTCGGCCCGTTTTTTATTTCTCGCTGTCTTTCTGGATCTTCTTAATGATGTTGGTGGTTGAACACCCGTCCTCAAAGTTGAGCACCATCACTTCGCCGCCGTTGGCCCAGACCTCTTCGCTGCCCGCGATTTGTTCCGGCTTGTAATCCCCGCCTTTTACCAGCAGATCCGGCAAGATCCCCGCAATCAGGCGCTGCGGCGTATCTTCTTCAAACGCGACCACCCAGTCCACCGCCTCCAGCGCGCCGAGCACGATCATGCGTTGCTCAAGCGGGTTAACCGGACGCGTTTCGCCCTTCAGGCGCTTCGTGGAGGCATCGCTGTTCACCGCCACAATCAGGCGATCGCCAAGCTTGCGCGCATTCGCCAGATAGGAAACGTGGCCCGCGTGCAGAATGTCGAACACGCCGTTGGTCATCACAACCTTCTCGCCGCGCTTGCGCGCAGCGGCGACGGCCACCTTCAGCTCGTCTTCGCTCATCACGCCAAAGCCGGTATCGGCACGACCGCGCACCGCATTTTCCAGCTCGATAGGGGAAACGGTCGATGTTCCGAGCTTGCCAACCACCACGCCCGCCGCCGCGTTCGCAAAATAGCAGGCCTCTTCGAGGGAATTACCCGCCGCCAGGGTCGCCGCCAGCACGCCGATAACCGTGTCTCCCGCACCCGTCACGTCGTACACTTCCTGCGCCTGGGTTGGCATATGCAGCGGGGCTTTACCCGGCTGGATCAGGGTCATGCCCTGCTCGGAGCGGGTCACCAGCAGCGCTGACAGCTCGAAGTCGGCGATGATCTTCATGCCGCGCTCAACGATTTCCGCTTCGGTTTTGCACTTGCCCGCCACCGCTTCAAACTCAGAGAGGTTCGGTGTCAGGAGCGTAGCGCCACGGTAGCGCTCAAAGTCGGTGCCTTTCGGGTCGATCAGCACGGGCACATTGGCTTTACGCGCCAGCTGGATCATGGTCTGCACGCTTGCCAGCGCGCCTTTCGCGTAGTCAGACAGCACCAGCGCGCCGATATTGCCCAGCGCCTGGCTGATGCGCTCGTGCAGCGGCTCAGGATCAACGCCTTCAAACCCCTCTTCGAAGTCGAGGCGGATCAGCTGCTGGTTGCGCGACAGCACGCGCAGCTTGGTGATCGTCGGGTGGGTTGGAACAGAAACGAAGTCGCACTTCACGTTCACGTCCGCCAGCGACTTGCTCAGCGCACGCGCCGCATCGTCGATGCCGGTCAGGCCCACCAGACGCGAATGCGCGCCCAGAGAGGCAATGTTCATCGCCACGTTTGCCGCGCCGCCGGGACGCTCTTCAATGGTATCGACCTTGACCACCGGAACGGGTGCTTCCGGGGAGATGCGGCTGGTCGGCCCATACCAGTAGCGATCCAGCATCACATCACCGACAACCATAACCCCAGCACGTTCAAACTCTGGCAGTGTTACTTTCATTCCTGACTCCAGAAAGATTCACAATTTGCGCGCGATAATATCACACTTGTTTTGTTACGCACGGTTCCACCAGCCACTTCTGCCAGCTGGCGGTGACCCGGGCGCGTTCCTGCGTGAAACAGTCCAGCGCCACGTGGCCCGGCTGTTCCTGTAGCGCCAGATGATGCAGCTCGTCACGCAGCGTGGTGTAGGCGCGGGTTAAGGCCATCGCCTCCTGCTCGTCCATAATGTCGTTTTGCGCCAGCAGTTCCAGAATGCGCACGTTATCAGACCAGCGCGTCAGCTTCGGCTTGTCGTGCGCGTGCAGCAGCACCAGATACTGGGTAATAAACTCAATATCGGTAATACCGCCCTCGTCGGCTTTGATATCAAAACGATCCCGGTGCTTGTTGCCTAAATGCGAGCGCATTTTCTCGCGCATCTCGCGCACTTCCGTTTGCAGCGTCGCGCCGTCGCGCAGGGTGGTCATCACGTCGCGCCGAATCGCGTCGAACTGCACGTTAAGCTGCGGATCGCCGTAGACCACGCGGGCGCGCACCAGCGCCTGATGCTCCCACGTCCAGGCTTCGTTCTTCTGATAATCAGCGAAGGACTCCGTGGAGGTTACTAACATGCCCGCCGCGCCGGACGGACGCAGGCGCGCGTCCACCTCATACAAAATGCCCGACGAGGTGCGGGTGCTGAACAGGTGCATGATGCGCTGCGCCAGGCGCAGATAGAACTGACGCCCGTCGATTTCCCGCTCGCCGTCGGTCATCACGTCCACCGGGCAGTCGTGCAGGAAGATCAAATCGAGATCCGAGCTATAGCCCAGCTCCCAGCCGCCGAGCTTGCCGTAACCAACCACCGCAAACCCGCGCCCTTCGCGTTCGGCCAGATGTTTCGGCTGGCCGTAGCGCGCCACCATCTGCACCCACGCCTGATGCACTACTGCGTCGATCATCGCTTCTGCAAGCCAGGTTAAGTGATCGCTCACTTTCATTACCGGCAGCGTGCCGGCGATATCCGCCGCCGCCACGCGCAGCATCTGCGCCTGCTTAAACTGGCGCAGCGCTTCAAGCTGTTGCTCTTCGTCCTCTTCCGGCACGCGCAGCAGGTACTGGCGCAGCTCGTCGCGGTAGGCGTCGGTTGCCGTCGGCTGATAGAGGGTGTTCGGATCGAGGAGTTCGTCCAGCAGCAGCGGATAGCGCGCCAGCTTGTTGGCGACCATCGGCGACGCCGCGCAGAGGGAGATCAGGTGTTTGAGCGCGCCGGGGAATTCGCTCAGCAGCTCCAGATAGGTGGTCCGCGTGATAATCCCGCTCAGCAGCGGCATCATGCGCGACAGCGGCACCGGGGCGTCCGCGCGGGAGCAGACGTCGCTCAGCAGATGCGGCATCAGATGATCCAGCACCTGACGGCCGCGCGGGCCAATGGCGCGCTTGTTCAGTTCCAGACGGAAATCGGCAATCAGCGCCACCACGCGATGGCGGTCGTCGTCGCTCAAATGCGTCAGCACTGGGGTGGTGTCGTCTTCCTGGAGCGCATCCTGCCACAGCTCGCGCCAGTGCTCGGACAGGTTATCGTCCTGGGATTCGCTCTCATCGTCGCCGATCAGGTCGTTAAAGATCCGCCGCACGCCCGCCATGTGCACGTCGAGCCGTTCGGTCAGCGTCGCCCAGTCGTCGACGCGCATCCCCCACGCCAGACGGGCGCGGTTGAGATCGTCCCCCGGCAGGGTCTGGGTTTGTTCGTCATTAATACTTTGCAGCAGGTTCTCCAGACGACGCAGGAACAGGTAGGCGTCGCGCAGCGTCTGCGCGTCCTGCTCGGGCAGCAGGTGAAGCTGCTCGATAGCGGCAAGGGTTGGCAGCAGCGAGCGGGATTGCAGGGACGGCTCGCGCCCGCCGCGGATCAGCTGGAAAACCTGAACGATAAATTCAATTTCGCGAATGCCGCCCGCGCCGAGCTTGATGTTGTCCTTCAGGCCACGGCGGCGCACCTCGCGGGCGATCATCCCTTTCATGTTACGCAGGGACTGGATCACGCTGAAGTCGATATAGCGGCGGAAGACGAACGGGCGCAGCATGGCGCGCAGTTCGTTAGCGTACACGTCGTCGCTGTCGCCCATGATCCGCGCCTTGACCATCGCGTAGCGTTCCCAGTCGCGCCCCTGCTCCTGGTAGTAATCTTCCAGCGCGGCAAAGCTCAGCACCAGCGGGCCGCTGTCGCCGAACGGGCGCAGACGCATGTCCACGCGATAGACAAAACCGTCCTGCGTCGGCTGATCCAGCGCCTTGATCAGCCGCTGCCCCAGGCGGGTAAAGAACTGGGCGTTGTCCAGCTCGCGTCGCCCGCCGCGGGTAGAGCCTTTTTCCGGCCAGGCAAAAATCAGATCGATATCGGAGGAGAAATTGAGTTCCCCGCCGCCAAGCTTGCCCATTCCCAGAATCAACAGCGGTTGAGGAACCCCCTCTTCGCTGCACGGCGTCCCCCACTCTTTACAGCAGGCGGCGTAGAGCCAGTCGCGCGCGGCGACAATCAGCGTCTGCGCCAGCTCGCTGAGCTGCTGCAAGGTGCTCTCTTCCGTTACCAGCTCCAGCGCCTGCGCCCAGGCAATGCGCACCATCACCCGACGGCGGAACTGGCGCAGCTCGCGCATCAGCGTGGCTTCATCGGCCACCTCGTCAAGCGATGCCCGCAGCCAGCTGGCGTAATGCCGCCATTCGTCGGCCTGCGGCGGGGCGCTTTCCAGCTCCGCCAGCCAGTCAGGATTCGCCGCCACGCTTTCCTGCACAAAATCACTGAAAGTGAGCACGCTTTTCGCCTGCTCGCTTAAGGATGACGCCGGTAATGACTCAGGCAGACGTTCGCAAACGGTCTGCCACTGCTGCTGTAACTGCAAAGAGAGCGGCATTGTAGGGGTTCCTTGCCAGAATTAACGTTTTCCGCTGTGCAGCCAGAAAGGCTCCTGCGAAATGGCCTCGTTTCGGAAATGCTCAATTTCAATATGCTGGCGGGTTTCGATGGCGTGCTTCAGCCCCTGCCAGTTTTCCAGCCAAGCCTGCGCCTTCACCTCGTCGTACGCGCCGGAGAGCAGCACCATGCTGTCGATATTACGCGCCAGACGCGGCAGCTGGTCGGCGTACTGATCGCCCAGCGGATAAGCAAAAGTGGTTTTCAGCTCGGCGGCATGGCGGGAGAGGTGAATATCGGCAAAGCGCTTGAAGGATTCGCCGATTTTGGTCTGGGCTTTTGCGTCGAGGAAGGCGCGCCAGCCTCGGGTCACCAGAAACTCGGTTAACGCCAGTTTTGCTGTGGCGGACTGCGGGCTATAGATAGCGGTCTGGGCAGAAACGTCGGAGGTCATCAGCGCTTCGGTCTGCACCAGAAGATCACGTAAGTGAGTACTCGCTTTACGCGGAACGATACCGCCGAAAAGAGCCAAAGTATGACGCACCAGGCCAATCGCTTCCTGCACGCTGGTTTTCGCGTTTTTCACGCCGCGCGCCCACAACTCTTCGTGGTAGAGCCACTGGGACAGCGCCAGCTCCAGCGAGGCTTCCAGGCCCTGTTCAACGCTGGCCTTCGGCGCAACGTGAAGGATGGTGGTCGGTTTCAGCACGCGCGGCGCATTCCCGGCGGCGAGGTGATATCCACGCGCCGCTTTGCTCAGGCTGCCCTGACGTAAGCCGGACTGATTCACCAGCTTGCGCGCCAGCTTCAGCACGTCCTCGGCATCGCCTTCGAGCAGTTCAAGCTCCAGCTCGCAAATAGGTTCCTGATACTCTCCCGCCTTGACCTCGCCCAGATCGAGGGCGATTTCAATGCGGCTTTTCCCTTCCTTCACCAGCCATTTTTCACGCAGGAAATCGGTGCTGAATAAAGGCTGCACCTGCGCGCTAAGATCGTCAGGCAATTTGCCCTCTGGCCACGCTTCAGCCGGGAAGCGATCCAGCTCCAGCTCAGGTTTAGCAATGTCGATGTTGTATTCCGGACGCTGATGCAACCCGCCGACCACGCGGCCCGCAATTTTCATCGTCATCTCATAACGACCGCTCGCCCCACGGATGCGCAGCCCCATGTCGTGACGACGCAGCCAGTTTTCCGGCGTTTCGTAATAGATATTCAGCAGCTGTTCCGGGTCAGAATGTTCACCGGAGAGCTGATGCAGGTGCTGACGCAGGGCATCAACGCTGTCTTTTTCGACGATAAATTTTAATTCAATCTCTTGAGCCATAGCCTTGTACTTTCGGTTGCGTCACAGCGGAAACAATTAAGGCGAACTATCTCGCCACATTCTTGTCAGTACATAGTATTTTGCGCCAAATTGCCACGCAATGAGCAATTTGACGGGCGTAAAAGTTTGAAGCAGTGATTATCAGGACACAGACGATTCCGATTGATGATGAATCCTTTGCGTAGAGACACTGATACCACTACTATCGTTCCACTTTTTATGAAAATAACGACTGATATGCTTAAATTACGCCTGATTGGACTCACTTTACTTGCTTTTAGCGCCGCAACGGCGGTCCACGCTGAAGAGAAACGCTACGTTTCTGATGAACTGAACACCTGGGTACGCAGCGGCCCTGGAGACAATTATCGCCTCGTGGGTACGGTAAATGCCGGCGAGGAAGTGGTTCTGTTACAGACCAACTCTGATACCAACTATGGCCAGGTTCGCGACAGCAGCGGCCGGACGTCCTGGATCCCCCTGAAAGAGCTGAGCAACGTGCCTAGCCTGCGCACCCGCGTACCGGATCTGGAAAACCAGGTGAAAACCCTGACCGACAAGCTGAACAATATCGACACCACCTGGAACCAGCGCACGGCTGAAATGCAGCAGAAAGTGGCGCAGAGCGACAGCGTGATCAGCGGCCTGAAAGACGAAAATCAGAAGCTGAAAAACGAACTGATTGTCGCGCAGAAGAAGGTCAACGCCGCGAATCTGCAACTCGATGACAAACAGCGCACCATCATCATGCAGTGGTTAGTGTATGGCGGCGGCGTGCTGGGTGTGGGTCTGGTGATGGGCCTGGTGCTGCCGTTCATCATTCCAAGCCGCAAGCGTAAAGACCGCTGGATGAATTAATTCGTTTTCGATGCCAGACTTACGTACTATCTTGCGAAAAGAGAAAACGGGAGTGTGGTGTCGTGAAGAGTTATTTGGTCGGTGGTGCGGTTCGTGATGCGTTGTTAGGTCTGCCGGTCAAAGACAGAGACTGGGTGGTGGTCGGTGCCACCCCGGAAGAGATGCTCGACGCGGGCTACCAGCAGGTAGGCCGTGATTTTCCTGTTTTTCTGCATCCACAGAGCCGCGAAGAGTATGCCCTGGCGCGCACCGAGCGGAAATCCGGCTCCGGCTATACCGGTTTCACCTGCTACGCCGCGCCGGACGTGACGCTTGAGCAGGATTTACTGCGTCGCGATCTCACGATCAACGCCCTGGCGCAAGACGAACAGGGCAACATCATCGACGCCTACGGCGGCCAGAACGATCTGCGCGACCGCGTTTTACGCCATGTGTCCCCTGCCTTTTCTGAAGATCCGCTGCGCGTGCTGCGCGTGGCGCGATTTGCCGCCCGTTACGCCCATTTGAGCTTCCGCATCGCCGACGAAACGATGGCGCTAATGACCGCCATGACGGACGCGGGCGAGCTGGAGCACCTGACGCCGGAGCGGGTGTGGAAAGAGACAGAAAACGCCCTCACCACCCGCAATCCGCAGGTCTTTTTCCAGGTATTGCGCGACTGCGGTGCATTAAAGGTGCTGTTCCCGGAAGTGGACGCCCTGTTCGGCGTCCCCGCCCCGGCGAAGTGGCACCCGGAAATTGACACCGGCGTGCATACCCTGATGACGCTCAGCATGGCCGCGATGCTCAGCCCGGACGTGGACGTGCGTTTTTCCACGCTGTGTCACGATCTTGGCAAGGGGTTAACGCCAAAAGCGTTGTGGCCGCGCCACCACGGACATGGCCCGGCTGGCGTAAAGCTGGTCGAAGGATTGTGCCAGCGCCTGCGCGTGCCGAACGAGATCCGCGATCTGGCAAAACTGGTCGCCGAGTTCCACGACCTGATCCACACCTTCCCGATCCTGAAACCGGCCACCATTGTGAAGCTGTTCGATAACATCGACGCCTGGCGTAAGCCGCAGCGCGTGGAGCAAATCGCGCTCACCAGCGAAGCGGACGTGCGCGGTCGCACCGGGTTTGAGGCCAGCGATTATCCGCAGGGGCGTTTGCTGCGTGAAGCCTGGCTGGTTGCAAAAGCGGTGCCGACCAAAGCGGTCGTAGAGGCAGGCTTTAAAGGGCCGGAGATTAGGGAAGAGATGACAAAACGTCGAATTGATGCCGTTGCGGCCTGGAAGGAAACGCGTTGCCCTCAGCCCAAAGACTGAGGGCCGTCATTCAGAAGAAGACCACGTAAACTGCTGCCGCCACGATAAAGCGGTAGATCGCGAACGGGATAAACGAGATCCGTTTGATCAGTTGCAGGAAGGTTTTAATCGCAATCAGCGCCACGATAAAGGCGGTGATAAAGCCGACGGCGAACATCGGGATATCGCCCGCGGTCAGGAAGTGGTAGCTCTTATACACGTCGAGCACGGTGGCGCCCATCATCATCGGCACCGCCAGCAGGAACGAAAACTCTGACGCCGCATAGCGGCTCACGCCCATCAGCATCCCGCCTGAAATGGTTGCCCCGGAACGGGAGAAGCCCGGCCACAGCGCCAGACACTGGAAGCAGCCGATGATAAAGGCCTGGCGATAGGTCATATCGTCGAGGCCTTCCGCACGCGGGGTTTTCGGCTTCAGCATTTCCGCCGCAATCAGCAGGAAACCACCGACCACCAGCGCATACATCACGTTAATCGGGTTAAAGAGCGATTTGATGGCGTCGTGGAATACCAGCCCCAGCACCACCGCCGGGATCATCCCGAGCAGAATATGGATCAGCGAGAGGCGGCCTTTGCCTAAGCCCTCATGCTGCGGCGGGCGACCAAAATGGATCCCAATCAGCCCGAACAGACGACGCCAGAACATCACCACCACGGCCAGAATAGAGCCGAGCTGGATAACCACTTCAAACGTCTTTGCCGTATCGCCCTCAAAGCCCAGCAGGTGGCCCACGATAATCATATGGCCAGTGCTGGAAACGGGCAGAAACTCCGTCAATCCTTCGACCACACCCAGTATTGCCGCCACCAGCAGCGAGTGCATATCGCTCATCTATAAACCCCTAAAAAGATATAAAAAAAACGGCGTACCCAAAGGCCCCCGTGAAAGATACAGCTTTAAGACCGGTATATCCGAAAATGGTTTAGCTATTATGACGTTAAATGTTTCCTTTCAGATTATTGCTACGCTCAATAACCACGCCGACATTTGCCGCGCGCGCCACGGCGCCTGGCTTACTGAGTTTGATACGTACCCAGGGTGAATTAAAACGGGTCAGCAGCAGCTCCGCGACCTCTTCAGCCACGCGTTCTACCAGCGCAAAACGCTGACCCTCCACATGACCGACCACCGCGTCACTGATGTCGGCATAGCTCAGACAGTCGTTCACGTCATCGCTTTTTGCCGACGTGCGATTATCCCAGCCCATTTCGATATCGAACACCAGCTTCTGTTCGATGGTCTGTTCCCAGTCGTAAACACCAATAGTGGTGATTACCGAAAGTTGCTCTATAAATACAATATCCATCACGACCTGCCTGCTTTTTGGCTAAACCGGATACCACTTCCGGCGAATTATGCGTATTATCCACAGATGCTGAGACTACAGATACATTTTCACAACGGAACAGCGTTATGAGTGCAATCGCGCCTGGAATGATCCTCCTCGCCTACCTTTGCGGCTCAATCTCCAGCGCCATTCTGGTCTGCCGCATCGCCGGGTTACCTGACCCGCGCGTCAGCGGTTCCGGGAATCCCGGGGCGACCAATGTACTACGAATTGGCGGCAAGGGAGCAGCCGTAGCGGTTCTGATTTTTGATGTATTGAAAGGAATGTTACCCGTCTGGGGCGCATATGCTCTGGGCGTCACGCCGTTCTGGCTTGGCCTTATCGCCATCGCCGCCTGCGTGGGCCATATCTGGCCCGTCTTTTTTGGTTTTAAAGGCGGCAAAGGCGTTGCCACCGCGTTTGGGGCGATTGCGCCTATCGGCTGGGATTTAACGGGCGTGATGGCGGGCACCTGGCTGTTGACGATCCTGCTGAGCGGCTATTCGTCGCTCGGGGCGATTGTGAGCGCGCTGATTGCCCCGTTTTACGTCTGGTGGTTTAAGCCGCAGTTCACCTTCCCGGTCTCGATGTTGTCTTGTCTTATTTTGCTTCGCCATCACGATAATATTCAGCGCTTGTGGCGCAGGCAGGAAACGAAGATCTGGACGAAGCTGAAGCGCAAGAAGAAAGAGCCGCAGTAGCTTCCTGAAATGCCGGGTGGCGCTTGCGCTTACCCGGCCTACGTGTTCGAGCTTTTTGTAGGCCGGGTAAGGCGAAGCCGCCACCCGGCTTTTTTATTGCCGATCCCCCCCATCCATAAGCGACTCATATGACCCCGTTCATTTCCGCCAGGGCATACTAAAACCATCCCGGACACGCCCAAATGGATGCAGCATGTCAGCAGCTCAGGTCACTGATAACGCACATAAAGGCTGGCAAGCATCCCTTGACCTGCGGTTTTGCCACACCCCTGAAAAAACCATCCTGTTCTCTGCTCACCACGTCGGTCCGCTCACCGTTCAACGCCCGTTTTATCCTGAAGACGAAACCTGCCACCTTTACCTGCTTCATCCCCCGGCGGGGATCGTGGGCGGGGATACGCTCGATATCGCCGTTCACCTGGACGCCGCGTGTCACGCGCTGATCACCATGCCCGGCGCGAGCAAGTTCTACCGCAGCAGCGGCCAGCTGGCGCGCCTTGAGCAGCATTTTTATCTCGACGACGATGCCACGCTGGAGTGGCTCCCCCAGGACACTATTTTCTTTCCCGGCGCGAACGCCAGGCTGCGATCCGTCTTTCATTTACAGCCCTCCAGCACCCTGCTGGCCTGGGAGCTGTACTGCCTTGGCCGTCCGGTGATTAACGAAACGTTTAGCCACGGCACGCTGGAGAGCCGCCTTGAGGTCTGGCGCGACGGCGAGCCGCTGTTGATTGAGCGTCAGCACCTTGCCGCCGGGGATTTGTCCCCCGTGGCGCACCAGCCATGGGTGGGAACGCTGCTGTTCCATCCCGCCAGCGACGACATGCTCGAGCGGGTGCGCGAGCAGCTTTCCCCCTTTGAGCATTTCGCCGGAGCCACGCTTACCGACGGCCTGCTGTCGGTACGCTTTCTTTCTGACGACAACCTGATTTGCCAGCGGGTGATGCGCGATATCTGGCAGTCGCTGCGCCCGCTTTTAACCCCGAAAACCGCCTGTTCGCCCCGCATCTGGCAGACATAAGAGAAACGTTATGGAACTGACCCCCAGAGAAAAAGACAAGCTGTTGTTATTCACCGCCGCGCTGGTCGCCGAACGCCGCCTTGCGCGCGGGGTGAAGCTTAACTACCCGGAATCGGTCGCCCTGATCAGCGCCTTCATTATGGAAGGCGCGCGCGACGGCGAAACCGTAGCGGCATTGATGGAAGCGGGCCGCCACGTGCTGACGCGCGCCCAGGTGATGGAGGGCGTCCCGGAGATGATCCCCGACATTCAGGTCGAGGCCACCTTCCCGGACGGATCGAAGCTCGTCACCGTTCACAATCCGATCGTGTAAGGAGCCGTCATGATCCCAGGCGAATATCAGATCCAGTCCGGAACCATCGCCCTGAACGTCGGGCGAGAAACGCGCAGCGTTGTCGTTGAAAACCACGGCGACAGGCCGATCCAGGTCGGATCGCACTACCACTTTTACGAGGTCAATCCGGCGCTGAAGTTCGATCGGGAAGCGGCCCGGGGCTATCGGCTGAATATTCCGGCAGGCACCGCGGTGCGTTTTGAGCCCGGGCAGAAGCGCGAGGTCACGCTGGTGCGGGTGGCAGGCGCGCAGCGGCTGTTCGGCTTTCGCGGTGAGGTCATGGGAGAGATGAAAAATGGCTGAAATATCACGCCGGGCCTATGCGGACATGTTCGGCCCCACCACCGGCGACAGGGTGCGTCTGGCCGATACCGAACTGTGGATCGAGGTGGAAAACGATCTGACTGTCTACGGTGAAGAGGTCAAATTCGGCGGCGGAAAAGTGATCCGCGACGGGATGGGTCAGGGGCAGATGACCGCAGACGACTGCGTGGATCTGGTGCTCACCAACGCGCTGATTGTCGATCACTGGGGGATCGTGAAGGCCGATATCGGCGTCAAAAACGGGCGGATCTTCGCCGTGGGCAAAGCCGGAAACCCGGACATTCAGCCGGGCGTAACGATCCCGATTGGCGCCGCGACGGAGGTAATGGCCGCCGAAGGGAAGATCGTCACCGCTGGCGGGATCGACACCCATATCCACTGGATCTGCCCGCAGCAGGCGGAAGAGGCGCTGGTCTCCGGGGTGACGACGATGATCGGGGGCGGCACCGGCCCTGCGGCAGGCACCAACGCCACCACCTGTACGCCGGGGCCGTGGTATATCGCCCGCATGTTGCAGGCCGCCGATACGCTGCCGGTCAATATTGGCCTGCTCGGCAAAGGCAACGGCTCGAACCCGGACGCCCTGCGCGAGCAAATCGCCGCCGGCGCTATCGGCCTGAAAATTCACGAAGACTGGGGCGCGACGCCCGCCGCGATTAACTGCTCGCTGACGGTTGCCGACGAGATGGATATTCAGGTGGCGCTGCACAGCGATACCCTGAACGAGTCCGGGTTTGTCGAAGACACGCTTGCGGCCATTGGCGGGCGCACTATCCATACCTTCCACACCGAAGGGGCGGGCGGCGGCCACGCGCCGGATATCATCACCGCCTGCGCGCACCCGAATATTCTGCCCTCCTCCACCAACCCGACGCTGCCCTACACGGTCAACACCATCGACGAGCATCTCGACATGCTGATGGTCTGCCATCACCTCGATCCGGATATCGCCGAGGACGTGGCCTTTGCCGAATCGCGCATTCGCCGGGAGACCATCGCCGCCGAAGACGTGCTGCACGATATCGGCGCGTTCTCGCTCACCTCGTCGGATTCCCAGGCGATGGGGCGCGTGGGCGAGGTGATTATCCGCACCTGGCAGGTGGCGCACCGCATGAAGGTGCAGCGGGGTGCGCTGCCGGAAGAAACGGGCGATAACGATAACTTCCGCGTGAAGCGCTACGTCGCCAAATACACCATTAACCCGGCGCTGACCCACGGTATCGACCACGAGGTCGGCTCCATCGAGGCGGGCAAGCTGGCGGATCTGGTGGTCTGGTCCCCCGCGTTCTTTGGCGTGAAGCCCGCCACCATCGTCAAAGGCGGGATGATCGCCTGCGCGCCGATGGGCGATATCAACGCCTCGATCCCCACGCCGCAGCCCGTTCACTATCGCCCGATGTTTGGCGCGCTGGGTGCCGCACGCCACGCCACGCGACTGACGTTTATCTCGCAGGCCGCAGACGCAAACGGCCTTGCTGGCCGGCTCAACCTGCAAAGCGCCACGGCGGTGGTCAGAGGCTGCCGCAGCGTGAAGAAGGCCGACATGATCCACAACGGCCTGCAACCGAACATCACCGTTGATGCCCAGACCTACGAGGTGCGCGTCGACGGGGAATTAATCACCAGCGAACCGGCTGAGGTTTTGCCGATGGCGCAACGCTATTTTCTGTTTTAAGGAGCGACGATGATCTACCTGACCCAACGCCTTGACCATGCGCACCGCGCCACCGCCAGCGTCACGCTGCCCATCGACGTGCGGGTAAAAAGCCGCGCCAGAGTCGCTCTGAGCGACGGCCGGGAAGCCGGGCTGATGCTGCCGCGCGGGCTGCTGCTGCGCGGCGGGGATTTTCTGGCAACGGAGGACGGCCTCGAGGTGGTCGAAGTGATCGCCGCCCCGGAATCGGTGTCGGTGGTGCGCTGCGCCGACCCTTTCCTGCTCGCCCGCGCCTGCTATCACCTGGGCAATCGCCACGTTCCGCTGCAAATCATGCCCGGCGAGCTGCGCTATCACCACGACCATGTTCTCGACGATATGCTGCGCCAGTTCGGGCTGGAGGTGACTTACGCCAGCCTGCCGTTTGAGCCGGAAGCGGGCGCCTACGCCAGCGATGCCCACGGCCATAGCCACTCTCACGCCCACTCACATTAAGGATTAATCATGCGTAAGTACTTACCTCTGCTGCTGCTGGCCTTTTCCGTTCCTGCACTGGCGCATCCGGGCCACGGCGCGGACAGCTTCCAGGCCGGTTTTTTCCATCCGCTGACCGGGCTCGATCACCTGCTGATGCTCACCGGCGCGGGCGTGCTCTCGGCCCTGAGCGGCCGCAAACTGCTGCTGCCTTTTGCCACCCTCGGCATGATGCTGGCGGGCGCTATTGCGGGCAGCCTGCTCGGCGGCTTTAGCGGCATGGAAATGCTGATCATCGCCTCGCTGGCGGTCTGCGGCGTGATGATGTTTAAAACCGAAAACCGCCTGCTGCTGGCCGTCCCGGCGCTGGCGATGTTCCACGGCTGGGCGCACGGCGTGGAGATGGCCGGCCACAGCTTCTGGCTGTTCACCAGCGGCTTTATGCTCGCCAGCGCCACGGTGCTGTGCGCGAGCTTTGCCGCCGGCCTGCTGCTGCGCCGCCACGACGGGCTGCGTAAAATCTTCGGCGGCGGGCTGATTGTCTCCGCCCTGCTGGCGCTGATGAGCTGATGGAACACGCCCGCCAGCGGCTGCGCCTGATGCAGCTTTCCAGCAGCAGCCTGCCGATTGGCTCGTTCACCTGGTCCCAGGGGCTGGAGTGGGCCGTCGAGGCGGGCTGGGTGCCGACCGCTGATGCCTTTGAACGCTGGCAAATCCAGCAGATGGAGCAGAGCTTTTTCTGCGTCGATCTGCCGCTGTTCGCCCGTCTTTACCGGGCCTGCGAGGAAGAGGATCTGGCGGCGGCAAGGCGCTGGACCGCATATCTCCTCGCCTGTCGGGAAACCCGCGAGCTGCGCGAAGAGGAGCGCAACCGCGGGGCGGCCTTTACGCGGCTGGTTAAAAGCTGGGAGCCGGACTGCCCGGCCGCGTGGCTGACGCTGATGGCGCAAAGCCAGCTCGGCGGTATGGCGTGGCTCGGCGTGCGCTGGGGCATTGACGCGCGCGAGCTGGCGCTGAGCCTGGGCTATAGCTGGATCGAGAGCGCGGTGATGGCGGGCGTCAAGCTTGTTCCCTTCGGGCAGCAGGCGGCGCAGCAGCTTATTATCGATCTGAGCGATCGCTACGCCGCAGGATTTGAACAGGCCTTTTTCCGCGCCGATGACGAACTGGGGGCCGCCACGCCGCTCTCGGCCATCGCCTCTGCGCGCCACGAAACACAATATTCACGGATCTTTCGTTCCTGAGGTACAACATGGCTCATTACAAACATCCCCTGCGCGTTGGCGTGGGCGGCCCGGTGGGATCGGGCAAAACCGCCCTGCTGGAAGCGCTCTGCAAAGCGATGCGCGACACCTACCATCTGGCGGTGGTGACTAACGATATCTACACCAAAGAGGATCAGCGCATCCTGACCGAAGCGGGTGCGCTGGCGCCGGAGCGCATTGTCGGCGTGGAAACCGGCGGCTGCCCGCATACCGCGATCCGTGAAGACGCGTCGATGAACCTGGCGGCAGTGGAGGCGTTAAGCGAGAAGTTCGGCAATCTGGATCTGATCTTCGTGGAAAGCGGCGGCGATAACCTGAGCGCGACCTTTAGCCCCGAGCTTGCGGATCTCACGATCTACGTGATCGACGTGGCCGAAGGAGAGAAGATCCCGCGCAAGGGCGGGCCGGGGATCACCAAATCTGATTTTCTGGTGATCAACAAGACCGATCTGGCGCCTTACGTGGGGGCTTCGCTGGAGGTGATGGAGCGCGATACTAACCGGATGCGCGGCAAGCGTCCGTGGACCTTTACCAACCTGAAGGCAGGTGACGGGCTGGCGACCATTATCGCGTTCCTCGAAGATAAAGGGATGCTAAAGGCGTAACGAAAAAAGCCTGGCTGATGCCAGGCTCCGTGGTTATTTACAGCTGTTGTAGGTTGAACCCTGCTCACGCCAGACGCCCCAGTTGCTGAAGCCTTTACCAGGCTCTTCCTGACCCGGGTTGACATACCACTGGTTAAACCAGATTTTGCCGTTATGGGACACTTTGGTGCAGCTGACCGGGTAGGCAATCTTCGGATTGTAGGCCGGGACGGTCTCTTTAGCCGGCGTCTCGTCTTTGGCTGGGGTTTCATCCTTCGCCGGAGTTTCGTCCTTGGCTGGGGTTTCGTCCTTCGCCGGGGTTTCGTCCTTGGCTGGGGTTTCATCCTTAGCCGGAGTTTCGTCTTTAGCCGGAACCGCAGGTTTAGAGACCTTAATGGTCATGCTGTCCTGCGCGGTACGACCGTCTGCCCCGGTAGTGGTCAGGGTGTACGTTGCCTCACCTTCGGTATTCGCCGGGATCACCGCATAAGCATGGGCACTGTTGACGCTGTTCACCAGGGTGCCATTCAGCTTCTCTTCTACAAAGAAGGTGCCTGTCCCTTTGGTGACGCTCCAGTTGTAGGATTTCGCGTTCAGGCTCTGGCTACCATCAAGAGGATAGACGCTGACGTCGGTTGCTGAGGAGATCATGGTGTAATCCGCGCCCGCAGCCGCCGTTGGCGCTGGCAGGGTTTCCCCGCCGTTTTTCAGCGCCATAATTTTCGCCACTGCACGCTCCATATCCGGCTGTGTACCGAGAATGTTTACGGTATCGCTCCGGGCTGGCGTTCCTGTCTCCTGCAAGATCTGACGCATCTGGAGTGGCGTCACCGTAATACCGTGCGCTTTTGCAATTCCCGACAGGCTGGCAACCACCCCGGCGACAATCGGCGTGGTTGATGAGGTGCCGCCGAAGGAGTGGGTATAGTTGGCGTTCAGCGTGTTGTTATACGCGCCGTAGCCCGTCGTGAAGACATCACTACAACCCCATGATGAGCTGGTCACACGCTTGCCGTAGGTGGAGAAGTTCGCCTTCATGCCCGTTTTCGCACAGAATGCGCCCGCGATGATCGCCCCGGAATCCCGTACATGGGTATCCCACTTGCCTTCAAACGCAGGGGAATCCAGGTTGATATTCCCGTTACCCGCAGAGCTAACGACGTACACGCCCTTATCGGTAAGCGCCTTAATGACGTTGAAATAGCCCTGATCGTATTCGATTGGGACGTAGCAGGCCGTTTTACAGGTTCCGGTGATTTCGCCACCCCAGGTCTGCATATTCAGCGACACAACGTCCCCCGCCTTCAGCTGCGGGATCAGGTTATACAGGTGTGTGGACGGCCAGGCAGCATAGGCAACCTTCGTTTTCGAGGTCAGCCCGCGTATGCCACCGCCGATATCCCGCGCGGCCAGGATCCCAACGGAAGCGGTGTTGTGCTCCCGTTCTTTACATGTACTCGCGGTACTCCCCTGGCTGAAAGCAATAGGCGGTAAATTCACATGATTGCTATTCCAGGCACAGTTCTCCGAAGAAACGATAGTGATACCTTCACCATCATTGCCTTTATAACTGTTCACGCTGTCACGGTTGACCCCACCGATAACATAACCGGCACGTTTTTCAACTGGCGACTTTAGATAATCCTGCATATTGCGGTAATCAGGCACAGCTGACGCCCCAAGAGTGGATTTTAATTTCGGTTTTACGGGCGTGTTGCCTTCAGGCGTTTCGTCTAACGAAACGGGAATAGCCTCGGGATAAACGGTTTCAATATTTTGATTGTTTTCCAGCTCGCTAATAATGTTATTAATATAATTTTTATTCTGAACCTGATTGCCCGGCAGGGTGATGCGTAAGTAACGGTCAAAACCATAGCGTTTATTCAACGCCGTCATTTCGGCTGCGCCACTTGCACTCTGATCGACGGGATACATGGCGGTAGCCTTGAGAGAGGGGTCGCTCAGGGTTAGCGCCTGCTCGGCGGTGGTCGATTTCAATATCACGACGATCGAGTCGTAGGAGACGCCGTCCTCGGCCAGCATCGCGTGTGGCGCGGTTTCAGCATGAGCAGCACAGCTAATGGCTGCGCAAATAAACAGGGATAAAATACTTTTTTTCATTTTAGCCAACATTCCTTTAGGTAATCAATAAAACACATCCTTGTTGCATCATGTCTAAATAAAAACCTGCCGCCAATAAGAGCGCTCTTTTCTTAATTGAGAACTTTCTCTAAAAATTTAAAAAATGAAATTTTCAATAATGCAATCGCTGGCGAGGATAAAAATATCCAAATTAAAACACCAATGGATGAGAGCACAAAAACGCAAGCTTATTTTGCTATAAAAGTAATATCCCGCATTCAGCCATTAAATAAGGGTCTGAGGTAAAATGACGTCTATTCCCGTCCCCAGAGGCAAAAAGAAAAATCGATGGCAGTAAAAATTGCGATTGCAGATGAGCATACGCTTATTCGTCGTGGCGTTTACGCCATGATGATGGATCGGCAATCAACGGATCTCGATGGCGAAAAGCGCCTCGACCTGACCCTGAGCGGAGAAGCGGCAACGACTTCCGAGCTGGTCGCGCTCCTCGAACATCGAACCATCGATATTTTACTGCTGGGCTATACGCTTAGCGCACAGCGTCACCAGACCCCGCATCTCGGTCTTGACGGCCTGGCGCTGCTCAAATGGCTGAAGCAGCACTACCCTGCGCTGAAAGTGATTGTGCTTTCGTCCTATAAAAACCCGCTGCTAATTCGCCTGGCGCTGGAGGCAGGAGCGAAGGGCTATCTTAGCCGCAGCATCTGCGAGAAGACGCTTTATCAGACGCTGAAGGCCGTTAATGACGGCGAGGTTTACGTCGAGCGCACGTTGATGAGCACCCTTTTTCAGGGGGAGAAGGAGTTACTTTCACCACGGGAAACGGAAGTGATCCGCCAGCTGTGCAAAGGGCTAACCCTGACGCAGGTATCACTGCGAATGCATCTGAGCATTAAAACGGTGAGCGCCCATAAAATTCGGGCGATGGAGAAACTGGGGGTCACCAACGACTGCCAGCTTTACTGCCTGCTCGCCAGAACCCGGATGTTTGATATCGCACTCTGACATCCGGGTTTCGCGAAACACTCAGGCGGCTGGCAGCTCGGCCAGCGGCCAGCGCGGACGCACGGAAACGCTTAAATCCGCCGTCGCCCCTGCGTTCAGGCGAACCATTCCCGCATAGGCAATCATCGCGCCGTTATCGGTGCAAAATTCCGGACGCGCGTAGAACACTTCACCACGACGTTTTTGCATCATCTCGGCAAGCTTCGCACGCAGGGTGCGGTTAGCGCTCACGCCGCCCGCCATCACCAGGCGCTTAAAGCCGGTCTGATCCAGCGCACGTTTGCACTTGATCATCAGCGTATCCACCACCGCATCTTCAAACGCGCGGGCGATATCAGCGCGAGTCTGCTCGTCGTTTCCATTATTGCGGATAGTATTGGCCGCGAAAGTTTTCAGGCCGGAGAAGCTGAAATCCAGCCCCGGACGATCGGTCATCGGACGCGGGAAGACAAAGCGCCCTTCCGTTCCCTGCGACGCCATTTTTGAGAGCATCGGGCCGCCAGGGTAATCCAGACCCAGCAGCTTGGCGGTTTTATCGAAGGCTTCACCGGCGGCATCGTCAATGGATTCGCCCAACAGTTCGTATTTGCCGATCCCGGTCACGCTAATCAGCTGGGTATGACCGCCCGACACCAGCAGCGCCACAAACGGGAACGCGGGTGGGTTATCTTCCAGCATCGGTGCCAGCAGGTGCCCTTCCATATGGTGAACCGGAATAGCAGGAACATCCCACGCAAACGCCAGCGAACGCCCCACCGTCGCGCCGACCAGCAGCGCGCCCACCAGGCCGGGGCCAGCGGTATAGGCCACGGCGTCGATCTCTTTGGCGCTCAGTCCGGCCTCTTTCAGCGCCGCCTGAATCAACGGAACGGTTTTACGCACGTGGTCACGAGAGGCCAGTTCTGGCACCACGCCGCCGTAGTCAGCGTGCAATTTCACCTGACTATACAGTTGGTTGGCCAGAAGCCCTTTTTCGTCGTCGTAAATCGCGATGCCGGTTTCATCGCAGGATGTTTCTATACCCAGTACACGCATGACTTGTTTTACCTCGTTTCAATACCGCCGCAGTGTAGGGCCAATGCGGGTTGATGTAAAACTTTGTTCGCCCCAGGAAGAAGCCTCGTGTATACTCCTCACCCTTATAAAAGTCCCTTTCAAAATCGCATCGGTGCTTTACAAAGCAGCAGCATTTGCAGTAAAATTCCGCACCATTTTGAAATAAGCTGGCGTTGATGCCAGCGGCAAACCGAATTTATCAAAGGTGAGAGTTACATGCCGGTAATTAAAGTACGTGAAAACGAGCCGTTCGACGTAGCACTGCGTCGCTTCAAACGTTCATGCGAGAAAGCAGGTGTTCTGGCTGAAGTTCGTCGTCGTGAGTTTTATGAAAAACCAACGACCGAACGTAAGCGCGCTAAAGCTTCCGCTGTGAAACGTCACGCGAAGAAACTGGCTCGCGAAAACGCACGCCGTACTCGTCTGTACTAATCCGTTGAGGACCTCAGTCCTCAATTGACAGACAGAGTAGTAGTCGTAAGGCCGTGCTTCCGGAAGGAATGCGCGGCTTGTTTTCGTTTATAAGTCGCTTAAAATTTTGGGGCATATGGCCGGAAGAATCCCACGCGTTTTCATTAATGATCTGCTTGCCAGAACCGACATCGTCGATCTCATCGACGCGCGGGTAAAGCTGAAAAAGCAGGGCAAGAACTACCATGCGTGCTGTCCGTTCCACAACGAAAAAACCCCTTCTTTTACCGTAAACGGTGAAAAACAGTTTTACCACTGCTTCGGCTGTGGCGCTCACGGTAACGCCGTCGATTTTTTAATGAACTACGACAAGCTCGAGTTCGTTGAAACCGTCGAAGAGCTGGCCGCGATGCACAATCTTGAAGTGCCGTATGAAGCAGGCAGTGGGCCAAGTCAGATAGAGCGCCATCAACGCCAGACGCTGTATCAGCTGATGGACGGCCTGAACTCATTTTACCAACAGTCTCTTAAGCACTCTGCTGCTGAGCCTGCGCGTCAATATCTGACACAGCGCGGACTGAGCGATGAGGTTATTGCGCGTTTCGCTATTGGTTACGCCCCGCCCGGCTGGGACAACGTGTTAAAGCGTTTTGGCGGCAATAGCGAAGATCGTAAATCCCTGATCGATGCGGGAATGCTGGTCACAAATGACCAGGGACGAAGCTACGACCGCTTCCGCGAACGGGTGATGTTCCCCATTCGCGACAAGCGTGGCCGGGTGATTGGTTTTGGTGGACGCGTGCTGGGCGATGCCCTACCGAAATACCTTAACTCCCCGGAAACCGATATTTTCCATAAGGGCCGACAGCTTTACGGTCTTTATGAGGCGCAGCAGGATAATGCGGAACCTCCGCGCCTTCTGGTCGTCGAAGGGTATATGGACGTCGTTGCGCTGGCGCAGTACGACATCAACTATGCCGTAGCATCGCTGGGCACCTCGACGACAGCCGACCATATTCAGCTACTGTTCCGGGTGACCAACAACGTCATCTGCTGTTACGACGGCGACCGCGCCGGACGCGATGCAGCATGGCGCGCGCTGGAAACCGCGCTGCCGTATATGACCGACGGACGTCAGCTACGCTTTATGTTCCTGCCCGACGGTGAAGATCCGGATACGCTGGTGCGTAAAGAGGGCAAAGCGGCGTTTGAAGCGCGGATGGAGCAGGCTCAGCCGCTCTCCACGTTTTTGTTTAACAGCCTGATGCCGCAGGTCGATTTGAGTACGCCTGACGGGCGCGCGCAGCTCAGTACGCTGGCGCTGCCGTTAATCAGCCAGGTGCCCGGCGAAACGCTGCGCATCTATCTGCGTCAGGAGTTAGGCAACAAGCTCGGCATTCTGGATGACAGCCAGCTTGAACGTTTAATGCCTAAACTGGCTGAAAGCGGTGCGGTTCGCCCCGCGCCTCAGCTAAAACGCACAACCATGCGTATACTGATAGGGTTACTGGTGCAAAACCCCGAACTTGCTCCGCAAGTGCCATCGCTGGCGGGTTTGAACCACGAAAAATTGCCTGGACTTGGCTTATTTTCAGAACTGGTCAACACTTGTTTGTCTCAACCAGGTCTGACCACCGGGCAACTTTTAGAGCATTATCGCGGCACAAAAGAGGCCGCTACCCTTGAAAAACTGTCGATGTGGGACGATATAGCAGATAAGGATATCGCAGAAAAAACGTTCACCGACTCGCTCAACCATATGTTTGATTCGATGCTTGAACTGCGCCAGGAAGAGTTGATAGCTCGCGAGCGCACACACGGTTTAAGCAGCGAAGAGCGCCGGGAGCTCTGGATGATTAACCAGGAACTGGCGAAGAAATAGAAAAGAAAGCGAAAGACAAAAGTATTTAACGGCTTAAGTGCCGAATATCGATCGGGGAGCCCCCGGCAGCCGCACTGAGAGGCAGCGGCAAAAATACAAGTACGCCCTCGCTTTAAAGGTTGGCAGCCCCATCGCCGACACCAATCAAACGAATAAGTGTGGATACCGTCTTATGGAGCAAAACCCGCAGTCACAGCTGAAACTTCTTGTCCAACGCGGTAAGGAGCAAGGCTATCTGACCTATGCCGAGGTCAATGACCATCTGCCGGAAGATATCGTCGATTCAGACCAGATCGAAGACATCATCCAAATGATCAATGACATGGGCATTCAGGTGATGGAAGAAGCACCGGATGCCGATGATCTGTTGCTGGCTGAAACCTCCAACAACACTGACGAAGATGCGGAAGAAGCTGCTGCACAGGTACTGTCCAGCGTGGAATCTGAAATCGGGCGCACCACTGACCCGGTTCGCATGTACATGCGTGAAATGGGTACCGTTGAACTGCTGACCCGCGAAGGCGAAATCGACATCGCGAAACGCATCGAAGACGGGATCAACCAGGTTCAGTGCTCCGTTGCTGAATACCCCGAAGCGATCACCTATCTGCTGGAGCAGTACGACCGCGTTGAAGCTGAAGAAGCGCGTCTGTCCGACCTGATCACCGGTTTTGTCGATCCTAACGCTGAAGAAGATCTGGCGCCTACCGCCACTCACGTTGGGTCTGAACTGTCTCAGGAAGAGATGGATGATGACGAAGACGAAGACGAGGAAGAAGAAGACGACAGCGATGACGACAACAGCATCGACCCTGAGCTGGCGCGTGAGAAATTTGGTGAGCTGCGTACCCAGTACGAATTAGCCCGCGACACCATTAAGGCCAAAGGCCGCAGCCACGCCGCCGCGCAGGAACAGATCCTGAAGCTGTCTGAAGTCTTCAAGCAGTTCCGTCTGGTGCCAAAACAGTTCGACTACCTGGTTAACAGCATGCGCGTGATGATGGATCGCGTCCGTACCCAGGAACGCATCATCATGAAGCTGTGCGTTGAACAGTGCAAAATGCCGAAGAAGAACTTCATCACCCTGTTCACCGGCAACGAAACCAGCGAAACCTGGTTCAACGCGGCTATCGCGATGAACAAGCCGTGGTCTGAAAAACTGCACGACGTGAAAGAAGACGTGCATCGCGGCCTGCAAAAACTGCAACAGATTGAAGAAGAAACCGGCCTGACCATCGAGCAGGTTAAGGACATCAACCGTCGCATGTCTATCGGTGAAGCGAAAGCCCGCCGTGCGAAGAAAGAGATGGTTGAAGCGAACTTACGTCTGGTTATCTCTATCGCCAAGAAGTACACCAACCGCGGTCTGCAATTCCTGGATCTGATTCAGGAAGGTAACATCGGTCTGATGAAAGCGGTTGATAAGTTTGAATACCGTCGTGGTTACAAGTTCTCGACCTATGCAACATGGTGGATCCGTCAGGCGATCACCCGCTCTATCGCAGACCAGGCGCGCACCATCCGTATTCCGGTGCATATGATTGAGACGATCAACAAGCTCAACCGTATCTCCCGCCAGATGCTGCAAGAGATGGGCCGCGAGCCAACGCCGGAAGAGCTGGCTGAGCGTATGCTGATGCCGGAAGATAAGATCCGTAAAGTGCTGAAAATTGCCAAAGAGCCTATCTCCATGGAAACGCCAATCGGCGACGATGAAGATTCGCATCTGGGTGATTTCATCGAGGATACTACCCTCGAACTGCCGCTGGACTCTGCCACCACCGAGAGCCTGCGCGCGGCAACGCACGACGTATTGGCTGGCCTGACCGCCCGTGAAGCAAAAGTTCTGCGTATGCGTTTCGGTATCGATATGAACACCGACCATACGCTGGAAGAAGTGGGTAAACAGTTCGACGTAACCCGCGAACGTATCCGTCAGATCGAAGCGAAGGCGCTGCGTAAACTGCGCCATCCAAGCCGCTCTGAAGTGCTGCGTAGCTTCCTGGACGACTAATCTGTCCTGCTGTGAAAAAGCTCCCAATCGGGAGCTTTTTTTATTCCCTCTCCCTGTGGGAGAGGGCCAGGGTGAGGGCATCTGCCCGCAGAGGATTAAAGCCCCCGCACCATCAGCGCCTCGTCGAGTTCCCGATACGCCTCCACCAGCTTATCCAGCGTCGCCCGGTTCAGCCCGCTCGGGTTTGGCAGTACCCATACCTGCGTCACGCCGATACTGATGCTCTGCTTGCCCCACTGCGCCCCGCGCTGGCTAAACGCCTGCTCGAAGGCCTGCTTGCCGAGGATCGCCAGCGCGGCAGGCTGATAGTCCTCGATCTTTTTAATCAGCTCCCGCCCGCCGGTGCGCAGCTCGTGCAGATTCACCTCGCTCGCCTGCACCGTGGGGCGCTCCACCAGCATGGTGATCCCGCAGCGCGTATCCAGCAGATGCTGCTCCTCTTCCGGCTTGAGCAATCTGTCGGTGAAACCGGCCTGATGGATCACCTTCCAGAAGCGGTTTCCAGGATGAGCAAAGTGGTAGCCGGTGTGCGCCGAAGACTTGCCCGGATTGATACCGCAGAAGACTACGCGAAGGCCAGGGGCCAGAATATCGTTGATCATCTTTACTCCAGTTTATGCATCATCAGTAAAGTATAAAGGATTGATTATGCATTGTTTATAAAATCAGCAGGCAGGAGTGAATGGCTGGATTGCTGAAGGGAGTTACTTTATAATTCACCGCCACGGCCCCTTAGCTCAGTGGTTAGAGCAGGCGACTCATAATCGCTTGGTCGCTGGTTCAAGTCCAGCAGGGGCCACCAAATTTTAGCTTTAAATTCATATAATTAAGCTACTCAATCGAGTGGCTTTTTTATTGCCTGAAATGGCGATGGCGATGAAATGGCGGTAGCGTTCAACACAGCGATCGGCATTTTTCACGATAATCCCCCAGCCCGACGCCCATAAAAAAACCCGCACCAGGCGGGTTTTTTACGCATGTGGCGTTAGCCGTTAGCCGTCGAAGAGGCTCGGGCGCGTTCGGCCGTGCCCGGCGTGGCGATAAAACGCTCCACGGACTCCATCGTGACGAACGTACAGCTGCAATCCACGTTCGTACACTGGTGATAACGCTCTTTGGTGTTCTCACTCAGGTAGCGACTGGTGCGCGCATGTGCCGAGTGTTTACATTGTGGACAATGAAACATGTCACCCCTCCCGGTTAATTCACTATTTGTGAATTAATGATACATCAAATACTCAAAATGGAAAGATTAATCGCTTTGCTGGGTAAAATTTTCGTCCTTGATGTCCAGCTCAAGGTGGAGCTCCGTTGTGAAGCCTTTACCGTTCAGGTTGTGAACCACCCTGTTGATAATCCACGGCTGCTCATCAATGACCGGTTTGAACCCTTTCACCCGCACCGGCGTTTCCGGAAACAGATCGGCCCGGCCGATGGCGAGCTTGATAGAGAAGGTCACAACGTCGCGCTGAAGGGCGCGCCACTTCGCTTCGGCGGCCCGTAGCGCCTGCGCTTCGGAGGCATAAACCGTGGGCAGTTCAAGCACGTTTCCTGCCTCCCCGGCCAGCTTCTCCTGCGGCTGCTGCGCCGTATTCGTTGCCCCGGAGATCGATGCGGCATTCGGGTGCGGCGAGGCACCCGGCGCGGGTAGCGCTGGCTGACGGTTAAGCGTCAGTTTGGGGTTCTGCTTTTTAGGATCGCTGGTCTGTAGCCATTTGGCCGTCACGCCGGTGTGGGCAGTACGGTCGGAGATAGAAAACGTATGGTTGTCGCCATCCCCGCGTTCGATAACCATCAACGGCACAGGCGTACCGCTGGCCGTCAGGGCGCTCCCCGCTTTCATGAACAGCACGTTCCCCTCTTTGATGGAGGCAAATGCGCCATTACGCTCGGCCAGACGCGTGAGAAACACCGCGTCGGACTCCTGGGTCTGGTCAATATGCTCAACGGCAATCGAGGAGAGATCTGCCGCCACGCTGGCGCTCAGCGCGTTGCGTGCGGCAATTGTCTGGACGATTTCGCCGATGGTGGTGTCATGCCAGGACTGCTCGCGACGGGAATTTAAGGAGCCGCGAAAATCCGCGCTGCGCCCCTGAATCGTCAGCCTGTCCGGTGCGCCAGTGAACTGAATGCTGTCTACCGTATAGCTGCCTTTGTACTCCAGGGCGGCACCTTGCCATCCCAGCCACAGCGAAAGAGACATGCCGCGCTCGGGCAGGTCGATAATCCCCTGTGAATCATCGAGCGTGATCTTCAGCTCGTCGGCGTCCTGACCGCGATTATCCGTCAGGGACAAATCGATCAGGCGGCTGCTGAAGTTATGCGTAATGTCCCGGTTGCCCAGCAAAAGCATAAAATCGGGCGCCATTTTCCCACCCGCCCGGATATTCATCTCGGTGATCAACTTAGCAGCCCTCCTACAGCGCTGCGCGCGGAGGTGACCAGCTCGGTCGCCTGCGTGCGCAGATCGCCAAACATCGCCATGAGCGATTCATCCACGCGCTTCAGTGACAGGCTGAAGTCAATTTTTCTCGCCACGCCGTCGCTGTAAAAATCCGTATGGGTATGAGTCACCTGCTCAATGACGAACATGCCGTGGATAATGCCGGAGCCGTCAATAAGCGGCCAGGCACGCCCCTCATTCGCCATCAGCTCGATGGCCTTGAGCGAAAGCCGCCCGCCGGTGAGTTCTGGATAGAGCGTTCCGGACAGCGTATGCGACGTATCGCCTTCGCCCAGATACTGCCAGGCGTTGGGCTTCCCGATGCGCTCGTTGGACGCCCAGCGGTAGTCCTTTGTAAACTTCATTGTCTGATACGGTAACGTACGCCGTTCAAAGACGAACAACCCCAGCACCATTAACATTCTCTGACTCCTTAATAATCAAACGCCATGCTGCCATTACGGCGCGAACGTTTGTCATACTCGTATTTTTCCAGTTCGTTGCGGATGAGATACGGTAGATCTGAACCGGACGACATATCGCCTTGCAGGGTGATGTGATATTGACTGGTGCTCTGATCCAGGTATGAGCGACCGCCAGGCAATATGTTGGGTTTATAATCCGGGGAGACACCAAACGTTGAGGCTGGAGGAATATAGGCGTGGTCGGCGGGCGGCGGTAACGCCCCGGCATTGGCCACGTCAGGATCAATCTTCGCTGACTCTTTTTTAGCGAGGCCGATTTTCTCCAGCAGCCCGCTGACTTTGTCGCTGATGCTGGTGAACAGCCTGAGCGGCGCCGTCAGGGCATTACTCAGCACCTGTCCAAAGATAACGCCCGCATTTTTACAGCTGTCGAGCGTTTCCTGTGTGGACTCGATCGGCTTAATCAGGTCGGTAAACCACTGCCAGATACCGCTCAGTTTCTCGGCAATAAAATCAAACGCCTTGAGGACCGGTGAGAAGACGTCGCCAAGCGGCGCAAAAGCCACAGAAAGCCCTTCAATCACCCCGCTAAAGAAGGCGCTGATAGGCTCCCAGTACTTCATAATCAACAGCGCGCCCCCCGCAATCGCGACGCCGATCGCCACAATCGGCAGCGTCAGTGCGCCAAGCACCGTCATGATGCCGCCCCCGACAATGCTGAATACCGTCCCTAACATGCCGGCAGCGGTCATGACCAGGTTCACGCCGGTGATAATAGGCCCGATAGCCATGCCCAGCCCGCCCAGGACGCCCATAAACGCCTGCGCGCCCACCACAACGCTGAAGAGGGTCTGCGTCAGCTGAGGGTTTTCGTTCACCCAGACGGCGACTTTATCGATCATGCCGGTCGCGGCGTCCGTCAGTTCGCGCAGAACGGGCGCCCCTTTATTGAGCACGTCAATCCTCAGGCCTTCCCAGCTGGACTGCATTTTGCTGAGATCGCCGCCGAGACTAATGGACTGCTGAACGTCAGCAAGCGCGGTACTTCCCTGCGCCCCCTGAAGCGTCTGCTGTTTATCGCCCAGCGCTCCGCTGCCTGCCGCTGACACCAGCAGTCCTGCGCTCGAGGCGTTCTGACCGAAGATGGCTTTGAGGTATTCCGTCTGCTGCGCGGCGTCGATGCTGTTTCGGTCAAACGAGGCCGAGATCTCTTTGAGGATATTCTCCGTCGGCAGCATATTTCCCTGGCCGTCGTGGGTGCGCACGCTGAGTTTATCCAGCGCGGCAGACCGCTCTCCGTCCGGGGCCTGTAGCGTGCGCAGCATGGCGCTGACCTCCGCCCCGGCGGCGGAGCCTGTCACCCCTTTTTCCGCCAGAACGGCAAGCATCGCTGTCGTTTCTTTAAGGCTAACGCCCGCCGCGCCTGCGGCAGGCGCAGCGGACGACACGGCCGCGCCCAGATCCTCAGGGCTGGAATTACCGGCGTCCAGACCGAGCTGGGCATGAATGCCCGACATCTGCTTGCCCACATCGAGGCCCGGGGCGATAAACTGGAAGGTGCGCTCAAGTCCCGCCCGCGCCATCCCTACTCCCGCGCTGCCAAGCTGGTTTACACGGGCGGCGAGCTGTTTCCCGGATTCATAGCGATTCTGCACCGCCTTCAGCTTGTCCTGCTGCCGGGTAACCCGGGCCAGCGCCTCGCGCTGCTGATCAAGCTGCTGCGTTTTTTCGGCCGTGTTCGCCCGAAGACGACGTTCGTCCGTTGAGAGGGTGCGCGTATTGATCCCCGCCTGCGCCAGTTCGCCGCGCTGGCGATGCACGGACTGCTGCAAACCGTTGTACTCCGCCTTAAGATCGGCGGCAGATTGACGGGCCGCTCTCAGCGCCTCAACCTGTGCAAGGGTGGGGTTTTGGGTGCTTTTAAGCTGGCGGGCCAGCGCGGCCGTGTCCTGTTTTGCCCTGGCAAGCGCCTGGCCCGTCTGGGTCAGCTGGGCGCTCGTTTTTCTGAATCCGTCAATGCGGCCTGCCTGAGCGTCAAGCTCGCGCAGCGCCGCCTGGGTATTAGTGATGTCGCCAGCGAGGGATACGCTGGCGTCCTGCATGGCTTTAAACGGTCGGCTTGCCCGGGAGACTGCACTCAGCAGCTCCTGAAGTCTGGCATTGTTACTCATGGTTGTTTCCGCTTCGCTGTAGCGCCTTTTCGCGCCAGATGAGGAGATCGGTCACGCTCAAGGGATACAGTTCTGACGGCGGCCAGTGAAAAATCACCGCAATATCCGCCATCAGATCGTCGACCGACATATTTTCCGGGAATTTCAGCGAGCCGAAGCAGGTGACAAAAAACCGACCACCCGGCCTGCAAAAGAGAGCAGATCGGAGGCATCCAGTCGCGCAACTTCGTGCTCGGTCAGGGCGGGCACGGTCATGCGTGGCAGCACCTTAATCAGCGCGTCCACGTCGGATTGCGCCAGCGCCGCCAGCGATACGCCGCGCAGGGTGCCCGCATTGGGTTTTAATACCGTCACCTTTTCGATTTTTTGCTCGCCGCGCACAACCGGGCTATCCAGGCTGACGCTGTCCGGGTTAACGATATCGGTGGTGCCTGTCTCGTTGATATGTTCCATCTTTTCACTCCCAAAAAATTACGTCACCGGCCGGTCGCCCGACCGGTGAAAGGATTACAGACCGATTGCCTTGCGGTGTTGCGCCAGGCGATCGACGCCATCGACTTTCAGCACCATGTTGATGATGTCGATTTCGATGATCTCTTTACCGTCGATGGTGAGCTGGTAATAGGCGCATTCGGTGGCCATTTTGGTGGTCCCGCTTTCGCCCTGCTTGCTCTCGCCGCCGTCAAACTCTTTATGACGGCCGCGCATCACGATTTCGACGGCCGAGATTTCGCCGGTGTCGTCGCGCTGGTAGGAGCCGGTAAAGCGCAGAGGCACGCTGTCCGCGCCCGGGGACGCGTACTGCGCCCACAGTGCCGCATCCGGCAGACCGCCAACGGTCCACTCCAGCGCCATCGCATCATCATCCAGACCAAGATCGATAGAGACCGAGCCCGGCATACCGCCGCCGCGGTATTTTTCCAGCTTGCGGGTCAGCTTCGGTAAGGTGACGGACTCAACAACGCCCATGTAGCTCAGGCCATCGTTGAACATATTCAGATATTTAAGTTTGCGTGGTAACGCCATGATTCAGCTCCTTAGCTGTTAACCGAATCTGACAGGTCCGCCAGATAGGTGTCGGTGATGCGCTGGCGCAGAGTCAGGTTTTCCAGCGGCGGGACAGGGGTGTAGTCGTAGTCGATGTACAGTTTCCCCGCTTTCAGCGTTTCAACGCTGTTGGACTCCGGGTCGTACCAGCAGGAGCCATCCACGATATAGCCGTTAGTTTTCAGCTCGCGGAATTTGGCGTTGATACCGGAAACGATGTCGCGGATCAGCGTCGGCGTAATAGGTTTGTCCATCGCCCACGCGTGTGCTTCTGCCATGGTATCGGCCAGCACCTGTGCGGTACGGGTGTAGTTCTCGAACAGGAATAGCGGATCGTCGGAGCAGGTACGGTTGCCCCAGAATTTGAAGCCGTCGTTACGGATAAGGGTGGTCACGCCGGCCTGGTTCAGCAGGTTGGCATCGGTCGCCTGCTCCTGCAAATCCCAGGAGACAGAAGCGCTTACGCCGGTGACGCCGTTTACGCCAACGTTTGACAGGGTTTTATGCCAGCCAATCTTCTGGTCAATCTTGGCGCGCAGGCCGAGCGCGCGGGCGGTTGCCCATGCGGTGGTGGTCGCACTGGTGTTGGTATCCCATGCCAGGAAATCTGGGTGGATCACCATCAGCTCGCGCTGGCTGAAGTTTTCGCGGTAGTCGATAGCCTGAGAAATGGTTTTACAGCCCCAGGCGCTGACATAGCCAAACGCGCGCAGGCTTTGGCAGGTGGACGCCAGCGCGGTGGCAACTTCCTGGGAATCCAGACCTGGAGCGCCCAGAATTCGCGGCTTCACGCCGGTCACGGTTTTCGCCGTGAGGAGCGCCTTCAGGCCGGTATATTTGCCGTTTTCATCGGTAGTACCAATGATGTTGGAAATGGTTTCTTTGCGCGCCGCTTCCGGATCTTCAGGATCCTCAACGCCTTCAGCAACGCGTACAACAACGATAACCGGTTTGCACTGGTCAGCAATGGCTTGCAGAGAGGCTGACAGCGTCCCTGTTTTCCCGGCCTTGCCGATCGCGCTTTGCACGTTAGTAATGAGCACAGGCTCGTTCAGTGGAAATGTCTGTTCGTCTGCATCGCTGGCCGTACAGACCATACCGATGATTGCCGTCGAGACGGTGGAAATGGTGCGCGTGCCATCGTTAATTTCGATGACTTCTACGCCGTGGTGATAGTCGCCCATCCGTTTAACTCCATGGTTTAGTGGTGCGACCATTTTCAGTGGAGAGCGCGGCAGATGCGATGTAATGGGGTTGGGGAAAGGCTTACACAACAAGGTAAAAGCCCTCCGAAGGGAGGGCTTTGGGTCAGGCAGGCATTTCAGGCCAGTGAATGTCTGGTGCCGTGGTGAGATCCAGGCGGTTAAGCATGACCCGGTAGCGCTTCCAGAGGGTGAGCACGTCTTTTTCCTCTTTGGTCGCAATGCCGAGTTCGTCAGCATCAAGCAGCGGAGCGATAGCAGCACTTGCAGTTGCCATCAGTGCCGCTCGGGTCTCCTCCGCCTTGCTGATTAACTCCGCCTGGGTCGGCTCGGGCGGATCGGTCAGCACCGGCCTACCCTGCTCATCAGGCACAATCACTTTTCCTGACGCCTGTTGAGCGAAAAGATAATTAAACTGGCGCTCGGAAATCTCTTTCACATCATTGGGCCAGTTTCCCGCCTGCTGATATTCGTCTTTCATGAAATCCGGGTAAAAGCCATTTTTAGATGCGCTGTAAAAAATCGCCATATTAAATTCCCTCCGCAGTCCATGAGAGTGCAACCGCGCCGCCACCCGCAATGTGCAGGTTGAAACCGGTTGTATTGATGTTATTTGCCGCAAGCGCCGTACCTGCACCGCTGGTCGCCACCGAGTTGAGATGAACGCTGTAGCACTTTGACGCAAAGGCAAACGGGAAAGTAATGCGTGTACCGTGGCTAGTGGAACCGGCCTGTCCGGTCATTCTGATGACTTTTGTGTCACCGTCCTGTGTCCAGAGGATATTACCGCTCACCTTGTACGAGTTCGGCTTCCCATAACTGCCTTTTGGCTGGAAGGTATTATCTGCCAGAGATTTAGTGTAAAAACGCCCGTCAAAATTGGTGTAATTACCCGGGATTATCTGCCCCTTCATTTCGAGCTGACCATTGCGGGTATTGATATAGCCCGTTACTCCCTCGCTACCGGTAAGCGTGCAATAAAACCCGATGCCGAACCACGATTTAAGCAGCATGTTATTACTGGTAAAGCCGGCTGCATCATTACCTGAGATAATTCCCGTATAACTGCGAACGCTCAGGCCGGACTCAAAGTTTACTTCTCTTTTAAAAGTTCCCCCATTTGTGGCGGAAACTGCATCGACATCTGATGCCGTGGGTTTATTCGCCGCGTCATACTGCTTTGCCCAGGCAGACCAGTTTCCACCGTACAGGGTGCGAATATATGCGCGGGAACTATTATAAATCCTATATATTTGCGTTTGACCCGCATGTTTATAGACCTCAAGCGAACCAGCAGCGCTTTCAGGGTAGTTTTTACCCGCTTGCGCTTGCGCATTGGAGTATTGGTAATACAGACCAGGAGTGGTGTAACTATTAAGATCGGCAGCATTTCCAATCCCCACAGCCTGACCGTTGAAGATATCTTGGGCGGTTACGTTTGCATCTGCGGTTAACGGATGACCGTTTATCTTTCGACCTGAAGGCACGGCGCCTATCTCTTCCGTGGTAGGTTTCCGTCCTTCGTGGTAAATAGCGTTGTCGTCATATCTAAGCTCACCATTGTGCTTCAGTTGCAGATACTTGTTGGATGCTCCATTTGCCATAAAAACATCCGTGTTACCAATACCAAAAGTAACTGACCCCAGAGCGCTTTTAATTCCCAGATTTCCCGTTAACGTACCACCAGTCAGAGGTAAGCGGGTGTTCGCATTATCCACCGCCGCCTTCACCGCTTTCGGCGTCGCCGCCAGCACCTCTGAGGCACTGTCCGTCGCGCTGCTTAACTGAGTAAACCCCTTTGCGGTGAGCGTGGCATCCGGGTGGCGACGGGACTGCTCATGCTCGGCGAGCTTACCGTCGACATAGTCCTGCGAGGCCATCACCGTGGTGGTATCAATCGTCAGCTCAACGGTGTTGATATCACTCACCATAATGACCATGCGCACGGTCTGCGCGCGGCCCGAGCCCTCGGCGAGCGTGGGCTTATAGCTTTCCGCCATATTGCCGACGGCAATCAGCGTGCCGGCGTCATCGTAAAGCCCCATTTCACGCATCCAGAAACCGCCGGTTTCAGGCGGGATCAGCAGCTCGGCAATCACATAGTTTTTATTCTTGTGATCCTGGCTGATTTTATTCAGCGCATGGCGCCAGACCTCGTTGACGAGTTTCGTCTGCGTGGCGTTCGGGGTCGGCAGCTGCCCGCCACCGTCACCGACGGCCATGGCCGTAAAATTCACCTTTTTCCCATTCGGGACGGTTGCGGCAGCCAGTTTTTCCGCGCCGGCTTTGGTGATAACCGTTTTAAATTTCACTGTCATTGTGCTCTCACTTATCCGGGATAAACCGTAATGATGTCGCCGTCATAGCTCAGGGCGCCGGTGTAGAGATAGCCCGGGATGTCCTGAGTGATATTAAGGCCGATAAGGTGGCGGCTCGCAGGCTTCGCATCCGCAATCAGCCTCTCCATTTCGTAATACATTTCTTCGGTAATACCGGTCTCTAACACGCCGATATCCACGCGAAACGTGCCGGGCGGGTCGTCGCTTTCCCACCACTCGCTGACGTTAATCAGATAGCCCAGCGGCTCAACCACGCGGCGCACGGCGCCGATCGTTCCCTTATGCGCATGGATAAACCAGGCCGCGCGGATCACCTCGCGCCGGGTGGCTTCCGGCCAGCTCTCGTCCCAGCGGTCAACCGAGAATGCCCAGGCAAGCCACGGCAGCAGGTTCGCCGGGCAGCGGTCGGGGTTCCAGAGCTGGCGCAGCGGGACGGGCGTCTTTTCGATTTCGGCACACGCGCGGGCAGCCGCCACCTCCAAAGGTGACGAACCGACCGGCAGCAGGCGGGTATTACTCATCGCTTCCCCCCACGGTTACGCTGTACTCGCTGCACCAGGAGGCCTGGGTTTCATCGAGCACGATATCTACCGCCGGTGCGGCCAGCTCAACGCGCTGCACCCCCTCGACGTGAAGCGCGGCATAGATAGCGGATTTACGGATATCGCGACCGAGGCGGTGCTGCGCGGTGATATAGGCTTGCAGCCTGGCTTTGGCGGCGTTGAGCACCGGTTCACGTTCGGGGCCGGGATAGAGAAAAAGCGAGGCGTCAATTTTATAGTTGACGATATTCGCCGACTGGACGGTTACGCGGTCGGCCACCGGCCTGACGTCCTCATCGTTCAGGGCGTTGCGCACCGCCGCGATAAGGTCTTCAGACGCGGTTCCGTTATTCTCGCGGGAAAGCACGGACACCGTGACGCAGGCAGGCTCGGGGCTGATGACGGAGATATCCGCTACCCGGCCATCAGCGCTTCGCCCATGGAACTGATAGGCCCCGGTTGACCCGGCAACGCTCAGCCCTTCCGGCGCCTGCTGAATGCGCAGGCGATAGTCGGTATCGGCCTCCATCACCGCAGGCGTCGGCGGGAAGGTGGTGTTGTCGGCAGGTCGAATGACCAGGCGCGCAACGTTGGAGTTGGCGCCTATCTGGTCAAGATCGCTGCCCGCCGCATAGGCCAGCATCACCGCCCGGGCAGCTTCGTTGACGCGCTGGCGCCAGATGACCTCCCGGTAGGCGTTCTCCTCCAGCAGCTTCACAATCGGCTCAGACTCCAGCGTCAGCGTGCGTGCCACCGCCTCTTGCTGGTCTTCAGGAAAGAGCGAAACGAAGGTAGCCTTCCGTTCCGCCAGCAGCATTTCATAATCCACCTCCTCCACGACATCAGGCGCGGCGAGCAGGCTCAGATCGACAATAGCCATAGCAGTTAACTCAGTGAAATGGTGATAGAAAAGGGCTGACCGGAGCTCGGGCGCGTGCCGGTGATATCGACATACAGCGTCCCGTCATTCTCCGAACGTTCGAACGTAATGGACGACAGGCTTATCCGCGGCTCCCATTTCTGGATCGCGGAGTAGCAGGCGGCCATAATTTGCAGGCGCAGCGCCGGGTTCTGGGGCTGGTCGATCATCGCCGCCAGCAGCGAGCCGTACTCGCGGCGCATCAGCCGGGAGCCAATCGGCGTCACCAGAATGTCGCGCACGCTTTGCCTGATATGCTCAACATCAGAGATGCTGAGTCCGGTCTGACTGTTCATTCCTTTGTAGCGCACTGTCATTGGGTCCCCTTCGTCCAGCTTCCGCCGCTTTGCACATTGCCGTGAGCGTGGTCGTCAACCTTCACCCCGTTCGAGGTGAACGCGCCGCCGCTATGCTCGATATTTCCGGACATCTTCCCGCCCTGCTGCACCTCCAGAGAGGCGGTGATTAACTTGCTGGTACAGACCACTTCAGGCGTATCTAGCGTGATACGGGTTTGTGATTTGACCAGCACCTGCGGGACGGTGGCGGTCAGGGATTCAGACGCGGTGATTTGCGCGGTTTTAATGCCCACCGCGCTCAGCGCCCCGCTTTGCGGCTCGTACTCAATCACCGCGCCGTCCGGAAACGCGACGTGAAGCGCGTCCGGGGAGGCAGACGGCGCAGGATGGTCGTCTGAAAAAATGCCCGGCAGCACAAACGCGGTATCCAGCTCGCCGCCGATGGCCAGCAGCAGCACCTGTTCTCCCTCTGACGGAGCCCACCACACGCGCGACCGCCCCGCGCGGCAGGCCAGCCAGTGGAGCCAGGTGGTGTTCATGCCACCCGTCTGGACACGACAAAGTCCGTTTTTGAGGTCGACATCGGTCACAACACCGATACGAATGAGATTGCGGATCGCGCGGGCGATACCGTTAAGGGAAGTTAGCGTATTCATGAGGAAAGAATGCCGCCCGGGAGGATCGGCGGCAACGAGGCGGGGTTTTATACGGGCTGAAACAACAATCGATGCACCTGTTTACGCCTCCCACTCGCTGATCAGCTCGCCATTGAGGTACAGCGCCTTCGGCCGCGTGACCGGTTCTGGCAGCGGAGGTTCCGGGGAATAGGTCGCGTTCAGGGCCCCGTTCGCTTCCGTCACCAGAATGCGCTCGCTGAGCAGCAGGCTAAGGGTGACATCCGTGGTTTGCGCATCGAGGGTATCCATCTGGAAGGCAAAGCCACGCTTACGCCCTTCCTCAAGGGTAAAGGTATCCGGCTGGTTTTCCCGCAGCCAGGCCATGATCGGCACCAAAAGCGCGTCACTTTCTCCGGTAAAGCCGCTCACCCTCACGTTAAGCGTGTATCTCTTTTCAAACGACAGCGAGGCCGCAAGACGCGCGTCGATATTCCCGCTCTCGATGGACATGTGCAGGCGCTCAGGATTAGCGCTCAGCTGCGGCAAAGCGTCAAATAATGCCTGGCGCAGGCTCTTCGGTTTGTGCATGGTATTTTTCCTGACAGGTTTTGATCGTTTCAACTTGCAGCGCGCAGGCGATGAGCGCGTGCTCAAGCCTGCGAATATCTGCACTCAATTCGCCATTCGTGGTGGGATCACTTCCCGGCATCGGACAAGAACTCACCTTCGGGCAGGCGTAGTACACAATGGGCTGCGGAGGCGCAGGCGGTGCGGACGTGCAGCCTGCGGACAACATCAGGCAGCTTATTGCCGTACCAGCGGCGCAATGCTTCATTTTCATTGACCAGTCTCCCGATAGCCGCTTCACGTTTTGTCATCTCCTCGCCGGCTGCGGCCAGTTCGTCGCGAAGCCTGACCTGGGCACGTTCGTTTGTCCGGGCAATCTCCTGAGAGACCACCAGCTGGTGTTGCAGCGTGCCGATGGTCTGTTTTTGGTCGCTGACGACCTGGCCGGCGTGCTCTAGGGCGCGGAATAGTTGCAGATTCTCATAGCGAAACCACAGCGTGATGCTGACGAGCGCGGCCAGCATAAGCAGCCCCGCTCTCACGGTATCGCCTTCATGCAGTAGGCCTTCTCCCGCGCGCGACGGTTTTCAAGCCCGGCGTTTCTGGCCCCCTTCACGTAGATCCAGCGGCTGAGCTGATCGCAGGCCTGCGCCCACTGTTTGCGGTTGATCAGCGACACCAGCGTCGACCGGCAGGCCGCCCCCGGGCCGACGTTAAAGGCAAAGCTCACCAGCGCGTCATAAACCGATGGCGGCATCGCCACCGGCGCACAGGCCGCGAGCCTCGCCTCAACGTTCAGCACATCCGCGACCAGGTTCACCGCCGCGTCACGCTCGGTAATATCCTGTTTAGGTATCACGCCCGCCGTGTGGCCAATGCCGGACGTCCACACCCCCGCGCTGCACCGGTAAGGCGACAGACGGCATCCTTCGAGGTCGGCAATCAGCGCCAGACCCTCGGGCGAGGTGTTCAGCAGCCGAAAATCCGGCACCAGAACCGCCAGCGCCAGCACGCCAGCGACGCTGCAACGCTTAACGAGTGAATTCACTGATGGCCTTCTTATCCAGTCCCAGAGACATCAGATAGCGATAGGTTTTGCGCTTAAACCAGTAGTTCGTCAGCGCGGTAAAGACGGCGCACAGCCCGCCCACGTACAGCGCGATTTTTTCAGGGGAGATGGCCCCGAAATAGGCCAGGCAGACCGCCAGCCAGTAAGCGGCAAAGGTAGTCACTTTCTCCACGGTCAGTCCCATAAATTCACGGTTGATTTTCTGGGTGCGCTGTCGATTTCAGGCATCTCAATCGACGTGCCGTGTGGCAAAATCACGCCTGACTCTGACAGGCCGGGATTGGCTTTCAGAACGGTTTCAACGACCCCTTCCGTGCGGCCGTAATAGCGCGCGCAAATGGCATCAAGGGTGTCACCCTGCATTGCATAGATCATCATCAGACGCTCCCAACATCTTTTTAGGTTATTGAGAGTTTCCCGAGCTTGCGCCTTTTGCGCTACCGCCTGCGGATGGTCAATCGAGCACACAACAGACGGCGCGCGTTCTGAAGAGGATGTTGTTCTGAATGTTTAAAACTCGGTGGCTAGCGCCAGCTTTCGTCTTCCCAGACGTCCTGAAGAATACTGTCCAGCGCTTCGCGGTCGGCCTCTTCTTCAAGCCCCACCAGCTCAACGCCCGTCATAGCGACTTTTTTGACACAGACATGCGTTGCGGGAAACACGGACTGGATCCTTCGGGTCAGCTCATCCTGGAAAGCCTCTAGCACGGGCGGGGCAATGTACTGGTCCTTGTCCAGGGTAATGGTCACCCGGGTATCGCGCGCTTTCTTTACGCGTTCAGGAACAGGTGATGCTGAGAAAACAACGGTAAACGCGTTATTTTTGATTAAATTTCCTCGCGCAATCTCAGCAATTAAATTTAAGGCAATTTCACGATCCCTTTCCTGACAAACCCCTTCCGTTGTCAGCCGCGCAATCATCTCGACGCGCTCAATCATGACTTGCTTGTTCAACTCTGTGTCCACACAACCTCCACCATGAGATACTGTATAAACATACAGTATCACGTATTCATAAAAAGTGAGAAGTAAATAATCATAACTATGTGAGGTATGTGCATGATATCGATGGAGATTAGCATGACACCCGCCCCTCACCAGCCGCTAAATATGCAATTCTATTGAGGATTTTTTGGGCCTTTACGGGAAAGGGAACAGGCGCCGGAAAGAGCGATCCGCACGCCGATCCCCGGCACCATTTACCGTCAAAACCGCTGACGCCCCCGGCCATAAGATGCAGCGCCTCGGCCCGGCTGATGAGCACGCCAGTGGTGAGCTGGATCTCCGCGATAATCCGCTCGGGGATCCCGTTTCGCGGATCCATGCCGTGGATAAAAGGCGCCCTGATTTCAGGCTTAGGCTTCCCGATCCGGGCGGTTAACGCGCGCCGCTCGCGCCGGTTTAGGGGCCTGGATAAATCCAGCACCGTACAGTTATTGACAGAACTCCAAGAGGGCGCGGGCGCGCCCTTAAGGTCAACGGCCACATCAACGGCGCGCTTTGGCACAATTTTCCATCGCGTCAGCCGGGTTAAGATCGGCGTGCCTGCGCCGACGGCGGCATCGTACAGGCCACGGATGCAGAGGGTTTCCTCGCCGTACTGGTTAAACTCCGGGTGCGGTTCATACAGCGTGCGGACCTGGAGATCGTCGCGGCGCACGAACGGCCCGCCCTGGGCATTCACGTAGCCCGCCCAGTCCCCGGCGTCGGCCGCATCATGAACGGCGGCAAACTCAACGCTCAGGCCGCGCGCCATCTCGCCATCCGCCAGACGGCGCAGCTCGCGATAAACCGTTACCGGCGCACCGCCGATAAACTGGAACTGGCGTATGTGCCAGCGCGATGCCCACGCGGAGACCGCAGGGGCAGTCTCTTTCAGCAGCTCGCCGCTTTCGTCATCGGTTTCTCCGTCCAGCGCATAGCCGTCGATATTTTTGGCGATGTATTTCGCAACGTAGCCGGTTGCGCTGCCCTTCTCCGGGTCGATGCGCTCGGCATGAAAGCGCGCTTTTTTGGCCCGCTCGCCTGTCAGCTCATGCCGATCCTCCTCCCACGCATAGTCGCGGATAATACGGCGCACGCGCTCGACATCTTGCGGCAGCATAAACATCAGCATGTGCCAGTGCGGCGTCGCGTCGTGATGAGGCTCAGCAACGCGGATGCCGAAAATGCGGACATCTTCCCGGTGGAGCTTTGCCCGGATGCGCGCCCAAAGGCCCGTGAGATAGCGCTGCGTGTCCGCCGGGCTGGCGCCGTTCCACTTACCGTTACGGTAGCCGGCGCGGGTGGTGGCGTGATATTTAGACGGCGCGGTGAGGGTATAAAACTCGCCGACGTACCCCAGCTCGTTGCAGATATTTTCGAAGCCGCGGATGCGCGTCATCAGCTCGCAGCGGCGGATCGCCGGGTTAGCCACCGAGCCGTCGTATTTTTCAATCAGGCTGATGCGGTTGCCCTCTTCGTCCTCCAGCTCCAGGCCTTTGAGAAACTCACGCGTGCGCCGCTTTTGCTCGCGCCACGCTTTGACGCAGCTTTTGCTGGCGTAGGCGTGCTTTTTCCTGCTGACGCTGCCGAGAGCAATGTGCAGATGTTCACGCCAGGCCGCCGCCGCCCGACGCAGATGGCCACGCCACCATACCGGGGAAAACATGCGGATCACCGCCGGGGCGATGTCATCCTTATCGAAGCAGATTTTCTGTACCCGCGCCCAGTGCGGCGGCACCACGTTAAACAGCCGGGTAATAGCGCCGGCGCGCTGATACCAGACGTAAAGCGTTTTGTATTCGCAAGCGTCTGCATCGTCCACGCTCGCCAGCTCAGAACGAATGAAGTTAGCAATATCGTCGGCTAGCAGATCAATATCCGCACGCGACATGTCCGGTAGCCGGTTGTACCGGGCAACCATATTGACCATGCGGGAGGCCAGGAACTGCATTAACGGCGAGTCGAAATGCCCCTCAAAAACGGTGCCGGATACGGTGCGATTAACCCCTGAGCAGCGGTATTTTTCCGCGACCCGCTGAAGGCGCGGCAGGATCTTTTTCCAGAAGTGAATCAGAAAGGCGCCGGCACGCTGGCGACCCTGGTGCTGTTCGAGGCCGTCAACGGTGCGGTAAAGCTCATTACGAACGCAGTCAGGCTGGAGAGAGAGTGCTTTTTGTGCCAGCAACAGCGTGGTGAAGAACTGCTCCCGGCGCTGCTGCTGGCGGTGCGTGAGATAAGGACTGGCGATTGCCGACCGTGGAGCGTTCCACGGATAAGCGAAGGACATAGCCAACTTATCGTCCTCGGTAGAGTTTATTTTTCAGTTCCGCGATCTCCTGGCACGTCACGCACAGGGCCACGCCCGGCACGGCCATACGCCGGGCCTCCGGGATCGGAATATCGCACTCCTCGCAGAGAAAGCGGGAAGGTAAAGCAATACGGCTGCGCGCGCTGTTGATGTGGCGCTCACGGTCGTCGAGCTCACGCTGCTGCGCTAAATCCATGAAATCGCCCATCAGCGGCACTCCTGCGTTTTATGCGGGTTGTCGGCGTTTTGCATCATTGGTTCTCCTTAAATCAGGCAAAAGAATGCCCGGCGGGTTTACGCCATGCGTTTTTTGGTTGGGTTAAATCGGCATGGTCAGCCGTTCAGGGAACAGGCTCACAACGGCACGGAAATGGTTCATGGCGTTAATCAGCGCGCGCTTCTCATCCAGCGTCAGTTCACTGATATCGCACTCGTGGCGGGCCACGGGTAACTTTGCCAGAAAGAAAATGGCGGCCAGCGCTCTGGCATTGTCGTCAAAGCAGGGATCGCGTTTATCCCGCATATCCGCGATAAAGCGCTCCAGCTCTTTCCAGCTTTCGCCCCAGTGTCGGGCACGAAGCTCCGCCACATGATTAAGCCCGGCAAGGCGCGCCCCCACGGTGAGCGGGACGGATGCTGCAACAGCGTCTATGGCCATATTTCACCTCGTCCTGATTCACGCAATGTGAATTACGCGCCAATAACCAGCTGAAAACGGGAATGGCCCAGCGCCTTACGCAGCTGCTCTTCTTTCCAGCGGGCATAGTAAATGCGGATTGGCCCACCCGCCTTTTTGCATCCTTTGCGGATCACGCGGGGTTCAATCGGGACGCAGGGATTATCGCCCGTTGTCCAGCGATAGGCGGTGCGTTCGGACACCCCTTCCAGCGCAGCAAATTGCTGGAGCGTAACGATCGGGGCAGGCACTTTGATGATTGCGATTTCAGAAGCCATGTTGCATGATTCCCATTTGGATAATGTCTGCAATCATTGGCCCCTGTTTGCCAACTTCTGCCGCTGATTGCCCGAATTTTTAAAGATACTAATACCCAATTGAGCATTAGTAAATACCCAAAGGAATATATTTTGATTCTTGATTCTCAAGTGAATAATGAAGAGTTACTCGATAGAATCTGTCAGGTCTATGGTTTTACTCAAAAAATTCAGCTGGCGCGCCACTTTAATATCGCGGCCAGTTCTTTGCAGAATCGCTACTCCCGGGGAACCATCTCTTACGATTTCGCCGTTCAGTGCGTGCTGGATACGGGCGCCAGCCTGCGCTGGCTGTTGACCGGGCAAGGCTCGCAGTTCGAAGGCAGACCCGGCCCTGCCGATCCGAAAACCGTCGAGTCATTCACGCTCAGTGATGGACGTTTGGAAGAAAATACTACTTTGAGTATCGACTCGCGTTTTTTCAGTAAACAGCTCACCCACGGCATCGCGGTGCGCGCGGACGGCAAGCTTTACTTTGTTGAAAAAGACGCGTCCTTAACGGACGGCCTGTGGCTGGTGGATATCGAAGGGACGATCAGCATCCGGGAACTGACGCTGCTGCCCGGTAAAAAGCTTCACGTTACCGGCGGTAAAGTGCCGTTTGAGTGCGGGATTGATGAGATCGGCATGATGGGTCGCGTGGTGGGTGTTTACAGCGAGGTGAACTAATGGCGGTGCGCAAAAACCCTGCCGGCGGCTGGATTTGCGAGCTTTACCCGAACGGGGCCAAAGGCAAGCGCATCAGAAAGAAATTCGCCACCAAAGGCGAGGCGCTGGCCTTTGAGCAGTACACCGTGCAGAACCCGTGGCAGGAGGAGAAAGCAGACCGTCGCACCTTAAAAGAGCTGATCGACGCGTGGTACAGCGCGCACGGCATCACGCTGAAGGACGGTCTTAAACGCCAGCTGGCCATGCACCATGCTTTTGAATGCATGGGCGAACCGCTCGCGCGCGATTTTGATGCGCAAATGTTTTCCCGCTATCGAGAAAAGCGGTTGAAAGGCGAACACGCCCGTTCAAACCGGGTCAAAGAGGTCTCTCCCCGCACGCTTAATCTTGAGCTCGCCTATTTCCGTGCGGTATTCAACGAGCTGGAGCGACTGGGGGAATGGAAAGGCGAAAACCCGCTGAAAAATATGCGCCCTTTCCGCACCGAAGAGATGGAAATGGCGTGGCTCACGCAGGACCAGATTGCGCTTCTGCTTAGCGAGTGCCGCAAGCACGATCGTCCGGATTTAGAAACCGTGGTAAAAATCTGCCTCGCCACGGGCGCCCGATGGTCTGAAGCCGAGGGCCTGAAAAAGAGCCAGCTCGCGAAGTATAAAATCACCTACACCAACACCAAAGGCAGAAAAAATCGCACCGTACCCATCAGCAAAGCGCTGTATGAGTCTCTGCCCGGCGACCGAAATGGCCGCTTATTTAGCGACTGCTACGGCGCGTTTCGTTCAGCGCTGGAAAGAACGGGCATCGATCTGCCGGCGGGACAGCTGACCCACGTTCTGCGCCACACCTTCGCCAGCCACTTTATGATGAATGGCGGGAACATTTTGGTTTTACAGCGCGTGCTCGGCCATACGGATATCAAAATGACGATGCGCTACGCGCACTTTGCCCCGGACCATTTAGAGGATGCTGTTAAGCTCAATCCACTGGCGCTGAGTGGCGATAAAGTGGCGGTATAAATGGCGGATAATGGGCAATCGCTGGCAAACAGTGGCAATGTATGTCAATGATAAATAATGTAAATCGTTGTTTTTTGGTTGTTCTGACAGGAACTCATAATCGCCTGGTCGCTGGTTCGACATATCCTGTTTCCAGGAGGCAGCTGGTGTTACGTTGCTATCATGCCAGGACCAAAACTCACAGGGTCACCAAAAAACTGGCGATCCTGACCGTAAAACTCAGTGAATTTTACAACTGCGTTTTATTGTAATTTGGCGAACGAGGGCCATACAGCAGACCCCCGTTTAAGCCTGCGCTGAACATTCGTGCGCCAGTCACCTCTGCAATATCATGAGCTTTATCAGTGGCTGAATGTGCAATTTGCGTGATGGCTGCCGTCAGCAAAATGCCGATCAATCCTCCGCCATTATTACTCTGACCCTCATTGGTCGATGCCGTTGCCCCGCCGGTCCATAACGCTTTACCCGTACGGGAATCCACCAGACGCGCAGTTGCTGTCACGCGCGTATCGCTACTCAGAACCTGATAAGAGGTACCGTAATCGCTAATTGAGATATACATCACGGCATCTGCACCAAAGGTCTCATGCAATTTTTTAAGCGGGATGGCACTGATATCATCCGGGTTAGTCACGCCATTCTGTTTGAATGTTTCGCTGACAACCGCAACCGGAAATACATAGTAGCCGGACTCCGCCAGCGGCATCGTAACAACGCTGAGCAAACTGTTGCTGGCATTGACATCCGGTGACTGGTTTTTAGGTGGCAACACCAGAATGCTGCGCGGCTTGCTCTCCCGGAACGCTGAATAGTCCGTTGATTTATTATTCGCGGTAGTACAACCCGTAATTAAAAGCACCAGAGCCAGAGAAAATAATCCTTTCATGTTATTGTCCTTTTATTTTCTTAGCCGTCAGGAAGTTGATATAAGACTCAGACTCCGGATACTGACTTTTTTCCGCATTAAACTCCGCCATAGCCAAATCTGCATTTCCGGTATTACCGTAAAGCATTCCCAGCTGAGCATGAACTCCCGGTGGAACGGGCTTATTATTTGCCTTCGACTGTTCAACCAACTTCTGCAACGTCGCGATTTGTTCCTGCGGGCTGGTTTTGTTGGTATAGAAATCATAAAGAGAATCCTGATAGCCATTCCAGCTATACATTTTTTGTGGCGCGTTTGCAGCACATCCGGTCAGTATTAACATCGCTATACTAAGCATTACCTTATTCATTTTTAATTCCTTTTAATGCGTATTTCCTGGATTCCATGCGCCATTTCCAATGGCAGCAACCAGATTATTTACGGACTCCCGGATTGCCAGATCCAATACTTTGCCGTTTAACGTGGAGTCGTAGCTGGCGGTACCGCCAAAGCCAAGAATTTCGCGATTAGACAGCGTGTATTCCCCCGCGCCTTGAGTAGTGAACACCACTTTGGACGTTTTGACATTGACGACGACAAGGGCAACTTTGGCATAGGCAACCTGCGATTTGCCTCGGCCTAAAATACCAAACAGTGCTCTGTCGCCGGTTTCTTTACGACCAAACTCAGTGACATTACCGGTAATAACATAGGTCGCACCTTTCAGTGACGGGTCTTTGCCACTGATATTGGCTTCAGTTTTGATCTCATCCATATTGGATCGATCCAGAACATTAAAGCGACCTGTTTGCTGTAGATGGGTAACCAAAATTGTTTTCGACTGATTTCCCAGTCGATCCACGCCATCTGAAAATATGCCATTCATATAGCTGGAACGGTTATCGAATTTCCCAACCGCTATAAGACTACGCTGTCCCTGCCAGACCGTTTGCGTTGTTTCAACTTTAGCAACTTCAACAGAGCGAGAAGATTCCGTAGCACAGCCGACCAGAAGTAAAATGGTCAGGCATAGAGAGCCTGTTACTATCCTTTTAATCATGTAGATTATTCCTTTATATATTAATTAGACATACATCCGTCCATTCATTAATTGCTGTGATATTACAGTGTGAATTTTTACGAGTTAGTGTTAGTCGATGAACTGTATTAGATGAAACCTCCTCACGGTGTAATAGATTATATGTGACTAGAGGCCTTTAAATTCCGGCTAATGCGCCAGTATAAACACCTGCATTCAAAGAATAAAAAAATTCTTTCCACACTTAAAAAATAAAAAGTTAGTTATAAAAAATAATTAGCCTGTAAATAATTTAGAAGCCAACGTATCGCTACGTTTGTCAGCATTTTCTAACTGAATAAGCTCATTAGCAGCTCCTAATGACTTGACATCACTCTCTTCCCTGACATATCCACGCTCCCTGCGCGATGTCCGTTTACGGACCTGTCGATAAAAAAGCGAGCAACTTATTTCAAAATGTAAGCGCTGTAAATTGGAGCTTTTTAAACCACTTCCTTTTCGGATTTTGACCCGGGACAGGTTCTGAGAGCACCGTACGGCGAAAAACTAAAGAAATCCCCCGTCGCGCCGATCATCATCCGTGTGTATTATTTCCGGTAGCTTTCTCAACAACTATCCTTAACTCAAATACTTAAGCGTCCATGCGAAAGGCATCATGAGCACACCGATCAAACGTCTGGAAATCATTAAAAATGCCATTGAGCTGGAAGATGACGACATCATCCAGAGCCAGCTGGCACGACTGAAAAGTGAAGCGTTTGACGATGGGCTACAGGCGATCGTCGGGGCGCTTGAGCAGAAGAATTACACCGCCGCGCTGCGGGCGATTATCAGCTGGTTGCAGAGCCAGCGGGCGATTACCCAGTGGCGCGATCCGCAGGTGGCGGCTAGCAGGCTGGAGCTAAAAGCGCTGGAGGAGCGTCTGCGGGATTTGATTGACCGCCGCAACGCCCGGGTGCAGCAGCTGGATGAGTTTAACGACCTCTACTTCTCCCGCCTCGGGCCGCTGATGCAGCAAATACTGTCCCTGCGCAAAACGCTGGCGGAGCTGAACCTGCGCCGTCAGCAGGCGGAGGCGCGTCGTCGGGAAGAGGACTACCGCCGCTGTCAGCTCTATATGGCGCAGGCTGTTGAAGTGCTGGCCTCCCTGACCCAGCGCTGGCGCGAGCTGCCCGCCGAGTCGGTGCAGGCCGCCGAGGCGCGTAAACATCTTCAGCAGCAAAGCAACCTGATTGCCAACCTGCTGGCGGAAGCGCTGGAGCTGGAGAGCGGGCTGACGCGTGAAGAGGAGCCCGCGCGTCAGGCGCGGGACGAGGCCAACAGCGAGTATGAAAAGTACCGCGAGCAGCATCAGGATGTGGAAAAACGGCTGCGCAAAGGCAAAAACCTTTCGGAAGAGGATCGGAACGAGCTGAAGCGGCTCTGGCGTCAGGCGAGCAAGCTTTGCCATCCGGATCTGGTGGCGGACGATCTGAAGGAAGAGGCGAACGCGATGATGGTGCAGCTGAATCAGGCCAAACAGCGCGGGGATGTTAAAGCGATCCGCTCGCTGGTGGCGCGGCTACAGCAGGGCTTTGAGCCGCTGATGGCGAGCGACCGGCTGAACGATCTGGAGCGTATCCGCAAAAAAATGGCTCAGGTGCGCGAGCAAATCGACACCCTGGTGAACGAGCTGGCGGAGCTTGAGAAAGAGGAGTCGTGGCTGCTGGTCTCCTCGCTGAACAATATGGAAGCCTACTTTGCCCAGCAGGAGAAAGCTCTGCACGAGGTGCGCGCTTCGCTCGAACTTCAGGTGAACGAAGCGCAGCTGGATTCGGCAGCCTGATTATTTGGCGTGCCAGTACGCGCTGGCACGCACAAGCTGTTGGTCGATAGCCGCGGTTTCAAACTGACGGCTCAGGCTTTTCACCACCTTCCCTTCCCCGGTCAGCCAGATAAAGTAATCCTCCGCCGGAACGGTAAGCGCCGCCAGATGCTCAGCCACCGCCTGCTCGCTGTGGCCGACAACCCAGGTGATGTTAAATCCGCTCAGATGCGCCAGATAGTCTTTATAAGAGGCGTCGCCCACGGTCACCACCGCGTGGATTTCCGGGCGTACCGGCAGCGCGGCGATGGCCTCCAGGCGGCGGCGCAGCGCGGGCATGCCGGACTCGTCGCAGACGTACAGCTGCCAGGCGTAATCTTCCGGTACCACCAGCGAGCCGCGCGGACCGGCGATGGTCAGCGTGTCGCCCGGTTTTGCCCCAAGCGCCCAGCGGCTGGCAATTCCGCCGTCGTGGATAAAGAAATCGAGCACCAGCTCGTTGCGCGCCGCGTCAAACAACGGCGTATAGTCGCGCGTCTGCGGACGGACGCCCTCGCCCCAGTCGATACCCTCTTCCGTTACGACGGGCGGCACAAAGGTCGTGCCCGGTTCAGGGAAGAAGACTTTAGTGTGGTCGTCGAAACCGCGAGAGCTAAAGCCCTCCAGCGCCTCGCCGCCTAACACGATGCGCTGAAAGCCGGCGCTGACGCGCTCCGCGCGGAGCACGGTCAGCTCGCGAAAGCGCAGGTCGTTACGGACGCGTTGTGGATAGCGTGTGGATGTCATAATTAAGCCCTTTTAACGTGAATACGATATATCTAAATTATTTTTAGATGATAATGATTGCTATTAAGGCGGAATGCAAGGGTTTTTAGATTGCATCTAAATATATCTTAGATATAGTTTAGATATATCAGTTATGAGGAAATTGACCATGCGACATGAACACGAAGGCGGCGGACGTCGACCGCGATTTTTCGGCCACGGCGACCTGCGGCTGGTGATTCTGGATCTGCTGACGCGTAACGCCAGCCACGGTTACGAGTTGATTAAAGAGATCGAGAATTTGACCCAGGGGAACTACACCCCAAGCCCCGGCGTGATCTACCCGACCCTCGATTTTTTGCAGGATCAGGCGTTTATCAGCATTAAAGAAGAAGAGAACGGGCGTAAGCAGATTTCAATTACCGTCGCCGGACAGCGCTGGCTGGATGAAAATCAGGAGCAGCTTGAGAACATTCAGGTGCGAATTAAAGCCCGCTGCGTCGGTTTTCAGCTGCGCAAAAACCCGCAGATGAAGCGGGCGCTGGATAATTTTAAGGCCGTGCTGGATCTTAAAGTGAATCAGGGAGAGCTCAGCGACGCGCAGCTTAAGCAGATTATCGGCGTAATCGACCGCGCGGCGCTGGAGATCTCCCAGCTGGATTAAGCCGGAGCGTGCTCGCTCACGCGGAAGACGCGTACCAGCGCTTTCAGGTGCATCGCCTGTTCGTTAAGCGATGCCGCTGCCGCCACGGACTCCTCCACCAGCGCGGAGTTCTGCTGGGTGGTAGCGTCAATCAGGCCAATCGCGCTGTTAATTTGCGAAATGCCTTCCGTCTGTTCATGGCTGGCCTGGCGAATGTCGCGCAGGATCATGTCCATCTCCTCGACGTTCCCGACCATACCGTTGATCAGCGTGCTCGCCTTCTCAACCAGGTTCATCCCGTCCTGGGTCTGGCTGGTGGAGCTTTCAATCAGCTGGCGAATTTCGCTCGCCGACGAGGCGCTCTTCTGCGCAAGCTGGCGCACTTCGCCCGCCACCACCGCAAAGCCGCGCCCATGCTCGCCCGCACGCGCCGCTTCTACCGCCGCGTTCAGCGCCAGGATGTTGGTCTGGAAGGCAATGGCGTCAATCAGATCGATAATGTCGGACATGCGGTTGGAGGTTTCGTTAATCAGGCGCATTTTGCTGGTCACCTGCTTCATCATCTCGCCGTTGCTTTTCACCACCGTGGCGGCATCCGCCGAGAGGGTGGTGGCTTCCCCGGTATGGGAGGCGGTGTTTTTCACCGTGGCGGTGATCTGCTCCATCGATGCGGCGGTCTGCTCGACGGAGCTGGCCTGCTCTTCCGTGCGCGCGGCCAGATCCTGGTTCCCCGCAACAATCTGCGCGGCGGCGCTGGAGATATTCTCGGAGCCGGACTGCACCTGCTGCACGATCTCCAGCAGGCGGGTTTTCATCTCCATCAGCGCGTGCAGCAGTAGCCCGGTTTCATCCTTCCCGTGCGAGGTAATGCTGCGCGTCAGATCGCCCTCGGCAATCGCCTCCGCAAAATCCACCGCCTTGCCCAGCGGACGGGTAATGGAGCGCACAATGAACCAGCCGATCGCGCTGCCCATCGCCACGCTGAACAGGGTAATCGCAATCAGCATCAGGCGGTTGGTTTTGAAATCGCCGTCCACCTGCGTTCCCGCGCGTTGCATCTCGGCGTCCTGAATCGCAATCAGCTCCTGTACCTTGGCTTTATAAGCCTGTTGCAGGCTGAGGGTGTTGGTCATCATCTCCTGAATCGCCCCCGCGCGATCGTTGTTCTGTACCGCCTGTAAAATACGGTAGCGGGAGTCCAGGTACTGCTGACGCACCCCGCGAATATCCGCGAGCACCCGCTGCGATTTGCCGTCGGGCAGCGCGTTATTCAGGTCGCCCAGGATAACGGTGATGCGCTCGCTGATCGCCTTCAGATGCTGCTGCGACTGCGCCGTGTAGGTGCCCTGATCATCCAGCAGCATCAGCTGCTGCGTGCTGATAAATTCCTGGAAGTTGTCGATTAACTGATTGGCTTTTACCGTGGTTGGGTAGTCATTGCCGATGATGGACTGCATCCCATTGTTCGCCCGGTTCAGGCTCATCAGGGATAAACTTGCGCTGACCACCATCAGGACAATAAAGAATCCAAACGCCAGAAATAATTTTGTGCCGATCTTTACGTCATGTAAGAACATATTTACTCCATCAAGGTGATTATTTCTCAGACGATCGCTGTTATCGGTAACGAATCCGCTAACTTTATGACTTTGATCGTTTTTTTATTTCATAACTCACGCGATGGATAGGCTAAGACTATTAATAGACAGGCATTGATCGTTATACCGCCAGCGGAATGGGGTTTACTGAAATAGCATCGGGGAAATCAGGCTTAGGCTGAGATAAATAACTGAGGGAGTTTTTTTAGTTATTTAATATAAAATTAACATATCGCCTGAATAATAACGGCATAGCGGGGGAAAAATAAAGCCGCTTATCCCGTGAGGAATAAACGGCTTATACGGGAACCTGACGGCTTAGTGCAGCACGGTGACCGCATCCTCCAGCCGTCCGGCGCGGTGCTTCACCATCGCCGAGATCTGGGCGCTCTCTTCCACCAGATCGGCGTTTTTCTGGGTGATGCTGTCCAGCTCGGCCACGGCGCGGGTTAATTCAGACAGCCCGGTGGCCTGTTCGGAGGTGGAGTGACTGATCTGGGCGATGAGCTGGGTGACGTTTTTCACCTGCTCGACGATATCGTCCATCGTGCGCCCGGCGGCGTGAACCTGATCGGAGCCAGACTGCACCTTGCTGGCGC
>NZ_JAKCMV010000003.1 GCF_021440515.1 Enterobacter asburiae | reverse complement strand
GGTAAAGAAAAAGGCCACATTAGCGGCCTTTTTCGGAGAAGATGCTCAGTGCGGAATTTCGGAGACTTCTTTAACGTCGGTTTTATTGATCTGCTGTTTGACACCATTCGCGTCTGTATAGCCAAGCAGGCCTGAGTCTGATTCTTTAGGTTTGCCGTCGCTGACAATAGTGCGACCGTCATTGGTGTGTATGGCATAGCTTGTGCGCGTGCAGCCGGTGAGGGCTGAAAGCGCAACTGCCGCTGCGAACACTGAAACAAAAATCTTTTTCAAAGCCAGCTCCTTTTATCCATATCAGTTTTGGTCACTAACCATCTAACTATAGGTCATTTTTTATGTGAAAAGAGGCTTGATGGTGGGCTGTATATCGAGTTAGGCGCGAGGTGCTATGGTCAAAGTGTGGTGTCAGGCGGGGAGGAGGCTTATATGAGATGTAATCCGGCCGATACATATACCAAGATGATTTAAGTATTCCTCTTTGTGAGGTTGGATGTCTAATTTATAAAGGATCTTCTTGAGATCCTTTTTTTCCGCGCGTAATCTCTTGCCCTGTAAACGAAAAAACCACCCTGGCAGGTGGTTTTTCGAAGGTTAGGTAATCCTGGCAGATCCCCTAACCGTGGTAACAGTCTTGTGCGAGACATGTCACCAAATTTGTCCTTTCAGTGTAGCCTCACTAAGGCCGCCACTTCAAGAACTCTTGAGACATCTCTCGCACATCCTGTTTGCCAATGGCCGTTGCCAATGGCGATTAGTCGTGTCTTTCCGGGTTGGACTCAAGTTGATAGTTACCGGATAAGGCGCAGCGGTCGGACTGAACGGGGGGTTCGTGCATACAGTCCATCCTGGAGCGAACTGCCTTCCCGGAACTGAGTGTCAGGCGTGGAATGAGAAACCGCGGCCATAACAGCGGAGTGACACCGGTAAACCGAAAGGCAGGAATGCGGGGGAGCACGAGGGAGCCACCAGGGGGAAACGCCTGGTATCTTTAAGCCGCATCGGGTTTCGCCACCACTGATTTGAGCGTCAGATTCTGTGATGCTTGTCAGGGGGGCGGAGCCTATGGAAAAACGGCTTTGGCGCGGCCTTATGCTTTCTTCGTTAAGTATCTTCCTGGCATCCCCCAGGAAATTTCTGATCCATCCGTAAGCCCGTCCCGCTCGCCGCAGCCGAACGACCGAGCGGAGCGAGTCAGTGAGCGAGGAAGCGGAATATATTCTGTATCACATTTTCTCCTGACGCGTTTTCTTTCACTTTCTGCGCCTGTCTTATGTGGCATTAATGCTATGTGTTACTGCCATGCTACATCTTAAGCCAGTATACACTCCGCTAGTGCTCCGTGACTGGTCCGGCGCTGCGCCCGGAACCCGCCTGTACCGGTTCAGCAGCCGTTCCGGCCTGACTGCAATTTTTTTTTTTTCATCCCTGCCCGCTACCCTGTAAACCTTTCTTCTGCGTTGCCGTTAACAGTAGGTAAGCCATGTTTGGTTTTTCTTCCGGAGCCCTGATGACTCTTAGTGATGATGAGCGACACCTGCTTGTGTCCGTTGTTTCGGTCTGGCTACGGCGTGCCGGAGGGGATGCCGGAGCCATGATGCTGGATGCATACCGGCAGATTTTGTCTGAAACCGAACCGGCCGTAAGGACTGTCATGCTCGAATTTCTTGAATCCGTTCGCATTCATTACATTTCGTCCTGAGCATTTTCTGTATTTCTGTCCATACTTAAACGAGGCGGCCGTCACGGACGGTGGTCGTCGTTCCATGATGCTGTTATGGACGAGTGAGAGTAATCTAATCTAACTTGATTGAGTTCCGGGCGTGCCGCCCGGTTTTTTTTGCTGTTTCCCGGTGTCCGTTCCGGGACAGGATGTGCATTTGTAATACCGCGCACGCGCCGGCATCACAAATACCCTGGTCAGGGCTGCGCCCCGACACCCCGCCATCGCCTCACGGCCGCGCACTGAATTGCGCACCCGTTCACCGATTTTCACGCATTTTCCTCGCCTATCTGTGCGTTCAGCATGGCGTAAAGCGCTTCGGCCTGATCGTGCAGGTGCTCACAGCAGCCGGCAGCCTCATCCAGATCCATCTGCTCGAGCCGCTCAAGGAGGAGAAGTGTCTGTGCGCGGATAAATTTGGCCATATTGAGGGCGGCGGATTCCTGTCTGGTCACTGGTGATTTTCCCCGTCTGGTGATGATTTTTGCGTGAAAAGAGCATGGCGTCATTCTGGTGCATAGTCATGCATGCCGTTAAAATTTAACAGGCGCGTTTCTGACGGGTTCCGGGGTGGTTTGTTGTGGTTTTTGTCATGGTTTCGTCAGGAACGCGCTGAACGCGTCTCAGGCGGTGCGGGCAACGGATGTTATGGTAAATTCTTGGGGGCTTGATTATAAAATACCGCACTTCCTCTTATGTCTTGTGCTTTTTAGACAACCCTGAAAGCTTTTAGCTTTGGTGATGCAATTTGCTGGGATTTTGGCGGAGAACCACA
>NZ_JAKCMV010000029.1 GCF_021440515.1 Enterobacter asburiae | reverse complement strand
TGTTTACTAACTGGCATCTATGGTCGCCATCTCCATTGTAAAGATCATTCTTATATCTTTCATACAAAATGTCCAAACATATTAATGCATCACGATAATTGCTTTTTTCTTTAAACTTAATTATTTTTTTGCGTATTTTTTTATTGATTATTTCAAATAATTCCGTACCGATACCGGTTTTAGTGATGAACGAAGCCATCTCGCAAAATAAAAAATCATCTGTAGTATTGAAAAAGCAATCCAAAACTTTATTTTCTACTTCATTCGAAAAAACATCAACTTCAAGAGTTTTAGGCAGACGCAAACACCTTTGATAACTATCTCTAACTAAAGAATACCAATTATCTGAGTTTATTGTAAATGATGAATATATCCTTCTGGCCTCATAGGCGAAATTTATATTTCTTCCCTTTTTATATAGCCATAAAAAATCCAGCAATCGTGCTCGCAATGGTAGAATGGTTATTTTTGATGTAATATCCTCAATCAAAACCAAATCGTCCGAATGAATGATTTCAGAAAATACCTTATTACTCTCTCTATCTATATATGTAGAATTCCTCTTGTGTAAATCAATTTTAGCATTAAGTACTTTTGCAAAAAAATCGATTGTAGATTCGCGTTCTACGGCGAAATTATTGTATGCGTGCAATCTTAAACTATACCCATCAAAAGTATTCACTTTAGAAGTGTTGATGATCTGTACTACTTCTTCAATAACATCTTCATTAATTTTACGTTGCATGTTTTTTTGTAATTTGAAGGTTTTTAATTTCCAACATTATAAGATCGACTTCATTATTGAGGAAGAAAAATATAAATTTCGCTCGCTATTATGAGAGCTATTCCACTTTAATGCACACCGACGGAATCGTAATCGACTTTGTGATGTTCGAGATCGTTCACGGCCTGTCAATGAATCGGCATCAGGGCATCGAAGGCGGTGANNTGCTTATGCAAATAGTCGAGAATAAACGGGCGGTTCTCTTTGATGATGGTGCGACGAATATGGTCAGTCCAGGTATCGCGACGGTTATTGCTGTCGCGCGTCAAATAATAGTTCGCCAGCTCTTCGTCGTATTGATCCAGCACAGCCTGATCGACCGGCTGATAGTGATTTTCGTGTACCAGCATGGCGGCAGGAATACGCGGCTTCAGATCAGGGTTATCCGCAGGCCAGCCAAGGCACAGGCCAAACAGCGGCAGAACGTGTTTTGGCAGCTTCAGCAGCTCGGTTACGCTCTCAATGTTATTACGCAGCCCGCCGATATAGACGCCGCCAAGCCCTAAGGACTCCGCCGCCGTGAAGGCGTTTTGCGCCATCAGCGCGGTATCCACCACACCCAGCAGCAGCTGTTCCGCCAGACCCAGTTCGGCCTCCGGGCAGATTTGCAGATGGCGGTTAAAGTCGGCGCAAAATACCCAGAACTCGGCGGCCTGCGCTACGTGCTTCTGCCCGCCGGTCAGCGTCACCAGCTGCTCGCGCATGGCGGTGTCGGTGATACGAATAATGGAGCTGCACTGTAAAAAGCTGGAGCTGGACGTGCCTCGCGCGCTGTCCAGAATGGCTTCACGCTGCTCTTTGGTAATCGGTTGATCGGTGTAATGGCGAATGGAACGGTGGGAACGCAGTAGATCAATGGTTGGCGTCATCTTGTCTCTCTCTAACTCTCTTTACGCGGTATGGCAGCCAGTATAGGCAATGATGCGCGGCCTGTAATTGGCGAAACATAGCCCGAAGATATTAAAGTGACAGGCGAAACCTTCTTTTCATCACTACAGGTTATAAGGCACTATAGCTGTCATGCGCCGTCAGGCTTGTTTTTTCGAGGAGAGAGAAATGTTTGCAGTGATTTTTGGTCGTCCAGGGTGCCCTTACTGCGTACGTGCAAAAGAGCTGGCTGAGAAGCTGACCGAAGAGCGTGATGATTTTAACTTCCGCTACGTGGATATCCACGCGGAAGGGATCAGCAAAGCCGATCTGGAAAAAACCGTGGGTAAGCCGGTTGAAACCGTACCGCAGATTTTCCTCGATCAGAAACACATCGGCGGCTGCACTGATTTTGAAGCCTACGCCAAAGAAAACCTGGGCCTGTTTGCCGCTCAGTAATGCGTAACGAAGCGCCCTCGCCTGAGGGCGTTTTTATTTGTGCCGCCGGACGCGTTCGATAAGCGCCCGGATAAATAAGAAACAGAGCGCCCCCAGCGCACACCAGAACACGGCGCTTAGCAACCACGCCATCTCCTGCCAGAAACTTCTTGATGTCACAAACAGTAGCCGTAACAGCAGCAGACACAGCGGTGCTGCCAGCATCGCGCCAATCAGGGGTTTGACTACCTCATCTCCGCGTGAGAGAAAGCTGGCGGCGGCCCCCGGAAAGATGAAAAACAGCAAACCCAGCTCGGCGTGGCCTTCCGCTCTGAATGCCCCTTTCACATTAAAGGCTAATACCAGGCACACGACGATGAACAGCAAAAAACAGCTGATCACCCCGGCCCAGTTATGCTTGATGTTCAAACCATCCTCCTGACTTATTCTCTATCAATTACACTTTCGTCCTGTGGACGCCCAGTCAGATAAAGCAGAGTGGCAATCCTTGCCAAAGCCCGCACGCAGGCGCGCGATAATAGGTAGCCGTTGATAGCCAATGCGATTAAACTAGCCAGCGGTTATTGTTATACGGAATTAATTAGGGAGTACGGGAGCTTAAGAATTTTCCCTGACGCCCTAAAACAGTAGCCCAAAAAACCTCTTCATTCAACAACTTACTGGTAAACAAGAAGTTAGCCTCCGTGAATATAAACGTCGCAGACTTGTTAAACGGGAATTACATCCTGTTATTATTTGTGGTACTGGCACTGGGCCTTTGTCTGGGCAAATTACGCCTGGGTTCAGTTCAACTTGGTAATTCGATTGGTGTTTTAGTCGTTTCATTATTATTAGGTCAGCAACATTTCAGCATTAACACGGACGCGCTCAACTTAGGCTTCATGCTGTTTATTTTTTGTGTTGGCGTGGAAGCAGGTCCGAACTTTTTTTCAATTTTTTTCCGCGACGGCAAAAATTACCTGATGCTGGCGCTGGTGATGGTCGGCAGCGCGCTGCTGATTGCGTTAGGGCTGGGTAAACTGTTTGGCTGGGATATCGGGTTAACGGCCGGTATGCTAGCAGGCTCTATGACCTCTACCCCGGTGCTGGTAGGCGCGGGAGATACGCTTCGCCATGCCGGCATGGCGGGTGAAACGCTTTCCACCGCCCTCGACCACCTGAGCCTGGGCTATGCGCTGACCTACCTGATTGGTCTGGTGAGCCTGATCGTCGGCGCGCGTTATCTGCCAAAACTTCAGCACCAGGATCTCCAGACCAGCGCGCAGCAGATTGCCCGCGAGCGCGGCCTGGACACCGACAGCAAGCGCAAAGTCTATTTGCCCGTTATCCGCGCCTACCGCGTTGGACCGGAGCTGGTGGCGTGGGCAGACGGCAAAAACCTGCGCGAATTGGGCATTTATCGCCAGACCGGCTGTTACATCGAACGTATTCGACGCAACGGTATTCTGGCGAACCCGGACGGCGACGCGGTATTGCAGATGGGCGATGATATCGCGCTGGTGGGCTATCCCGATGCCCACGCGCGTCTCGACCCTAGCTTCCGTAACGGCAAAGAGGTGTTCGACCGCGACCTGCTCGACATGCGTATCGTCACCGAAGAGATCGTGGTGAAAAACCATAACGCCGTGGGCCGTCGCCTGGCCCAGCTGAAGCTGACCGACCACGGCTGCTTCCTGAACCGCGTGATCCGCAGCCAGATTGAGATGCCAATTGACGATAACGTGGTGCTGAACAAGGGCGACGTGTTACAGGTCAGCGGCGACGCGCGTCGCGTCAAAACCGTGGCCGACCGCATCGGCTTTATCTCGATTCACAGCCAGGTCACCGATCTGCTGGCCTTCTGCGCCTTCTTTATTGTCGGCCTGATGATCGGGATGATCACCTTCCAGTTCAGCAACTTTAGCTTCGGCATCGGTAACGCCGCCGGGCTGCTGTTCGCCGGGATCATGCTCGGCTTCCTGCGCGCCAACCACCCCACCTTCGGCTATATCCCGCAGGGTGCGCTTAACATGGTGAAAGAGTTTGGTCTGATGGTGTTTATGGCGGGCGTAGGCTTAAGCGCCGGGAGCGGCATCGGCCACAGCCTCGGCGCCGTTGGCTGGCAGATGCTGGTCTCCGGCCTGATCGTGAGCCTGGTGCCGGTAGTGATCTGCTTCCTGTTCGGCGCCTACGTGCTGCGCATGAACCGCGCGCTGCTGTTCGGCGCGATGATGGGCGCACGTACCTGCGCACCGGCAATGGAAATTATCAGCGACACCGCGCGCAGCAACATTCCCGCGCTGGGCTATGCGGGCACCTACGCCATCGCCAACGTCCTGCTGACCCTGGCGGGTACGCTTATCATCATCATCTGGCCTGGACTCGGATAAGTCTCAAGTTTGCGCATGTCGGAAAAAATTTTTGATATGCGCAGAACTTTTTACGCAGGGGGCAGTCATAACTAGTGCCACTGCTTTTCTTTGATGTCCCCAATTTGTGGAGCCCATCAACCCCGCCGTTTTGGTTCAAGGTTGATGGGTTTTTTGTTGCCTCAAATCCCCGCAATCCGCCCCACCATCCCCCGAATCTCCTCGCGCGATAGGGGCTGTCTGTCCGTGACAAAATGCAGCGTCATCCCTTCGATAAACGCGTCCAGCGCGCGGGCGGTGACCGGGTCAAACCACTGCTCCAGCGTGTCCTGGCTCATCTTCATCCAGTCCTGCATGACCGTTTTTAGCGCCGCGCTGCGGTTCATGAAGGCGTACAGCTGATACATCAGCTCCATGTTGTGCGGCGTGGTGACTTCCGAAATGTGAATGAGCGTGGTGATGGCGTCGCAGGCCATCTCCGGGCCGGTCACGCCTGCGAAAAAGTCGCGGTACTGCTGCGACATCCGCTGCGTAAACCAGGTGAACGCCTCTTCGAGCAGCGGCTCTTTGCCGTCGAAATAGTAGGTCATCGAGCCTAACGGCACCCCGGCGCAGCTGGCGATTTTACGGTGCGTGACGGCATGAATACCATGCTCGGCAATCATGTCCAGCGTGGCCTGGAGGATCTTCTCCCGGCGATGGGGGTCGTTCGGTGGTCTGCTCATAAAATCCTCACGTCGTTTGTGTACAAATGTACACAAAGTTGCTAGTGTTGTCGCTATTGTTGTACTTCTGGTGCTTATCCCAATGACGCTGACCTCCCCCCGTAAAGCCCTGCAACTGCGTATGTGGGCGCTCTTTATGTTCTTCTTTATTCCCGGGCTGCTGATGGCCTCCTGGGCCACGCGCACGCCCGCTATACGCGATATTTTGTCGGTCTCTACCGCCGAAATGGGCATCGTGCTGTTTGGCCTGTCGATAGGCTCCATGAGCGGCATTCTCTGCTCCGCGTGGCTGGTCAAACGCTTTGGCACGCGGGCGGTGATCCGCACCACCATGTGCTGCGCGGTGTTGGGGATGATGGTGCTGAGCGTGGCCTTGTGGTTTGCCTCCCCGATTCTGTTTGCCCTCGGGTTAACGGTGTTTGGCGGAAGCTTTGGTGCCGCCGAAGTGGCGATCAACGTGGAAGGCGCAGCGGTTGAGCGCGAGATGAACAAAACCGTGCTGCCAATGATGCACGGGTTTTACAGCCTCGGCACGCTGGCGGGCGCCGGCGTGGGGATGGCGCTGACGGCGTTTGGTATCGCCGCTAACCTGCATATTTTACTGGCAGCGCTGGTCTGCATTGTGCCCATTCTCACGGGCATCAGGGCTATCCCGGACGGCACCGGGAAGAACTCCGGCGAGGAGCAGAAATCCGCTGAAAAAGGGCTGCCGTTTTACCGCGATATGCAGCTTATGCTGATTGGCGTGGTGGTGCTGGCGATGGCGTTTGCAGAGGGTTCCGCCAACGACTGGCTGCCGCTGCTGATGGTGGACGGTCACGGCTTTAGCCCGACCTCCGGCTCGCTGATTTACGCCGGGTTTACGCTTGGCATGACCGTCGGGCGCTTTACCGGCGGCTGGTTTATCGACCGCTACAGCCGCGTGGCGGTGGTTCGCGCCAGCGCCCTGCTGGGTGGCCTCGGCATCGCGATGATTATCTTTGTGGACGTCGACTGGATTGCCGGGGTCTCGGTCATTCTGTGGGGACTGGGCGCATCGCTCGGCTTCCCGTTAACGATTTCCGCCGCCAGCGATACCGGCCCGGATGCGCCAACGCGCGTTAGCGTTGTCGCCACCACCGGCTATCTCGCCTTCCTCGTCGGCCCGCCGCTGCTTGGCTTCCTGGGCGAGCACTACGGGCTGCGCAGCGCGATGCTGGTGGTATTAGGACTGGTAATTATTGCGGCGCTGGTGGCGCGCGCGGTGGCAAAACCAGAAACAGATCAAACGACACTGGAGAAGGGATATGAGCGTTAAACTGATTGCAGTCGACATGGATGGCACCTTCCTGAGCGACCTGAAAACTTACAACCGCGACCGTTTTCTGGCGCAGTACGCGCGCATGAAAGAACAAGGGATTCGCTTTGTGGTCGCCAGCGGGAACCAGTATTACCAGCTGATCTCCTTCTTCCCGGAAATCGCTCACGAAATAGCCTTCGTCGCCGAAAACGGTGGCTGGGTGGTCAACGCCGGAGAAGACGTGTTTAACGGTGAGCTGACCAAAGCACATTTCGTGACCGTCGCCGCCCTGCTACGCGAGGTGCCGGGCATCGAGATTATCGCCTGCGGTAAAAGCAGCGCGTACACGCTCAAGGCATACGACGATACGTTCAAAGCCATAGCCGCACGCTATTACCATCGCCTTGAAATGGTGGATGATTTCGACAATCTGAACGATATCTTCTTTAAGTTTGGCCTTAACGTGTCGGATGCAGAAATCCCGCGCATTCAGGCGCTGCTCCATGAACAACTGGGCGATATCATGGTGCCCGTCACCACCGGTCACGGCAGCATCGACCTGATTATCCCGGGCGTACACAAAGCCAACGGGCTGCGGATTTTGCAGGAGCGCTGGGGGATTGAGGATCGCGAAGTGGTGGCCTTTGGCGACAGCGGAAACGACGTCGAAATGCTGCGCCAGTCCGGGTTTAGCTTTGCGATGGCCAATGCCCGGCCGCACATCAAAGCCGTGGCGCGCTTTGAAGCGCCGCATAATAACGAAGAAGGTGTGCTGGACGTGATTGAGAAGGTATTGAACCGGGAAGCGCCGTTTAATTAATGTAGTCACCCATGGGCACGAAACAATTCCCTCGCCCCTTCGGGCGAGGGAAAATAATCACGGTTGCAGTGCGTTCCCCACGCGCTTGTCCTTCAGGAACACCACCATCAGCCCCACCCACAGCACGCCGTTGGCGAGGTTAAACAGGCTGAACAGCCCATTCCCGCCCAGCGCGTAGGCGTGTTTGCTCACTTCGATACCCACGGTGAAGATCAGCATCTGCAACATCCCCATCGCGGCAGAGACCGTTCCCTTACTCATCTCGCTGGCAAACAGCGTCAGGCGCACCAGCCCCGCGTTCGCCAGGCCAATACCAAACGCATAAATACTCAGCCCGGCGGTCATCCACAGGTAGGCGTGGGACGACGCAACGGTCGCCACCGCGGCGACAATCAGCCCTGCGGCTATCGGCCAGCCGCCCATGACGATCAACGACCGCACGGTGCGACGGGCCGTGAGGCGCGCCAGCACCAGGTTACCGATAATCAGCGCGCCAAAAATCGGCACCTGCAACAGGCCGTATTCATAGCTGCTGAGCTGTTCGCCGCTGATGATAATCACCGGGGACTGGGCAATCCACGCCAGCAGCGGCAGGCTGACAAAACCGGTCGCCAGCGCACCCGCCACAAAGCGGACGTTTTTCAGCACCGCTTTGTAATCGCGCCCCAGCTCTTTTAGGGACAGCTTCTCCCCCAACCGGGTAGCCGTTTCCGGCATCGCGCGGTGCAGGCCAAAGAAGGAAACGGCGGCGAGCAGCGCGAAGAGAACAAACATCCCCTCCCACGGCGCGACGTGAACCCACGCGGCACCCACCAGCGGGCCGAGCAGCGGCGCAATCAGCGCCACGTTCGCCATCAGGGCGGTGATTTTGATACACACCGCCTCCTCAAACGACTCCTGGATCGCGGCATACCCCACTGCGCCGATAAAGCACAGGCTCACCCCTTGCAGGAAGCGCAGCAGCGTGAATTGTTCAATATTTTGCGCCAGCAGCGTGGCAAGGCAGGTGACGATAAACCACACCACGCCCGTGAGCATCACCGGACGACGCCCGATGCGATCCGACAGCGGCCCTAACAGCCACTGCAAAAACATGCCGCCTGCCAGATAGGCGGTCATGGAGGTCGGCACCCACTCAATCCCGGCGTTGTACTGTTCGACAACGGCCAGCATGCCTGGCTGAATCATATCGTTGCCGATATAGGTCGAGAATTCGTAAAGCACCAGACACAGAGGGAAAAGTAACGCCTGACGACCCAGACGATTACCGGAAGAAGAACGGTTTAACATGCAATCTCTTTATGATGTAAAAAACGCGATGAGTGTAATGAAATGCCGCTGCCTGAGATAGCAAATTATCGGGATGAATCATAAATAGAGCACATAGTGTTGTTGTTTAAGGTTTCCTTAAGTTGGGCGCCCTATGATAGGCCTATTTCACGTCACCGATCTCAACTATGGCACAGACCACCAGCCGTTCAGAATTATCTAAGTTACCGACATCTAAGACAAAACGTCTTTACCCTTTGCCGGCCCGCTTTTATGGTTATCAGCTTTTAGTGCTGATTGTCCTTGCAGCGGTGTTTACCTGGCTGTCGCGCGACGAAACGTTAGACCGATGGATAACGGGCTTTTGGTATGACGCCGCCGCGCAGCGTTTTCCACTGCAACAAAATCACCTGCTGGATCTGTTGAATCATCGACTGGCGAAATACATCGCCATTGCGATAGCCGCCGTCGCGCTGCTGTACGGTGCGTATAAGCGCAATGCGGGGCTGGTGACCGCCGCGCTGCTGATGGGGCTGGGTGCGCTGGTTGTCGGCGCGCTGAAAAGCATTAGCCATCACAGCTGCCCGTGGGATCTGGTGGAGTACGGCGGTAAGGCGGTCTCGTATCCGCTTTTCAGCGCAGCACCGGCAGACAGCGGCCCCGGGCGCTGTTTCCCCGGCGGCCATGCGTCGAGCGGCTTTATGGTGATGGGGCTGTTTTTTGCCTTCTGGCGCGAGCGCCCTCGCCTGGCGTGGAGCTTCGTCGCGCTGGGGGTGTTTTTAGGCCTGGCGATGGGCTTCGGTCAGGTCATGCGCGGGGCGCATTTCTTCTCTCACAACCTGTGGGCCGGGTGGTGGGTTTGGTTTTCCCAGGTCGCAGCCTACGGGCTGGTTTCCGCCTGGTTTGCTAAAGAGTGACGACACTATGTTAGAGCATTTGAACTACGGACTGTTTTATATGATTAACGCTACCCCGGCATCGCCGGAGTGGGCTATCGATCTCGCCACCTTTTTTGCCAAAGATCTGATCAGCATCGTTCCGCTGCTGGCGGCGATCCTCTGGCTGTGGGGACCGCGCCATCAGGTGAATGCCCAGCGTCAGCTGATCATTAAGGTCGCGCTGGCGCTGGCCGTGAGCGTGGCGGCAAGCTACGTGCTGGGGCTGGCTTTCCCACACGATCGTCCTTTTGTCGATCGTGTGGGCTATAACTTCCTGCACCACGCGCCGGATGACTCCTTCCCGAGCGATCACGGCACGGTGATCTTCACCTTTGCGCTGGCGTTTCTGTTCTGGCATCGCCTCTGGTCGGGTGCGGTGCTGATGGTGTCCGCGCTGGCTATCGCCTGGTCGCGCGTGTATCTCGGAGTACACTGGCCACTGGATATGGTCGGCGGGTTCCTGGTGGGGCTGATCGGCTGCGTGAGCGCGGCGATCCTGTGGAGCCTCTTCGGTCCGGCGCTCTATCGCGGGCTGTCGCAGCTGTATCGCGTCCTGTTTGCCATTCCCATCCGCAAAGGCTGGGTGCGTGACTAATCCCGGTCTGACAGGTTACACTTTAGCCCCCGCACTGCGGGGGCTAACTTTTTTATCCCCCGAGGAATTATGGAAACACGACGCGATGACCGCATAGCTCAGCTGCTCCAGGCGCTGAAGCGCAGCGATAAGCTGCATCTTAAAGAGGCCGCCTCCCTGCTTGGCGTTTCTGAGATGACCATTCGTCGTGATCTGAACAGCGACAGCGCCCCCGTCGTGCTGCTGGGCGGGTATATTGTTCTGGAGCCGCGCAGCGCCAGCCACTATCTGATAAGCGACCAGAAAACCCGCCTGGTGGAAGAGAAGCGCAAAGCCGCGCGCCTTGCCGCCTCGCTGGTGCAGCCGCATCAAACGCTGTTTTTCGACTGCGGGACAACGACCCCGTGGATCATCGAAGCCATCGACAGCAGCCTGCCCTTTACCGCCGTCTGCTATTCACTGAATACCTTTCTCGCCTTGCAGGAAAAGCCCGAGTGCCGGGTGATCCTCTGCGGCGGCGAGTTCCACGCCAGCAACGCCATCTTCAAGCCGCTTAACCTTCAGGACACGCTCAGCAATCTGTGCCCGGACATCGCCTTTTATTCCGCAGCCGGGGTGAATGTGCAGCAGGGCGCGACCTGTTTTAACCTGGAAGAGCTTCCGGTGAAGCACTGGGCGCTGAACGCGGCGCAGTACCATGTTCTGGTGGTGGATCACAGTAAATTTGGCAAGGTGCGTTCGGCGAGAATGGGTGAGCTGTCGTGCTTTGACGCCATCGTGAGCGATTGCCGCCCGGACGATGAGATAGCCGCGTATGCGAAGGCGCAGCAGGTGAAGTTGATGTATTGAGTGGGGTGCGGTCTGGTGCCCTCACCCCGGCCCTCTCCCGCAGGGAGAGGGAGAAACGCATCAAGGTTTAGCTAAACCAGCTGCCAAACCATCCGTGGAATTTCATCATCACGAAGTCCCACATTCGGCTGAAGAAGCCGCCCTCTTCCACCGCTTCCATCACGATCAGCGGACGCTGCTCGATGGATTTGCCGTTCAGCTGGAAATCAATCGTACCGACCACCTGCCCTTTTTTCAGCGGCGCGGTCAGCTGCTTGTCGGTCAGGGTGTAGCTCGCCTTCAGGTTTTTCAGCTGGCCGCGCGGAATGGTCACGGAACCGGCTTCGCCTGCGCCCAGGTTAACCTCGCTCTTATCACCAAACCAGACGCGCTGGCTGATGAAGGTGGCATCCGGTTTAATCGGGGTGACGGTTTCGAAGAAGCGGAAGCCCCAGGTCAGCAGTTTTTCGGATTCATTAAAGCGAATACGGTCGGTTTTGGTGCCGAGCACCACGGAGATCAGGCGCATATCGCCCTGGGTCGCAGAGGCCACCAGGTTATAGCCTGCCCCGGCGGTGGTGCCGGTCTTCATGCCGTCGACGTTCACGTTGCTGCTCCACAGCAGACGGTTACGGTTTGGCTGACGGATTTTATTGAAGGTGAACTCTTTCTCTTTATGGATGGCGTACTCGTCTGGCACGTCGTGGATCAGCGCTTTGCCCAACAGCGCCATGTCGCGCGCGGTACTGAACTGGCCGGGCGCATCCAGACCGTGAACGGTTTTAAAGGTGGTGCGCGTCAGGCCAAGCTTCTGCGCATAGCCGTTCATCAGGCCGATAAAGGAGTCCTGGCTGCCCGCGACGTAATCCGCCAGCGCGATACAGGCGTCGTTACCCGACTGGATAATCACACCTTTATTAAGATCTGACACGGAAACCTGATCGCCAGGCTTCAGGAACATGACCGAGGAGCCGCGCAGGGCCGGGTTGCCGGTCGCCCAGGCGTCTTTGCCGATAGTGACCATGTCATCGAGCTTGATCTTGCCCGCTTTCAGCGCCTGGCCGACAACGTAGCTGGTCATAATTTTGGTCAGACTGGCCGGATCGAGCTGCTCGTCAGCGTTCCCTTCCGCCAGCACTTTGCCGCTGGAGTAGTCCATCAATATCCAGGCACGTGCATCAACGGGCGGGGCTTCAGGAGCCGCCTGTTCTGCTGCGTAAAGTGTCGGTGCAAAAAGGAAAAGGAGCGCAGAGCCTGCCGCCAGACTGCGCAGAGAAGAAGTTTTTCGCGTCATAAATGCCACCCGAGTGTCCATTCCAATAATTACGTCACATCACCGTGCCGCAAGAAGCGGTGAGTAATAGCGCACTGGAACCGTTAAAGAAACCCAAACAAGGTAAAGTTTTTAAAGTTTATGCAATAACAGGCGGATACGCTTTGATCGGTGCGTTTTTTTTGTCTTCTGTTGCGTAATTGTTAGGTTTATCTCACCATGTTCCCTTGCGGGCGGTGATGCACATCTCAGGTTATTTGACTATTTCGGGAGGTATTATGATTACGCTATGGGGCAGGAACAACTCAACTAACGTTAAGAAAGTCCTCTGGACGCTGGAAGAGCTGGATTTACCCTTTCATCAGATTATGGCGGGCTTACAGTACGGAGTGAATAAAGAGGCTGAGTATCTGGCGATGAACCCGAACGGGCTGGTGCCGCTGCTGCGTGATGACGAAACGGGCATTACGCTGTGGGAATCCAACACCATCGTGCGCTATCTTGCCGCCCAGTATGGTCAGAGCCGCCTGTGGATTGAAAATCCCGCCGCGCGCGCCCAGGGTGAAAAATGGATGGACTGGGCAAACCAGACGCTCTCCCCCACCCACCGCGTCATCCTGATGGGCCTTGTCCGCACGCCGGAAGCCGATCGCGATTACCCCGCCATTCACGCCGCGCAGGACGCCTGCGAAGGGCTGTTTGAACTGATGGACAACGAGCTGGCCACCCACGCGTGGTTCTCCGGAGAGAACTTTGGCGTAGGCGATATCGCCGTCGCGCCGTTCGTCTGGAATCTGACTAACCTGGGACTGAAGTGGACGCCGCGCCCTCACCTTGAACGCTGGCTCAAACAGCTTAGCGAGCGCCCGGCGTATCAGCACGTGGTGATGACTCCCGTTACCTGATCACCCTGCGGACGGGCTGACTTTCAGCAGTTGCCCGTCCGATTCATCGGTCAGCACGTAAAGCGCCCCGTCTGGCCCAACCCGCACGTCGCGGATACGCTTCCCTTCGTCCTCCAGAATGCGCCCGTCTTCGGTCACGTTATTGCCGTCAACGCTCATCACGATGACCGATTTCTCTTTCAGCGCCCCGACAAAGAGTTTGTTTTTCCACTGGGGATAGACGTCGCTGTTATAGAACGCCATCCCGCTCACGGCCGGGGAGACTTTCCAGACAAACAGCGGTTTTTCGGTGCCCTCGTGGTGCTCGCCCTTCGCCTCCGGGATTTTCAGCCCGCTGTAGTTAATCCCGTGGGTCGCCAGCGGCCAGCCGTAGTTTTTACCTTTTTCAGGGATGTTAATCTCATCCCCGCCGCGCGGGCCGTGCTCGTTGAGCCACAGGGTATCGCTCCACGGATTCATCGCCATGCCCTGCGGGTTGCGAATGCCGTAAGACCAGATTTCAGGCCGCGCCCCGGCGGTATTCACAAACGGATTGTCGGAAGGCACCTTGCCATCCTCGGTCAGACGCACCACTTTCCCCTGGAGCTTATCCAGATCCTGCGCCGTCGGACGCTGGTTATTCTCGCCGAGGCCAATAAACAGATAGCCTTTGCCGTCAAACACCAGCCGTCCGCCGAAGTGGTTGCCGGTCGAGAGCTTCGGCATCTGGCGGAAGACCGTCTGGAACCCTTCGATACGCGTTAAATCGTCGCTCAGACGACCGTACCCGACCGCCGTCCCCGCTTTGCCGTCGTCCCCCGCCTCGGCGTAGCTCAGCCAGATGCGGCGCGATTTTTCAAAATCCGGAGCCAGCACCACGTCCAGCAGCCCGCCCTGACCGTTCGCCCACACCTTCGGCACGCCGACAATCGGGTCAGACAGCCCTTTCCCGGCCTGCCAGTGCTTAAGCTGACCGTCGCGCAGGGTGACTAACAGCCCGTTATTGCCGGGCAAAAAGGCCAGCGACCAGGGATGATCCAGCTTGTTTTGCAGCACTTCAACCTTGACCGCCTGAGGCGCAGCAAGAAGCGAAACGGGGAACAACAGCACGGGAAGGAAAATCAGCGAGGATCGATGCATAACGCGCTCCTTTATCAGCATATGGCATAAAGGTTAGCCACTCGGGTGAAGCGCGTTATCACTTTTACAAAAGCTTAATCAGACGGGGGAGTTGCCTCCCCCGAGCCTAGTGCTGTTCGAGCGTGTTGTGCTCGTTCAGACAGATGATGCAAAGAGAGATCGTCGTCAGGCAGCGTTCGAGCTTCTCTGCGTTAACCGCAATAAACGTCGGACAGTCATGGTGTCCGGTCATTAAACAGACTCCGGCGATGGAGAGCGCCCCGGCGGCCTGGCGCAGCGCCACACGCTCGCTTTCAGCGTAATGCGCTTTCAGGATGGGGGCTTTTTCACGCATGAAGTTGCACAGTTCAAAGAAATTATCACGCAGATGTTCGCTTTCGCTGACTGACATATACCCTTTGGCCTTTCTCAGCTGCAAATAGGCAGCAAGGTCGATGCGGGCGTTGATCAGCTTGTTAAGTAGATCGCGTTTCAGTCGGTCAACGGACATGCTATCTCCTCCTCTGTCAGCCATTGTACACATCAATAATAAGGTTATTTTTTGTACAATTCGATGGTTGAGATCAATAAATCCTAACTGATTAACATTCTTTACAATGTTACAACTTCTGCCCGACGCATCGCCCCTGCAAAGAGTGTATAAATCCCCCGCGGAACGCTGTAAAATCCCGCCCTGATAATTCCATAATTGATGAATTTTTAACCTATGAGCAATGTTACGCACCAGCCAAAAATCGGCTTCGTTTCCCTGGGCTGCCCAAAAAACCTGGTGGATTCTGAACGCATCCTGACCGAACTTCGTACCGAAGGCTATGACGTGGTGCCAAGCTACGACAATGCCGACATGGTTATCGTCAACACCTGCGGCTTTATCGACAGCGCGGTTCAGGAATCTCTGGAAGCCATCGGTGAAGCGCTGACGGAAAACGGCAAAGTGATCGTCACCGGCTGCCTGGGCGCGAAGGTCGACCAGATCCGTGAAGTCCACCCGAAGGTGCTGGAGATCACCGGTCCGCACAGCTATGAGCAGGTGCTGGAACACGTTCACCACTACGTGCCAAAACCAAAGCACAACCCGTTCCTGAGCCTGGTGCCGGAACAGGGCGTGAAGCTGACCCCGCGTCACTACGCCTACCTGAAGATTTCCGAAGGCTGCAACCATCGCTGCACCTTCTGCATTATCCCGTCCATGCGTGGCGATCTGGTCAGCCGTCCGATTGGCGAAGTGCTGGCGGAAGCCAAACGTCTGGCCGATGCGGGCGTGAAAGAGCTGCTGGTGATCTCCCAGGACACCTCTGCTTACGGCGTCGACGTGAAGCACCGCTCCGGTTTCCACAACGGCGAGCCGGTGAAAACCAGCATGGTTGGCCTGTGCGAGCAGCTCTCTAAACTGGGCATCTGGACGCGTCTGCACTACGTCTACCCTTACCCGCACGTTGACGACGTGATCCCGCTGATGGCGGAAGGCAAAATCCTGCCGTATCTGGATATTCCGTTGCAGCACGCCAGCCCGCGTATTCTGAAGCTGATGAAGCGCCCTGGCTCCGTCGACCGCCAGCTGGCGCGCATCAAGCAGTGGCGCGAAATCTGCCCGGAACTGACCCTGCGCTCGACCTTTATCGTCGGCTTCCCGGGTGAAACCGAAGAAGATTTCCAGATGCTGCTCGATTTCCTGAAAGAAGCGCGTCTGGATCGCGTAGGCTGCTTCAAATACAGCCCGGTAGAAGGCGCGACCGCCAACGAGCTGGCGGATCAGGTGCCGGAAGAGATCAAAGAAGAGCGCTGGAACCGCTTCATGCAGCTGCAACAGCAGATCTCTGCCGAGCGTTTGCAGGAAAAAGTAGGTCGCGAAATCCTGGTCATTATCGACGAAGTGGACGAAGAAGGCGCGATTGGCCGCAGCATGGCGGATGCCCCTGAAATCGACGGCGCGGTATACCTGAACGGTGAAACGAAGGTGAAGCCGGGCGATATTATCCGCGTGAAAGTGGAAAACGCCGACGAGTATGACCTGTGGGGTAGCCGGGTTTAATCCCCCAGCTCCTCTTTTGTAGGCCGGGTAAGGCGTAGCCGCCACCCGGCACATTCCACTGCCCTACCCCTTAATCCTCGGATCCAGCGCGTCGCGCAGCCCATCGCCCAGCAGGTTAAACGCCAGCACCGTCAGGAAAATCGCCAGGCTCGGGAAGATCGCCACGTGCGGCGCAATCACCATATCGGCCCTTGCCTCATTGAGCATCGCGCCCCACTCCGGCGTTGGCGGCTGTGCGCCCAGGCCAAGAAAAGACAGGCTTGCCGCTGAGATTATCGACACGCCAATGCGCATCGTGAAGTAGACCACGATAGACGACACCGTGCCCGGCAGGATGTGGCTGAACAGAATGGTGGTATCGCTGGCGCCCATGCTGCGCGCCGACTCGATAAACGTCTGCTGCTTTAGTACCAGCGTATTGCCGCGCACCAGGCGGGCAAACGCCGGGATCGAGAAGACCGCCACGGCGATAATCACGTTCGCCATGCCGCTGCCCATGATCGCCACCACCGCAATCGCCAGCAGGATCCCCGGAAAAGCGAAAAGCACGTCGCAGATGCGCATGATGGTGCGATCCCACCACCCCTCGTAATACCCGGCGAGCAGGCCGAGCACCGTGCCGATGGCGGCGCCGATCAGCACCGCAAAGACCCCGGCGGCCAGCGAGATGCGCGTACCCACCAGCACGCGGCTGAAAATATCCCGCCCGAGGGAGTCGACGCCGAACCAGTGGACCATCGACGGGCCATCGTTCAGACGGTCGTAATCGAAGTAGTTTTCCGCATCGAAAGGGGCTATCCACGGGGCCAGTACCGCCACCACAATCAGCAGCAGCACAAACAGCCCCGCCGCCAGCGCGACCGGCTGACGGCTAAAACGCCGCCAGAATTCAAGCCACGGCGTTCTGATATGGTCCGGCTTTAACCCCGGCATTGCGTTCAATACCGCCTGACGACGCCAGTTTAACAATCGCATCTTACTTGTACCTGATAGCCGGATTAATGGCGGCGTAGAGCACGTCCACCACGAGGTTGATAAGAATGAACTCCAGGGAAAACAGCAGCACTTCGGCCTGGATGACCGGGTAATCGCGCATGTCCACGGAGTCCACCAGCAGTCGCCCCAGCCCCGGCCAGTTAAACACCTTTTCCACCACGATAGAGCCGCCCAACAGGAAGCCAAACTGTAGCCCCATCATGGTTACCACCGGGATCATCGCATTGCGAAAACCGTGCTTGAGAATGACCCACTTTTCGCTCACCCCTTTGGCCCGCGCGGTGCGGATATAGTCCTCGCTCAGCACGTCAACAAACGACGCGCGGGTAAATCGCGCCATGATGGCCGCCACCGCCGCGCCCAGGGTGATCGACGGCAGCACGTAGTGCTTCCAGGTGTCTGCGCCAACGGTAGGCAGCCAGCCCAGCTCGACGGAGAAAATCTGCATCAGAAGCATCCCGAGAGCAAACGCCGGGAAAGAGATCCCGGTAACGGCCAGCGCCATCCCGAGCTTATCCGGCCAGCGGTTGCGCCACACGGCGGCCACGATCCCGGCCGCCAGACCAAACAGTACCGCCCAGGCCATGCTGGCCAGGGTGAGCCAAAAGGTCGGCATAAAGCGGCTGGCAATCTCCTCGGACACCGGGCGACGCGACACCATCGAGGTGCCAAAATCGCCCTGCAAGACGTTAGCGATATAGTGCAGGAACTGCTTATACAGCGGCTGATCGAGGCCGAGCTGCTTACGCACCAGCTCGATCACCGACGCGTCCGCTTCCGGCCCGGCAATGAGTCGCGCCGGATCGCCCGGCAGCATATGGACAAACAAAAACACCAGCACCGCCACAATCAGCAGCGTCGGGATAAGCCCCAGCAGGCGTTTAAACACATAATTCAGCATGCCTTTTCCTCTCATCCCGCACGCCAGCGCCTGCGGGAGTGAGTTCTCTTATTTCAGATCCGCGTCGTCAAAGCTAAAGCCCGTATCCGGCATGATGTAGAACCCGGTCAGCGCTTTGTTATGGGCCGACACCAGTTTTTCCACCACCAGCGGCACCCACGGCGACTCTTTCCAGATGATGTCCTGCGCCTCTTTATACAGGCGCGCTTTCTCGTCTGGTTTGGTGGTTTTCAGCGCGTCGGCCAGGTCTTTATCCACCTGCGGGTTGCTGTAGAACGCGGTGTTAAACAGGGTTGGCGGCCAGTTCTGCGAGGCGAACAGCGGCGACAGCGCCCAGTCCGCTTCCCCGGTAGAGGCGCTCCAGCCGGTGTAGAACATCCGCACCCCGCTCTCTTTCTGCCCTTTGCCTTCTACCTCTGCCGCACGCTGCCCGGCATCCATCGCCGTGACCTGCGCTTTAATGCCCACCTGCGCCAGCTGCTGCTGGGTGAACTGCAACACCTTCTGGGCGGTACTGTGGTTGTGCGACGACCAGAGCGTGGTGCTAAAGCCGTTCGGGTAGCCCGCCTCTTTCAGCAGCTCGCGCGCTTTGGCCGGATCGTACGGCCAGGCCTTATAGGTCTGGGCATAGGCAATCGACGGCGGCAGCACGCCCGTGGCCGGGGTGGCGTACCCGGCGAAGGCCACCTTCACCAGCGCCTGACGGTTAATCGCGTAGTTGATGGCCTCGCGCACCTTCGGGTTGTCGAACGGCTTTTGCGTCACGTTCATGCTGATGTAGCGCTGCATGATCGACGGACTCGCCACCAGCTCCAGCTTGCTGTTTTTCGCCAGCAGCGCGGCCTGCTCGTAAGGGATCGGGAAGGCGAACTGCGCCTCGTTGGTTTGCAGCATCGCCGCGCGGGTATTGTTATCCACCACCGGACGCCAGGTGATGGTGTCCAGCTTCGGCAGCCCTTTCTGCCAGTATCCGGCGAATTTCTTCACCTTCACAAAATCGGTCTGATTCCAGGTGTCCAGCTCGTACGGGCCGGTACCCACCGGATGGAAGCCGATCTCTTTGCCGTATTTTTTCAGCGCGGCCGGAGAGATCATCGCCGTCGCCGGGTGCGCCAGAATATTGATAAACGCCGAGAACGGCTCTTTCAGGGTGATTTTCACCGTGGACGGATCCACCGCCTCGGTGCTGGCGATGGTTTTGAAGAGGTTATAGCGCTTGAGGCTGTTTTCAGGATTGCTGGCGCGATCGAGGTTCACCTTCACCGCCTCGGCGTTAAAGTCGGTGCCGTCCTGGAACTTCACCCCGCTGCGCAGCTTGATGGTGTAGACCAGCCCGTCGTCCGACACCGTGTAGCTCTCGGCCAGCACGTTGTGCAGCTTCATCTCTTTGTCCAGGCCAAACAGCCCCTGGTAGAAAGACTTTGCCACCGCCTGAGAGAGCGTGTCGTTGGCATCGTAGGGATCGAGCGTCGTGAAGTTAGAGCCAACCGCAACCACCACATCTTTGGCAGCGAACGCGGGAGCGGCGGCCAGGGCGGCCGTCACGCTCGCGGCTACCAGCCATGTCCGGGCAACATATTTAACCATTGTGTACTCCTGCCTGTTTTACGTTATAACCGCGAGAATGCATTGTCCTGACGCGGTGGTGCCACAAAATGACCCGGGCTGACTTCGCGAAGCGCCACGCGCTCCGGCGACTCACCCGGCTTGCGAATATTGCCCGGCATCTCATCCTGCAACAGCACGCGCTGGGCGCGGCGATGAGCAGGATCGGCCACCGGTACGGCCGCCATCAGCTTACGGGTATAGGGATGCTGCGGATTTTCAAACACCGCCTGACGCGGGCCAATCTCCACGATCTGCCCCTGCAACATCACCGCGACCCGATGGCTGATTCGTTCAACGACCGCCATATCGTGAGAGATAAACAAAAAGGCGATGCCCATCTCCCGCTGGAGATCGAGCAATAAATTGATGATTTGCGCGCGGATAGAGACATCCAGCGCCGACACGGACTCATCGGCGATCACCACCTTCGGGTTCAGCGCCAGCGCGCGCGCAATGCAGATCCGTTGACGCTGCCCGCCGGAAAACTCGTGCGGATAGCGCCAGGCGTGTTCGGGCGCCAGCCCCACGCGCTCCAGCAGCCAGGCCACGCGACGCTGGGCCGCCTCGCCGTCGAGCAGGTTATGCACCCGCAGCGGCTCCATGATCGAATAGCCCACGGTATGGCGCGGATCGAGAGAGGCGTAAGGATCCTGAAAAATAAACTGAATATCCCGGCGCAGCGGCTGGAGCTTGCTGGCAGGCAGGGTGTCGATACGTTCACCGTTAAAGATGATGCTCCCCTCCTGCGACTCCACCAGCCTCAGCAGCGCGCGTCCGGTGGTCGATTTACCGCAGCCCGACTCCCCCACCAGCGCCAGCGTTTCGCCAGGCCAAAGATCGAAGCTGACGTTTTCAACCGCATGGACTTCACGCTTCACGCGGTTAAACAGTCCGCCGCGCAGGGGAAAACGGGTCACCAAATTGCGCACCTGTAAAACCGGCTCACCGGGGACGACCGTATCCTGCTCCGTTTCGTCTTCCTGCCGCCCGTTTTCACCCTGCGACATCAGCGGAAAACGCCGCGGCAGCGCGCTGCCGTTCATCGCGCCAAGACGCGGTACGGCGGCCAGCAGCGCCCGGGTATAAGGGTGCTCAGGCGAGTGGAAAATCTGCTCCACGCTGCCCGTTTCCACCGCGACGCCTTGGTGCATTACCAGCACCCGATCGGCAATATCCGCCACCACGCCCATGTCGTGGGTGATGAAAATCACCCCCATGTCCATTTCCTGTTGCAGGACTTTAATCAGTTGCAGGATTTGCGCCTGAATGGTCACGTCCAGCGCGGTGGTGGGTTCATCGGCGATCAGTACCGCCGGGCGGCACGAGAGCGCCATCGCAATCATCACGCGCTGGCGCATCCCGCCAGAAAGCTGGTGCGGATAGCGCGTCAAAATCGACTGCGCCTCGGGAATACGCACCTGCTCAAGCATTCGTTTCGCTTCGGCCAGCGCCTCATCGCCGCCCAGCCCCTGATGCAGACGGATTGATTCCGCAATCTGTTCGCCCACCGGGAACACCGGATTGAGGGAGGTCATCGGCTCCTGGAAAATCATCGCGATATCCGCGCCGCGCACCCCCTGCATTTGCGACGAGCTCATTTCGGTGAGGTCGATCACCTGACGATTGCGGCGGCGCAGCAGCATTTTATCGCAGTCGATCCTGCCGCCCGTCTGTTCAAGCAGGCGCATCAACGACAGCGCGGTAACCGACTTACCGGAGCCGGATTCGCCCACGATCGCCAGCGTTTCGCCGCGCCTGAGCGAAAAAGAAAGGTTGTTGACGGCGGGAATGAACTGCCGCTCTTCCTGAAACGCAATATTTAGCCGTTCAACCGCCAGCACTTCCCGGCTGTCAAGCTCTTCACTGTGCGGCACCTGAGGCCCCCTTATTCACGATAAATCCCGGTGCTGGGCGCATCCCCGGCGTAACCCCAGGCGCGGTACATGCCTTCGCTGTTAAACGGCAGCGCCACGTTGCCCTCGCGATCGACCGCGATTAAGCCGCCCTCGCCGCCCAGCGCGGGTAGCTTTTCCATCACCACGCGCTCGCAGGCCTCGCTCAGGCTCAGGCCGCCGTAATCCATCAGGGCGGTGATGTCGTAGGCCGCCAGGGTGCGGATAAACACCTCGCCGGTGCCGGTACAGGAGACCGCCGCCGTGGCGTTGTTGGCGTAGCATCCCGCGCCCGGCAGCGGGCTGTCGCCCACCCGTCCTGGCAGCTTGTTGGTCATGCCGCCGGTGGACGTCGCCGCCGCGAGATTGCCCGCTTTATCGAGCGCCACCGCGCCGACGGTGCCCATTTTCGTGGTTTCATCGAGCGGCGCGGCGTGGTCGAGCTGCGCCACGCCCGCCGAGCGTGCCGCCAGCAGCTGTTCGTAGCGCTCTGGCGTTGAGAACATATCCGGCGAAACCGGCTCCATGCCGTGTTCAACGGCAAACTGCTCGGCGCCCGCGCCCGTCATCAGCACGTGCGGACTTTGCTCCATCACCAGACGCGCCGCCAGAATCGGGTTTCGCAAACGGCTGACGCCCGCAACGGCCCCGGCCTTGAGCGTCACGCCGTCCATCACGCAGGCATCCAGCTCGTGGGTTTCGTCGCGGGTAAAGACCGACCCGATGCCCGCGTTAAACAGCGGGCACTCTTCGAGAAGGCGCACCGCCTCGGTCACCACGTCCAGGGCGCTTTCGCCCGCTTCCAGCATTCTCTGCCCTGTTTCTACAACGGCATTAAGTGCATCAATATAGCGCTTTTCCTGCTCGGGACTGAGCTGCGCACGGGTGATTGCCCCGGCGCCACCATGAATCGCGATAACCGCATTGACCATTTCGCTTCACCATCAGCCAGATTCGCTGCTTTTTCTATAAATATCATTATCGTCGATGATTCTTCAGATGATTTTTGAATATAGAAAGACCCCACGGTGATGTAAAGGCTACGCCCGGTGGGTAATACAGTTAGCGGCACTTTTCTGCCATAATGTGCCCTTTCGTTGATACTCCGCAGGAGCTCCCCATGGATTTTACCGCCGGACTGATGCCGCTCGACGCGGCACTTTCGCAGATGCTCGACCGCATTTCCCCGCTGCATGACGTTGAAACGCTGCCGCTGGTGCGCTGTTTCGGGCGCATTGCCGCACGCGATATCGTTTCCCCGCTTAACGTACCGGGATTCGATAACTCCGCGATGGACGGGTACGCGGTTCGCCTTGCGGATCTCCAGAACGGCGACGCCCTGCCGGTGGCGGGTAAAGCCTTTGCGGGCCAGCCGTTTAGCGGCGAGTGGCCTGCGGGAAGCTGCGTGCGCATCATGACCGGTGCGCCTGTCCCTGCGGGCTGCGATGCCGTGGTGATGCAGGAAGAGACCGAGCAGACCGACGCGGGCGTGCGTTTTACCGCCAGCGTGAAAGCGGGCCAGAACATTCGCCGCACGGGTGAAGACATTACGCTCGGCGCGACGGTTTTCGCCGCCGGGCAAAAGCTGACGGTAGCCGAGCTGCCGGTGCTGGCCTCGCTGGGCATTGCTGAGATCGACGTTATCCGCAAAGTGCGGGTCGCGCTTTTCTCTACCGGCGATGAGCTACAGCTGCCGGGCCAGCCGCTGCAAGACGGGCAGATTTACGACACAAACCGTCTGGCGGTTCACCTGATGCTGGAGCAGCTTGGCTGCGAGGTGATCAACCTGGGGATTATCCCTGACGATCCGGAAAAACTGCGCGCGGCGTTTATCGAGGCGGATAAGGCCGCGGACGTGGTGATCAGCTCCGGCGGCGTGTCGGTGGGCGAAGCGGATTACACCAAAACCATCCTCGACGAGCTGGGTGAAATCGCCTTCTGGAAGCTGGCTATCAAGCCTGGCAAACCTTTCGCTTTCGGCAAGCTGGCAAACAGCTGGTTCTGCGGCCTGCCGGGTAATCCGGTATCGGCAGCGCTAACCTGCTATCAGCTGGTGCAGCCGCTGCTGGCAAAACTGTCCGGCAACCGCGCCAGCCCGCTGCCGCAGCGCCAGCGAGTGCGTGCGGCGACGCGCCTGAAAAAATCACCGGGTCGTCTTGATTTCCAGCGCGGCATTCTGGCGCGTAACGCCGACGGCGAGCTGGCGGTGAGCACCACCGGGCATCAGGGATCGCATATCTTTAGCTCCTTCAGCCAGGGTAACTGCTTTATCGTGCTGGAGCGCGAGCGCGGTCATGTGGAAGCGGGCGAATGGGTTGAGGTGGAAACCTTTAACCACCTGTTCGGAGGCTAATCATGGAGGTGGAACTGAGCGACCAGGAGATGATGCGCTACAACCGCCAGATCGTACTGCGCGGTTTTGATTTCGAGGGTCAGGAGGCGCTTAAGGCCGCCAGCGTGCTGGTGGTGGGGCTCGGCGGGCTGGGCTGCGCGGCGGCGCAGTATCTTGCCGCGGCGGGCGTGGGCCGCATGACGCTGCTCGATTTCGACACCGTGTCGGTCTCCAACCTGCAACGTCAGACCCTGCACAGCGATGCGACTCTCGGTCAGCCAAAGGTGGTCTCGGCGGAAGCGGCGCTGTCGCGCATCAATCCCAACGTTCAGTTCACCCTTATTGACGCCCTGCTGGATGACGACGCCCTGTTTGCACAGATCGCCGATCACGATCTGGTGCTGGACTGCACCGATAACGTCGCCATCCGCAATCAGCTTAACGCGGGCTGTTTCGCCCACAAAACGCCGCTGGTGTCCGGTGCCGCTATTCGCATGGAAGGGCAAATCAGCGTGTTTACCTACGCCGAGGGCGAACCCTGCTACCGCTGCTTAAGCCGTCTGTTTGGTGAAAATGCGCTGACCTGCGTGGAAGCGGGCGTCATGGCCCCGCTGGTGGGCGTGATAGGATCGATGCAGGCGATGGAAGCGATTAAGGTGTTAAGCCACTACGGTACGCCCGCCGCCGGGAAAATCGTGATGTACGACGCGATGACCTGTCAGTTCCGCGAGATGAAGCTGATGCGCAATCCGGGGTGCGAGGTGTGTAGCCAGTAATCTTGTGCGGCCTGATGCCCTCACCCCGGCCCTCTCCCACAGGGAGAGGGAGAGGAAGAAAAGCGTAGGCCGGGTAAGCGCCAGCGCCACCCGGCAATAACGTCAAATAGACGTGCGTCCAAACGCCCCCTGCCAGTCCTGCTCAAATTTCACAACCGCCGCATCCACCGCGGGTGAGCTAATAAACTGCTGCGCCACGTCCAGCGGCAGCGTGATGGACTCACAGCCTGTCAGCAGACAATCCAGCGCCTGACGCGGCGTTTTAAAACTGGCGGCCAGCACTTTTGACTGCGGCGCGTGCAGCGTCAGCAGCTGCTGCAATTCCGTTACGGTCTTAATACCGTCGCCGCCCTGGGCATCCACGCGGTTCACGTAAGGCGCAACATACTCCGCCCCGGCCAGCGCGGACAACATCCCCTGCGCGGCGCCGTAAACCGCCGTACCCAGCGTAGGAATACCTTCGGCTTTCAGCATTTTGATTGCCGCCAGCCCTTCTGCCGTTACCGGCACTTTTACCACCAGATCGTTGATAATCGCGCGTAGCTTACGCGCGTCTTCTACCATCCCTTCTGCGGTGGTCGCCATCACCTGCGCAAACAGACGGCCTTTACCGCCCAGCGCGTCGTGCAGCTCTGGCAGTAAAACGTCGAGCGGTTTTTTAGCCGCCGCGACGATGCTTGGGTTGGTCGTGACGCCAGCCAGTGGGAAAACGCGGGCCAGTTTTTTGACTGCCGCAACGTCGGATGTGTCGAGATAAAGTTCCATGATGTAACCCTCAAAATTAGCCTGCACTAACCCTATCACGACAAAACCTGCTTAAGGGTTGACCTGTATCAAGATAACTTTCATTCGAAAGTCATTTAATCTTCATATGCAAGTCAGAGGCGAGAAAATGATCTTCAATATACAGCGTTACTCAACACACGATGGCCCCGGTATTCGAACCGTGGTGTTCCTGAAGGGCTGTTCACTGGGCTGTCGCTGGTGTCAGAACCCGGAAAGCCGCTCCCGTAGCCGGGACGTGCTGTTTGACGCGCGTCTGTGCCTCGACGGTTGCGATCTGTGCCAGCAGGCGGTTCCCGGCGTGATTGAACGCGCGCTGAACGGCCTGGTCATTCACCGTGAAAAGCTGGACGACACCACCCTTGATGCCCTGACCGACTGCTGCCCGACGCAGGCGTTAACCGTCTGCGGTGAAGAGCAGCAGGTCGACGAGATCATGGCGACCGTGCTGCGCGATAAGCCTTTTTACGATCGCAGCGGCGGCGGGATCACCCTCTCCGGCGGCGAGCCTTTTATGAACCCGGATCTGGCTCAGGCGCTGTTTAAGGCGAGCCACGAAAGCGGCATTCATACCGCCGTTGAAACCTGCCTTCACGTGCCGTGGCATTACATTGAACCGTCATTGCCCTATATCGATCTGTTCCTCGCCGACCTGAAGCACGTGGATGGCGAGGTGTTCAAACGCTGGACCGACGGCTCGGCAAAGCGGGTGCTGGACAATCTTAAGCGCCTTGCCGCCGCCGGAAAACAGCTCACCATCCGCGTGCCGCTGATCCAGGGGTTTAACGCTGACGAAGCCTCTATTACCGCCATTACCAACTTTGCCGCCGACGAGCTTAACGTCCGCGACATTCATTTTCTGCCGTATCACACGCTGGGCATGAACAAGTACACCCTGCTCGGCGAACCTTACTCTGCCCCTGATAAACCGCTGGATAACCCTGCCCTGCTGGATTTTGCAGCGCAGTATGCCTGCCAGAAAGGGTTAACCGCGACCTTACGAGGATAAAACCATGACGACACTGAATCTCAACACGCTGAGCGAGCGCATTAAGGCGCACAAAAACGCACTGGTGCATATCGTGAAGCCACCGGTGTGTACCGAACGCGCCCAGCACTACACCGAAATGTATCAGCAGCATCTGGACAAGCCGATCCCGGTGCGTCGCGCCCTGGCGCTGGCGCATCATCTGGCCCAGCGCACCATCTGGATCAAACACGATGAGCTGATTATCGGTAACCAGGCAAGTGAAGTGCGCGCCGCGCCGATCTTCCCGGAATACACCGTGTCGTGGATTGAAAAAGAGATCGACGATCTGGCCGATCGTCCTGGCGCAGGTTTTGCGGTCAGCGAAGAGAACAAACGCGTTCTGCATGAGGTTTGCCCGTGGTGGCGCGGTCAGACCGTGCAGGATCGCTGCTACGGTATGTTCACCGACGAGCAAAAAGGGCTGCTGGAAACCGGCATTATCAAAGCCGAAGGCAACATGACCTCCGGCGACGCCCACCTGGCGGTGAACTTCCCGCTGGTGCTGGAAAAAGGCCTCGACGGAATGCGCGCAAAAGTGGCCGAGCGCCGCTCGCGCATCAACCTGACCGTGCTGGAGGATCTGCACGGCGACCAGTTCCTGAAGGCCATTGATATCGTGCTGGAAGCCGTAAGCCTGCACATTAAACGCTTTGCGGACCTGGCGCGCGAGATGGCGTCTACCGAAACCCGTGAAAGCCGCCGGGACGAACTGCTGGCGATGGCGGAAAACTGCGACGTGATTGCCCACGAGCCGCCAAAAACCTTCTGGCAGGCGCTGCAACTGTGCTACTTCATCCAGCTGATCCTGCAAATTGAATCCAACGGCCACTCCGTGTCCTTCGCGCGTATGGATCAGTATCTCTATCCGTTCTACCGTCGCGACGTGGAGCTGAGCCAGACGCTTGACCGTGAACACGCGATTGAGCTGCTGCACAGCTGCTGGCTGAAGCTGCTGGAAGTGAACAAAATCCGCTCCGGCTCGCATTCGAAAGCCTCTGCCGGTAGCCCGCTGTATCAGAACGTCACTATCGGCGGTCAGAAGCTGGTGAACGGCGACGCGATGGACGCGGTCAACCCGCTCTCCTACGCGATTCTGGAATCCTGCGGTCGCCTGCGCTCCACCCAGCCAAACCTGAGCGTGCGTTACCACGCGGGCATGAGCAACGATTTCCTCGACGCCTGCGTGCAGGTGATCCGCTGCGGTTTCGGTATGCCTGCCTTTAACAACGATGAAATCGTGATCCCTGAGTTCATCAAGCTGGGCATTGAGAAAGAAGATGCCTACGACTACGCGGCCATCGGCTGCATCGAAACCGCGGTAGGCGGCAAGTGGGGCTATCGCTGCACCGGCATGAGCTTTATCAACTTCGCCCGCGTGATGCTGGCGGCGCTGGAAGGCGGTCGCGATGCCACCAGCGGTAAGGTCTTCCTGCCGCAGGAAAAAGCGCTCTCTGCGGGTAACTTCAACAACTTCGATGAGGTGATGGCCGCGTGGGATACGCAGATCCGCTACTACACCCGTAAATCCATCGAGATTGAGTACGTCGTCGACACCATGCTGGAAGAGAACGTGCATGACATTCTCTGCTCTGCGCTGGTTGACGATTGTATCGAGCGCGCGAAGAGCATCAAGCAGGGCGGCGCGAAGTACGACTGGGTGTCGGGCTTGCAGGTGGGTATTGCTAACCTCGGCAACAGCCTGGCGGCGGTCAAGAAACTGGTCTTCGAACAGGGCGCGATGGGTCAGCAGCAGCTTGCCGCAGCGCTTGCCGATGATTACGAAGGGCTGACTCATGAACAGCTGCGCCAGCGTCTGATCAACGGCGCGCCGAAGTACGGTAACGACGATGACAGCGTGGATCTGCTGTTAGCGCGCGCGTACGAAACCTATATCGAAGAGCTGAAGCAGTATCACAACCCGCGCTACGGCCGCGGCCCGATTGGTGGCAACTATTATGCGGGTACGTCCTCTATTTCCGCCAACGTGCCGTTTGGTGCCGCAACCATGGCGACCCCGGACGGGCGTAAGGCCCATACCCCGCTGGCAGAAGGCGCCAGCCCGTCTTCCGGTACGGACCACCTTGGCCCGACGGCGGTGATCGGCTCCGTTGGCAAGCTGCCAACCGAGGCGATTCTGGGCGGCGTGCTGCTTAACCAGAAGCTCAATCCGGCCACGCTTGAAAACGACAGCGATCGCCAGAAGCTGATGGTGCTGCTGCGTACCTTCTTCGAGGTGCATAAGGGCTGGCATATTCAGTACAACATCGTGTCGCGCGAAACGCTGCTGGAAGCGAAGAAACACCCTGACCAGTATCGTGACCTGGTGGTGCGCGTCGCGGGCTACTCGGCGTTCTTCACCGCCCTGTCACCGGACGCGCAGGACGATATTATTGCGCGTACGGAGCATACGCTGTAGTTCTGTCCCCTCTCCCTTGAGGGAGAGGGTTAGGGTGAGGGGGAAATGCGCACGCTGATGCCCTCACCCCGGCCCTCTCCCACGGGGAGAGGGAGAAAACCCTAAAAACGGCAACGTCGGTTGCCGTTTTGCTTTTACTTTCGAATGAAATTAAATTTGTGCTCCCCGTCACCTTGTTATTAGAATGTTTCAATACGCAGTGACCCAGGAGCACAGTATGACCGTTAAAGTTATCGTCACCGATATGGACGGAACTTTCCTTGATGATGCCAAGCAGTACGATCGTGACCGCTTCCAGGCACAGTTTGAACAGCTTAAAGCCCGCGACATTGAGTTTGTTGTCGCCAGCGGCAACCAGTATTACCAGCTCATCTCTTTCTTCCCGGAACTGAAAGACAAGATTTCCTTTGTGGCAGAAAACGGCGCTCTGGTGTTCGATCATGGCGAGCAGATTTTCCACGGCGAATTGACCCGCCACGAATCGCAAATCGTGATCGGCGAACTGCTGAGAGATAAACAGCTAAACTTCGTGGCCTGCGGGCTGGAAAGCGCGTACGTCGGCAAAAATGCCCCCGATGAGTTCGTGGCGCTGATGTCAAAACACTATCACCGTCTGAAGCGCATCGACGACTACCGCGACATCGACGACGTGCTGTTCAAGTTCTCGCTGAACCTGCCGGATAGCGATATACCGGAGCTGGTCGACAAGCTCCACGTTTCCCTGGACGGCATCATGAAGCCCGTCACCAGCGGTTTTGGTTTTGTCGATTTGATTATTCCCGGCCTACACAAGGCGAACGGCATTAGCCGTCTGCTGAAGCGCTGGAAGGTATCGCCGCAGGCGTGCGTCGCTATTGGCGACAGCGGTAACGATGCCGAAATGCTCAAGCTGGTGAACTACTCTTTCGCAATGGGCAACGCCGCCGACAGCATTAAGGCAATCAGCCGATACGGCACCGACGACAACAACCATCAGGGCGCGCTAAACGTGATTCAGGCCGTGCTCGATAACCACTCCCCGTTCGATATCTGATCTTCCCAGCCGGGCGCCGTCCCGGCATTTCACTCTTTTCCCGTCCTGTGCAATGCGTCAAGTTTTTAAACTTGCATTAACTTATTTTTAACTTAAAGTATCACTTGTAGACACTTTTACTTTCGAATGAAAGATGCGAGGCGGTTATGACGTTGACCTTTACCAGTGAAATTTTGCCTGCCGACCACAAAGCGGCAATCCGTCAGATGAAGCGCGAACTGCGCGCGCAGATCGGCGACGTTCAGGCGGTGTTCGACGCGTTAAGCGACAGGATCGCCGCCCGCGTGGCGGAGATTAACGCCCTCAAAACCAGAGGTGAATCCGTGTGGCCGGTCATCCCGTTTGAGGATGTGAAAAAGGGCACCATTACCGACGCGCAGCGCGAGGCGGTCAAACGCCGGGGCTGCGCCGTGATCAAAGGCCACTTCCCGCGCGAGCAGGCGCTGGCGTGGGATCAGTCGATGCTTGACTACCTCGATCGCAACAAGTTTGACGACATCTACAAAGGGCCGGGGGATAACTTCTTCGGCACCCTGACGGCCTCCCGCCCGGAGATCTACCCGATCTACTGGTCGCAGGCGCAGATGCAGGCGCGTCAGAGCGAAGAGATGGCGCAGGTGCAGTCGTTCCTGAACCGTTTATGGACATTCGAGAGCAACGGCAAACAGTGGTTTAATCCGGACGTGAGCGTGATTTACCCGGATCGCATTCGTCGTCGCCCGCCGGGAACCACGTCGAAAGGCCTCGGAGCGCATACCGACTCCGGCGCGCTGGAGCGCTGGCTGCTGCCGGCCTATCAGCAGGTCTTCGCCCGCGTGTTTGACGGTAACGTCGATCAGTACGATCCGTGGAACGCCGCGCATCGTACCGAGGTGGAAGAGTACACCGTCGATAACACCACCAAATGCTCGGTGTTCCGCACCTTCCAGGGCTGGACGGCGCTGTCGGATATGATCCCCGGCCAGGGGCTGCTGCACGTGGTTCCGATCCCAGAAGCGATGGCCTATATCCTGCTGCGTCCGCTGCTGGACGATGTGCCGGAAGATGAACTTTGCGGCGTGGCGCCGGGCCGCGTGCTGCCGGTTTCCGAAAAATGGCATCCGCTGTTGATTGAAGCCCTGACCAGCATTCCGGCGCTGGAGGCGGGTGATTCGGTGTGGTGGCATTGCGACGTGATCCACTCGGTCGCGCCGGTAGAAAATCAGCAGGGCTGGGGCAACGTGATGTATATCCCTGCCGCGCCGATGTGTGAGAAGAACCTCGCCTACGCGCAGAAGGTGAAAGCGGCGCTGGAAACGGGCGCATCGCCGGGGGACTTCCCGCGCGAGGATTATGAAAAAGCGTGGCAGGACCGCTTTACCCTGGACGATTTGAACATCCACGGCAAGCGCGCGCTGGGCATGGCCTAGCTGTCGTAAAGCCCTTCCCGGTCAACGGCGGTGCGTCGTTTCCCCTGACGTATCCGCCTGACCGATCCCCTCACCGTCAGCGTCCCGTTAATCAACAGCGTGCCCGTTGGCGCATCCGGGCGCATCAGCCGCTGCTGAAGCATAAGCACCGCCTCTGTACCCAGTTCATCGCGCGGAACGTGGACCGCCGTCAGCGGCACGTCCTGGATCGCCGCCAGGTTAAAGCCGTCGATACTCATCACCGACACGTCCTGCGGCACCCGCAGTCCCAGCTTTTGTAAGGCGCTGATGGTTCCCGCCGCCATAAAATCGCCGCCGACCAGAAATGCGGTGGGCAAATCTTTCCCCTGCCGCTGGCAGAGCCAGTCGCTGACCTGCTGCTCCGTTTCGCGCGCGCTGAAGCTTGGCACCACCAGCAGATCGCGTTTGTCGGTAAACTTCAGGTTGTGGGCGTGCCACGCATCCCGAATCCCCGCCAGGCGCAGCTCCATCGTATAGCGGCGCAGGCAGAGCACGTTCATCACCTCACGGTGCCCCATCTCAAACAGGTATTCCGCCGCCCGCTCGCCAATGGCGCGGTGATCGGGCGCGACCGCAGGCAGGCGCATCAGCCTGTCGCGACAGTTGATCAGCAGACAGGGCTTGCCGACGTCCACGGCCAGATCGTGAATGTGCGGATCGTCGATGCCCAGCAAGATCGCGGCCTGGGTATCGGCGTCGTTCATGCGCGTCAGAAACAGCTGCGCGTCGCTGTCGTTCTCCTCCAGCGCGCAATAGCGCAGCCGAACGTCGTGTGCGGCCAGCCCTTTGCTGAGGCTCTGGATCACACGGTAGTAAAAGATGTCGGACCGCTCGTCAAAGGCGCGCTGCGGCGCGAAAACCACCAGACTATTGAGCAGCAACCTGCCCGCCGCCATACCGTCCATCACGCCCAGCGCCCGCGCGCACTCCAGCACCTTCGCGCGTGCTTTTTCACTGGTATTCGCCTTGCCCGCCAGGACCCGTGAAACCGTGCTGATTGAAAGCTGCGTGCGGCTGGCAATTTCAGCGATTTTTAGCCTTTTATCCATTTTGTGATCTGGCTCCGTTTGCCAAATGAAAATTTTTTCATCGCGTGACTCTCCTGCCACAAGCGGGATTAATGCGATGATGACAAACAATTGACGTCAGTTATGAGAAAGCTTGCACAAAATCCGCTATTGCCTGCCCATTTTCTCCCTTAAGGTGGATTTGTCACACCACTTCCATACTAGTTGTATAGCAACTTTGCGCGACAAAATGGATAACTATCAAAGCCCTATAAAAATGCGTGTGACACTTGAAACGTCTATCCCCTACCGTCCGCTTGTGGAGAGAGAAATGAGTCAGGACATCAATAACACCGTCACCGCCAGCAAAACCCGCCGGGTCATTAAGAACCTGCGCTGGTATGTTCTGGTCCTGTTTTTACTGGGCGTCACCGTTAACTACATCACCCGTAACTCCCTGGGTATTCTCGCGCCAGAGCTGAAAGAGAGCCTGGGCATTACCACCGAGCAGTATTCGTGGATTGTCGGCGCGTTCCAGATTGCCTACACCATTTTCCAGCCCCTGTGCGGCTGGCTGATTGATGTTATCGGCCTGAAAATTGGCTTTATGGTCTGCGCCGGACTCTGGGCGCTGATGTGTATTTTCCATGCGGGTGCCGGAAGCTGGCTGCATCTCGCCATCCTGCGCTTCTTTATGGGCGCTTCCGAAGCCGCCGCGACCCCGGCGAACGCCAAAACCATCGGCGAATGGTTCCCGAAATCAGAACGCCCTGTGGCAGCGGGCTGGGCGGGCGTGGGCTTCTCGGTGGGCGCAATGCTGGCGCCGCCCATCATCTATTTTGCTCACGCGTCCTTTGGCTGGCAGGGTGCATTTATGTTCACCGGCGTGCTGGCGCTGCTGTGGGTGCTCCTCTGGTGGGCGTTCTACCATAACCCTGAACAGCACCCGAACCTGGGCAAGGACGAGCTGGCGTTTATCAAGCAGGACAACGAGCCGCCTGCGGTGAAGCTGCCCTTCCTGACCGCGCTGAAAACCGTATCCAAAAACAAACGCTTTTACGGTATCGCCATCCCGGCCTTTATGGCGGAACCGGCCTGGGCAGTGCTGAGCTTCTGGGTGCCGCTGTATCTCGCCAAAGAGCACGGCATGGATCTGAAGCAAATTGCGATGTTCGCCTGGCTGCCGTTCCTGGCCGCCGACCTCGGCAGCGTGGCAAGCGGCTATCTCACCCGCCTGTATACCCGCCTGTTCGGCTGCTCCCGCGTGAACTCGGTGGTGGCAAGCTCGGTGACCGGCGCGTTCCTGATGATCTCCCTGGGCATCGTCGCCATCACCCGCGACCCGTACATCACCATCGTGCTGATCTCCATCGGCGGCTTCGGGCACCAGATCATCTCCTGCATGTTGAGCGCCCTGGTGGTGGAGTCCTTCGACAAAGGCCAGATGGCCACCGTCAACGGGATGCGCGGCTCGGCGGCGTGGATCGCCAGCTTCCTGTTCTCGCTGTTAATCGGCGTGACCGCCGACAAAATCGGCTTTAACCCGCTCTTTATCGCCATGGGCTTCTTTGACCTGATTGGCGCTGTCTTCCTGGTAGCATTTATTGCTGAACGTCGCGCCACGCGCGCCTGATAGTGGATGTATTGCATATGAAAACCCTGAAAAACTGGACCGTAGAAACGCAGTCGGCGAACCATCTGGAACTGATGGTCGATAAGCAGCACCGCCTGTGCCTGTATGTGCTGGAAGAGAACCTGTTCCGCGTGCTGATTAAACGCAAAGGCGAACTGGCGCTCGACCGCACCTGGAGCATCGCCCCGGAACAAGACGTGCCGTGGGAAGGTCGCCGTCGTGACGATTTAAGCGGTTTTACCTGCCCGGCGTGGACGCTGACGCAGCAGGACGACACCGTCACCGTGGCGACTGAACGGCTGCGCGTGACCGTGCATCAGCCGCTGTGGCTGGAGTGGGACTACCGCAACGACGCGGGCGAGTGGCAGCCGCTGGTCAACGACCGCCCGACCAGCGCCTATCTGCTGAACGCCCACGGCGACGGGGTGGCGCACTACCTGAGCCGCCGCAAGGACGAGCGTTTCTATGGTCTTGGCGAGAAAGCGGGCGATTTGCAGCGCAACGGTAAGCGCTTCGAAATGCGTAACCTCGACGCGATGGGCTATAACGCCGCCAGCACCGATCCGCTGTACAAGCACATTCCGTTCACCCTCGCCCGCCGCGACGATGTGAGCTACGGCCTGTTTTACGACAACCTGAGCAGCTGCTGGCTGGATCTGGGTAACGAGATCGACAACTACCACACGGCCTACCGCCGCTGGCAGGCGGAAGCGGGCGATATCGATTACTACATTTTTACCGGCAAACGGGTGCTGGACGTCACCAAAGCCTTTGTGCGCCTGACCGGGAAGACGCTGTTCGGGCCAAAATGGAGCCTGGGCTACAGCGGCTCGACCATGCACTACACCGACGCGCCGGACGCGCAAAATCAGCTGATGAACTTTATCCGCCTGTGTGAAGAACACGCGATCCCATGCGACTCGTTCCAGCTCTCTTCCGGCTACACCTCCATCGACGGCAAGCGCTACGTCTTCAACTGGAACTACGACAAAGTGCCGCAGCCAAAGGTGATGACCCAGGCGTTCCACGACGCGGGGCTGAAGCTTGCGGCAAACATTAAGCCGTGCCTGTTGCAGGATCACCCGCGCTATAACGAGGTGGCGGAGCGCGGCCTGTTCATCCGGGATTCAGAAACCGATGCGCCGGAGCGTTCAAGCTTCTGGGACGATGAAGGCTCGCATCTCGACTTTACCAACCCGCAGACGGTGCAGTGGTGGCAGAACGGCGTGACCACGCAGCTGCTGGAGATGGGGATTGACTCCACCTGGAACGACAATAACGAGTTCGAAGTGTGGGACGGTGAAGCCCGCTGTCACGGCTTCGGCAAAGAGATCGCCATCAAGCATATCCGTCCGGTGATGCCGCTGCTGATGATGCGCGCCTCGCTGGAAGCCCAGCAGCGCTTTGCTCCGGAAAAGCGCCCGTATCTGATCTCCCGTTCCGGCTGCGCCGGGATGCAGCGCTACGTGCAGACCTGGAGCGGCGACAACCGCACCAGCTGGGAAACGCTGCGCTATAACACCCGCATGGGGCTGGGCATGAGTTTGTCCGGGCTGTTTAACGTGGGTCACGACGTCGGCGGTTTCTCCGGCGATAAGCCCGACGCCGAGCTGTTCGTGCGCTGGGTGCAAAACGGCGTGATGCATCCGCGCTTTACCATTCACTCGTGGAACGATGACCACACGGTCAACGAGCCGTGGATGTATCCGGGCGTCACCCCCGCTATTCGCGGCGCGATTGAGCTGCGCTATCGTCTGCTGCCCTATCTCTACACCCTGCTCTGGCAGGCGCACGCCGACGACGAGCCGATGCTGCGCCCGACCTTCCTCGATCACGAGCACGACGTGCAGACGTTTGAAGAGTGCGATGAGTTCCTGCTGGGGCGCGACCTGCTGGTGGCAAGCGTGGTGGAGGCCGGACAGCGCGAGCGCCGCCTCTGGCTGCCGGATAACGAAACCGGCTGGTACGATTTTTATACCCACGAGTGGTTTGCGGGCGGGCAGTGGATCGTGCGCGACGCGCCGCTGGAAAAACTGCCGCTGCTGGTGCGCGCCGGGGCGGGTCTGCCGCTCAGCGAGCGTATTACGCACGTTTCCGCTGAGAAAGACGATACCCGCGAGCTGAAGCTGTTCCCGCTGAAAGGCACAGGGACGAGTTCCGGCCTGCTGTTTGAGGATGACGGCGAAAGCTGGGGTTACCAGAACGGCAACGCGCTGTGGGTGGAGTGGGAGATGACGTGCAGCGGTTCGGTCATTGACCTGACGGTGAATGCGCGCGGGGATTACCGTCCGGCGTGGAAAGCGCTGAAGGTGTCGTTACCGGCGGGGGAAAAACGTAAGCTGCGGGTGAATGGGGTTGAGGGGAGCGAGTGGGTGGTGTAGTGCGGCCTGATGCCCTCACCCTAACCCTCTCCCACGGGGAGAGGGAATAAAAGCACGACTCGTTTCCCTAAGTATTTCGCGCTGTAGGAAGGCGGCAAACCTGTGAATCCCCGGGAGCTTACATAAGTAAGTGACCGGGGTGAACAGGTGAAGCCAACGCATCTACAGCGTGAAAGACGACGGGAAATTAGTTGTCGATACCTTTGCTGCGCAGGTAGTCTTCATAGTTACCGGTGAAGTCCACCAGGCGCTCTGGCGTAATTTCGATCACGCGGGTCGCCAGCGAGCTGACAAATTCACGGTCGTGGGACACGAAGATCAGGGTGCCCTGATACATCTCCAGCGCCATGTTCAGCGATTCGATGGATTCCATATCCAGGTGGTTGGTTGGTTCATCCATCACCAGAATGTTTGGTTTTTCCATCATCAGCTTGCCGAACAGCATACGGCCCTTCTCACCACCGGAGAGCACTTTAGCAGGCTTTTTGATGTCGTCCTGGCTGAACAGCAGACGCCCCAGAATGCTGCGCACCGCCTGCTCGTCGTCGCCTTCCTGCTTCCACTGGCTCATCCAGTCGAACACGGTCAGGTCGTTTTCGAACTCATACTCGTGGTCCTGCGCGTAATAGCCAATCTGCGCGTTTTCAGACCATTTCACGGTGCCGTTGTCCGGCTGAAGTTCGCCCACCAGCGTTTTCAGCATGGTGGATTTACCCACGCCGTTCGCGCCGAGGATGGCAATCTTCTCGCCCACTTCCAGCAGCAGGTTGAAGTTTTTAAACAGCGGACCGTTTTCAAAGCCTTTGGACAGGGCTTCCACTTCCAGCGCGTTACGGAACAGTTTCTTATCCTGCTCAAAGCGGATGAACGGGTTCTGACGGCTGGACGCTTTCACTTCGTCGAGTTTGATTTTATCAATCTGACGGGCGCGCGAGGTTGCCTGACGGGATTTAGAAGCGTTGGCGCTAAAGCGGCTCACGAAGGATTGCAGGTCGGCAATCTGTGCCTTTTTCTTGGCGTTGTCGGCCAGCAGACGTTCGCGCGCCTGGGTGGCGGCGGTCATGTATTCGTCGTAGTTGCCCGGGTAGACGCGCAGCTCGCCGTAGTCCAGATCCGCCATGTGGGTACAGACCATGTTCAGGAAGTGACGGTCGTGCGAGATGATGATCATGGTGCTGTCGCGATCGTTCAGCGTCTGCTCCAGCCAGCGAATGGTGTCGATGTCCAGGTTGTTCGTCGGTTCATCGAGCAGCAGGATGTCAGGGTTGGAGAACAGCGCCTGTGCCAGCAGCACACGCAGCTTCCAGCCAGGCGCGACTTCGCTCATCGGGCCGTAATGCTGTTCAACCGGAATGCCCACGCCGAGCAGCAGCTCGCCCGCGCGCGCTTCGGCGGAATAACCGTCCATCTCGCCGTACTGGGTTTCCAGATCTGCTACTTTGTAGCCGTCTTCTTCGCTCATTTCGGCCAGCGCGTAGATGCGATCGCGCTCCTGCTTCACTTCCCACAGCTCGCCGTGCCCCATGATCACGGTGTCGAGCACGGTGAACTCTTCGAAGGCAAACTGATCCTGACGCAGCTTACCGATACGCTCGTTAGGATCGAGCGATACGTTGCCAAGCGTCGGCTCTAAGTCACCGCCGAGGATTTTCATAAAGGTGGATTTACCGCTACCGTTGGCACCAATCAGGCCGTAACGGTTGCCGCCGCCAAATTTGACGGAAATGTTTTCGAACAGCGGCTTACTGCCAAACTGCATAGTGACGTTGCTGGTAACTAACACGGGGAGATTCCTGCGAAAAGTGTGATAAACGCGGCATTATGCCACAATTCCGAATTGAGATCCCGTGTTGCGGCTTTCCACTAAACTTTAACAAAATTGAAAAAAGTGTGATTTCGTACACATCTGAATTCCCTGTGGGAGGGAATGCACATATAATGCGCTCCCATCACAGATTCAGACTTATCAACTAATCGCCAGAGTGGCTCAGATACCTCGCATAACATGAACATGAAATTAACAACGCTTTTTGCAGCGGCGTTTGCCGTAGTAGGTTTTTGCAAAACCGCCTCTGCGGTGACTTATCCTCTGCCGACTGACGGAAGCCGTCTGGTAGGTCAGAATCAGGTTGTCACTATCCAGGAAGGTAACACCCAACCGCTGGAATACTTTGCTGCACAATACCAGCTCGGCCTGTCTAACATGCTGGAAGCGAACCCGGGCGTTGACCCGTACCTGCCAAAAGCCGGTACCGTGCTCAACATCCCTCAGCAGCTGATCCTACCGGATACCGTGCATGAAGGTATCGTGATCAACAGCGCCGAAATGCGTCTGTACTACTATCCGAAAGGCACCAACACCGTGATCGTGCTGCCAATCGGTATCGGCCAGCTGGGTAAAGACACCCCGCTGAACTGGACCACCAAAGTTGAGCGTAAGAAAGCAGGCCCAACCTGGACCCCAACCGCGAAGATGCACGCAGAGTACATCGCCGCAGGCGAACCGCTGCCAGCCGTTGTTCCTGCTGGCCCGGATAACCCAATGGGCCTGTACGCGCTGTACATCGGCCGTCTGTATGCCATTCACGGCACCAATGCGAACTTCGGTATCGGCCTGCGCGTAAGCCACGGCTGCGTGCGTCTGCGTAACGACGATATCAAGTTCCTGTTCGAGAATGTTCCAGTAGGCACCCGCGTACAGTTTATCAATGAGCCAGTAAAAGCGACCTCCGAACCGGACGGCAGCCGTTACATCGAAGTGCATAACCCGCTGTCCACCAGCGAAGACCAGATTAACAACAACGAAATCGTGCCAATCACCCTGAACAGCGCAGTGCAGGCTGTCACCTCTCAGGCTGACGTGGAAACCACCGTTGTGGATCAGGCGATTCAAAACCGTTCTGGTATGCCGGTGCGTTTGAACTAATCTCTATGCCCGGGGGCGCTGCGCTTACCTGGCATACGAAATAAAAAAGCGGGCTTCGATGCCCGCTTTTTTTTAACCATTATTCACGATCACGATCCCCCCGTGGTCGTACCGATAATGGCAGTGGGCATACTCCAGCGGTGTGCCATCCTCCAGATAAATCACCTGCTCCACCTCCAGTACCGGATCGGTTTGTTCGCACACCAGATGCTGCATATCCTGACCTGCTCCCCGTTGATTAGTACACCCCGATGTTAGTAATGTCTTCATAAGCCACATGAGGACATCCCCATGAAGAAGCGTTTTTCCGACGAACAGATCATCAGTATTCTCCGCGAAGCCGAAGCTGGGGTACCCGCCCGTGAACTCTGCCGCAAGCATGCCATTTCCGATGCCACGTTTTACATCTGGCGTAAGAAGTATGGCGGTATGGAGGTGCCTGAAGTTAAGCGCCTGAAGTCGCTTGAGGAAGAGAACGCCAGACTCAAGAAGCTGCTTGCCGAAGCCATGCTGGATAAAGAGGCGCTTCAGGTGGCTCTTGGGCGAAAGTACTGACGACAGACCAGAAGCGGGAAGCCGTGATGTTGATGTGTGATGCGACCGGTCTGTCGCAACGTCGTGCCTGCAGGCTTACAGGTTTATCCCTGTCGACCTGCCGCTATGAGGCTCACCGTCCGGCTGCTGATGCGCATTTATCAGGGCGCATCACTGAGCTGGCACTGGAGCGCAGGCGTTTTGGCTACCGTCGTATTTGGCAGTTGCTGCGCCGTGAAGGGCTTCATGTTAATCATAAGCGCGTGTACCGGCTTTATCACCTCAGTGGCCTGGGCGTAAAACGCAGAAGACGTCGTAAAGGGCTGGCAACAGAACGTCTGCCGCTGCTCCGTCCGGCGGCGCCCAATCTGACCTGGTCGATGGATTTCGTCATGGACGCACTTTCCACCGGTCGCAGGATCAAGTGTCTTACCTGCGTCGATGATTTCACAAAGGAATGCCTGACGGTCACTGTTGCCTTTGGGATTTCAGGCGTTCAGGTCACGCGTATTCTGGACAGCATTGCACTGTTTCGAGGCTATCCGGCGACGATAAGAACTGACCAGGGGCCGGAGTTCACTTGCCGTGCACTGGATCAATGGGCCTTTGAGCATGGTGTTGAGTTGCGCTTAATCCAGCCGGGCAAGCCAACGCAGAACGGATTTATTGAGAGCTTTAACGGACGATTTCGCGATGAATGTTTGAATGAGCACTGGTTCAGCGATATCGTTCATGCCAGGAAAATTATTAATGACTGGCGGCAGGATTATAACGAATGCCGCCCGCACTCCACGCTGAATTATCAGACACCGTCTGAATTTGCAGCGGGCTGGAGAAAGGGTCATTCTGAGAATGAAGATTCCGACGTTACTAACTGAGTGTTGTATCTAATCGTGGGGGCAGGTCAATCCAGCGCGTTCGGTTTTAGCGCGCGCACGACGCGGTACGAACCCATAATTTTTAGCCCCAGCGTCTCCTGCACGTAGCGAAACACCGAGCTGGCGAGATGGCTTTTATTGAGGCCGGGCACCAGATTGAGCGGCATGACGGTGGAATCCAGCGACATAGGTTCTCCGTTGAGCAGCCGCAGGCGGATAAAGTCATACACCGGCGCATCGCTGTTAATCATCAGCGACGCCTGCTCTTTTTCAGTCGGAAAACGCAGTTCGAAATGGACCACCTGGCTGCTCACGGTTCCCATATGTTCCCAGGTTTTGGTGGCGCCGAAGTAGTCGCTGCCGGACAGATCCCACTGGGAAAGTTGCAGGAAGTTTTTGCGAATAAAGGTTCCCTGCCCCTGGCGGGTGTAGACCAGCCCTTCGACAATCAGCTGGCGCATCGCCTGCTGGATGGTCATGCGGCTGGAATTGAACTCCGCCGCCAGCGCAAACTGGTCCGGCAGCGGTTCATTGGCGGCATACTGCTGGCTGATAATGCGTTTCTTAATTTCACGCGCTATGGTGATGTACTTCGCCGCCATCGTCCTGTCCTTTCGTTAATGTTCTGTCCCGCTATTTCTCAAGGCCACTCGCTCGGCAATCTTGAGGAAAGGCAGGTAGAAGAATACACCAAATATGATGATTGCCAACTGCACCACCACCGCCCGCCAGTCCCCGGCGGTGGCGAGCCAGGCGCTGAGAATGGGCGGCGTCGTCCACGGGATCATCACCACGCAGCGCGACATTAATCCGAGCGTAGTACAGAGCCAGGCAAAGTAAATACCGATCGCGGGCAGCAGGACAAACGGGATCATCAGCGGCAGGTTGAAAACAATCGGCAGGCCAAAAATCACCGGCTCGTTGATATTGAATAAACCGGGCGCCAGCGAGAGCCGCGCCACCTGCTTCGCCGACTGCTGCCGGGAGAAGATAAAGATGGCGATAAGCAGCGAAATGGTGCTGCCCGTGCCGCCCACCATGCCGAAGGTCGGGACAAAGATATTGTTGATGATATGCGGGATCGGCTGACCGTTGGCAAAGGCAAGCATGTTCTCATTGGTGTTGATCAGCAGGAAAGGTTCCAGCACCACGCTGTTCACCACCGACTGGTGGATCCCCAGCGTAAACAGGAAATTCCCGAAGCTATAAATAAAGATTGTCCCCGGCAGGCTGGTGTTTATCAGCCGCAGCGGTTGCTGAATAAAGGTCGTAATGAGATGGATCAGATCCGTGTGCAGCACGACAGAGAGCACCGCCGCCAGCACGGCGAAAAGCGAAAGCGTGAGGATGGTCGGTATCAGCGCGGTGAAGGACTGACTCACCGCCGGGGGCACGTTTTCCCCCAGCGAGATTTTCAGCACCTTCAGGCGCGAGATAGCGATAAAAATTTCCGTCGAGAGCAGGCCAATCAGCACGCCCGCGAAAATCCCGGTCGAGCCGATGTTGGTGAAGGTCAGCACCTGCGTCACGTTCACCGTGGTATCACTGCCGACGGGGGTAAGTTGCAGGCGCATCGGCATCATAATAATGAAGCTGCTGACGGCGATGACCACTGCCGAAACCGGGTTGTCGAACTCTTTGTTGCGCGCCAGCGACCAGGCGATCATCGGGGCCAGCAGCAGCGCGGCGATATTCAGCGTGCCGTTGACGATCGCCTCGCCCCAGACCTTGAACTGCGCCAGCGTGTCGCCGTGAAAAATCCACGGAAACACCACGTTGTTCACCAGCACCGCTAATCCGGCGAGGATAAAGATGGGCATCACCGTGGCGAAGGCGTCACGCAGCGAGCGCAGGTGTACCTGGTTTGCCAGGCGCGCTGAAAAATCAACAAATCGGTCAACTAAGGACTGCATATTCGGTGTAATTTTTGCTTCAGACATAGCGGATATTCCCATTCATCAGTCACAAAAACGGCCCGGCAGCGTACAACTTACATCTCGCGTCCGTTGGTATGGATTACCTGTTTCAACCACGCATAGCTCTTTTTCGGCACGCGCTTCAGGTCACGCAGATCGTGGTTTTCACGGTTCACGTACACCACGCCGTAGCGTTTACGCATATCACCCTGGGAGCTAAGAATGTCGATAAGCCCCCAGCCGAGATAGCCGATCACCTCTGCCCCGTCTTCGAACATCGCCGCCTTCATGGCCTCGATATGCGCGCGGTGATAGTCGATGCGGTAGGTGTCCTCAATCGGGTTGACCCCGTCCCAGGATTCGATCACCCCGATACCGTTTTCAATCGGGAAGACCGGCAGACGCCAGTCGTTGTAATAGCGGGTGATGATGGTGCGAAAACCGAGCGGGTCGATCTGCCAGTTCCACTCGGTGGCCTTCAGGTGCGGGTTGTTTTTCTCACCGTGCAGCAGGTAATAGTTCACCGGCGTCCCGTCCGGGATCGCATCGCTGTCCAGCGTTTTACTGGCGTAATAGCTAAACGCCATATAGTCATTTTTGGTGCGCGCCAGCAGGGCTAAATCTTCCGGACGGTAGATATCGCCGAAGCCCTCCTGCTCCACCACCGCCATCACCGCCGGGCTGTAGCCCTGTCCGGCGAAGACGCGCAGCAGGTTCTGATTGAGGAACTCGTCGTACTGCTGGGCGCAGAAGATATCCCGCGGCTTGCAGGTGGCAGGATAGATAAGCTGGTGCGCCAGCATCCCGCCCATCAGCTGGCCCGGTTTGGTCTGGTGCAGGTATTCCGTCAGGGCCATATGCGCCACCATCGAATGGTGCTGAAGCTCATACAGCTCGCGCAGGGTCTTCTCCCCTTTCATGTAGCCGGAGATGCGAAACGCCTCCGGCATGTGGAAGATGTTCTGCTCGTTGAAGGTTAACCAGTACTTCACGCGATCGCCGAAGCGGTCGATCATCTTTTTGCCGTAGCGGATAAAGGCGTCCATCACCCGGCGATCGTTAAAGCCGTTGTACTCCTGCGCCAGCGCCAGCGGCATGTCGAAGTGGTAGAGGCAGACCATCGGCTCGATGCCGCGGGCAATCAGGTCGTCGATAAAGCGGTCGTAGAAGGCGATGCCCTCTTCGTTGAATTCGCCGTCGCCCAGCGGGCAAACGCGGCTCCAGGAGATCTGAAAGCGGTAGCAGTTCATGCCCAGATCCTGCATTAAATCAAAGTCTTCCCGGTAGCGGTGATACGAGTCGGTGGCCACTTTCCAGTCTGAGGCATGTTCTCCGGCTTCGCGAATGTCGTACACCGACATCCCTTTTCCGCCCTCGTTCCACGCGCCTTCAGTCTGCATACTGGAAACGGAGTTTCCCCATAAAAAGTTGGCTGGCAGTTGTTGCTTCATGGCCTCTCCCTATATGACTAGTCATTTAAATTTCATGACTAGTCATATAGGCGAAGTTGAAAATTCAATCAAAGGAAAGGATCTGTTTTTGTGAGATGGGTTGAATTAATGACCATAGGAGGTCGCCCCGGTAAGCGGATCGTTACCGGGGGAAGAGAGGGTATTACTGTGCGAGCTGATTGCGGCGGTATTCGCCCTGACGTTCCAGCATCCAGCCCGGATATTCACGCGGCAGCGCGCTGACCGCGTCCAGCCGTTTAAGCTCATCCTCGCTCAGGCGAATACCGGTGGCGGCGATGTTGTCGTCCAGCTGATCCACGCGCTTAGCGCCGATGATCACGCTGGTCACCGCTTTTTGATGCAGCAGCCACGTCAGCGCGATCTGCGCCACCGACGCGCCTTTGCTCTCGGCTATCGTGCGCATCACGTCCACGCAGTCGAACGCGCGCTCTTTTTCTACCGGCGGGAAGTCAAATTCCAGACGGCGGCTGCCCGCCTCGCCCTGCCCGTCGCGGCCATATTTTCCGCTGAGCAGGCCGCCCGCCAGCGGGCTCCAGACCATCAGGCCGACGCCTTCGCTCTGCATCATCGGCACCAGCTCGCGCTCCAGATCGCGCCCGGCGATGGTGTAGTAAGCCTGTAACGAGGCAAAACGCGCCAGCCCGAGCCGCTCGGACATGCCCAGCGCCTTCATGATTTGCCAGGCCGCCCAGTTCGACACGCCGATATAGCGCACGTGGCCGTGCTGCACCAGGTTATCCAGCGCGTACAGCGTTTCTTCAATCGGCGTGGCGGGATCGAACCCGTGGAGCTGATAGAGATCGATATGGTCGAGCTGCAAACGGCGCAGGCTCTCCTTCACGCTGCTGACGATGTGATAGCGCGAGCTGCCGCGTGAGTTCACCCCGGCGGTGCCGGTTTCGCCGAACACTTTGGTGGCCACGACGACGTTTTCGCGCGGCACCTTCAGATTTTTCAGCGCCTGCCCCAGGATCTCTTCCGAGCGCCCTTCCGAGTAAACGTCTGCCGTATCGATAAAGTTGATCCCGGCATCCAGCGCGCGGCCCACCAGCTGCTCGGATTCGCTCTGTCGCAGCTGACCAATTTTGCCCCACATGCCGCCTTCGCCGCCAAAGGTCATGGTGCCGAGGCACAGTTCAGAAACAAACAGACCGGTATTGCCCAGTTTTTGATAACGCATAACACTTTCCTCGCATGTCGTGAGATGGGTACCCGACAGTTATACCCGCCCCATAGCTATCGCGAATGTGGCGTTCCTGTCCGTTTCTTGCCCAATCCTCTGAATGTTATCCACGCGGGGCGTCGCCAAAGACGCTGTAATCCGGAAGCTGCACCTGCTGATACGGCTCCCAGCCGCCGCCAAGCGCCTTGTAGAGCGCCACAAGGTCGATTGCGCTCTGCACCTGCGCCTGAGCGCGCTGCTGCTGGGCCTGCGCCAGCTGCCGCTGGGCGTCCAGCACGTCGATAAAGGTCGCGATCCCCTGCCGATAGCTGTCGCTCGCCAGGTCGAAGGCGTTTTGCAGCGCGTCGATGGTCTTCGCCAGACCCGCTTCACGCTGCTGATCGGTGCGATAGCTCACCAGCGCATTTTCCACATCCCCGAGCGCGGTCAGCACGGTCTGACGGTAGTCCAGCACCGCCGCCCCCTGCTGCGCGCGCGCCACCTTCACGCTTGACACCAGCCGACCGCCCTGGAAGATGGGAATAGAGACCTGCGGGCCAAAGCTGTAGAAGTGGCTGCTCCAGTCGGTCAGCCAGTTGGTTTCGCTGTTGCGCAGGCCGAACTGGCCGGACAGGGTAACGCTCGGGAACAGCTGCGCCACCGACACACCGATCTGCGCCGTCGCGGCGTGGAGATTCGCCTCCGCTTCACGCACGTCAGGACGGCGGCGCGCCAGGGTGGACGGGATCCCCGTCTGCACGATATCCGGCAGCGCGGGCATTGGCTGCGCGGATTGCAGCTCGGCGTCCAGCGCGCCCGGCGGTTTGCCGAGCAGGATCGCCAGCCCGTTCATCGCCTGTCTCTCCTGCGCCTGATACTGCGGCAGCTGCGCTTCAAGATTACCCAGCTGGGCGCGCGCGTTTTCGACGTCGAGCTGCGGCGAAAGCCCGCCGCGCTGGCGGCTTTGCGTCAGCTCCAGCGTCTGCTGCGCGCTCTCAATCTGGGTATTCAGGGTAGCAATAATGCTCTGGGCACCGCGCAGCTGGAGCCACGCGCGCGCCACTTCGGCCTCAAGGGACACCAGCGCGTCGTTGCGCTGCTCGATGGCCGCTCGCTGCTGGGCTTCGGCGGCCTCCACCTGACGGCGCACCTTGCCCCACAGGTCGAGCTCCCACTGGGCATCAAAGCTGCCCTGATACAGATTGATCGGCTGCGTCAATGGCCCTAACGCCCCTTTAAGTTCCGGGTCGACGTTATCGAGCTGGTCATACACGCCGTGGGATTTCAGCTCCCCTTCCAGCCCAAGCTGCTGGCGCGTGGCCTGCACGTTTCCATTCACCGACGGGAAAAACGCCCCGCCCGCCTGGTTGATCTGTTCACGCGCCCCGGCGATGCGCAGCACCGTTTGTTGCAGGGATAAGTTCCCGGCGATGGCGCGCTCTACCAGGCTGTCGAGCTGCGGGGAGCCGAAGGTTTTCCACCAGCGCGGGTTAGTGGCGGCGGAGATGGTTTGCGATTTCACCGCGCTATCGCCTTTATCGTTCCACTGGGTGGGCGTTTGCGGCGCAGGCTGCTGGTAATCCGGCCCCACGGCGCAGCCCACCAGCAGCATCATTATCATCAGAGGGTGTAAACGTCTGTGTATCATCAGTGTGCTCCTGCACTCCCCTCGCTCTTAACCGGCGAGAGCAACAAACAAAACGGGATCAGTAAAAAGGCCACCGCGCTCAACAGGGTGAAGACGTCGATGTAGGCCAGAAAACGCGACTGCTCGATCATGGTCTGGTACATACGCCCGGTGGCAATGCCGGTGGGATCGCCCACCTGCGTGGTGAAGTTCTGGATAGCCTGAGCGCTTTCGCGTATCGCCTGCTGGAACTGCTCGTTAAACGGCGTGGCGTGATAGGCCAGATGTGCGCTGTGCGCCTGCGATCGCTCGGTAATGGCCGCCGTCGAGAGCGAAATCCCAATCGATCCCGCCACGTTTCGGAACATGGTGAACAGCGCCGCCGCATCGGCATTCAGCCTTCGCGGGATCGAAATAAAAGCGATGGTGGTGAGCGGCACAAACAGGAACCCGAGGCCAATCGACTGCGCGCTGCGGAACAGCACCAGGGTTTCAAAATCGATATCCGGCGTCAGGTTGCGGGACCAGAAGAACGACACCGCCAGACAGGTAAAGCCAAAGGCGATGATCCAGCGCGTCTGCACCACCGGCATCAGCTTTAGCACCAGCGGGATGGTCAGGACAATTAGCACCGCGCCGGGCGAGAGCACCATCCCGGACCAGGTCGCGGTATAGCCTAAATCCTGCTGCGCCAGCTGCGGGATCACCACCGAGCTGCCGTACAGGATCATTGCCATCCCCGCCATCAGCAGGCTGGAAACCGCAAAGTTTCGGTCCTTCATGCAGTGCAGATCGACCACCGGTTTTTTGGCGTACAGCAGCCAGTAAATCGCGCCGATAATGCCGATCAGCGTTAACACCGCGAAGGTGCGGGTAAAGTTCGAATTAAACCAGTCTTCGTCTTCGCCCCGGTCGAGCATCACCTGAAGGCAGCCCAGCCCCAGCGCGATCAGGCCGATCCCGGTCCAGTCGACCGAGAGTTTCTCTTTCGATTTGCTCTCCCACGGCGGATCTTCCAGCAGCTGGTAAATCGCCAGCACCGTCACGATCCCCACCGGAATGTTGATAAAGAACACCCAGCGCCAGGAGTAGTTATCGGTGATCCACCCGCCAAGCGTCGGCCCCAGCACGGGGGCAACGATAATCGCGATCGACGACAGGCCAAAGGCTTTGCCCCGATCCTCCGGCTTAAAGTAGTCGAGCAGCACCGACTGCTGCGTCGGCTGCAAACCGCCGCCGAAGAAGCCCTGCATGATGCGGAACAAGATGATCTGCCACAGCTCGGTGGCGATGCCGCACAGGAACGAACAGATGGTGAACATCACGATGCAGATCAGGAAGAACTGCTTGCGGCCAAACAGCCGGCTCAGAAAGGCCGAAATTGGCAGCACGATGCCGTTTGCCACCAGGTAGCTGGTTAACACCCAGGTGGATTCGTCATAGCTGGCCGAGAGCGACCCGGCCACGTGCGGCAGCGCGACGTTGACGATGGTGGTGTCGAGGATCTCCATGAACACTGCCAGCGTCACCACAATCGCCACCGCCCACGGGTTGCTGGCCGGTTTCCAGTTATCCTGGCTGTGATCCGTCATTCCAGCGTGACCTTCGGTTCAACCGACAGCCCCAGCGGCAGCGGTTTGTTCGGATCCAGCCCTTTGTCGATGACAATCTTCACCGGCACGCGCTGCACGATTTTCACGAAGTTACCGGTGGCGTTTTCCGACGGGAACGCGGAGAAGCGCGAGCCGCTGCCCTGCTGGATGCTGTCGATGTGGCCTTCCAGCTCCATGTCCGGCCAGGCATCGACCGATACCGTGACTTTATTGCCGGGCTTCATGCGCTCAAGCTGCGACTCTTTGAAGTTGGCAACCACCCAGATGTTGGGCGAGACCAGCGAGAACAGCGCGGTGCCTGCCTGCACCAGCGTGCCCGTCTGGACGTTACGCTTAGTGACAAAGCCGTCAAACGGGGCGCGAACTTCGGTATAGGAGAGATTAAGGTTTGCCGTTTCCAGCTGCGCTTTGGCCTGATCGACCTGTCGTTCACGCGCTTCCACGTTCGTTTCCTGCTGGCGGATTTGCAGCTGAACCTGCTCCGCCACTTCGAGCTGCGCCTGCGCGCTTGCCAGCCCGGCCTGCGCGCTTCGCAGCTGGGCGTTGGCGGAGTCAATGTTCTGTTGGGTAGTGGCGCGCGGATCGACGCCGCGCTGGCGGCGGTACTCGGCCTGCGCGTTCGCCATGTCCGCCTGCGCTTTCAGCACCTGGGCTTTGGCTTCGTCGCGCTGGGCGGGATACTGCACCTTCGAGAGCGCCAGCTGCGCCTGCGCCTGATGGAGCTGCGCAATCGCCAGCCCAAGCTGTGCCTGGGCCTGATCGCGCTGGGCGGTGTTATCTCGCGGATCGATCACCACCAGCAGGTCGCCCTTCTTCACCCGCTGGTTATCGCGCACTTTAAGCTCGGTGACGTAACCCGCCGCTTTAGGGGCTATCGTCACTACATCGCCATCGGTGAAGGCGTCGTCGGTGGTCTCTTCATTGCGGGTCAAGAACCACCACACCAGCGCCACAATAACCATCACCACCACCACGACACCGAGGATGATGAGCGGTTTTTTGCCCGGGCGTTTACGCTCGTTATTGTTTTGTTCCTGCTCGTCAGCAGGCGGGTTTTGATCTTCAGCCATGTTCAGCAACGGTCCTGTCAGTGAGCGGCATCACACTATGCCGTTCACTAAAGCTAGGACGTTGCTATACATTTGCCAGGATAAACTGACAAATAACGCACTATATGAGAAGGAATAGTCCGAATCCTACGGCGGCGGCCCAGACGAGCATCGGTACAGACCAGAGGTGGAAGCGCCACCAGATGCGGCGATCGTTTGCCATTCGCAGGGCTATCAGGTTGGCAAGCGAGCCGGGAAGCAGGCCAAAACCGCCGACGTTCACCGCCCAGGCCAGCAGCGCCGAGGGTGGAACGTAGTTGAGGAGCAAAATCGTGGACGGCACGTTGCTGATAAACTGCGACAGCCCAATCGCCGTGAGCCATAGTCCCGCCTGCGACAGGCCGCTGACGCTGTGAAGCACGTTTTGCAGCACCGGCAGCTGAATAAGCAGATGCACGTCGATAAACATCGCCATGAACACCAGCAGCAGCGTCCAGTCAACGCTGACCAGAACGCGCCGGGCGAGGAACAAAAAGCCGCAGGCGACCAGCGCAACGCCGATGAGCTCCTGCTTCATCTCCAGCGCCGTCAGGAAAACGATGTAGAGCGCGAGGCAGCTCCAGACCAGACGCGGTTGCCACTCCGGGCCGGTGGCGCCGCTGTGGTATTGCAGTTTTTTATCCGGGAAGGCAAACCAGCAGACCGCCAGCAGGGACAGCATCATCACCAGCGCCAGCGGCGCCATTTGCCAGGTGAAGGCCGCGAACGACAGCCCGGAGCGCCCCCACAGCAGGATGTTTTGCGGGTTGCCGATGGGGGTCAGAAGAGAACCGGCGTTCACCGCCAGCGCTTCAAAGATGATCAGGCGCGTGACCGGGATTTCGCAAAGTCGGCGCAGCGTCAGGGTCAGCGGCACGACGATAAACAGCGCCACATCGTTGGTCAGAAACGTGGAGAGCACGGCGGCGGAGAAAACCATAAACAGCGCCAGCCTGCGCTCGGTGGCAAAGCGGCGCACCATTTTGCGCCCAAGCACGTCAAAATAGCCGCTGAGCTCAACCCCTTTGGTGAGCATCATCAGGCCGCTCAGGGTAATAATGGTGCGCCAGTCGATCGCCGCAGGCCAGGTGCGCGGCGCGAACGGCACAAACAGGCTTAGCCCAACGCCGATAATGAGTAAAAGATGAAAGAAGCGATCGCGTTTCAGCGCCTGCAAGCCGGGAATGTTCATTCAGCAGAAGGACCGTATTTCAGGGTGAACTCGTGGAACTTCGCCAGCGTTTCTTCGCTGACGTGATGTTCCATGCCTTCGGCATCACGGCGCGCGATGTCCTCACTCACGCCTAATACCAACAAAAAGTTTTCGACTATCTGGTGGCGTTCGCGGCTCGCGTGCGCCAGCTTTTCCCCCTCTGGCGTTAAAAATACGCCGCGCCAGGGGATCATTTCGATCAGGCCGACGGACGCCAGACGTTTTAACATTTTGGCGACAGTTGGCTGAGAAACGCCCAGCCGCGCGGCCATGTCCACCTGACGCGCCTCGCCCACCTCGCGGATCAGATCCGAAATCAGCTCAACGTAGTCATCAATTAATTCACGCCGATGCGCCTCGCGAACCTGACGAAACCCTTCAACATGCTCTTCAACATTAACCAGTTGCGTCGTTTTTTTTATTGTTGGCTTACCTGCGCGACGGTTCATTGTGTGTCCTCAATGGGGTGACGCTTCCAGCGCCTCGTGACAAGAGCGCACATTGTAAACCATAGCTCTACAAGCACAAAAAATTAACGAAATAGCCGTAGCTATGTAATATAGCCTGTGCTATATCTGTATGTAATGCAGTCACCCTTCACGGATCGAAGGGATCTTAAATCAGGAGGTCATATGAACGAATTCAAGAGGTGTATGAACGTGTTTAGCCATTCTCCCTTCAAAGTACGGTTGATGTTGTTGAATATGCTGTGCGATATGTTTAACAACAAACCGCACCAGGACGACAAACCTTCCCACTAAGCGGCGTGCGGTACGCCGCTTCATTTTCTTGTCACAATCCCCCGATAAAATGGCCTCCTGCCGCCTAATTCCCGATCTTTTTTGCGGATTTGCAGTCCCCCACGCAAAACATACCCTTAGCAACTGTTGACCTTATTACGCGCTCGCTCTATCTTCTTGCAGCCCTGCACCATTTGCGGCTCGCTGAAGCGGACCCACATTCCCTCTCCACGCACTGTCAGGCAGGCTTTGACCCTCGACGCCAGGGTGAGCACATGGCGTTTTCATGATAGTGATTTATGAACGTAACCCTGAAAGAAACACTTATTACCCGCAGCCGGGCCTTAAGCCCGTGGACGGGATTCTACTTTCTGCAATCGCTGCTGATTAACTTCGCGCTGGGCTATCCGTTTAGCCTTTTATATGCCGTCGCCTTCACCTGCATCCTGCACCTGCTGTGGCGAAGCGCGCCGCTGGCGCAGAAAACGCTGGTGGGCGTGTGTTCGCTGATCGCGGCGTTCTATTTCCCGTTTGGCCAGGCCTACGGCTCGCCGAACTTCAATACCCTGCTGGCGCTACACTCCACCAACATGGAGGAGTCCACGGAGATCCTCACCATCTTCCCGTGGTACAACTACGTGGTCGGGCTTTTCATCTTTGCGCTGGGCGTAATTGCCGTGCGCCGCAAACCCGAGGAGAAAAAAGCCTGGGGTAAAATCGAAAACCTGTGCCTGGCGTTTAGCGTGGCGACCTTTTTTGTCGCGCCGGTACAAAACCTGGCCTGGGGCGGCGTGTTTAAGCTGAAAGACACGGGCTATCCGGTATTCCGCTTCGTGAAAGACGTAATAGTGAACAACCAGGAAGTGGTGGACGAGCAGACGCGCATGGCTGAGCTGTCGAACATGAAAGACACCTGGAACGTGCTCGCCGTTAAGCCGAAGTATCACACCTACGTGGTGGTGATTGGCGAAAGCGCGCGTCGCGATGCGCTGGGCGCGTTTGGCGGCCACTGGAACAACACCCCGTTCGCCAGCTCGGTCAACGGCACCCTGTTTACCGATTACATCGCCGCCAGCGGCTCGACGCAAAAATCCCTCGGCCTGACCTTAAACCGCGTGGAAGACGGCAAGCCGCTGTATCAGGATAACTTTGTGACGCTGGCAAATCGCGCCGGATTCCAGACCTGGTGGTTCTCCAACCAGGGGCAAATTGGCGAGTACGATACCGCCATCGCCAGTATCGCTAAGCGCGCTGACGAAGTGCATTTTCTCAAAAACGGTGACTTTGAAGCCGATAAAAACACCAAAGACGACGCCCTGCTAAAGATGACCGCTCAGGTCTTTGCGACTCAGCGCACCCAGCCGCAACTGATTGTGCTGCACCTGATGGGATCGCACCCGCAGGCCTGCGACAGGACCGGCGGCAAGTACGCCGAGTTTGTGCAGTCGAAGGAGACCTCTTGCTATCTCTACACCATGACGCAAACGGACGATCTGCTGAGCAAGCTTTATACCCAGCTGCGCAATACCGGGGATAGCTTCTCGATGGTCTATTTCTCCGACCACGGTTTAGCCTTTAAAGAGCGCGGGAAAGAGGTGCAGTATCTGGCGCACGATGACAAGTTCCAGCAGAACTTCCAGGTGCCCTTTATGGTGCTGTCGAGCGATGACAAAACGCATCGGATCGTGAAAGCGCGCCGTTCGGCGAATGATTTCCTGAAGTTCTTCTCCCAGTGGACCGGTATCGCGGCCAAAGAGATAAAGAATGATTATCCGTTTATCTCAGGCAAGAAGGGACCGCCGGTGTATATCACCAACTTTAAGTTGCAGAAAGTGGACTATAACCATCTGGGGACGGATGTGTTTGATATTAAGAGTAAGTAGCGGTCTGTTGCCCTCACCCTGACCCTCTCCCACGGGGAGAGGGAACAAACACTGAAAACGGCAACCTGGGGTTGCCGTTTTGCTTTTATCTTCGCAAAAAAAAATCCGCCACATTGGGCGGATTTTTCATTGGCTCACCGAAGTGATTAGAAGCGGTAACCTACGCCCGCGATCCAGGTGCCAACGTCAACGTTGCGGATACGGCTCTGCTCATAGGAGAAGTCCAGAGCAACGTTTTCGATTGGGTTGAACTGCATACCTGCGCCATAGGAGAAGCCGTAGTCGCTGTTGCTTGCAGTGCGGTTCAGACCTTCGTTTTCGGTCTGCTGGAATTTACCGTAGCCAACACCTACAACACCGTAGATGCTTGCCCAGTCGTTCAGGCGGTAAGCAGGACCAGCGGTGATACCGTAGTACTGACCTTTGTTATATGCGCCGTTTTCAGAACGATCTTTCTCAGTGTAAGTGAAAGAACCGATCACGCCGAGTGGGTTGTTATCCTGCTCGTAGCGATACTTCAGGTTGAAGCCGTTAGCTTTGTTCATCACGCCCTGATAGTCGCTCTGAGCGTAACCACCAGTAACAGTAGAAGTAGCAGCTACAGCGGTACCTGCGGAAACAGCCAGTACAGCGGCCAGTGCTGAAAGACATGCAATTTTTTTCATAACCACCTCAAATGTGCTTCAAGTAAGTCCGTAAGTTTTAAATATATCAAAAAATCTTGTGAAACTCTTTCTGATTCGTGATGTCTAACGGGCCCTTTGATGTAACAGAACGTTTCCAGGGCCAGCTATCTCATTCAAATATCGTAGAATTTACACATTAAAACGCTAATTCTGCGCGCGTGTCACGCGACATTCATCCAGATTATTCCTAATCTGATAGCTGATAAATCCATCAACGCTTAACCATTTTACGGATTTCACAGCGTTTTTTTTCAACGAAGTCTCAACCGTTGCAGGTTATTTCTATTACACTGCGGCTTTTACTTCGTTTGACAGAAATTGACAGGAGAAAGGATGCCTGGGTTATCCCGCAAATCGTCGGTCTGGATGCCGGTTGCCGTAATACTTATCGCCATGCTCTCCATTCAGAGCGGCGCATCGCTGGCGAAATCCCTTTTCCCGCTGGTCGGAGCGCCCGGCGTCACCGCGCTGCGTATCGCCCTGGGGACCATCATCCTCGTCGTCATCTTCAAGCCCTGGCGTCTGCGCTTTAAAAAAGAGCAGCGTCTGCCTCTTCTATTATATGGACTGGCGCTCGGGGCGATGAACTATATGTTCTACCTCTCTATTCAGACTATCCCACTGGGGATTGCGGTGGCGCTCGAGTTCACCGGCCCGCTGGCGGTCGCGCTCTTCTCCTCGCGCCGCCCGGTCGACTTTATCTGGGTTGTGCTCGCCGTGCTGGGGCTCTGGTTCCTGCTGCCGCTCGGCCAGGACGTGTCGCACATCGATCTTACCGGTGCCGCGCTGGCGCTCGGGGCGGGTGCCTGCTGGGCGGTCTATATCCTGACCGGACAGCGCGCCGGAGAAGAGCATGGCCCGGCAACGGTGGCGCTTGGCTCGCTGATCGCCGCCATCGTGTTTGTGCCCATCGGTATGGCGCAGGCCACGGATTCCATCTGGCAATGGTCGGTGATGCCGATTGGCCTCGCCGTCGCTATTCTTTCCACCGCCCTGCCCTACTCGCTGGAGATGATTGCCCTGACGCGCCTGCCCACCCGGATCTTCGGCACGCTGATGAGCATGGAGCCTGCGCTGGCCGCTGTTTCCGGTATGGTGTTCCTCGGTGAAACCCTGACCCTCACCCAGACGCTCGCGCTGTGCTCTATTATTGCCGCGTCGATGGGGTCGACCCTCACCCTGCGCCCGGAAAGCAAAATCGAGAAGATCGATATTAATTAATCATCCCTTTCTGCATGGCCTTAGCGCCATGCAGAATATAGGCCAAACCAACCCTATGAATAATCCGACTGCATGTGCGGTATTATTCTGAAATATCGCTTCAAGAATCATCCGCATCAGAGAAAATAATCACAGTTCTGCAACAAATTATCTATGCCATTGAAAATAAATAAATTTCAACATCAACCCGCCCTTTACTATTAAACCGATAGGCAGGACCAGAAAAGCAAAGCGTAAAACTGGTGCTATACTCATTTCCGTAATTACCTGGGACACTAACATCAAGAGGATTTGAGATTATGAGTACCGCTAAATTGGTAAAATCAAAAGCGTCTAATCTGCTTTATACCCGCAACGATGTATCGGATAGCGATAAAAAAGCGACCGTTGAGCTGCTGAATCGCCAGGTGATCCAGTTCATTGACCTGTCACTGATCACCAAACAGGCTCACTGGAACATGCGCGGCGCAAACTTTATTGCGGTGCATGAAATGCTGGATGGCTTCCGCACAGCGCTGGTTACCCATCTCGACACCATGGCAGAACGCGCCGTGCAGTTAGGCGGTGTGGCGCTGGGTACTACGCAGGTGATCAACAGCAAAACCGCGCTGAAAAGCTACCCGCTGGATATCCACACCGTTCAGGATCACCTGAAAGAGCTGGCTGATCGTTACGCTATCGTGGCAAACGACGTGCGTAAAGCAATTGGCGAAGCCAAAGACGAAGACACTGCGGATATCTTCACCGCAGCTTCTCGCGACCTGGATCAGTTCCTGTGGTTCATCGAAGCGAACATCGAATAATCCATACGGATTTGCGATTAAACCCTCGCCCCTGGCGGGGGTTTTGCACTTTTATGGTGCGCATTTTTCCCTTCCCACCCGGCAAAAGTGAACGAAATGTAATAATCACCTCACACAACGGTTAATGGAAGATTGTTTTTTCGTCAGAATTTGCGCTTAATATCATCCCGTCAGTTGACCAAAACGAAGCGCACCAAAACGGTGCTCCACATTGGTGCAATAAAACCTTATTGCCACGTTTATTGTGCAACGCGTGACATCATCCCCTTTGCAAAACAAGAGCTTGTAAAGTTGGCACGATTTTTTCATTGTGCCTGACGTTCTCGCAGGGGATCGCCCCGTGGATATAAAAGGAAATGCTATGAAGTCTGTATTAAAAGTTTCACTGGCTGCACTTACCCTGGCGTTTGCGGTGTCTTCTCAGGCCGCCGACAAACTTGTTGTTGCGACTGACACGGCGTTCGTTCCGTTTGAATTCAAACAGGGTGACAAGTACGTTGGTTTTGATGTGGATCTGTGGGCTGCGGTCGCAAAAGAACTCAAGCTGGATTACACCCTGAAGCCAATGGACTTCAGCGGCATTATCCCGGCTCTGCAAACTAAAAACGTTGACCTGGCGCTGGCCGGTATCACCATCACCGACGAACGTAAAAAAGCGATCGACTTCTCTGACGGTTACTACAAAAGCGGCCTGCTGGTGATGGTCAAAGCCGACAACAACGACGTGAAAAGCGTGAAAGATCTCGACGGCAAAGTGGTTGCAGTGAAGAGCGGCACCGGCTCCGTGGATTACGCTAAAGCGAACATCAAAACCAAAGACCTGCGTCAGTTCCCGAACATCGACAACGCGTACATGGAACTGGGCACCAACCGTGCTGACGCCGTTCTGCACGACACGCCAAACATCCTGTACTTCATCAAGACCGCGGGCAACGGCAAGTTCAAAGCCGTAGGCGACTCTCTGGAAGCACAGCAGTACGGTATTGCGTTCCCGAAAGGCAGCGACGATCTGCGTAACAAAGTTAACGGCGCGCTGAAAACCCTGAAAGAGAACGGCACTTACAACGAAATCTACAAAAAATGGTTCGGTACTGAACCTAAATAATTCAGCCTGAAATCAGGTTTGTCAGGCCCGGAGCGCTTGCGTGACCGGGCCTGCAATTTGAGTCATCCCGGTATGGCTCTTTGTTTTTTACCACGGTAACAGTAACAGGAAATTATCATGCAGTTTGACTGGAGCGCCATCTGGCCTGCCATTCCTATCTTGCTTGAAGGCGCCAAAATGACCCTGTGGATTTCGGTCCTCGGTCTGGTTGGCGGGTTGATTATCGGTCTTGTCGCCGGTTTCGCCCGCACCTACGGTGGCTGGATTGCTAACCACATCGCACTGGTTTTCATCGAAGTGATCCGCGGCACGCCAATCGTCGTGCAGGTCATGTTCATCTACTTCGCCCTGCCGATGGCATTCAACGACCTGCGTATCGATCCGTTCAGCGCGGCGGTCGTGACCATTATGATCAACTCCGGCGCCTATATTGCGGAAATCACCCGCGGCGCGGTTCTGTCGATTCATAAAGGGTTCAGTGAAGCCGGTCTGGCGCTGGGTCTGTCGCGTCGCGAAACCATCCGCCACGTGATTCTGCCGCTGGCGCTGCGCCGCATGCTGCCGCCGCTGGGCAACCAGTGGATCATCAGCATTAAAGACACTTCGCTGTTTATCGTCATCGGCGTTGCAGAGCTGACCCGTCAGGGCCAGGAGATCATCGCGGGCAACTTCCGCGCCCTGGAAATCTGGAGCGCGGTGGCGGTTATCTACCTGATCATCACGCTGGTTCTGAGCTTTGTTCTGCGTCGTCTTGAAAGAAGGATGAAAATCCTGTGATTGAATTTAAAAACGTTTCCAAGCACTTTGGCCCGACCCAGGTGCTGCACAATATCGATCTGAATATCAAACAGGGTGAAGTGGTGGTGATTATCGGGCCGTCCGGCTCCGGTAAATCAACCCTGCTGCGCTGCATCAACAAGCTGGAAGAGATCACCAGCGGCGATCTGATTGTGGATGGCCTCAAGGTCAACGACCCGAAAGTGGACGAGCGCCTGATCCGCCAGGAAGCGGGCATGGTATTCCAGCAGTTTTACCTCTTCCCGCACCTGACGGCGCTGGAAAACGTGATGTTTGGCCCACTGCGCGTGCGCGGTGCCGACAAAGCGGCGGCAGAAGCGCTGGCGAAAGATCTGCTGGCGAAAGTCGGTCTTGCCGAGCGTTCGCACCACTACCCTTCCGAACTGTCCGGCGGGCAGCAGCAGCGCGTGGCGATTGCCCGCGCGCTGGCGGTGAAGCCTAAAATGATGCTGTTTGATGAGCCAACCTCGGCGCTCGACCCTGAGCTGCGCCACGAGGTGCTGAAGGTCATGCAGGATCTGGCGGAAGAAGGGATGACGATGGTGATCGTGACCCACGAAATCGGCTTTGCCGAGAAGGTAGCTTCCCGCCTGATCTTTATCGATAAAGGCCGTATCGCGGAAGATGGCAACCCGCAAGAGCTGATCGCCAACCCGCCGAGCCAGCGCTTGCAGGAGTTCCTCCAGCACGTGTCCTGATCCCTCAGCGTGTAAAAACCGGGCCAGCGAAAGCAGCCCGGTTTTTTTATGCCAGATTGTTCCCAAATATCCCCCGCGCCTCCCCGCACTCTATACTTATCATTTTGCTGGATATTTTCACCGGAGGACGCCGTGCCGTGGATCCTGTTGCTGTTGCTTAGCCTGTTTAGTGCGCCATCGCTCGCCGTGGCGATCCCCGGCGTCACCACCACGTCCACCGCTGCGTCGCAAAACGCGCCTCCGCCCGAGCCGGATGTCGAACAGAAAAAAGCGGCCTACAGCGCCCTTGCTGACGTGCTGGAAAACGACGCGTCGCGTCAGGAGCTGGTCGAACAGCTGCGTAAAGCCGCCGCCAGCACCTCGAAAGAAGAGGTTCCTGCACTCTCGCCTCCTGAGGTTAAAGAGGAAAAAACGGTGCTGGAGAACGTCACCGACGTGGGACGGGAGTATGGCGAAGCCCTCTCTTCGCGCTTTGCCCAGCTTTACCGCAACCTGATCGGTTCCCCGCATAAGCCCTTTAACCCGCAAACTTTCTCCGCCGCCGCCACCCAGTTTTTGATACTCGCCGGGGCGGTCTTCCTGTTCTACTGGCTGGTACGCCTGTGCGCCTGGCCGCTGTATCGCAAAATGGGCCAGTGGGGGCGCAAAAAGAATCAGCATAAAAGCAGCTGGCTGCACCTGCCCGCCATGATAACCGGGGCCTTTATCATCGATTTACTGTTACTGGCGCTGACGCTGTTTATCGGTCAGCTTCTGGCGGATCGCCTCAACACCGGCAATAAAACCATCGCCTTCCAGCAGGCGCTGTTCCTCAATGCCTTTGCGCTAATCGAGTTCTTTAAGGCGCTGCTGCGCCTGATCTTCTGCCCGCGCGTGCCGGAGCTGCGTCCGTTTTCCATAAAGGACGAGACCGCAAAATACTGGGCCGTGCGCCTCAGCGTACTGAGCGGCCTGATTGGCTACGGGCTGCTGGTCGCCGTGCCGATTACCTCAAACCAGGTGAACGTGCAGTTCGGCGCGCTGGCGAACGTGCTGATCATGCTCTGCATTACCGTCTGGGCGCTGTACCTCATCTTCCACAATAAAAAGGCGATTACCGACGGTCTGCTGCACCTCGCCGATCGTTCGCTCTCCTTCTTTAGCCTGTTTATCCGCGCGTTTGCGCTGGTGTGGCACTGGCTGGCAAGCGCTTACTTTATTGTCCTGTGCTTCTTCTCGCTGTTCGACCCGGGCAACAGCCTGAAGTTTATGATGGGTGCGACCTTTAAAAGCCTGGCCATTATCGGCATTGCGGCCTTCGTGTCCGGCCTGCTTTCGCGCTGGATCTCAAAGACCATCACCCTGTCGGCGCACGTGCAGCGTAACTATCCCGAGCTGCAAAAGCGCGTGAACGGCTGGATGTCGGTGTCGCTTAAGGTGGCGCGCATTCTGACCGTCTGCGTGGCGATTATGCTGCTGCTCAACGCCTGGGGATTGTTCGACTTCTGGAACTGGCTGCACAACGGCGCGGGCGAGAAGACCGTCGACATTTTGATCCGCATTGCGCTGATCCTGTTCTTCTCGGCGGTGGGCTGGACGCTGCTGGCAAGCCTGATTGAAAACCGTCTGGTGTCGGACATTCACGGCCGTCCGCTGCCGAGCGCCCGCGCCCGCACGCTGCTCACCCTGTTCCGCAACGCGCTGGCGGTGATTATCAGCACTATAACCATCATGATTGTGCTCTCGGAAATCGGGGTCAACATCGCGCCGCTGCTGGCGGGTGCCGGTGCGCTTGGGCTGGCGATCTCGTTTGGTTCGCAAACGCTGGTGAAGGATATTATCACCGGGATCTTTATCCAGTTTGAAAACGGGATGAATACCGGGGATCTGGTGACCATCGGGCCGTTGACCGGCACGGTCGAGCGGATGTCGATTCGCTCCGTGGGCGTGCGTCAGGATACCGGGGCGTACCACATTATTCCGTGGTCATCGATTACCACCTTCGCCAACTTCGTGCGCGGCATTGGGTCGGTGGTGGCGAACTACGACGTCGACCGTCATGAAGATGCCGAGAAGGCGAAGCAGGCGCTGAAAGAGGCGGTTGATGAGCTGATGGAGATGGAGAACATTCGCGGGCTGGTGATTGGCGAGCCGTCGTTTGCGGGCATTGTCGGGCTGACGAATACCGCCTTTACCCTGCGCGTCTCCTTTACCACCCAGCCGCTCAAGCAGTGGACGGTGCGCTTTGCCCTCGACAGCATGGTGAAGAAGCATTTCGATCTGGCAAACGTCAGAATGCCGGTGCAGACCTATCAGGTGGTGTCGCCGCCTGCGGCACCGCTTCCGCCGCAGGAGCCGACGCTGTAGCGTTATTGCCGGGTGGCGGCTTCGCCTTACCCGGCCTACGACGGGGTGCTATTTGCGACGTTTGTTATCGTCCATAAACGACCAGGCGATAAAGCGGCTCTGCTTCTGGCCCTGGGACATCTCTTTTTTCACCACCTTCACCGCGCCGGCTTCGGTCAGCGCGCGGTACAGCGGCGGCAGGTTGTCGCCGCGAGAAACCAGGGTGGTAAACCATTTCACCTGACGGCCAAAGGCTTTGCTTTCGGCAATCATTTTCAAAATAAAGGCCACTTCCCCACCCTCGCACCACAGCTCCTGCTGCTGGCCGCCGAAGTTCAGCGCCGCATCTTCCGCCTGGCCCAGGTTACGGCGCTTACGCTCGCTGCCCGCGCGGGCAGAGGCCGCCGAGTCGTGGAACGGTGGGTTACACATAGTGGCATCATACTGTTCATTCTTGTGGATAATGCCATTAAGGATAAAGGCCGCATCTTTTTGACGACGCAGGCGCACCGCGCGGGTCAGCCCAGGATTGCCGTTGATAATGGCCTGCGCGCTGGCAAAGGCGCTGGCGTCGATTTCGCTGCCGGTAAAGCGCCAGCCGTATTCGTGCGCGCCAACCAGAGGGTAAATCAGGTTCGCGCCGGTACCGATGTCCAGAATGGTGGCCTGCTGTGGAACAGCGCCCGCGTTATCTTCCGCCAGCAGATCGGCAAGATGGTGAATATAATCCGCGCGCCCCGGGACCGGTGGGCAGAGAAAGCCGTCGGGAATGTCCCAGTTCGCCACGCCGTAAAAGTGGGCCAGCAGGGCTTTGTTCAGCATTTTAACCGCCTGCGGGTCAGCAAAGTTGACCGACGGCTCACCCGCAGGGGTCTGCACGATAAAGTCCTGCAACGGTGGGCAGCTCAGGCACAGCGCCTGCATATCATAGCGGCTGCGGTGGCGGTTACGCGGGTGCAATCCCGGCTTTTGCGAAGTCATGGCAATCTCCTTTAAACAGCGGCGTAAGATACCCTCTGAAGACCCAACGGTAAATATCTCTCTGCGCCGGGCAAAAAACCGACAAAAATCAGCAACCTGTATGTCTATGATCTGTCAGCATTTTGTCAACAAATATCGTTCAAAAAATAAGCAGATCATCATCAAATTTTTGCGCTAAATCACACTCTGCAAGCTTCTAAACTTAGTAAGAATCACCCGTTGTTCCCCTCCAGAGGATGTGATTATGAAAAGATATCTACCCTTCGTTATCGCTGGTGTGCTGGCAGGCGCGTCGTTCTCTGCCCTGGCCGTCCAGTCTCTGTCTGACAGCACCGACACCAGCCAGCTCCGCCCGGCGGGCACCGTTTCCGTTACCGGCGCCGCGAACCTTGACGATCTTCAGGCTAAGCTCGCCGCGAAAGCCCGTGAAGAGGGTGCCAAAGGCATCGTGGTCAATTCCGCCAGCGGTGAAAACCGGATGTTTGGCACCGCCACTATCTATAAGTAACGCCCTTTCTGAGAACATACTGCATCTGCCCGACGGATGCAGTTCTCCTCTCTTCTCTTGATTGTTCACTTTTTGACCCCATATTAACCTGATAACACCACTACGCGAGGAGAAGGCCATGGCTTCCGGCTGGGCGAACGACGACGCCGTTAATGAGCAGATCAACAGTACAATTGAAGATGCGGTTGCACGCGCTCGCGGGGAGATCCCGCGCGGTGAAAGCTTAGAATTCTGTGAAGAGTGCGGCGAACCTATTCCTGAAGCGCGGCGCAAGGCCATTCCGGGCGTGCGGTTATGCATCACCTGCCAGCAGGAGAAAGATTCGCATAATGCATCTTATACGGGATATAATCGCAGAGGATCGAAAGACAGCCAGTTACGTTGACTTTCCTTTACCTAATTTCACCGCGCAAGCGGTTTCCTTTACGCTCACGGATTTTTGATTGCCACGTAGCAAAATGTGCGATTAAAAAATGTTCTGTAAAGCGCAGCGGCAAGAACTGTAAATTGCTCAATCGAATTTATTAATATTCAATAACTTATTTGTCATTCAAATTTTTTGAGCAATGACGTCAATTCTCTTCGATTTTATCTTTCGCAAAAAACCGTGATACTTATCACATCGACGGAACATCGTCCCCCTAACAGAATAACCTGCGAGAGATTAACCATGAAAACCATCAAATATGCTGTTGCCGCTGTTGCCCTGTCCGCTCTGTCTTTTGGCGCATTCGCCGCTGACGCAGTTTCCCCTGCTCAGGCACAGAGCATGAATAAAATCGGTGTGGTAAGTGCAGAAGGCGCAACCACGCTGGACGGTCTGGAAGCTAAACTGGCGGAGAAAGCGGCGGCTGCGGGCGCTAGCGGTTATACCATCACCTCCGCTAACTCCAACAACAAACTTAGCGGTACTGCGGTTATCTACAAATAACCGAGCGCATTGTGTTCCAAACTCGCTAAACCCTCTGGCGAGCTGCTCCAACCCTCATTGACCCTGTTGTTGTTCCCCTTTGTTTGCCCGTCCGCCACTGGACGGGCTTTTTTTTACCTAAAAAGACTGCGCCACGCGCGCCAGCCCGGCCTCTACCGTTTCGACTTCACCCGTTGCCGCCAGGCAGCAGGCCATTTGCAGCTTAATTGAGTGCGGCACCGGCACTTTTCCGGCCAGGCACTCGACGATCCAGTGCGCGGTGATTTGCGGATCTTTGGACTCCGGCAACACCACGTCGCGGTTCTCTTCACCGCGCTCAAGCAGCGCGCGCGTCCCCGCGGTATCGATCAGCATGAGCTGCGGGCAGCGCTGCGGATTGGCGTACACCTCCCCTTCGGTTCCGTGCATCAGCAGCGCGCGGCCGCCAATATCTTCAAAGAAACGGGCGACGCGGGCGACGTACTCCGGGTGCGATACGCTGGACAGTCGCAGGGCTGCATCTTCCGCAAACGGCGTCGCCAGTTTTGCCAGGGTGTGCGCGCTGTTGCGCACGCCCATTCGCCAGCGCATATCCAGCTGTTTTTCCAGCGGCGGGCAGAGCGCCTTCACCGGAATATAGACCGGCTGATGGCCTTCCAGCTTCGCCTGCGCCTGACCGGCGTGCAGAGTGGGTTCGATGCCCAGCAGCTCAAAAATGGTTTCGGTTAATACGCGGGTAGGATCTTCGCTGACCCCGTGAACCACCACCGGGAAGCCCAGCTTGTTCAGCAGAATAGCCAGCAGCGGCGTCAGGTTGGCCTGTTTGCGCGCGCCGTTGTAGGTGGGAATGACGATCGGCATCGGTCGGGTGACGGGCGGCGTTAAACGGAGAGTCTGCGCCTGCATCGCTTCATAAAAACCGCGCATCTCCGCTTCACCTTCACCTTTAATACGCAGCGCAATCAGGATGCCGCCCAGTTCGAGATCCGGCACCTCCCCGTTGAGCATTCGGGTGTAGAGCGCCCGCGCCGTTTCCTGGTCCAGGTCGCGCGCGTGGTTTTTACCGCGCCCCACCTCTTTGATAATTTTGCGATAATCCATGAGATCTCTCCATGTGATGCGTTGCTGTTACTATAGCCCTGATAAATGTGTCGCGACTAATCATTTCCATACGACTTTCCCCTCGTTATCAGAGCGTTTAGCCATCAGGATTGGGTAAAAGTAGTCAGAATTTCGGTAAGCTAACACACCTGACACGTTTTGCCACATTCTCTTCTTATTGTTTTATAAGCTTTTTATTCTGAAAGTGTGTCAGCCGTCACACCCATTAAATTCAGTTAATCGGGAATGAAGTGAAGGTTAATTGAATAAGAAAATCCCATCGTTCATAGTCTGCGTCGAATTAATCACCGCGGTGATGTAAGTGCTTTTTTTATTATATTTTCATATGGGATTTTGAAATGAAAAAGATATTTATGGCGGGCATTGCAGCAGGGATTGTATGCGCTTCCGTTCCTGTTCTTGCCGCTACGAATGGTGAAGGTCAAATTAATTTCACCGGTGAAATTATTGACTCTGCCTGCACGGTAGTAAATAACCTTAGCAACCCTCTCGATGTGACGTTGGGGAAAGTGGCTAAATCGGCATTTACGGGTTCTGGCTCAACGGCTGCAACCACACGCTTTGATATCCTGTTAAAAAACTGTCCCGAAACCGTAACCAGCGCCTCCATTAATTTTGGCGGCACACCTGATTCAAATGACGCGGATGTTCTTGCATTAACGTCAGGAACAGGCGCGGCTTCCGGTGTCGGTGTTCAACTGCTTGACAATAACTCTACCCCAATCGATTTATATTCTGCTTCCACAGAATATACGCTGACGTCGGGTACTACCACCAACGACCTGCAATTTGGCGCACGTTATATTCAGACGGGTGCAAGCATCGTTGCTGGACAAGCAAACGCAGTATCCACCTTTACTGTCGTTTATAACTAATAAAACAGATATTAGTCATCGCGGGTGACTAATATCTGTTACTCCTTATTAACGGTCTTGCTATGCGTAAATTCTTATTACTCTCTTCACTTGTCTTAATGGCTTCTTCAGCACACGCCGGTATTACCATCGGCGGTACGCGACTGGTCTATCCGGAAAGTAAAAAAGAATCATCCATTCAGGTCACTAACCCTGACAATATTGACTACCTTGTCCAGTCCTGGGTTGAGAGCGAAAGCAACGCGCGTGAGAAAGCCCCTTTTTTGATTACCCCGCCGCTGTTCCGCCTCGACGGAAAACAGGATAACGTGCTGCGCGTGATCCGCACCGGCGGAACTCTGCCAGAAGACAGAGAGTCTCTCTACTGGCTCAATATTAAATCTATCCCGTCTTCAAGCCGACAGGATAATGTGAACACCCTGCAAATCGCGATTAAAACGCGCATCAAATTACTGTACCGTCCGGCCGCCGTCACCGGCACGCCGGAAGACGTTGCCTCGCAGCTGCAATGGCACGAGCAGGGCCACCAGCTTATTGTGAATAACCCCACGCCGTTTTATATGAATTTCCAGGAAATCATCGTTGGCGGCAAGAAATTACACAAAATCACCTATGCCGCACCAAAAGGCGAAAGCCATTTTGAGATGCCGGGAAATACGTCAGGTAAAACCGTAAGCTGGAAAATTATTAACGATTACGGGGCTATCTCGAAATCTTTTACCGCCACTCTTCGCTAACCGGTAAGAATAATTAACGGAAGCCATTATGCCGTGGGATTACGACACAAAACCGCCAAAACGCCATCACCTGAAAATGCTGACCGCATTGGGTATGGTTGTCGTCGGTATTTCCGCGCATAACGCTCTCGCTGAAGATTATTTTAATCCGGCGCTGCTTGATGTGGATAATCCAGACCAGGGAAAAACTGACCTCAGCGTATTTGAGACCGGGCCCGGACAAGCGCCGGGAAAATACCAGGTCGATATCTACGTCAACAATAATAAAGTGGCGAATAAAGAGGTCACCTTTGACCTCAAAAAAGGGGCTGATAATAAATCCGTTCTTCAGCCCTGCCTGAGCCTTGACGAGCTAAAAAGCTTCGGCATCCAGAGCGATAAATTTACCCAGGCGGAGCACAACGGCTGCGTAGATATCTCAGTGATGGATTCCGCCAAAGCGACGTTTCGCGTCAGCCAGCAGCAGCTGCTGCTGAGTATTCCGCAAAGCGCAATCATCCAGATCCCGCGCGGCTACGTGCCGCCTGAGGAACTGGACGAAGGCATTAACGCCGGTCTGCTCAACTACAGCTTTTCCGCGGGCAACACCCACAGCAAAGAGGAGCACGGCAGCGATCAGAACAGCGAATACCTCAACCTGCGTCCGGGCCTGAACCTGGGAGCGTGGCGTTTTCGCAACTACTCAACCTGGAGCAAGACCAGCGGCGACGGTAACGACCAGAGCGATTTTTCGTCCGTTTACAGCTACGGCCAGCGGGATATTCTGGCGCTCAACAGCGAGCTGACCGTCGGGCAGAGTTCGTCCCCGGCCGACGTGTTTGACAGCATTTCGTTTACCGGGGCGCAGATGGCGTCGGACGACGATATGCTGCCGGACAGTATGAAGGGCTTCGCCCCGGTGATCCGTGGAATTGCCCACAGCAATGCGCAGGTCACCGTGCGCCAGAACGGCTACGTCATTTACCAGAACTTCGTCGCACCCGGCGCGTTCACGATCGATGACCTCTACCCCACCGGCGGCAGCGGCGATCTTAACGTCACGGTGAAAGAGACCGACGGCAGCGAGCAGCACTTTGTGGTGCCTTACGCCTCGGTGCCGGTTTTGCAGCGCGAAGGGCGTTTCAAATACAGCCTGACCGCCGGGCGCTATCGCAGCTACGACGACGACGTGGAAAAAACGCCCTTCCTGCAAGGCACCGCCATGTACGGTCTGCCCTGGGGATTAACCGCCTACGGCGGCGTTCAGGGCAGTAAGTACTACGACGCGCTGGCGCTGGGGATCGGCAAAAACATTGGCGACTTCGGGGCGATATCGGTGGATGACACCGTTGCCCGCGCGCAGTTGGGCGGCGTGGATACCTCGTCCCGGGGTGAATCCTGGCGCCTGCGCTACAGCAAAGATTTTGCCACCACCGGGACGCATTTCTCGATGGCGGGATATCGCTACAACACCGCGGGCTTTTACACCCTCGGTGAAGTGCTGGATTCCCACACGCAGAACGACGACTGGACGCCGCCGGACCGCCGTCGAAGCCGTGAAGAGGCGACGGTCGATCAGGCTCTCGGGAGCGGCTTCGGCTCCATCAACCTGAGCCTGGTAAAAGAGAACTACTGGAACAGCCAGCAAAATATGACCTCCGTCAGCGTCGGCTATACCAACAGCTGGCGCGGCATCAGCTATGGCGTGAGCTACGGCTATAACAAGAACACCTACGACGGCGACGATGACGACGATTACAGCAATGACAGAACCATCGCTCTCAACGTGTCCGTGCCGCTCGACCGCTGGATGAGCAACACCTGGGCCAACTACAACCTGAACAGCACGAAGCACGACACCACGCAAAGCGTCGGGATCAACGGCACGTCGCTCGCGGAAAATAACCTCAGCTGGAGTATGCAGCAGGGGCACAGCCAGTCCAACGGCAACACCACCAACCTGAATGCCGATTACATAGGCACCTATGGTGAAACCACGGCGGGCTATTCGCAGGACAACAGCCAGCGTCAGGTCAACGTTGGCCTTCAGGGCAGCGTGATTGCCCACGCACACGGCGTGACCTTTGGGCAACCGCTGGGGGATACCGTCGCGCTGGTCGAAGCCCCTGGCGCCGACGGCACCAACATCAGCAACCAGACCGGGGTGGATACGGACTTCCGCGGCTACGCCATCGTGCCGTATGTCTCTCCGTATCGCCACAACACCATCGCGCTGAACACCGAAACGCTGCCGGATTCCGCCGACGTCGACCACGCGGTGAAAGTGGTAACGCCAACGCGAGGCGCGGTAGTACGTGCCCGCTTTGATACCCGCGTGGGCAGCCGCGTGCTGATGACGTTGCGCCGTGCCGATGGCCATCCCGTACCGTTTGGCGCAACGGCCGCCGCCGCGGGGGACAGCGGTGAATTTATCGTGGGCGATGACGGGCAGGTCTTCCTGTCCGGGATGCATCAAAAAGGGACGCTGAAGGTCAGCTGGGGCAGAACCGCCGATACCCGCTGCACCGCTTCGTATCACCTTCCGTCCGCAGGCGGAAGCCAGATTATTAACGTCACGGCGCAGTGCACCTGACCCTAACCCGGAAAGCTCTATGTCTCTGTTACGCTATGCCTTTTTGCTGATAACCCTGTGTGCGGGCACCTTTTTCATGCCGCAGGTCTATGCGGCAACCTGCACCACCAGCGATCTGCCCTATTCGCTTAGCGCAGGGAAAGTCTCCGTATCGCCGAGCCTCGCGGTCGGGGGCATTATTCCCAGCTCAACGGAAACCCACAGCGTGACCGGCAGCTGTAGCGGTACGCTGAACAACACGACGATCAACGCCTGTTACGAAGGTTTGGGGGCCGAAATATCCGGGATGCCGGGGGTGTATGAATCCGGCGTGCCGGGAGTGGGTATCCAGATGCTCAACAGCGCCGGGCAGGTCATTCGCGGTAAAGGCAGCACCTGCAACAGCACCGCTACGCCGATGGGAACGGTAGACGGCAGCCAGAACTTTAATTTCACCTACTCGATCAGATTAGTGAAAACGGCAACCTCGGTGAGTAACGGGATATTAACGCAGGCAACCACCCGATACGGTTTTCGCGTGTACGACGATGCCACGCTGGGGACAAGCAACGCCACCTGGTATAACGGGACTATTGCCCCCGTCACCACCACCTGTTCCGTCGATCCGAAGAATCTGACCGTTACGCTGGGGGATTTCCCCGTCAGCCAGTTTACGCACGTCGGCACCTACACCAGCTGGAAGAAGTTTGCTATCACGACCACCTGCGACAATACCACGGCCTTCACCGCCCGAATTACCAGCGCCAACGGCGTTAACAGCCAGTTCAGCGACGTGATCAACCTGACGCCTGGCCCGGACAGCGCCACGGGCGTCGGGGTGGGCGTGCTGCTGGATGGCGTGGATTTGCGATACGACTATCCGATCCCGGTTGGCGGTCAGTCGGAAGCCAACGTACCGGACAGCATTCCTTTTGCGGTCGATTATTTCCAGACAGACGCGCAGGTCACCGCTGGCAAAGCCAATACCGTGATGACCATCGACATGGAGTACAACTAAGATGACGCTGAACAGACTTCTGCCCGCTATTGCCCTGCTCGCCTGTTCCGGTGCGCACGCCACCGACGTGACGCTTAACGTGGTCGGCAACATTTACGACACCACCTGCCAGGTGGACAGCACCAGCAGGAATATGGTGGTGAGTCTGGGACAGGCCATTTCCAGTGAGTTTAAATCCGTGGGCGATACCGGCCCGTGGAAGAATTTCGACCTGACATTATCGAACTGTCCGCCCAGCCTGATGCTGGCTACCGTCACGGTGAACGGCCAGCCGGACGCTATTCACCCGAACAAATTTGTCAACACCGGCACCTCGAAGGGGCTGGCGCTGGAGCTGGCAGACCGCACCGACAGCATTACCCTCGCGCCGCAGTCCAGCTTTAATGCGGTGATCGACAGCACCACCCACACCGCAGACTTCCCGTTTTCGGCCCGCTATTACACCACCAGTTTGCCGGTCAGCGCCGGGAGCTTCGCGAGTGTGGTACAGGCTACCTTCACTTACCAGTAGGACCGCGCCTCTTAGCACGGATGCTTTTCCCACGCCCGGCAGGTTGTTTCGCCGGGCGTTTTTTTACCTCGGGTACGTCGGGCTGTTCGATAGGGAATATCGGCAGCGCGTTGAGCAGTCGCTGGCCGTAATTTTTGGTGAGCAGCCGCTTGTCGTAGATGACCACTTCGCCCCAGCAGCCGTGGCTACGGATCAGGCGCCCCACCTGCTGAATCAGGTTAAACGACGCCGCAGGCAGGCTTTGCACCTCGAACGGATAGCGGTTCAGGCTTTTTAGCCACTCCCCTTCGGTGATCACCACCGGGCTGTCGATCGGCGGGAAGGCGATTTTATGGATATGCACCTGCGTCAGATAACCCCCTTTCAGGTCGAGGCCTTCCGCAAACGACTGTAGCCCCACCAGCACGCTGCGTTCGCCGTTATCGATCCGCTTGCGGTGCGTTTCCACCAGCCGGTAACGGGGCTGATCGCCCTGCACCAGCAGCAGCAGGCGCAAGTCGGTGACGTGCTCCAGAAAACGCTGCATCGCGCGCCCGCTGGCAAACAGCACCAGCATGCCCGGAAACTTTTTGCTCTCAAGCTGTTCGCGGAAATAGGCCGCCATCTCGGCAACGTGGTCTTCTTCGTTTTCCATCAGCGGTTCATACTTCATGCGCGGAATCACCAGCTTGCCCTGCTCGCAGTGGTTAAACGGCGAGTCCAGCGACACGAAGCGGTCGCCCGCTTTTTCCCGCAGGCCGCTCATCTCCTGCAATCGGGAGAAGCTGTTCAGGGAGCGCAGGGTGGCGGAGGTGACCACCACGTGGGGCACGCTGCGCCAGATGAGTTTTTCCAGCTGATCCGCCACGCGAATACCCACGCAGTGGAAGAACAGATGCGCCTGCCCTTCCCGCACCTCGCGGGTGGCCCATTTAGTGACCGGCGCGCCCGACGCCTGCGCCATCGACGCCAGCCGCCACAGCTTGCTCTGGGCTTCAAACATGCCGAGCGCGCGGTTCATTTGCAGCAATATGCGGTGCAGACGCACCACGTCATGCGTGCCGGTTTTTTCGCTCAGATCGTTTAAAAACATCTCCGCCAGCCCGCGCAGCTTTTCCAGATGCTTCGCCAGCTGCTGGCAAATCTCCATCACCTCGTCCGGCAGTTCGCCCATCGCGAAGCGGTGTTCCGCCTCCTGGGTAGCGGGAAGATAGAGATTGAGAATGTTATTGAGCGAGGCGATCAGGCCGTAGACCTCTTCGCAGTGCTCGCTCAGGCGTTCGGGCACCGCCAGCGGCGGCGTGGTTTTCGGACGGAACTGCTCCATGCAGGTCGCCACCAGCTTGCAGAACAGATCGAGCTGCAAGCGAAACCACGGCGCGGTGATTTCTGCGCTCATCTCCAGCGCATCGCGCGCCACGTCCGGCAGATGGTGGCCTTCGTCGAGCACCAGCAGCAGGTTTTTCGGCTCCGGCAGCACGGCTTCGCTTTCCAGCGCCGCCATCACCAGCGCGTGGTTGGCCACCACCACTTCCGCTTCCTGAATTTCACGGCGGGCGACAAAGAACGGGCATTCGCGATAGTAGTGGCAGTTGCGGTTCAGGCAGCTTGCTTTATCGGTGCTGAGCCTGCGCCACAGGTCATCGCCAATCGCCTGGCTGGTGTGATCGCGCAGGCCGTCCCACTTATAGCCGTCGAGATCGGCTTTCAGCTTCGCGCACTGCTCCTGCTCGGCCTTGTTGTTCGGCGTAAGTTCATCGTCCAGAAACGCCAGCAGATCCTGCTGATTAGGTTCGCTGCTGGCGAGCGCCGCCAGGTTGCGCGGACAAACGTAGCGCCCGCGCCCGAACGCGGCGGTAAAGCGCAGGTCGGGGATAATTTTGCGCAGCAGGGGGAGGTCTTTGCTGAAGATCTGATCCTGCAACGCCACGTTGGCGGTGCTGACCACCAGCGTTTTTTGCTCTTCACGGGCAATCGCGATGCCTGGAATTAAGTACGAGAGGGTCTTCCCGACGCCGGTCGGGGCTTCAATCGCCAGATGCCGGCCGTCGTCCCCGGCGAGCGTTTTTGCCACGTCAGCGATCATCTGCCGCTGGGGCGCTCGGGGGATAAAGTCGGGGATCTGCTGTTGTAACGCCTTATACCAGGCGCCAATTTGCGCTTTGAGCGCAGCGGTTAAAGCCATGAAGAGACCTGAAATACTGTATAAACAGCCACTATTGTGGCACTTTCCTGGGTTTGTCGCAAAAAGAAAAGCCCGGCTTTACGGCCGGGCTTCCAGATTACTGCGGGTTAGCCGGTTTGCGCGGGCGACCGCGACGCTGCCCTTCGCCGGATGGCTTCGCTTCACCGCTGCGCCACGGGTTTTCGCCCGCCGGTTTGGCATCCCCGCCGCGACGCGGAGGTTTGCCGGATGACTTCGGCGCGCCGCCTTCGGAACGACGCGGCTGCTGGCCGCGACCGCCGCCGCCCTGCCCGCGACCGCCGCCCTGACGACCGTTTTGAATGGGCTCGGCCTTGATAGACGGATCCACTTCATAGCCCGGGGTTTCGATACGCGGGATCTCTTTTTTCAGCAGGCGTTCGATATCGCGCAGCAGCTTGTGTTCATCTACGCAGACCAGCGACAGGGCTTCACCGGTGGCCGCCGCACGACCGGTACGGCCGATACGGTGAACGTAATCTTCCGGCACGTTTGGCAGCTCGTAGTTCACCACGTGCGGCAGCTCTTCGATATCCAGGCCGCGCGCGGCGATGTCGGTTGCCACCAGCACGCGAATGTCGCCAGATTTAAAGTCAGCCAGCGCGCGGGTACGTGCCCCCTGGCTCTTGTTACCGTGGATAGCCGCGCTGCGAATGCCGTCTTTATTCAGCTGTTCCGCCAGGTGGTTCGCGCCGTGCTTGGTGCGGGTGAAGACCAGCACCTGCTGCCAGTTGCCCTGACCGATCATCTGGGAGAGCAGCTCGCGCTTGCGTTTCTTATCCACGAAATGCACGTGCTGCGTCACCTGCTCGGAGGCAGTGTTACGACGCGCCACTTCGATTTCCAGCGGGTTATGCAGCAGCTTCTCGGCAAGGGCTTTGATGTCGTCCGAGAAGGTTGCGGAGAAGAGCAGGTTCTGACGACGCGCCGGCAGCTTAGCCAGCACGCGGCGGATGTCATGAATAAAGCCCATATCCAGCATACGGTCGGCTTCGTCCAGCACCAGAATTTCAATCTGATCCAGCTTAACCGCATTCTGATGTTCCAGATCCAGCAGGCGGCCCGGCGTTGCCACCAGCACGTCCACGCCGCCGCGCAGCTTCATCATCTGCGGGTTAATGCTCACCCCACCGAACACCACCAGCGAGCGAATGTTGAGATAGCGGCTGTACTCACGCACGTTCTCACCAATCTGGGCGGCCAGTTCACGGGTTGGCGTGAGGATCAGCGCACGTACGGGACGGCGGCCTTTGGCGTGGGGCTGATTTTTTACCAACAGCTCCAGCAGCGGCAGGGTAAAGCCTGCGGTTTTACCGGTACCCGTCTGGGCGCTGGCCATCAGGTCACGGCCTTCCAGGACGGCAGGGATCGCCTGCTTCTGGATCGGGGTTGGCTCAAGGTAGCCCTGCTCCGCCACTGCGCGCAGGATCTCCGGGTTCAGGCCAAGGGAATCAAAAGACATAAAAACTCCGAACCGCCCCGACCGTCACAGGTGTAGTTTTCAGGGAGATATAACGAATTTGAGAGGACAAAAACCACAATGTCGCGAAGGGGCGGAGTGTAGCAGCTTTTGTGACGTGGCGCATAAAATATCCCTCCGGCCGGGTTTAGCGAAATAGTTTCGCTGAAGGAGCTGACTGGACAAAAGAGTGAACCGGGCATAAAGTTAATCAATCGATTGATTAATTCTGAGCGACGCGATGAATACGACCCCGACCACCACCAAAGGCGAACAGGCGAAAAGCCAGCTCATCGCCGCCGCACTGGCCCAGTTTGGCGAGTACGGTATGCACGCCACCACCCGCGATATCGCCGCACAGGCCGGGCAAAACATTGCCGCCATCACCTACTACTTTGGCTCGAAAGAGGATCTGTACCTCGCCTGCGCTCAATGGATCGCCGACTTTATCGGCACCCAGTTTCGCCCGCAGGTTGAAGAGGCCACCGCCCTGCTCGACCAGCCCACCGTCGACCGTGAGGCCATTCGCACGCTGATCCTCAACGCCTGCCATAACATGATCCGCGTGCTGACCCATGACGATACGCTGAACCTGAGTAAGTTTATCTCACGCGAGCAGCTCTCGCCTTCCGCCGCCTATAAGCTGGTACACGATCGGGTGATCGCCCCGATGCACAGCCATCTGACCCGGCTGATTGCCGCCTACACCGGGCGCGACGCGGACGATACCGCCACCATTTTGCATACCCACGCCCTCCTCGGCGAAGTGCTCGCCTTCCGCCTGGGGCGGGAAACCATATTGTTACGCACCGGCTGGACACAGTTTGATGAGGATAAAGCCGCGCAAATTAGCCAGGTCATCACCTGTCACTTTGACCTGATCCTGCAAGGCTTAACGCAAAGGAGCCTGAAGTCATGAAAAAACCTGTCGCCATCGTTCTGGTGGTTGTTGTGTTACTCGCTGCGGGGATCGGCGGCTGGCTGTGGTATCAGAGCCATCAGGACAAGGGCCTGACGCTCTACGGCAACGTTGATATTCGAACCGTTAATATGAGCTTCCGCGTCGGCGGGCGGCTGGCGTCCCTTAGCGTTGACGAAGGCGACGCCATCAAAACCGGGCAGACGCTGGGAATGCTCGATAAAGCCCCGTATGAGAACGCCCTGATGCAGGCCAAAGCGGGCGTATCCGTCGCTCAGGCGCAGTACGACCTGATGCTGGCGGGCTATCGTGATGAAGAGATTTCTCAGGCCGCCGCCGCCGTTAAGCAGGCCAAAGCGGCCTTTGACTACGCGCAGAACTTCTATAACCGCCAGCAGGGGCTGTGGAAAAGCCGCACCATTTCCGCCAACGACCTGGAAAATGCGCGCTCCTCCCGGGACCAGGCGCAGGCGACGCTGAAATCGGCGCAGGACAAATTAAGCCAGTACAACACCGGTAATCGTCCGCAGGATATCGCCCAGGCCAAAGCCAGCCTGGAGCAGGCTCAGGCGCAGCTGGCGCAGGCCCAGTTAGATCTGCATGACACCACGCTGGTGGCGCCGTCCGACGGCACCATCCTCACCCGCGCCGTGGAGCCGGGCAGCATGCTGAACGCGGGCAGCACCGTCTTAACGCTCTCGCTGACGCGTCCGGTGTGGGTTCGCGCCTATATCGACGAGCCGAATCTGAGCCAGGTGCAGCCCGGCCGCGAGCTGCTGCTCTATACCGACGGTCGCCCGGACAAGCCCTATCACGGCAGGGTGGGCTTTGTCTCCCCGACCGCCGAGTTCACCCCGAAAACCGTTGAAACCCCGGATCTGCGCACCGACCTCGTTTATCGCCTGCGCATTATCGTGACGGACGCCGACGACGCGCTGCGTCAGGGGATGCCGGTCACCGTCACCTTCAGCGATGGGGAAAAACATGAATGATGCGGTTATCGAGCTCGACGGGTTAGTCAAACGCTTTGCCGGGATGGATAAGCCCGCGGTGGCCCCGCTGAACTGCACCATCCAGAAAGGCTACGTGACCGGGCTGGTCGGCCCGGACGGCGCGGGCAAAACCACCCTGATGCGGATGCTCGCCGGGCTGCTCAAGCCGGACGAAGGCGCCGCCCGGGTGCTGGGTCTGGATCCGATTAAAGACGACAGCGCCCTGCACGCCATGCTCGGCTATATGCCGCAGAAGTTTGGCCTGTACGAAGATTTAACGGTGATGGAAAACCTGAATCTGTACGCCGACCTGCGCAGCGTCACCGGGGAAACCCGGCAGAAGACCTTTGCCCGGCTGCTGGAATTTACCTCGCTCGGGCCTTTCACCGATCGCCTGGCGGGGAAGCTTTCCGGCGGCATGAAGCAAAAGCTGGGGCTGGCCTGTACGCTGGTGGGCGAGCCTAAGGTGCTGCTGCTGGACGAGCCGGGCGTGGGCGTTGACCCTATCTCGCGCCGGGAGCTGTGGCAGATGGTTCACGAGCTGGCCGGGGACGGCATGCTGATCCTCTGGAGCACGTCCTACCTCGACGAAGCCGAGCAGTGCCGCGACGTGCTGCTGATGAACGAGGGCGAGCTGCTCTATCAGGGGGAGCCGACAAAGCTCACCCAAAGCATGGCCGGGCGCAGCTTCCTGCTGCACAGCCCGCAGGAGTCGAACCGCAGGCTGCTTCAGCGGGTGCTGAAACTGCCGCAGGTGAGCGACGGGATGATTCAGGGGCGCTCGGTGCGCCTGATCCTGAAAAAAGAGGCCAGCGCCGACGACGTCCGCCGCGCGCCGGGGATGCCGGATATCGAAATAAACGAAACCGCCCCGCGCTTCGAAGATGCCTTTATCGATCTGCTGGGCGGGGCGGGCACCTCCGAGTCCCCGCTGGGGGCGATATTGCACACGGTCGAAGGGACGCCCGGCGAAACGGTGATTGAAGCCAAATCCCTGACCAAAAAGTTCGGCGATTTTGCCGCCACCGACAACGTGGATTTCGCCGTAAAGCGCGGGGAAATTTTTGGCCTGCTCGGGCCGAACGGCGCCGGGAAATCCACCACCTTTAAGATGATGTGCGGCCTGCTGGTGCCCACCTCCGGCAAGGCGCTGGTGCTGGATATGGATCTGAAGGTCAGCTCCGGCAGGGCGCGTCAGCATCTGGGCTATATGGCGCAGAAATTCTCCCTTTACGGCAACCTGACGGTAGAGCAGAACCTGCGCTTTTTCTCCGGCGTGTACGGCCTGCGCGGCAAGGCGCAGAACGAGAAAATTAGCCGCATGAGCGACGCGTTCGGCCTGACCAGCATCGCCTCTCACGCCACCGACGACCTGCCCCTCGGGTTCAAGCAGCGCCTGGCGCTGGCCTGCTCGCTGATGCATGAGCCGGACATCCTGTTTCTTGATGAACCGACGTCGGGCGTTGACCCCCTCACCCGCCGCGAGTTCTGGCTGCACATCAACAGCATGGTGGAAAAAGGGGTGACGGTGATGGTCACCACCCACTTTATGGACGAGGCGGAATACTGCGACCGCATCGGGCTGGTCTATCGCGGCAAGCTGATTGCCCACGGTACGCCGGACGATCTTAAAGCGCAGGCCGCCGACGATGAACAGCCGGACCCGACCATGGAGCAGGCGTTTATCACCCTGATCCACGACTGGGATAAGGAGCATAGCCATGAGCAATAGCGCAATTTCATGGCGCAGGGTGCGCGCGCTGTGCATTAAAGAAACCCGCCAGATCGTGCGTGACCCCAGCAGCTGGCTGATTGCGGTGGTGATCCCCCTGCTGCTGCTGTTTATCTTCGGCTACGGCATTAACCTCGACTCCAGCAAGCTGCGGGTGGGGATTTTGCTGGAACAGCGCAGCGAAGAGGCGCTGGACTTTACCCACGCCATGACCGGCTCGCCCTACATTGACGCCACCATCAGCGATAACCGGCAGGAGCTAATCCAGAAGATGCAGGCCGGGCAAATTCGCGGACTGGTGGTTATCCCGGTGGATTTCGCCGCCAACATGGCGCGGGACAATACCGACGCCCCAATACAGGTGATCACCGACGGCAGCGAGCCCAACACCGCCAACTTTGTGCAGGGCTACGTCGAGGGCATCTGGCAGCTGTGGCAGATGCAGCGGGCGGAAGACCGGGGCGAGCAGTTTGAGCCGCTGATCGACGTGCAGACCCGCTACTGGTTTAACCCCGCCGCCATCAGCCAGCACTTTATTATTCCGGGGGCGGTGACCATCATCATGACGGTGATCGGCGCAATCCTCACCTCGCTGGTGATCGCCCGCGAGTGGGAGCGCGGCACCATGGAGGCGCTGCTCTCCACCGAAGTGACGCGCGTCGAGCTATTGCTCTGCAAGCTTATCCCCTATTACTTCCTCGGGATGCTGGCGATGCTGCTCTGTATGCTGGTGTCGGTGTTTATTCTCGGCGTGCCCTATCGCGGCTCGCTGGTGCTGCTGTTCCTGATCACCAGCCTGTTTTTACTGAGCACGCTGGGGATGGGGCTGCTGATCTCCACCATCACCCGCAACCAGTTTAACGCCGCGCAGGTGGCCCTGAACGCCGCCTTCCTGCCGTCGATTATGCTGTCGGGCTTTATCTTCCAGATAGACAGCATGCCTGCGGCGATCCGCGCGGTGACCTATATCATTCCGGCGCGCTATTTCGTCAGCACCCTGCAAAGCCTGTTCCTCGCCGGGAATATCCCGGTGGTGCTGGTGATTAACATTCTGTTTTTGCTGGCGTCGGCGGTGATGTTTATCGGGCTGACGTGGATGAAAACCAAACGGCGGTTAGATTAACACCGTGCAGATATTTCGCCCGGTGGCGCTACGCTTACCGGGCCTACGATTTGTAGGTCGGGTAAGCGCAAGCGCCACCCGACTGGAGGAGGACGCGATGTTTCACCGTTTATGGACGTTAATACGCAAAGAGCTGCAATCCCTGCTGCGCGAGCCGCAAACCCGCGCCATTCTGGTGCTGCCGGTGCTGATCCAGGTGTTGCTGTTCCCGTTTGCCGCCACCCTGGAGGTGACAAACGCCACCATCGCCATCTATAACGAAGATAACGGCAAACATTCCGTCGAGCTGACGCAGCGTTTTGCCCGGGCGAAGGCGTTTACCCATATTCTGCTGCTGAAAAGCCCGCAGGAGATCAAGCCGACTATCGACACGCAAAAGGCGCTCTTGCTGGTGCGCTTCCCGGCGGATTTCTCGCGCAATCTGGACACCTTCCAGACCGCGCCGATGCAGCTCATCCTCGACGGGCGTAACTCAAACAGCGCCCAGATTGCCGCCAACTATCTGCAACAGGTGGTGAAGGATTATCAGCAGGAGCTGATGACCGGGAAGACCAAACCCAACAACAGCAAGCTGGTGGTGCGTAACTGGTATAACCCGAATCTGGACTACAAGTGGTTTGTGGTGCCGTCGCTGATCGCCATGATCACCACCATCGGCGTGATGATCGTGACCTCGCTCTCCGTTGCCCGCGAGCGGGAACAGGGGACGCTGGATCAGCTGCTGGTCTCGCCGCTGGCGACCTGGCAGATTTTTGTCGGCAAGGCCATTCCGGCGCTGATCGTCGCCACCTTCCAGGCCAGCATCGTGCTCGGCGTGGGGATCTGGGCCTATCAAATTCCGTTTGCCGGATCGCTGGCGCTGTTTTACTTCACGATGGTGATTTACGGGCTGTCGCTGGTGGGCTTTGGTTTGCTGATTTCGGCGCTCTGCTCAACGCAGCAGCAGGCGTTTATTGGGGTGTTCGTCTTTATGATGCCGGCGATTTTGCTCTCGGGTTACGTGTCCCCGGTTGAGAACATGCCGGTGTGGCTGCAAAACCTGACGTGGATAAACCCGATTCGGCACTTCACGGATATCACCAAGCAAATTTATCTGAAGGATGCGAGTCTGGACATTATCTGGGGAAGCTTGTGGCCGCTGCTGGCAATAGCGGCCACGACGGGATCAGTGGCCTACGCGATGTTTAGACGCAACATTGCGTAGCTTTTTCTCTTTGGTGAGCAATGAAACCACCGCAGGCCCTGCGAGGATAGCCAGACCGGCCAGGGCCAGCAGCAGGTTGTTTTGCAGCACGCGCGACAGCAGCCAGAGCACAATCATGGCGGCACCAAAATACCAGGTGGTGGTCAGCTCTTCGAGCACGTCACCCACCCCGCGCCAGCGCGCCTCGTGGTGGCGCTGTAAAAACAGCATTGCCAGTACGGTCACGCCGTAAACCACGCATAATCCCAGACCAACACGCACCAGCGTGCCGCTCATCCAGCCCATCACCAGTACGGCCACGACCAGTAAATGCAACATTATCTGCCAGCAACTTAGGCCTGTTGCGACACGAACGCGTTGTTGCCACTTCATGGCTTCTCTCCTGAAGAATTTTTATCTGCTAACTCAGACTACCGCACTTTACGGAAAATTCCGTATCGACGCATCTTTTTGTGACGCCTACTACACTTTATTTTCATCGGGATAGTGACCCAGGAAGGTGCTTATGACCAAAAAAACGCAGCATTTCTCACTCAAAGTGCTGACGATAAACATTCATAAAGGCTTCACAGCATTTAACCGCCGCTTCATTTTACCGGAGCTGCGCGACGCGGTGCGCACGGTCAGCGCGGATATCGTCTGCCTGCAAGAGGTGATGGGCGCGCACGAGGTGCATCCGATGCATTTTGAAAACTGGCCCGACACCCCGCACTACGAATTCCTCGCCGATACCATGTGGAGCGATTACGCCTACGGGCGCAACGCCGTCTACCCAGAAGGCCATCACGGCAACGCGGTGCTGTCGCGTTTTCCAATCGAACATTACGAGAATCGCGACGTGTCGGTGGGCGACAGCGAAAAGCGCGGCCTTCTTTATTGCCGCATCGCCCCGCCGGAGCTCGATATTCCCCTCCACGTTGGCTGCGTTCATCTCGGCCTGCGTGAAGCACACCGCCAGGCGCAGCTGGACATGCTGGCCCAGTGGACAAACGCCCTGCCCGACGGCGAGCCGGTGGTGGTCGCGGGCGATTTCAACGACTGGCGGCAGCGGGCGAATCATCCGCTGAAGGAGAAAGCCGGGCTGGAGGAAATTTTCACCCGCGCGCGCGGCAGGCCGGCGCGCACCTTCCCGGTGCGCTTCCCGCTGCTGCGCCTCGACCGTATTTATGTCAAAAACGCACACGCCAGCAGCCCGACGGCGCTGGCCCTCATGAACTGGCGACATCTGTCTGACCATGCCCCGCTGAGCGCGGAGATCCATCTATGAAATGTACGTGGCAGGAAGGCAATCAAATCACGCTGCTGGAAAACGGCGATAACTACTATCCGGCGGTGTTTGACGCGATTAGCCATGCGCAAAAAAAAGTGATTCTCGAAACCTTTATCTGGTTTGAAGATGATGTAGGTAAACAATTACACGCCGTGCTGCTGCGCGCCGCCCAGCGCGGTATCACCATCGAGGTGCTGCTGGACGGCTACGGCTCCCCCGATCTCAGCGACGAGTTTGTCAACGAGCTGACCGCCGCCGGGGTGGTGTTCCGCTATTACGATCCTGGCCCCCGCGTGTTCGGGATGCGCACCAACCTCTTTCGCCGGATGCACCGCAAAATCGTGGTGATCGACGAGTCCATCGCCTTCGTGGGCGGCATTAACTACTCCGCCGAACACATGTCCGACTACGGCCCGGAGGCCAAGCAGGATTATGCGATCCGCATCGAAGGGCCGGTAGTGCAGGATATTTTGCTGTTTGAGCTGGAAAACCTGCCGGGCAAAGAGGCCGTTCGCCGCTGGTGGCGCCGTCGCCACCGTCCGGAAGAGAACCGGATGCCCGGCGAAGCGCAGGCGCTGTTCGTCTGGCGCGATAACGGCGAGCACCGGGACGATATCGAGCGTCACTATCTGAAGATGCTGGCGAACGCGAAGCGCGAGGTGATTATCGCCAACGCGTATTTCTTCCCCGGCTACCGCATTTTACATGCGATGCGCAATGCCGCCCGGCGCGGCGTGCGGGTGAAGCTTATCGTGCAGGGCGAGCCGGATATGCCGATAGTCAAAGTGGGCGCGCGCCTGCTCTATAACTATCTGGTGAAGGGCGGCGTGCAGATTTACGAATACCGTCGTCGCCCTCTGCACGGCAAGGTGGCGCTGATGGACGATCACTGGGCGACCGTGGGCTCCAGCAACCTCGATCCGCTGAGTTTGTCGCTGAATCTGGAGGCCAACCTGATCATTCACGATCGCAAGTTTAACCAGACGCTGCGGGACAACCTTCAGGGGCTGATCGTTAACGACTGCGTGCGGGTGGATGAAACGATGGTGCCGAAACGGACCTGGTGGAATCTGGGTATCGGGGTGGTGGTGTTCCACTTCCTGCGCCACTTCCCGGCGATGGTCGGCTGGCTGCCCGCGCACACGCCGAAGCTGGCGCAGGTAGAACCGCCCGTTCAGCCTGAAATGGAAACCCAGGACCGCGTTGAAATGGAAAGCGGAGGGAAGCCCTGATGTCCAAATCGCATCCTCGCTGGAGGCTGGCAAAGAAAATCCTTACCTGGCTGTTCTTTATCGCCGTCGCGGTGCTGCTGGTGGTTTACGCCCAGAAGGTCGACTGGGAAGAGGTGTGGAAGGTTATCCGCAACTACAACCGGACGGTGCTGCTGGGGGCGGTCGGGCTGGTGATCGTCAGCTATCTGATGTACGGTTGCTACGACCTGCTGGGGCGCGCCTACTGCGGGCATAAGCTCGCCAAACGTCAGGTGATGCTGGTGTCGTTTATTTGCTACGCCTTTAACCTGACGCTGAGCACCTGGGTGGGCGGCATCGGGATGCGCTACCGGCTTTACTCACGCCTGGGGCTGCCCAGTGGGACTATCACCCGCATTTTCTCGTTGAGCATCACGACCAACTGGCTGGGCTACATTTTGCTTGGCGGGGTGATTTTCACCATCGGCGTGGTGCAGCTGCCCGCGCACTGGTATATCGATGAAACCACGCTGCGCATTATTGGCATCGTGCTGCTGTTGCTTATCGCGGTCTATCTGTGGGCCTGCGCCTTCGCCAAACGTCGCCATATGACCATCAAGGGGCAAAAGCTGGTGCTGCCGTCGTGGAAGTTCGCGCTGTTGCAGATGGTGGTGTCCAGCGCCAACTGGATGGCGATGGGGGCGATAATCTGGATGCTGATCGGCGAAGACGTAAATTACTTCTTCGTGCTGGGGGTGCTGCTGGTGAGCAGTATTGCCGGGGTGATTGTTCATATCCCGGCGGGGATCGGCGTGCTGGAGGCGGTGTTTATCGCGCTGCTGGCCGGTGAGCATGTCTCCCAGGGGACGATTATCGCGGCGCTGCTGGCCTATCGAATGCTCTATTACTTCCTGCCGCTGGCGCTGGCAACGGTGTGTTATCTGGTGCTGGAGAGTCGGGCGAAAAAGCTGCGGGCGAAGAATGAGAAGGCAATGGCGAAATAATTTTAGTCTGGTAGCGCTGCGGTCTGATGCCCTCACCCCTGCCCTCTCCCACAGGGAGAGGGAGAAAAGACCGCACCGTGCAATTCCCTCTCCCCTATGGGGAGAGGGTTAGGGGGAGGGGAAATAACTAACGACGGTTGCCGAAAATACGCAGCAGCATCAGGAACAGGTTGATAAAGTCCAGATACAGTGTCAGCGCACCCAGAATCGAGTACTTGCGCAGGGTTGAAGTGTCGCGCACGTCGATCTGCTCGCCGATGTTTTTCAGCTTCTGGGTGTCGTAAGCCGTCAGGCCAACAAACACCACCACCCCGATATAGGTCACCGCCCACATCAGCGCTTCACTCTTCAGCCACAGGTTCACCAGCGACGCCAGCACAATCCCAATCAGCCCCATGAACAACATGCTGCCGAGGCCGCTTAAATCGCGTTTGGTGGTGTAACCGTACAGGCTCATCACGCCGAACATCCCGCCTGTCACCACAAAGGTACTGGCGATGGAGGAGTAGGTGTAGACGATGAAGATGCTGGAGAGCGTCAGCCCGGTCAGCGCCGAGTAGAGCATGAACAGCGTGGTTGCCATCCCTGCGCTCAGCTTATGCACCAGCCCGGAGAGCACAAACACCAGCGCGAGCTGGGCGATGATCAGGCCGAAGAAGGTGATTTTGCTGGAAAAGATAAACATCATCAGGTCAGGGGTGTTTGCGGCGTACCACGCGATAAACGCGGTCAACAGCAGGCCGACTGTCATCCAGCCGTACACCTGAGCCATATACGTTTGCAGCCCGGAACGGGTCTGCTGCACTATTGAATCTGAACGCGGAAATCGGTCCATGATTAACTCCTGATTAAGTGGACTTACCCGTTAAGATTAACACAACAATATAAACCTGTTACCAACGGCTGGCGGCCTGTTTATCGCTGTCGCGCGATTCCACCCAACGGTCTCCTTCCGGAGTTGCTTCGCGTTTCCAGAAAGGCGCTTTGGTTTTGAGGTAATCCATGATGAACTCCCCCGCCGCGAAGGCGCTGCCGCGGTGGGCGCTGGTGACGCCGACAAAGACGATCTCCTCGCCAGGCCACATTTCACCGATGCGGTGGATAACGGTCACGCGCCCGAGCGGCCAGCGTTTGCGCGCCTCAATGACAATTTCATCAAGCGATTTTTCGGTCATGCCCGGATAATGCTCCAGGGTCAGCGCCTTCACGCTGTCGCCCAGGTTATGATTTCGGACCTTTCCGGTAAAGGTCACCACCGCGCCGTCTTCGTCGCGCTCTGCGAGCCAGCCGTATTCCGTCCCCACGCTAAAGCGGCCAGGACTTACTACGATGCGTGTATCAGCCATCTCAACCCCCTGTGACCGGCGGGAAGAAGGCGACTTCATCGCCTGATGTCAGCGGATGGGAAAAGTCCACCAGGGTCTGATTCACCGCCGCCAGCAGCTTTCCTTCGTCCAGCGCCAGCGCCCAGCGGTCGCCCTGCCCTGCCAGATGCGCGCGCAGAGCGGCAACGTTCTCGAAGGGGATCTCCAGCGTCAGGCTGTCGGTATTCACCAGCTCACGGACCTGGGCAAAAAAGAGCACCTTAATCATTGCTGTCCACCTTAAAATCGCCCGACTTGCCGCCGCTTTTCGCCAGCAGGCGCAGCGGGCCAATCACCATGTCTTTTTGTACGGCTTTGCACATGTCGTAGATGGTCAGCGCCGCCACGGAGGCTGCCGTCAGCGCTTCCATCTCTACGCCGGTCTTACCGGTTAAGCGGCAGAGGGATTCGATGCGCACGCGGTTGTGCTCCGGCTGCGCCTGAAGGTTTACCTCAACTTTGCTCAGCATCAGCGGGTGGCACAACGGAATTAAGTCCCAGGTGCGTTTCGCCGCCTGGATCCCGGCGATGCGGGCGGTGGCAAACACGTCGCCCTTGTGGTGGCTGCCGTCGATAATCATCGCCAGCGTTTCCGGCAGCATGGTAACAAAGGCTTCAGCGCGCGCTTCACGCACCGTTTCCGCTTTGGCGGAGACATCCACCATATGCGCTTCGCCAGCGGCGTTAATGTGGGTCAGTTGCGACATAGCTTACTTCTTTAAATGAGGATGGAAATTACACGGACGGGTACGGGCATCGAGCTGCGGGGCGATAATGTTTTCCCACGCGGTGCGACAGGCTTTAGTCGACCCCGGCATGGCGAAAATCAGGGTGTGGTTTGCCACCCCCGCCACGGCACGCGACTGCAACGTAGAGGTGCCAATCTCTTCAAACGAGAGCATCCGGAACACTTCACCAAACCCTTCGACTTCGCGGTCAAACAGCGGCAGCAGCGCTTCAGGGGCCTGATCGCCTGCGGTAAAACCGGTGCCGCCGGTGATGAGCACCACCTGCACATCGTCGCTCGCGATCCAGCGGGAAACCTCAGCGCGAATGGCGTAGCGGTTCTCTTTCACAATCGCCTTATCGATAATCTGATGCCCGGCCTCGGTTGCCGCGTCGCGCAGCCAGTGACCGGAGGTATCATCCTCTTCACCACGGCGGTCGGACACGGTAAGAATGGCAATACGGGTTGGGATAAACTCGGCGCTTACCTGACTCATCTTCTGGTTCCTTCTTAAGACTGGTTACCCGCCAATGTATGACAGGTTTTGAGTAATTCCGGTGTTGCCCTGATGCAGGAAGTGGGTCTGCTTTTTGTGCGTCAGCGCCTCGGAAATCCGCGCCTCAAGCGCGTCCTGTTGAGCATCGTCTGCCAGCAAATCACGAAGATCGACGCCGCCGTCGCCGAACAGGCACAAATGCAGCTTGCCGACGGACGACACGCGCAGGCGGTTACAGCTGGCGCAGAAGTCTTTCTCGTAAGGCATGATCAGCCCGATTTCCCCTTCGTAATCCGGGTGACAAAAGACCTGTGCCGGGCCGTCGCTGCGCTGGCGGATCTGGTGGATCCAGCCGCGTTTAAGCAGCTCGTCGCGCAGCACCATGCCGGAGATATGATGGCGGCGGAACAGGTCGCTGCCCTCGCCCGTTTCCATCAGCTCAATAAAACGCAGTTGAATGCGGCGCGGTTTGATCCACGCCAGGAAGGTGTCCAGCTGATGATGATTCACATCGCGCATCAGGACCGTATTGACTTTGACCTTGTCGAAGCCGGCGGTAAACGCGGCGTCGATGCCGTCCATCACCTGGCGGAACTTGTCCTGGCCGGTGATGGCGTGGAACTGACGGGCGTCGAGGCTATCGACGCTGACGTTAATCGCCGTCAGCCCCGCGTCGCGCCAGTTCGCCACGTCGCGCGCCATGCGGTATCCGTTAGTGGTGACCGCAATCTGACGGATACGGTCATTTTCGCGCACGGCGGCAATGATGTCGGGGAAGTCGCGACGCAGAGAGGGTTCGCCCCCGGTCAGACGGATTTTTTCGGTGCCGAGTTCTGAGAACGCACGCGTGACACGGCGCACTTCATCCACGGAGAGGAAGCCGTTATTGGTAGTGCTGCCGGGTTTATAGCCATCGGGCAGACAGTAGGTGCAACGGAAATTGCACACATCGGTAATCGACAGACGCAGGTAGAAAAACTTACGCGCGAATGCATCAGTGAGTTGTGAAGCCATGTACACCTTTCCAGATACGGGAGGCACAGTCATTTCTTTCTGTACCCTGGTGGCAAATCCGCCACGGCCAGAGCGCCATATCTTTCGACACAGGCACAAAGGCTAGAGTGTATGTTTTCGAAATTGAAAACGTGGTTATGGCGATAGTAGCGCGGAAATCCCCACTTCGCCATTCTCGGTTTCGCTATATAATTAACTACATAACGACCTGTTCGTGCATTTTCGCTACAGAATACGCAAAAATGGGTCTTTCGCATTGATATACGTCATTTTGGACCGGGTGAGGCATCGTCTTTTAGGGGTAGTTAGGGTACTGTGACGCAGATAAATCGTGATAAGGAATAGGTATGCGCAATCGCACTTTTGCGGATCTCGACCGGGTTGTTGCCATTGGCGGCGGTCATGGCCTGGGACGGGTGATGTCTTCGCTCTCTTCGCTCGGTTCCAGGCTAACCGGGATCGTCACCACCACCGATAACGGCGGCTCTACCGGGCGTATTCGTCGTTCGGAAGGGGGCATCGCGTGGGGTGATATGCGCAACTGTCTGAACCAGTTAATTACGGAGCCAAGCGTCGCTTCGGCGATGTTTGAGTATCGTTTTGGCGGTAACGGCGAGCTTTCCGGGCATAACCTCGGAAATCTGATGCTAAAGGCGCTCGATCACCTGAGCGTGCGGCCGTTAGAGGCGATCAATTTAATTCGAAACCTGCTGAAAGTGGACGCGTTCCTGATCCCGATGTCCGAACATCCGGTTGACCTGATGGCCATTGATACGGAAGGGCATGAAGTTTACGGCGAGGTAAATATCGACCAGCTGACGCTCCCGCCGAAAGAGCTGATGATTTACCCGAGCGTCCCGGCCACGCGGGAAGCGATCGACGCCATCAGCGAAGCGGATGTGATTTTGATTGGCCCCGGCAGTTTTTATACCAGCCTGATGCCCGGCCTGCTGGTAAAAGAGCTGGCGCAGGCGCTGCGCAGAACCCCTGCTCCGATGGTCTATATCGGCAATCTGGGGCGCGAACTCAGCCCGGCGGCGGCGAACCTGTCGCTGGCGGATAAGCTCAATATGATGGAGCAGTACGTCGGGAAGCGGGTTATCGATGCCGTGGTGGTTGGGCCAAAGGCAGACGTGTCAGGAATAGGCGCACGTATCGTGGTGCAGGAGCCGCTGGAAGCGAGCGATATTCAGTATCGTCATGACCGCCATCTTTTGCGCGAGGCGCTGGAGAAGGCGATACAGGCGCTGGGATAAGGTCGTTTTGTGCGGCCTGATGCCCTCACCCCAACCCTCTCCCACAGGGAGAGGGAGAAAAAAACCTATGACGCCGCAATAAACAAATCCCGTAACTGATGCAGCTGGTCGCGGATCTGCGCCGCCTCTTCGAATTCGAGGTTTTGCGCGTGCTGCATCATCTGCCCTTCCAGCTCGTGGATCTTCTGCTGCAACGCTTTCGGGGTCAGCGCGACGGTATCTTCTTCCACCACGGCACGCGCTTTGCCGCGCCCTTTCGACTTGGTCTTCGCAATGTTCTGGCCCAGCGCCAGAATATCCACCACCTTCTTGTTCAGACCCTGCGGCGTGATGCCGTGCTCTTCGTTGTAGGCCTGCTGCTTCTCGCGGCGACGCTCGGTTTCGCCAATCGCTTTCGCCATTGACGGGGTGATTTTGTCCCCGTAGAGGATCGCCTTCCCGTTGACGTTTCGCGCGGCGCGACCGATGGTCTGGATAAGCGATCGCTCGGAACGCAGGAAGCCCTCTTTATCGGCGTCCAGAATCGCCACCAGCGACACCTCAGGCATGTCCAGACCCTCTCGCAGGAGGTTGATACCCACCAGCACGTCAAACTCGCCCAGGCGCAAATCGCGGATGATCTCCATGCGCTCGACGGTGTCGATATCCGAGTGCAGGTAACGCACCTTCTCGCCGTGCTCTTCCAGGTATTCGGTCAAATCTTCGGCCATGCGCTTGGTCAGCGTCGTCACCAACACGCGCTCATTGATGGCGGAGCGGGCGCGGATCTCCGACAGCAGATCGTCGACCTGCGTCGCCACCGGGCGCACTTCGATAATCGGGTCGAGCAGGCCCGTCGGACGCACCACCTGATCCACCACTTCGTCACCGGATTTTTCCAGCTCGTAGTTGCCCGGCGTGGCCGATACGTAGATGGTCTGTGGGGCCAGCGCTTCAAACTCTTCAAACTTCAGCGGACGGTTATCGAGCGCCGACGGCAGGCGGAAGCCATACTCCACCAGAGTCTCTTTACGGGCGCGGTCGCCGCGGTACATCCCGCCGATCTGCGGAATGGTGACGTGGGATTCGTCCACCACCAGCAGGCCGTCTGCCGGAAGGTAGTCAAACAGCGTTGGTGGCGCCTCGCCCGGCCCGCGACCGGACAGGTAGCGGGAGTAGTTTTCCACGCCTGAGCAGTAGCCCAGCTCGTTCATCATCTCCAGGTCAAACTGGGTACGCTGGCTGATGCGCTGCTCTTCAAGCAGCTTGTTATTCGCCAGCAACACTTTACGCCGGTCGGCCAGCTCGACTTTGATCTCTTCCATCGCCTGCACGATGCGCTCGCGCGGCGTTACGTAGTGGGTTTTCGGATAGACGGTGAAGCGCTGAATGGTCGATTCAACGTGGCCGGTGAGCGGGTCAAACAGCGACAGGCGCTCAACCTCTTCGTCAAACAGCTCCACGCGCAGCGCCATATCGTCTGATTCCGCCGGGAAGATGTCGATCACTTCGCCGCGCACGCGGAAAGTCCCGCGCTGGAACGCCTGATCGTTACGGGTGTATTGCAGCTCGGCAAGACGGCGCAGAATGGCGCGCTGATCGATGATCATCCCCTGCGTCAGGTGCAGCATCATCTTCAGATAGAGATCCGGATCGCCCAGACCGTAAATAGCCGACACCGACGCCACCACAACCACGTCGCGCCGCTCCAGCAGCGCTTTGGTGGCCGACAGTCGCATCTGCTCAATATGTTCGTTCACCGACGCATCCTTTTCGATAAAGGTGTCGGAGCTTGGGACGTAGGCTTCCGGCTGGTAGTAATCGTAGTAGGAAACGAAATACTCCACCGCGTTGTCCGGGAAGAACTCTTTCATCTCGCCGTACAGCTGCGCGGCGAGGGTTTTGTTGGGTGCCAGCACCATCGTAGGGCGTTGCAGATCCGCAATGACGTTTGCCACGGTAAAGGTTTTACCGGAGCCGGTCACACCCAGCAGGGTCTGATGTGCAAGACCGTCTTCCAGCCCCTCTTTCAGACGACGAATCGCCTCAGGCTGGTCGCCCGACGGACGGAAAGCAGAATTTAGTTTAAACGGTTTACTCATGGGCGATGACCTGATGACGTTATTAGCGGCAGGTCTGTAATTTTACTCGCAGTTGCCAGGATTGCCAGTAATTAATACTGGATGAAAAACCAGTAGCATGTCGGGCTTTATGGAGTAGCGTTCGAATGATTAGCGGGATCGGGGATAAAATTTGAACTGTGACAAGATAAAACGCTGCCCTGACCCGGTTATCCCCAGAACTTTTTCTTTTTTAACATTTGTCAAGGGATGTAAAGTCAGATTCCCGGGAACAGGTGACACTTTCATTACGCTAATTGCTTTTATTTAACCAGTTAATTTTTAACAGATATTTCCTAAAGCCGCGTTTCGCACCAATTCAGGCGTAACCCGCGTATTCTCTCGCTTTTCGCGTGTTTTCTAACTCTCATACACATGGTTATCCACAGGAATAGTGGATAACTGCTTCCAGCCCGTATGGACCGCCACTCGGGCGATTCCCGGTTTTTCCCAGCGGCGGGTTAACAAAAAATTTTTATAGCTCTTTTTTGATGGTAATCAGTTGAACCACAGATAACATTTGGTGAGATCTTAATCACATTTCGCCTATTTTTACCGTTGCACCACCACCCGACACCGTCAGCACTGCCGCTGTGCAACGCTCTCCGACCGCTCTCCTGAACCCGAGGCGCATTCCTAAAAAAGGGTCTTTTTTAATCAACTTCGTGTTTCTGGCAGGTCTTTTGCAGTATCTAAAACGAGCCTTGCCCACAACGATTTTTAAGGAGAGAAAGATGTTGAGTCTGCGTGCAGTGAACCAGTTCTACGGAAGCCAACATACGTTATGGAACGTGGATTTAGATTTTCCGCAAGGCCAGTGTACCGGGGTGATTGGACTGCCGGGGATGGGGAAAACCACCCTGATGAACTGCATCGTCGGCAATGTGCCCGTCGACAGCGGCACCATCATCTGGCACGAGGCGGGCGCACCGCCCTGCGACCTGCTGCACCAGCCGCCGGAACTGCCCCGTATCCCCGGCATTGGTTACGTGCCGCAGGACAGGCGGATATTCTCGCAGCTGACAATCGAAGAGAATCTGCATATCGCCCTGCGGGCAACGGGGCAGCGCGACGCCGGCGCCACAGGCGACATCTTTGACCTTTTCCCGCAGCTTTATCCCCTGCGCCAGCAGCGTGCTAATGGGCTGACGCCTGATGTGCAGTACCAGCTGGCGCTCGCCAATGCGCTGGTGAATCGCCCACGCGTGTTGATTCTGGATGAGCCGATGCACGGCGCGGAGCCGAGTTTCGCCCAGAAGTTAGGGCAGCTGCTGGTGCGGCTGAGTCAGGAGCTGGGGATGACGGTGTTACTGGCAGAGCAGCAGCTGTCGTTTATTCGCCGGGTGGCTGACCGCTTCTGTCTGCTTTATCGCGGGCGTAACGTGGCGCAGGGCCACGTTAACGAGCTTAACGATGAGCTTATTGCCCACTGGATGACGCGTGAGGCAAGGCGCTGAGATCGAGATACCGCCCGGTGTCGGCGTTTTCTGCCCCGTCCGCAAGCCACGGAATTTCACCGAGGAACGGCGCGGGGAGCAGGCGTTTAAGCGTTACCAGATACTCCTGATGACGCCTGCCGGGCGGCGTAACGTCGTTCGCCACCCAGCCCGCCAGCCGCAGTCCGGCCTGCCGGACGGCCTGCGCGGTGAGCATCGCGTGGTTGATGCAGCCGAGCTTAACGCCCACCACCAGAATGACCGGAAGCTGCTCCGCCTGCACCCAGTCGGCGAAGGTCTGGCTTTCTGAAAGCGGCGTAAACCAGCCGCCCGCCCCCTCGACCAGCACCCACTCGGCCTGCTGCTCCAGCGCGCGCAGGCCGCCGGACAGCACGGCAAAATCGATATCGCGCCCTTCGTCCGCGCTGACGATATGCGGCGAGGTCGGCTCGGCGAAGGTATACGGATTAACCTCGTCGTAGCTCAGCGCCAGGCTGCTGTGGCGCTGTAGCGCCAGGGCGTCGGTATTGCGCAGCCCGTCGGGCGTCATCTCGCTGCCGGAGGCAACGGGCTTGTAGCCTGCGGTGCGGTATCCCTTCAGATTCGCCGCCTGAAGCAGCGCGGCGCTGGCGACGGTTTTACCCACTTCGGTATCCGTGCCGGTCACAAAATAACGTTCAGTCACGTTCTATAATCCCATGAAAAAGTTGATAAGAGAGCGTGAACGCTCCCTCCTGCTGCGGCCAGGCCATCTCCAGACGCTGCAACTCGCCGCGCGTCAGCGGCTTGTTGTCGCGCCCGGAATGCAGATGCGTGGCGCCGATGCCCTTAAGCGATCGCATGGCGCTGAGCGCGTCGTCGAAGGCAAAGGTGATGGTCTGCACCCTGTAGCGATAACGCCAGCCGCGCAGCGCCTGAAGCACCGCCTCCTGCGAGAGAAAACGGTTGGCGTGCGCCCGGGCGTCTACCGCCTGCCACGCCTGATTGAGCTCCGGCAGGGAGCTTTCCAGCAGCGTGGTAAAAGCAACCTTCCCGCCGGGGCGCGTGACGCGGTACAGCTCGCCTAACGCCTGCGGCAGGCTGCTGCACCACTGCACCGCAAGATGGCTCCAGACCAGATCAAACTGCGCGTCCGCCAGCGGTATGGCCTCGATATCCGCCACCAGATAGCGATCCGCCGACTGCTGCTGGCGCGCTTCGTCCAGCATCTGCGGCGAGAGATCGAGCGCCGTCACGCAGCTTCCGGCCTCGCGCCAGTCGCGGCTGTTGCCGCCCGGCCCGCATCCCGCGTCCAGCACCTGCGGGAAATGGCCTTCGCCGAGGGTCGCCCGCAGGCCGCTGGCGCTCTGACGTTGCAGCGCGTCGTGCTGAGAATACCGCTGCGCGGCGCGGCCGAAAGCGGCGGCGACGGCGCGTTTATTGACTGGCGACATGCAGCGCCTCCAGCAGCGTATCAATATCGTCTGTTTCGTGCGCCGCCGTGAGCGTCAGGCGCAGACGCGCCGTGCCCGGCGGCACCGTGGGTGGACGGATCGCCGTAACCCACATGCCCCGCTCGCGTAACGCCTGCGCCAGACGCAGCGCCCGGGCGTTATCACCGACGATAACCGGCTGGATCGCGCTCTGCGAATCGGTGGTCTGGAACGGCAGCGCGCTCAGCCCCTGACGGAAACGCCCGATGCGCTCGGCTAACCGAGCGCGGCGCTGCGCCCCGTCGTCACTGCGAATGACCGCCAGCGAGGCGGACAACGCCACGGCCTGCGCCGGAGGCATACTGGTGCTGTAAATCAGGTGTCGCGCGAATTGCAGCAGGTAATCGGCGACCGGTTCGCTGCACAACACCGCCGCCCCGCTGACGCCAAATCCTTTGCCGAAGGTGACGACCAGCAGTTCGGGCTTTACGCCCTGCTGCCAGGCGCTGCCGCGCCCCTTGTCACCGACCACACCGATACCATGGGCATCGTCCACCAGCAGCCACGCGTTTTTCTGCGCAGCCGTGGCCTGGAGTTGCGCGAGCGGCGCGCTGTCGCCGTCCATGCTGAACACCCCCTCCGTCACCGCTAGCTGCTGCCCTGCGCAGGGTTTATCAAGCAGTGAGGCAAGCTGGCGGGCGTCGTTATGGGCAAAGCGCCGCAGCTGCGCCGGGCTGAGGTTTGCCGCCTCCAGCAGGGAGGCGTGGCTTAAACGGTCGGCCACAATCCGGTCATCTTTGCCCACCAGCGCCGTAATGACCGCCTGATTGGCGGCAAAGCCGGAGATAAACAGCAGCGCGCGCGGATAGCCCAGCCAGTCGGCAAGCTGCTCCTCCAGCGCCTGATGCGCCGTGGTGTAGCCGCTGACGTGGCCCGACCCGCCGCTGCCCGCGCCGTAGCGTTCAGCGCCCTGCTGCCAGGCACGCACAATCTGCGGGTGCTGGCTCAGGCCAAGATAATCGTTGCTGGAAAAGTTGCAGAACCGCCGACCGTCGCGGGTGAGAAAACGGCCTGCGCCGTTCTCCACCACGGTGCGCACGCGAAAAGCGTCCGCCGCCCGGCGTTCCTCCAGCGCGTTATGGATGCGCTGCTGCCAGGTCATAAGGCTGCCGCGTTGTAGAACTGGTCGGTGTCGGCGTTGAAAATCTGCTGTTCAAGCTGCTGCTGTTGCTCGTTATCGCCCGTCAGCACCTCGGTCTGGTGCGGGTTTAGCCCCAGCTTGCGGAACAGCTGAACGTCTTTGTCCTCTTCCGGGTTCGGGGTGGTCAGCAGCTTGCAGCCGTAGAAGATGGAGTTGGCCCCGGCCATAAAGCACATCGCCTGCGTCTGTTCGCTCATCTGCTCGCGGCCTGCGGAGAGGCGCACAAACGAGGTTGGCATCATGATGCGCGCCACGGCGATGGTGCGGATGAAGTCAAACGGATCCACGTCGTCGTTGTCCGCCATCGGCGTGCCTTTCACCTTCACCAGCATGTTGATCGGCACGCTTTCCGGCGGCGTCGGCAGGTTCGCCAGCTGGAGCAGCAGCCCCGCGCGGTCTTTCACCGTTTCCCCCAGGCCAACAATGCCGCCCGAGCAGACTTTGATCCCGGCGTCCCGCACCTTATCGAGCGTGTCCAGACGCTCCTGATAGGTGCGGGTGGTGATGATGTTGCCGTAAAACTCCGGCGAGGTGTCGAGGTTGTGGTTGTAATAGTCCAGTCCCGCCGCCGACAGGCGCTGCGCCTGATGCTCATTGAGCGTCCCGAGGGTCATACAGGCTTCCAGCCCCATCTCCTTCACGCCTTTAACCATCTGCTCCAGATAGGGCATGTCGCGATCGTGCGGGTTTTTCCACGCCGCGCCCATGCAGAAGCGGGTCGACCCGGCGTTTTTGGCCTTACGCGCGGAGTCGAGCACCTGCTCCACCTCCATCAAACGCTCGGCTTCAAGGCCGGTTTTATAGCGCGCGCTCTGCGGGCAGTATTTGCAATCTTCGGGGCAGGCCCCGGTCTTGATCGACAGCAGCGTGCTGACCTGAACGTGGCGCGGATCGAAGTGCTGACGATGCACCTGCTGCGCTTCAAACATCAGCTCCAGGAAGGGTTTGTTGAATAATTCAGTGACTTGCGACATCGTCCAGCGTGCGTGGTGAGCCATCGGGCTTCTCCAAAGGGTTTTGTTAATTCTCGGTTCGGTTTATACTTGTAAACCTAAATGTTTTCAAAATGGTTTACAAGTCGATTATGACCCCGGACGATCTCGCCTTCGACAGACAGCATATCTGGCACCCTTACACCTCCACCACCCACCCTCTGCCGGTCTATCCGGTGGCCTCCGCTCACGGCTGCGAGCTGCATCTCGCCAGCGGGGAGGCGCTGGTCGACGGCATGTCCTCCTGGTGGGCGGCGATCCACGGCTACAACCATCCGCGCCTGAACGCGGCGATGAAAGCGCAGATTGACCAGATGTCGCACGTGATGTTTGGCGGGATCACCCATCAGCCTGCGGTTGACCTGTGCCGTCGTCTGGTCGCCATGACGCCCCAGCCGCTGGAGTGCGTTTTCCTCGCGGATTCCGGCTCGGTGGCCGTTGAGGTGGCGATGAAAATGGCGTTGCAGTACTGGCACGCGAAGGGCGAGCCGCGCCAGCGGTTCCTCACCTTCCGCAACGGCTATCACGGGGATACCTTTGGCGCGATGTCGGTGTGCGATCCGGACAACTCCATGCACAGCCTGTGGAAGGGCTATCTGCCGGAGAATCTGTTTGCGCCTGCGCCGCAGAGCCGCTTCGACGGCGAGTGGAACGAGATGGACATGGTGGGCTTTGCGCGCCTGATGGCGGCGCATCGCCACGAGATCGCCGCCGTTATTCTTGAGCCGATTGTTCAGGGCGCGGGCGGAATGCGCATGTATCACCCGGAGTGGCTGAAGCGCATCCGGAAGATGTGCGATCGGGAAGGGATTTTGCTGATTGCCGACGAGATCGCCACCGGATTTGGCCGCACCGGCAGGCTGTTTGCCTGCGAGCACGCGGATATCGCGCCGGACATTCTCTGTCTGGGCAAAGCGCTGACCGGCGGCACCATGACGCTCTCCGCAACCCTCACCACCCGCCGCGTCGCCGATACTATCAGCGACGGCGACGCGGGCTGCTTTATGCACGGCCCAACCTTTATGGGCAACCCGCTGGCCTGCGCGGTGGCGAGCGAAAGCCTCGCGATCCTTGAAAGCGGCGAGTGGCAAACCCAGGTGGCGGCCATCGAGGCGCAGCTTAAACAGGAACTGAGCGCGGCGGCTGATGCTGAGTTCGTGGCGGACGTGCGCGTGCTGGGTGCGATTGGCGTGATTGAGACCACCCATCCGGTGAACATGGCGGCGCTCCAGCGCTTCTTCGTGGGGCGCGGCGTCTGGGTGCGGCCTTTCGGCAAGCTTATCTACCTGATGCCGCCGTACGTCATTACCCCGGAGCAGCTGCGTAAATTAACGGATGCGGTGGTTACAGCCGTTAACATTCCCGCGCATTTCGCGATTTAACCCCATGCGTTACACTTTCTGAACGAGTGAATAACGAGGGTAAACCGTATGAAAATCATCAGTAAAGATCTGCGCGACGGCGAAAAACTCCCCGAGCGCCACGTTTTCAACGGCATGGGCTATCAGGGGGATAATATCTCTCCGCACCTGGCCTGGGACGAGGTGCCCGCTGGCACCAAAAGCTTCGTCGTGACCTGCTACGACCCGGACGCCCCGACCGGCTCCGGCTGGTGGCACTGGATTGTCGCCAACCTGCCCGCCGACACGCGCGTGCTGCCGCAAGGCTCCGGCTCGGATCTGGTTGCGCTGCCGGAAGGTGCCGTGCAGACGCGTACCGATTTCGGCAAAGCGGGCTACGGCGGCGCGGCGCCGCCAAAAGGGGAAACGCACCGCTATATCTTCACGGTACACGCGCTGGACGTGGACAAGATTGAGGTGGACGAAGGCGCGAGCGGCGCGATGGTGGGCTTTAACGTGCATTTCCACACGCTTGGCAGCGCGTCGATAACGGCGATGTATTCATAATAGTGCGGGCTGATGCCCTCACCCCGGCCCTCTCCCACAGGGAGAGGGAGAAAACCTAACTATCCCCTCTCCCTGTGGGAGAGGGTTAGGGTGAGGGCAAAAAAATCACAGCACCGGCGGCAACAACCCCACCAGCCGTCCTTCATCCAGAAGCTGGATCGCCTTATCAATGTCCGGCGCGAAGAACCGATCGTCGTCGTAATGGGTGACGTGCTCGCGCAACGCATGACGCGCCTGCTCCAGCAGCGGGCTGGAGGTTAACCCTTCGCGCAGATCGATCCCCTGACAGGCCGCCAGCCACTCGACCGCCAGCACGCCGCGCGTGTTGGAAGCCATCTCCCACAGTCGGCGTCCGGCCGCCGGGGCCATCGAAACGTGATCTTCCTGATTAGCCGAGGTTGGCAGGCTGTCCACGCTGTGCGGGTGCGACAGGGCTTTGTTCTCGCTCGCCAGCGCCGCCGCCGTGACCTGGGCAATCATAAAGCCCGAGTTAACCCCGCCGTTGCGCACCAGGAACGGCGGCAGCTGGGACATATGTTTATCCATCATCAGCGCGATACGCCGCTCGGACAACGCGCCGACTTCGGCAATCGCCAGCGCGATATTATCCGCCGCCATCGCCACCGGTTCGGCGTGGAAGTTCCCGCCGGAGACCACCTCGTTCTCCTGGGCAAAGACCAGCGGATTATCGGATACCGCGTTTGCCTCCACCAGCAGCACCTCGGCCGCCTGGCGCAGCTGCGTCAGACAGGCTCCCATCACCTGCGGCTGGCAGCGCAGGGAATACGGGTCCTGCACCTTGTCGCAGTTGTGATGCGAATCCGAAATTTCGCTGGAATCGGTCAGCAGATGGCGAAACATCGCGGCGGCGTCAATCTGCCCGCGCTGGCCGCGTACCTCGTGAATGCGCGCGCCGAACGGACGGCGCGAGCCGAGCACCGCTTCGGTGGTCAGCGCGCCGCACACCACCGCCGAGGCGAACAGATCTTCCGCCTCAAACAATCCTCGCAGGGCAAAGGCGGTCGACGCCTGGGTGCCGTTCAGTAGCGCCAGCCCCTCTTTCGCCGCCAGGGTAATCGGCTCCAGCCCGGCTTTTTTCAGCGCCTCTTTCGCATGCAGCCACTCGCCCTGCCAGCGCGCCTTCCCTTCCCCGAGCAGCAGCAGCGACATATGCGCCAGCGGTGCCAGGTCGCCGGACGCGCCCACGGAGCCTTTCGCCGGGATCCACGGATAAACCTCTGCATTCACCAGCGCCATCAGCGCCTGAATCACGCTCAGACGAATGCCCGAGAAGCCGCGCGCCAGGCTGTTGATCTTAAGCACCATCATCAGGCGGACAATCTCATCGTCCAGCGGCTGACCGACGCCCGCCGCGTGGGAGAGCACCAGCGAGCGCTGTAGATTTTCCAGATCCTCTGTCGCGATGCGGGTCTGCGCCAGCAGGCCAAACCCGGTGTTAATGCCGTAGGCGGTGCGCCCTTCGGCCACGATGGCCTCGACGCAGGCTACGCTGTCGTTAATCGCCGCGTGGGCGCTTTCATCCAGCGTGAGCGCCACCGGCTGGCGCCAGATTGTACGCAGTTGTTTCAGGGTCAGCGAGCCGGGAGTCAGTGTCAGAGCGTTCATCAAAGCTTTCCTTGTGTGGCAGGGATCATCGGCAGGTTTAGCCCCTGCTCTTTGGCGCAATCAATGGCAATGCCATAGCCCGCATCCGCATGGCGCATCACGCCGGTGGCCGGGTCGTTGTGAAGCACGCGGGCGATACGCGCCGCCGCCTCGTCGGTTCCGTCGCAGACGATGACCATCCCGGCGTGCTGGGAGAAGCCCATCCCCACGCCGCCGCCG